>NZ_FPAQ01000015.1 GCF_900116405.1 Halomonas saccharevitans | reverse complement strand
CGGCTCGCTGGGCAAGTCACGACTCCAGCGGATCGCGAGCGGCGCCTTGCACTTGGCCAGGAACAGTTTCCCATCGCGATACGTGAATGCCGATCGCGTGAACTCCGCCGACTGGCGGTGTCGCTTGCTCTTGAAGGCCGGGTAGCGGGAGCGGCCCTCAAAGAAGTTCTTAAAGGCGGTCTGCTGGTGACGAAGGCACTGCTGAAGCGGTACCGAACTCACTTCACTGAGGAACGCGGTGTCTTCGGCCTTCTTCATCCGCGACAGCTCAGCATTTGCCGCTGTAAAGCCGATTTTCTCTTGGCGCTGCTGGAACGCATCGGTGCGATAACGCAGCACGGCATTGTAGACGAAGCGCACGCACCCGAAGGTCCTGGCCAGGAGCTGTTCCTGTTCAGGCGTCGGATAGAAGCGGTATTTGTAAGCGCGTTTCGTCATTTTCGCACTGTATAAATAAACATATATAGATAGCAACCACCAAAGTAGGAGGCAGCGAGAACAGGGTCGTCCTGGCGGACGAAGGGCTATCCCTTCCCGCACTAAAAAGTACGGGGTATCTCGCGCAAAACTGATGAACGCCCAGAAACGCTTTGACATCTTCGCGCGGCTGCGCGACCACAACCCCGAGCCGACCACCGAGCTTCACTGGTCTAGCCCCTTCGAGCTGCTCGCCGCGGTGCTGCTCTCGGCCCAGGCCACCGACGTGGGCGTCAACAAGGCCACGGCTCGGCTCTTCCCGGTGGCTAACACGCCCCAGGCGATCCTCGACCTGGGCCTCGACGGCCTGAAGGAGCACATCCGCACCATCGGCCTCTACAACACCAAGGCCGAGAACCTGATGAAGGCCTGCCGGATCCTGGTCGAGCAGCACGCGGGCGAGGTCCCTCGCACCCGCCAGGCCCTGGAGGCGCTGCCGGGCGTGGGGCGCAAGACCGCCAACGTGGTGCTCAACACCGCCTTCGGCGAGCCCACCATCGCCGTGGACACTCATATCTTCCGGGTGTCCAACCGCACCGGGATCGCCAAGGGCAAGGATGTGGTCGAGGTCGAGCAGAAGCTGATGCGCCATGTGCCTCGAGAGTTTCGCCAGGATGCCCACCACTGGCTGATCCTGCACGGACGCTACACCTGCCTGGCCCGCAAGCCTCGCTGCGGCAGCTGCGTCATCGAGGACCTCTGCGAGTTCAAGGACAAGATCGACCTCTAGAGCTTGTCGCGGCGGGTCGCATCGATCGCCCCGCCAACGCCGGAGGATCGATCACGCGCTTCTGATGCCGATATGCCTCGTCGATCCGGCCTAGGGTCTTCGCATCACAAGACCCGGTCGCCGAAAGGGCCCGGGGAGGGACCGATACCGAACGGGCGGCGCGGCTTTGAAGGCTGAAGGCTGAAGGCTGAAGGCTGAAGGCTAGTAAGTGAAGCTCGCCCTTGGGCGAGCTTCATCACGCGTGTCGATGGCGCGCGGTGGCGATCACTCCAGGGTATTGCCCTGCTCGATCACCCCGCTGCCGACGCTTTCGCCGTTCTGGAACCACTCCAGCTGGTTGCCGTCGATCTGGGCGGCATAGCAGCCGAAATCGGTGCCGGGATAGCAGACGCCCTCCTCGGTGATCTCGTAGGTACCACCGCCGGCGGCATCCACGTAGGTGCCGTCCTCGGCGAAGTAGCTGGTATAGACGCCACCTCCCATCCCACCTTGGAAGGTATTGCCGACCAGCGCTTCGCGCAGCTCATCCGCACTCGAAGCGGCCGTGGCGCCGGTCGTTCCCGCCCCCATGGTCACAAGGGCGGCAAAAAAGGCGGTGCGGGTCATCTTGGACAGAGTCATCGAGGCTCTCCTGGGTGGATGATGTCTAGCTTTGTAAGGATACCGCTTTGGGCCAAACGCGCCCGTGAGCCCCGGTCGGCCCGCAGTACAGGGCACCTGCCGTTTCATGCACAGAGCCGACATGGCACACAGCCGACCCGGCAAATATCACAGCGATAGCGGGCTCTTAACGGGCCCTAATCCATTCGGTTTTACGAATACACAAACGCACCGTCCTGGCTTCACGTTCAGAATTCAAGTCGCCCGCGCGGCACCACTGGCATCAAGCGCCCCGGCAGCACACGCCTGCAACACCCGAAACGCATCCCGGTGGCCCAGCCGCGTCTGGAAGCGATTCCTCGGCGAGTGATCGCACCTGCGTTGCCCGGGAGAAGCGCGGTCGTATCGGGCCGTGAGCATGCTCGGTTGTCTCACGCTGCATGGTAGGCGCAAGAATGATCGTTGGAAATGTGGCTGGAGTAAGCGGAACACCCAGCAAGCGTTTCGAGAGTCGCTCTGCTAGGGTGAGCGGCACCGCGAATGACGGACGACACGAGGCCTCTACCGCCATGGCGATGCTCAAGTATCTGTTACTTCCCCCGCTGGCCAATGGGCTGCTGACGCTGCTGGGAATGGCGCTGTGGTCGCGGATGCGGCTTCTCGGCGGCCTGCTGGTGGTACTGGGCCTGGGCGGGCTGCTGGTGCTCGCCACGCCGATGACCAGCTATGCCCTGCGCCAGGGACTCGAGCCAGCGGCGCTGGCCGGCCCGAGTCAGCTGCGCGAGGCCCGGGCCATCGTCATCCTAGGGGGCGGTCGCGACGTCGATGCCCCGGAGTTCGGCTGGGGAGACGCCCCCGCCAATGCCAGCTGGCGGCGGCTGGCCTACGGCGCCCACCTGCACCGCCAGACCGGGCTGCCAATCCTGGTCAGCGGCGGCCGAGTCCATGACGAACACAGCGCCGAGGCGAGCCTGATGGCCGCGGCGCTGCGCGAGGTCTTCGAGGTGCCGGTCAGGTGGATGGAGGGAAGCAGCCGCGATACCGCCCAGAATGCCCGCTACACCGCCGAGATGCTCGGCGCGGACGGGATCGAGCACGTCGCGCTGGTCTCACAGGCCTGGCACCTGCCCCGGGCGCAGGCCGAGTTTGAACGGGCAGGACTTAGCGTGACGCCCGCTCCGACCGAGTTTGCAAGCCCGCCGAGCGGCGGCACCGCCGACTGGCTACCCCGCGCCTACCATCTCCACCAGAGCACGCGCGCCCTGCATGAATGGCTGGGACGCGCCGAACTGGCGCTGCGCGAGCGTCTGCTGCGCCGCGGCGAGTGACCCGACGTCCACACGACGGACGGTCCCGCCCTTGAGAGGCAGTGAGATGCCCGGCGAGCACGACCTCCCATTTCCCTCGGCACTTTCTCTTCAGCCCTTTCTCTTCAGCCCTTTCGCCTCGACCCATTCTCATCGACAAGAGACTCGACATGCTGGACCTTCTGCTTCCCCTGAGCCTGTCCGCCGTCTTCGGCACCGTGGTCGGTACGCTGTTCCGCCTCTCCCGCCTGCAGGGTCACGAGCGCCCCCTGCGCTTCCCCCTGGTGGGCCTCACCGCCGGGATCACGGCCTTCTTCCTCCATCTGATGCTTAACGCGGTGACCGGCGCGCCGGTCTGGCTGCTGCCGGTGCTGGTGATCCTGCAGGTCTGGCTGTGGCTGGGGCCGCTGGGGCCGAAGGTCGACGGGTCTCAAGACTGAACTGAAAAGAGCCGAGCGAAACGCCCTAACGACGACATAACGACGACACCCGCCGCGGCAGGCCGCGACGGGTTTCAATGAGCGCATGCGCCCCGTAGCAATGGCGCGTCGCGCCCCTACTCGGCCAGGGCCAGCGGGAGATCCTCGCCCCGGGTCCACTCGGCCATCGAGCCGTCATAGAGGCGAACCTGGTCGAAGCCCGCCACCTCGCTGAGCACGAACCAGTCGATGGCCGCCCAGTGCCCGGTGTTGCAGAACGCCACGGTGGGCACCTCGCGATCCAGCTCGGCGGCGTTGATGCGCGCGCCGAGCATCTCGTCATCCAGGTACCAGGCCTGCTGGCGCTGCGTCAGCAGGCGATGGAACGGCAGGTTGCGGGCGCCGGGAATGGTCCCCGGCGCCGTGGCCGCGGGCGACTGAGTCTCCCCGCGGAAGTAGTCCGCCGGCCGGGCATCCACCAGCTGCGCCTGGGTCTCGCGGGCGACCTGCACCTCCTCGGTGGTGGCGATCAGCGTCGTATCGAGCCGGCCCTGGAAGTCGGCGGCGTCGGGGGGCGGGATCGCGCCGCTGGCGATCTCTTTGTCCTGGGCCTGCCAGCCGGCGAAGCCGCCGTCGAGGATCGCCACCTCGTCGTGCCCGAGCACCTTGAAGGTCCAGTAGACCCGGGCGGCGCTGCCGAAATCGGTGGCGCCGGTCCCCGCGGGCACGATGACCACGGTGTCGTCGTTATCGATGCCGAGCCCGCCGATCAGCGACTCGAGGTTCTCAACCGAGGGCAGCAGGCCGGCGACGTGGTCTCGGGTCTCGCGCCAGCCGGCCTGGGTGTAGCTGCTGTAGACGCTGCCAGGGATGTGCGCGGCCTCGAAGCTGCCGCGATCGCCGCCGTCGTCGATGCTAGATCGCACGTCGAGCACCACGAGGTCGTCGCCACCGAGCCGCTCGGCGAGCCAGCCGGCCTCGACCAGCGGCTCGACATCGGCGGCGATCGCCTGGGACGTTGCCATCGCCAGGCCCAAGCCTATGAATGCGGACTTGATCATATTCCCGACCTCTTTACTCGGATATAGATGAATTCATTATCCGGCCTTGATCAGCGACCACAATATGTACAAATAGAATGAATGGTCAGAAGATCCTGGAAAAAGGTCATAAGAGCATTCACGGCAGCGAGAACTCTCCCACCGCCTCGACCGTGCGACGATAGGCGGGCCGCTCGCGGCAGGCCGCCAGGAAGGCGCGCAGCCGCGGAGTGTCGGCCAGGCCGCCGCCGGTCTCCAGCGCCAGCAGCGGGAAGCTCATCTGGATATCCGCCGCGCTGAAGGCCTCACCGGCAAACCAGGGCGCGCGCTCGAGTTCGGCCTCCCAATAGTCGGTCAGTTGGCGGATCTGAGGCGCCAGGAACTGCTGCTCCACGCCGCGGGCGAAGAGCCGGCCGATGGGCCTGGCGAGTGCCGGCACCGGGGGCCTGCCGAGGCTGGCAAATACCAGCCGCATCACCAGGGGCGGCATCGCCGAGCCCTCCGCGTGGTGGAGCCAGAAGCGGTAGCGCTCGCGTGCCTCGCTGCCCGCCGGCGGCACCAGGGCGTCCTGCGCCTCGAAACGCTCGATCAGGTACTCGAGGATCGCCCCCGACTCCGCCACCGCTCGGCCGCCTCGCGCCTCGTCGGTGATCACCGGCGACTTGCCCAGCGGATGCACCTCGCGCAGCGAGGCGGGAGCCAGCATGGTGCGGGCGTCGCGCCGGTAGGTAACGATCTCGTAGTCGACGGCCAGCTCCTCGAGCAGCCACACGACCCGCTGCGAGCGGGAGTTCTCCAGATGGTGAACCTTGATCATGCCTCTCTCCTTGTGTCTGTCCCGAATGGCCGGGGTGATCTGCGCCACCCTAGCACGCCGCCCCGGCTCGTCTCCTGCCAAGGTCGTCTTTGCCCGCCCTCGGGGGGCCACTAAACTGATCGGCAACGCTGCATAAAATCAGACACAAAAGACCGCACACGCCGAGACGTCGTACAGCAGAGTCTTCATATATATAAGGAGGGCACCATGGCCAAGGTGCTGGTGGTGGATGACGAGCCCAACATCGTCCTGTCCCTGGAGTTCCTGATGCAGCAGGCCGGCTTCGAAGTGGACACCGCCGAGGATGGCGAGAACGCCCTGGCACGCATCGCCGAGGCCGCCCCCGACCTGCTGCTGCTCGACATCAGCCTGCCGGGCATCAGCGGCTTCGATGTCCTCGAGCGCCTGCGCGCCGACCCGACCCACGCGCGGCTGCCGATCGTCATGCTCACCGCCCACGGCCGCGAGGTGGAGCGGGAGAAGGGCCTCGCCCTGGGCGCCGACGACTACGTCACCAAGCCCTTCTCGACCCAGGCGCTGGTCGACAAGGTCAAGACGCTGCTCGCCGAGGCCTCCTGATGACCCGGCGCAGCAAGAGCCTTCCCCGCCGCCAGCGGCTGATCGGCCTGTGGCTGCTGCTCAGCGGCGTCAGCGTCTTCGGCGGCATCATCTTCGCCCTGTGGCTCGACGGCCTGGCCGGACTCACCGGCATGGCGCGGGTCTGGCTGTGGCTCGGCTGCCTCTCCGGCGGCGGCACCATCTTCCTGGTCGGCCTGCTGCTGGAGCGCCAGCTATTCACCCCGCTGCGCCACCTGCAGGTACAGCTGGCCCGCCTGGTGGCCAAGCCCGATGCCCGCCAGGACTATCCGCCAGAGGGATGGCTCAAGGGCCTCGGCCCCGACCTGATGCGCGTTCGCGAGGCCTGGCGCGCCGATCGCGAGCGCCTAGCCACCGCCCATGCCGAGGGGGCGCTCAGTGCGACTCGCGTACGCCAGGAGCTCGAGACCCTGCTGCAGGTGCTCGATACCCCGCTGCTGCTCTGCGATCACCACCGCCGGCTGCTGCTCTTCAATCAGGCCGCCGAAACGCTCTTCGAGGGCCACCCTGGCCTCGGGCTCGGCAAGCGGCTCGACGCCCTCCTGCCGATCACGAGCCTCGAGGATGCCCTCGGCGAGCTGCCCGACGACGGTGCGCCCCGGGAGATCCTGGTGCCCTGCGACGAGCGGTGGCTGCACGCGGTGCTGCGCCGCGTTCCCCACAGCCACCAGGAGACCCTGCTGACCCTCACCGACACCACCGCGGCCTGGTCCAGCGAGATGGGCGCCCGCGCGGAGCTCGCCGAGATGCTGCCACCCCTGCGGCGCCACAGCGCGAGCCTCTCCAGCGCCGCCGACGCCCTGGTCGGCGTGCGCACGGCATCGCCGACCAGCGAGCTGGGTCAGCGCCTGGAGGCGGTGATTGACGAGGAGGGCCGGGCGCTGGCTCGCCAGCTCGAGCAGATGGGTCGGGTCATGGAGGAGATGCATCGCCAGGGCGAGCGGCTGGTCCCGCTGTGGTCCAATGACCTCTGGTCGTCGCTCGCCGCACGCCATGGCCAGAGCGGCGCGCAGATCACCCCCATCGGCATGCCTGCCTGGCTCAAGGCCGACGCGCCGGCGCTGCTGGCCCTGCTCGACTCGCTGCTGCCGCGGCTGGCAAGCCACGCCGGTCGGCGGGAGCTCGAGGGCGAGGTCTGCCTGGGCAATCGGCGGGTCTACCTGGACCTGATCTGGCACGGCGGCGTGCTGGGCGAATCCCAGCTCGAAGCGTGGCGCGGCGAGCGGCTGGAGGCTCTGCCCTTCGCGCCGCGGGTCGCCGACGTGCTGCGCCAGCACGGAAGCGATGCCTGGAGCCTCGCCGACGGCGACGGCATACACGCCCGCCTGCGCCTGCCGCTGCCGGCGACCGACCGGGTCGCCCCGCCCCGCCCGCGCACCCCGCCGCGCCCGGAGTTCCACGACTTCGGCATCGCCGAGATGCCGCCACCGGATGCCGAGCTGGCGGCGCGCCCCCTGCGCACCCTCGACGTGGTCGCCTTCGACACCGAGACCACCGGCCTGGAGCTGCGCCGCGGCGACACCGTGGTGAGCATTGGGGCCTGCCGGATCGTCAATGCCCGGCTGCTGGCCAGCGACGTCTTCGACCTGCGGGTCAACCCCGAACGCCCCATCCCACCGGCCAGCACGGCCATCCACGGCATCACCGATGACGACGTCGCCGGCGCCCCGCCGCTCTCCGTGGCCCTGCCGCGCTTTCGCGACTACATCGGCGAGGCGGTGATACTCGCCCACAACGCGGCCTTCGACCTGCTGGCCATCCAGCCGCCCGGCGGCGGCGTCGACTTCGACATGCCGGTGCTCGACACCCTGCTGCTGTCCCGGGCGCTGGACGAGAGCCTCGACGGTCACGACCTGGACAGCCTGGCCGACCGCTACGACTTGAGCTTCCCGCCCGGCACCCGCCATACCGCCCTGGGCGATGCCCGGGTCACGGCGGAGCTGTGGCTCGCGCTGCTGCCGCGACTGGAGGCCCGGGGCATCGAGACACTGGAGCAGGTGCTGGCCCTCCAGACCAGCGCCCTCGACCGTGAGGACGCCTACGCCTCGTGAACGCCCCTCGCCGCAAGGAGCGCCTGGTCGCCCTGATCGTGCTGGCGGCGCTGCTGTTCTCGCCGCCACTGGTGCTGATCGCCGCGCCGTCGGCGGACGGCATCAGCCGGCTGGTGCCCTACGTCTTCCTCGCCTGGGGCGCGGTGATCGGCCTGATGGCCTGGCTGATGGAACGTCGGGATGAGGATTGACGGGATGAGGACGGACAGGCGATGACCAGCGGGCTCGTGGTGGTGGTTCTCGCCTTCGGCTATCTGGCGCTGCTCTTTCTCATCGCGGCCTGGGGGGATCGGCGTGCCGCGCTGGGCCGTTCGCTGATCGGCTCCCCCACCGTCTATGCCCTCTCCATCGCGGTCTACTGCACCGCCTGGACCTTCTACGGCAGCGTCGGGCGTGCGGCCCAGTTCGGCCCCAGCTTCCTGCTGATCTACCTGGGCCCGACCCTGGCGATGCTGATGGCGCCCTTCGTGATCGGCAAGATGGTGCGCATCGCCAGCGCCCAGCGCATCACCTCCATCGCCGACTTCATCAGCGCCCGCTACGGCAAGAGTTCGAGCCTGGGTGCGCTGGTCGCGCTGATCGCCCTGGTCGGCATCACCCCCTACATCGCCCTGCAGCTCAAGGCGATCACCGTCAGCCATGCCGTGCTGGTCAACTATCCCCAGGCCGCCGACCTGCCCCTGGCCGATGAGCGATTCTGGAGCGACCGGTCGTTCTGGGTCGCGCTGGTGCTGGCGGTCTTCATCATCCTCTTCGGCACCCGCCACCTGGATGCCAGCGAACGCCACGAAGGCATGGTCGCCGCCATCGCCTTCGAGTCGCTGGTCAAGCTGGTGGCCTTCCTGGCGGTGGGCGTGTTCACCGTGCTCGTGCTTTTCAACGGCCCCGCCGACCTCTTCGCCCAGGTAGGCGAGCGAGCCGAGCTCACCCGGCTTCTGAGCCTGGAGGCGGTGCCCGGCGGGGCGCTGGGCTGGGTGGGCATGCTGGCGCTGGCCTTTCTCGCCTTCTTCACCCTGCCCCGACAGTTCCAGGTCCTGGTGGTCGAGAACGTCGACGAGCGCCATATCAAGCGGGCCGGCTGGCTCTTCCCGCTCTACCTGCTGGTGATCAACCTGTTCGTGATCCCCATCGCCCTGGCCGGGCTGCTGCTGGGCGGCGGCGACTCCGACAGCTTCGTGCTCACCCTGCCGCTCTCCGCCGGCCTGGAGGCCCTGCCGCTGCTGGTCTTCATCGGCGGCCTCTCGGCCGCCACCGGCATGATGATCGTCGAGACCATCGCCCTGTCGACCATGGTCAGCAACCAGCTGGTGATGCCGCTGCTGCTGCGCTCGAACCGCCTGCACTTGAGCACCCGGGGCGAACTGGCCGGCTGGCTGCTGGGTATCCGCCGCGTCAGCATCCTGCTGATCCTGCTGCTCGGCTATCTCTATCATGCGCTGATCGGCGAGACCTACAGCCTGGTGACCATCGGACTGGTCTCCTTCGCCGCGGCGAGCCAGTTCGCCCCGGCGCTGCTGATCGGCCTCTACTGGCGCGGCGCCCGGCGTCGCGGCGCGGCGTTGGGCATGAGCGCGGGCTTTCTGGTCTGGGCCTGGACCCTGCTGATCCCGGGCTTCGCCCAGTCCGGCTGGCTGGACCCGGGCTTCCTCGCCCAGGGGCCCTGGGGCATCGACTGGCTGCGCCCCTATGCGCTGTTCGGACTCGAGGGCTGGGACATCTACACCCATTCGCTGCTGTGGAGCCTCGTCGCCAACGTCGGCCTGCTGGTGGGCGTGTCGCTCTTCACCCGCCCCTCGGCACTGGAGCAGACCCAGGCGGCGCTGTTCACCGAGGCCATGCCCCCCGGCCTGGTGCCGACCTCGCTGTGGCAGGGTCAGACCACCCGCGGCGAGCTGCGCGCCCTGCTCGACCGCTACCTGGGCGAGGCCACCAGCCGGCGGGTCTTCGCCCATCCCGCCGGCGAGGCCGACGAAACAGAGGATGACGACCAGCCCGCCTCCGCGGCGCTCTCCCTCAGGGCCGAGCAGGCCCTGGCCGGGTCGCTGGGCAGCGCCTCGGCCCGGGTGTTGATCGACTCGGTGGCACGCGGCGAGGCGCCCGACCTGGAATCGATCCTGCGCATCCTCGATACCACCTCCGAGACGCTGGAGATGAACCGCCGCCTCGAGCAGAAGTCCAGCGAGCTGGCCCGCGCCAGCGAGGAGCTGCGCGCGGCCAATGAGCGGCTGCGCGAGCTCGACCGGCTCAAGGACGAGTTCGTGGCCATGGTCAGCCACGAGCTGCGCACGCCACTCACCTCGATCCGCGCTTTCGCCGAGATCCTGCGCGACAACCAGGCGCTGCCCGACGAGAAGCGCGAGCACTTCCTCGATGTGGTGGTGCGCGAGAGCCAGCGCCTGTCACGGCTGATCGAGGAGATCCTCGATCTGGCCAGGCTCGAGAGCGGCCGCCTGACCCTTGACCCCAAGCGCCTCGACCTGGTGGCGCTGACGCGCCAGAGCGTCGATGCAGTGCAGCGCCTCCAGGAGGACCGCGGCGTCACCCTAGAGGTGGAGATCACGCCCGAGACCGCTTGGGTGATCGGCGATGCCGACCGTCTCGAGCAGGTGACTATCAACCTGCTCGACAACGCCGGCAAGTTCGCCGCCGACGATGATCCCCGCGTGCTGCTGCGCCTGGCGCGCCACAAGAAACACTATCGCCTCGCCGTCGAGGACAACGGCCCCGGCATCGCCGAGGGCGAGCGCGAGCGGGTCTTCGAGAAGTTCCACCAGATCCAGCACCAGGAGAGCGGCGAGACACGCGGACGCCCGCGCGGCAGCGGGCTCGGCCTGCCGATCAGCCGCGGCATCGTCGCTCACCTGGGCGGGCGGTTGTGGATCGAGGAGGCCAGCCGACTGGGCGGCGCCTGCCTGGTGATGGAGCTGCCCGAGGCGCCGGCCGAGGCCCCCTCTCTCGGTAAAGAGGCCGGTAAAGAGGCCGGTGAAGAGGCCGATGAAACGCCCGAATCGAAGCCCGGCGGCCGCCCTGACGGGGCCTAGCCGAAGAGCATCAGGGCTCTGCCGGCGAGCACGACGAGGAGTGAACCGGCGACTCAGCCCGCCCGACGGGCGCGACGCAGCAGCGCACGGATCCCGCGGAGATCGTGGCGCAGCAGCAGGCGCTGATCCTCACGCAGGCGGGTGATGTCCACCCAGCCATCCGGCGTGCGCCCCTCGGCCAGCGCCAGGCGCTGCTCCGCCAGAATCAGCCCCTGCAGCCGCTCAAGCGCCGCTGTCAGCGCCTCGGCCTGCTCGGCGGTGAGCGCCTCGCACATCACCAGCGCGACCAGGCGCGCGCGGGTATCCGGTGGGCGGACGCCGTGCCGAAGGGCCAGCAGGCGCACCGCACCTACCAGCGGCAGCACGCCCTGGCGCTTGAGGTTGATGGCGCGATCGTGGGGGGCCTCCTCATCGTCGCCGCGCAGCCGGCCGAGACGGTCCAGGGCCACGGGCAACTCATCAAGCAGGCTTGCCATCTCGTCGAGGAAGAGGTGCGCGGCGGACAGGCGCTTTGCCACCTGCCCCGACAACCCCTCGGCCAGCGTCGGCTCGCCGAAGACCGGACGGAAATCGAGCAGGATGTTGGCCTGCTGCACGCGCTTGATGCGCCGCTCCGCCGTCCATATCTCCAGCTGCGCCCACCACTCCGAGAGCCGCTTGCGCCACATCGGAAAGCGCGCCATGACGTGCCCCCTGCAGAGCGGAATGCCAGCCGCATCGAGCCGCGCGGTGAAGCGCTCGCCCAGCGCCTGGAAGTAGCCGTCGATCTCGGTATGCCGCGCGTCGGGGTAGTCAGCGATGATCATGGCGTTGTCCTGATCCGGCGCCAAAAGGCTCTCGTGGCGGGCGCCCGAACCCAGCACCAGCACGCAGAAAGCCGCCGGCGGCGCTCCCCAGCCCTGGGCCCGCATCTCGGAAAGCGAGAGCTCGATGGCGCGCCGATAGAGCCAGTCGTTGTGGTCGCTGATCAGCTGGCTGATGCGCCCGGCGGGCAGATCGAGGCGGTCGAGCGCGGAGACGAGCTCACCCTGCCAAGCATGGGCCGCGGCGAGGTCGGGATGCGGGCCGAGGCGCTCGAGTGCCCCGCGCAGCGGGTCCAGCAGCGCAGGCCAGGCCGCGGGATCGGGGTCTGCCTCGCCGGCGAAGAGCGCCCGCCAGGACGAGGAACGGTGCAACAGGCGCATGGACTCTCCGTGTCATGTCACGAATCGGCAGTTCCTCGAGTCTAACGAGGGCATCCATTCGCCACACTTGGGCGAAAGGCCAAGGCGGAGGGAAGAGATGGCCGGCAGGCGATCAAAGGACAACTATGACAGGAAAGCTGCGACAACAAGACCATGACAGAAAAGCCATGACAGAGAGGCGATGGCCGCGGGGACCATGACAGCCGAGGGCGGTTAAGGAAGGCGTTTAAAGACGGCCTTCAGTAAGGACTTTCTAAGGCCCTTAAGAGAGGGCACTTCAAGGAGAGAACGACGCGCCCCGTCGACGGGAGCGTCGTTAGTGTGGCACCGCGGGCGCCGCTCAGCGCGGCGAGAACATGTCGTCGCCGACCTCGTCGATGAAGCGCTCGGCCTTGCGGACCATCAGGGTGTCGCAGGCCTCGCGGCCGGGCACCATGTCGGAGCGCTCGAAGCGGTGCTCGAGCATCTCGCCGGGCTGCTCCTCGCTCGAGGGGATCGGCTTGCGGATCCAGCCGCTGACGCGAAACTGGCCGCCCATGTCGGCGGGCTCGGAGACGATCAGATAGCCCTTGTATTCGACCGGCTCGGCGGCGGGCGCGCCCTTGGGCTCGCCCTCGTTGCCCCCGAACAGGCCGGACAGCAGCTTCTTCAGCATGGAACCTCCTGACAGAAAGACGCCGGCACGAGGCCGGCGTCGGGGTGGCTCAATCCTGACGGCGACCCTTGCCGGCGGCGATGCGCAGGCGCAGGGCGTTGAGCTTGATGAAGCCCTCGGCATCCTTCTGGTCGTAGGCGCCGGCATCGTCCTCGAAGGTCGCGATGGACTCGTCGAAGAGCGAAGCGTCGGACTTGCGGCCGGCGACGATGGCGCTGCCCTTGTAGAGCTTCATGCGCACCACGCCGGAGACGTTCTTCTGAGTCTCGTCGATGGCGGCCTGCAGCATGCGACGCTCCGGGCTCCACCAGTAGCCGTTGTAGATCACCTCGGCGTACTTGGGCATCAGCTCGTCCTTGAGGTGCGCCTCCTCGCGGTCCAGCGTCAGCGACTCGATGGCGCGGTGGGCGCGCAGCATGATGCTGCCGCCCGGCGTCTCGTAGCAGCCGCGCGACTTCATGCCCACGTAGCGGTTCTCGACGATGTCGAGGCGGCCGATGCCGTTGTCGCCGCCCATCTTGTTGAGCTTCTCGAGCACCTCATGGGGCTTCATCGGCACGCCGTCGATGGCCACGATATCACCCTGCTCGAAGGTCAGCTCGACGTAGGTGGGCTGGTCCGGCGCGGCCTCCGGCGAGACGCTCCAGCGCCACATGTCTTCCTCGGCCTCGGCCCAGGGATCCTCGAGGATGCCGCCCTCGTAGGAGATGTGCAGCAGGTTGGCGTCCATGGAGTAGGGTGACTTCTTCTTCTTGGAGGAGAAGTCCACCGGAATGTCGTGCTGATCGCAGTAGGCCATCAGCTTTTCGCGGGAGTTGAGGTCCCACTCGCGCCAAGGGGCGATCACCTTGACGCCCGGCTTCAACGCGTAGGCGCCGAGCTCGAAGCGGACCTGGTCGTTGCCCTTGCCGGTAGCGCCGTGGGAGATGGCGTCGGCGCCGGTCTGGTTGGCGATCTCGATCAGGCGACGGGCGATCAGCGGGCGCGCGATGGAGGTGCCGAGCAGGTACTCGCCCTCATAGATGGTGTTGGCGCGGAACATCGGATAGACGTAGTCGCGCACGAACTCCTCGCGCAGATCCTCGATGTAGATCTCCTTGACGCCCAGGGCCTCGGCCTTGGCGCGCGCGGGTTCGACTTCCTCGCCCTGGCCGATGTCCGCGGTGAAGGTCACGACCTCACAGTCATAGGTTTCCTGCAACCACTTGACGATGACGGACGTGTCCAGGCCGCCGGAATAGGCGAGCACGACCTTCTTGACATCGGACATGCTGAGGCTCCTTTTGGCTAACGATCATGAAAGGAAGAGATTATAGCGCGACGAGCCTCCAGCGAACACCGGCGACGGGACGCGCTGCGGCCAAGCTGGTAGACTGCCGCGGTCTAGAGAAACGATGCCCCAGACAAGGAGAGGTGCATGAGCGAGGCGATGGCCCGCGAACTCATGGCGCAGCGGTTCCGCAGCTTCCTGCCCGTGGTGGTGGACCTGGAAACCGGCGGCTTCAACGCGCAAGGCGATGCGATCCTGGAGATCGCCGCGGTAACCCTGACCATGGACCCGGAAGGCAACCTGCTGCCCGATGCCACCTATGCCTACCATGTCACGCCCTTCGCCGGGGCCAACGTGGAACAGTCGGCACTGGACTTCACCGGCATCCGCCTCGATGACCCGCTGCGCCAGCAGGTCGCGATCAGCGAGGCCGAGGCGCTGGGCGAAATCTTCCGCCCGGTGCGCAAGGCCATCAAGTCCCACGGCTGCACCCGCGCCGTGCTGGTCGGCCACAACGCGGCCTTTGATCACGGCTTTTTGAACGCGGCGGTGGCGCGCTGCGGCATCAAGCGCAATCCCTTCCACCCCTTCTCGAGCTTCGATACCGCGTCGCTCGCCGGCCTGGTCTACGGCCAGACCGTGCTGGCCCGCGCCTGCCGCGCCGCCGGCATCGAGTTCGACAACAGCGCCGCTCACTCGGCCCGCTACGATACCGAGCGCACCGCCGAGCTGTTCTGCGCCATGGTCAATCGCTACAAGGACCTGGGCGGCTGGGACCTGGCGCAGCGCGAGCAGGGCATGGAAGAGGCCTGAACGCCCGTATGCCCCAAGACGCCTACCAACGAAAACCCCCGCCGGCGCTGGCCGACGGGGGTTTTGTCATGCTGCGCGGCGCGTAGGCGGCCCTCAGGCCTGGGCGTCGCCCTCGCCTTCCTGGGCGCGCGCGGCCGCGGCCTTGACCAGGGTCTCCAGCTCGCCGGACTGATGCATTTCGGCGACGATGTCGCAGCCGCCCACGAGCTCGCCCTCGACCCACAGCTGCGGGAAGGTCGGCCAGTTGGCGACCTTGGGCAGCTCGGCGCGGATGTCCGGGTTGTCCAGCACGTTGACGAAGGCGAAGCGCTCGCCGCAGGCCATCAGGGCCTGGACGGTCTGTGCGGAGAAACCGCACTGCGGCAGCTGGGGCGTGCCCTTCATGTAGATCAGGATCGGGTTCTCGCCGATCTGGCGCTGAATGTTCTCGACGGTAGTGCTCATGACGTCTCCCTTACTCGTTTACTGGACTCGCCTGCCGGGCGACCCGGGGGGATTCGGGCAATACCCGACCGCGCGGGTCGGCCTTGTGGATGCAGCCATTCTACTGATGCCGGGCGCGTTGCGCATCCCCCCTGGGCTGGCTAGGATGGTCGTTTTTCCCCGTGGAGCGACCCCATGGCCATCCGCCATTTCCTCACCCTGCTCGATCTCAGTCCGGACGAGCTGCGCTACCTGATCCAGCGCGCCATCTCGATCAAGAATGGCCTGAAGACCCACGGGCCCACCTATACCCCCTTCGCCAACCGCACCCTGGCGATGATCTTCGAGAAATCCTCGACGCGCACCCGGGTCTCCTTCGAGACCGCCATGGCGCAGTTCGGCGGCCACGCGCTGTTTCTGTCGTCGCGCGACACCCAGCTCGGCCGCGGCGAGCCGATCGGCGACACCGCCCGCGTGCTCTCGGAGATGGTCGATGCGGTGATGATCCGCACCTTCTCCCACCAGGGCCTGGAGCAGTTCGCCTCGGCAAGCTCGGTGCCGGTGATCAATGCCCTGACCGACGACTACCACCCCTGCCAGCTGCTGGCCGACGTGATGACCTGGACCGAGCTGCGCGGCAGCGTCAAGGATCGCACTGCGGTATGGATCGGGGACGGCAACAACATGTGCCACTCCTGGATCAACGCTGCCCGACAGTTCGACTTCCGGCTGCGCATCTGCTGCCCCGAGGGCTATGAGCCCCGCCAGGACATCCTCGACGCCGCCGGCGACCGGGTCAGCATCGTGCGCGACCCGCATGCCGCCGTGGCCGACGCCGACCTGATCACCACCGACGTCTGGGCCTCCATGGGCCAGGAAGAAGAGCAGGCCAAGCGCGAGGCGGACTTCGCCGGCCTGCAGGTCACCGAGGCGCTGCTCGATCACGCCCGGGAAGACGCCCTCTTCCTCCACTGCCTGCCCGCCCACCGCGGCGAGGAGATCAGCGAGACCCTGCTCGACGACCCGCGCGCCGTGGTCTGGCAGGAGGCGGGCAACCGCCTGCACGCTCAGAAGGCGCTGATCGAGTTCCTGCTGTTGGGACACGTGGACAGCTGACGGAGACGCGGCGGAGGCCACCTTATACCTTGGTATGACATCGACCTTCGTCGCATGTATAATGCGCCGCAGCAATCCCGTTCAGGAGATGCGGCAGCATGAATCATTCCCACCCCAGTCACAGCGGCATGCAGCGCAGCCTGCGTCAGTGCCTCTCCCACATGGCCGCCATGCTCTATCGCCACGGCCATGTGCTCGAGACCGTCACCGTCAGCCATCGCGGCCTCGATCGCCAGGCCCTGAAGACCCTGGGAGCGGCCACCAGCGACTGGGCGCCCTGCCAGACGATCCTCGAGAACAGCCAGGCCGCCACCTGGAACGACCAGCAGCGCCTGGTGCTCACCGGCCTCGGCCGCGAGCTGCTGTTCGACATGTTCGGCGAAGGGGCCGCCGACTGCGCCTGAGCCCGATGCCGGGCTAGCGTATCGGGACCAGCCTCAAGACCAGACCTGAAGACCAGCCCTGGAAAATGCCCGGGCGCGCCCTCGATTGCGCGCCCGGGCATTTTTGGTTACGTTGTAACGACTTGTCGGGGAGCCCCGGTACGCTCATGGAGACGTGCACGGGGGCTGAGATCGGTACGGCCGAACCCGTTGAACCTGATCAGGTTGATGCCTGCGGAGGGAACAAGCTGTCGTCTCGCCCAGCAGCCCCCTTTCGTCATCCAGCCTGTTCCTCCACGTCTTCTGCTGGATGGACAACGCCATGACACACCCCACCGATAGAACCATCGCCGTGGCCGGCGCCGGCCTGCTGGGCCGACTGGTCGCCTGGCAACTCCTGCGCGACGGCCATGCCGTCACCCTCTTTGATGCCGGCGACCTGGAGCACCCCGCCGCTGCAGCCTGGACGGCGGCCGGCATGGTGGCGCCACTGTGCGAGACCGCGGTCTCCGAGCGCAGCGTCTTTGACATGGGGCGCTTCGCGCTGGCCCAGTGGCCGCGCTGGCTCGACGCTCTCAATGCCGGCGACCTGTGGCATCACCAGGGCAGCCTGATGGTGGCGCACGCCCAGGACATGGGGGAGCTCACCCAGTTTCGTCGCGACCTCACCCATGTACTTGGTGAGGAGCCGCCCTGCCAGTCGCTCGACGACGCCGAGATCCACCGCCTGGAGCCCGACCTGGCGGCGGGCTTTCGACAGGGCCTCTACCTGCCGGGCGAGGCTCACCTGGACAATCGCGCCCTGCTCGAGCGCCTGCTGGCCGAGATTCGCCGCCTGGGTGGCACCTGCCATGCCCACTGCCCGGTGGACACCTTCCCCGGGGAGATCGAGACCCGCGACGGCCGGCATGCCTTCGATCTGGTCATCGACTGTCGCGGCACCGGCGCCCGCCAGCATCACGCCAGCCTGCGCGGGGTGCGCGGCGAGACGCTGCACGTGCAGACGTCGGAGATCCGCCTCACCCGCCCGGTGCGCCTAATGCATCCGCGCTACCAGCTCTACGTGGTGCCCAAGCCCGACCAGCGCTTCGTCATCGGGGCCACCCAGATCGAGAGCGAGGACCGCTCGCCAGTCTCTCTGCAGTCTTCCCTGGAGCTGGGCAGCGCCCTCTACACCCTGTCGCCGGCCTTCGCCGAGGCACGCATCCTGGAGCAGGGCGTCAACCTGCGCCCCGCCTTCCGGGACAACCTTCCCCATGTCACCCAGCGTGACGGCCTGATCACCGCCAACGGCCTGTTCCGCCACGGCTATCTGCTGGCACCGGCGGTCGCCTGCCACCTGCTGGCCACTATCCGCGGCCGGGGCGAGCAGCCCTTCGCCGAGACCCTGACGGGACATCCGCCCCAGGAGAGCGCTGCATGAACGAGATCACCCTGAGCCTCAACGACGAAACCACCCGCCTGCCGACCGATACGGCGCTGGCAGATGCCCTGGACACCTGGCACTACACCGAGCGGCGCGTCGCCGTGGCGATCAACGGCGAGTTCGTGCCCCGCTCGGCCTACGCCGAGCGGGTCCTTAAAGACCGCGATCGCATCGATATCGTGGCCCCGGTGGGAGGCGGCTGATGAACGCATTACACGACGACACCCTGACGCTCTACGACGAGACTTTCTCCAGCCGCTTCCTGCTGGGCACGGCCCTCTACTCGTCGCCCGCGGTGATGCAGGAGTCCATCCAGGCCGCCGGCTGCGACATGGTGACCCTGGGGCTGCGCCGTCAGAATCCCGCCGAGGGCGACGGCGACGCCTTCTGGCAGATCCTGCGCGACAGCGGCTGTCGGCTGCTGCCCAACACCGCCGGCTGCCGCTCGGCCCGGGAGGCCATCACCCTGGCCCAGATGTCCCGGGAGATGTTCGACACGCCCTGGATCAAGGTCGAGGTGATCGGCGACGACTACAACCTGCAACCGGACCCCTTCGGCCTGCTGGAGGCTTGCCGGACGCTGATCGACGACGGCTTCAAGGTGCTGCCCTACTGCACCGACGACCTGGTGCTCTGTCAGCGGCTGCGCGACGCGGGCTGCCAGGCGCTGATGCCCTGGGGCGCGCCCATCGGCACCGGCCGCGGCCTGATGAATCGCTACGCCCTTCAGACCCTGCGCCAGCGCCTGGACGTGCCGCTGATCATCGACGCCGGCCTCGGCGCCCCCTCCCAGGCCGCCGAGGCCATGGAGATGGGCTTCGACGGCGTGCTGCTCAACACCGCCGTGGCCAAGGCCCACCGACCGGCGCTGATGGCCGAGGCCTTCGCCGAGGCGATCATCGCCGGGCGCAAGGCGTATCGCGCCGGGCTGATGCAGCAGCGCCAGACCGCCAGCCCGAGCACGCCGACCGTCGGGCAGCCGTTCTGGCATAGCGGCGGCTGACGGGTACCACCGGGCCACCGACACACCGACCCGCGCAGCAGCCGAAAGGGATGACGCCGGGTCGGGGAAGTCTGCTATCGTCGAGTCGAATCGACAGCGATGACAGGAGGCACCCCGTGAGCAGCGAACGCGTTCCCGAGACCATGGCGGCCATGCTGCTGACCGGGCATGGCGACGTCGACCGCCTGGCCTATCGCACCGACGTTCCCGTGCCGGCCCCGGCTCGCGGCGAGGTGCTGGTGAAGGTCACGGCGACGGCCAAGAACAATACCGACCGCAAGGCCCGCGAGGGCCTCTACCCCACCAGGGACAAGGGCGAGGTGACCTCCTTCGCCATGGGCGGCTCCCCCACCCTGACCTTCCCGCGCATCCAGGGGGCCGACGTGGCCGGGCGCGTCGTCGCCGTAGGCGAGGGCGTACCGGCCTCGCGCCTCGGCGAGCGCGGCCTGCTCGACTTCAACCTCTACCCCGATGGACGCCGCGACCTCAACCTCATGCCGGACTACTACGGCCACGGCGCCGACGGCGGCTTCGCCGAGTACCTCGCCGTGCCGGCGGACCAGTTCCACCACGTGCCCAACCCCGAGCTCGCCGATGCCGAACTCGCCGCCATGGGCATGTGCTCCTACCAGACCGCCTACCACATGATGACCTCGGCTCGCGTCGCCGCCGGCGAGCGGGTGCTGGTCACCGGCGCCAGCGGCGGCGTGGGCACGGCGCTGATCCAGCTGTGCCGGATCGTCGGCGCCATCCCCTATGCGGTGAGCCAGCTCGACAAGGCCGACGCCCTCCTCGCACTCGGCGCCGAGGCGGTCATCGATCGCGGCGACCTGCCGAGCTTCGTCGATCGCGTGCTCGAGGCCACCGAGGGCGCGCCCATCGATGCGGTGATGGACCTGGTGGGCGGCGAGATGACCGGCCGCTTCATCGACACCATGATCGTCGACATGGCCAGACGCGCGAGCTATCCGCGGCTCTCCATCGCCGGCGCCAGCGGCGGCAACGTAAGCGAGCTGATGTGGACGCGCATCTATCTCTATCAGGTGCAGATATTCGGCGTCTCCCACGGCACCCGCGAGGAGGCCGAGCAGCTGATGGCCTGGATACGCGACGGCCGGCTCAAGCCGGTGCTCCACGCCGCCTTCAAGCTCTCCGAGCTGCACGCCGCCGAGCGTTACTTCGTCAACCGCGGCAGCGGCTACCTGGGCAAGATCGTGATCGTGCCGGATGCCGAATGGGCCGAACATGGTGCGCGCTTCGCGCTCGAGGAACCCGCATGAGCCAACCACTGACCCTGCAACTGATCGACACCCACGCCGGCGGCGACGTCAGCCGCATCGTCGTCGGCGGCATCGCGCCGCTGCCCGGCGCCACCGTCCGCGACCAGATGCACTACCTGCGCGACGACGCCGATGGCCTGCGCCGCCTGCTGCTGGAGGAGCCCTACGGCATCCCCGAGATGTCGGTGGACCTGCTCGTCCCCCCCAGCGACCCCAGGGCCGCCGCGGGCTACATCATCATGGAGGTGATGGGCTATCCGATCTATTCCGGCTCCAACACCATCTGCACCGCCACCGCGGTGCTGGAGAGCGGCCTGGTGGCCAAAGTGGAGGGACGCCAGCAGTTCACGCTCGAGTCCCCGGCGGGACTGGTGCAGATCGAGGCGCTGGTCGAGAACGGCGTGGTGGAGGCGATCACCTGCGCGGGACTGCCGAGCTATATCGATACCTACCGCGCCAGCCTCCACGTGCCCGGGCTCGGCGACGTGACCTACAGCGTGGCCTACAGCGGCGGCTTCTATGCCCTGGTGGACGCCACGGAGCTCGGCTTCTCGCTGGTGCGTAAGGAGGAGCGGGCCCTGGCCGACTGCGCTCACCGGATCGTCGAGGCGATCCAGGCCGAGCGCGGCTTCTCGCACTACACCCTGGGCGACGTGGGCCCCCTGCCCTTCCTGCACTTCATGGGGCCCGTCGAGCAGGTCGCGGACGGCTACTATCGATCCCGCTCGACCACCTACGTGCATCCGGGCGTGATCTGTCGCAGTACCACCGGCACCGGCACCTCGGCGCGCCTGGCGCTGATGCACCACGAAGGGCGCCTCCGGCCAGGCGATCGACTCGAGACCATCTCGCTGCGCGAGACCGGCTTCATCGGCGAGTGCATCGGCACCCGTCCGGAGGGCCCCCTGACGGTGGTGGACAACACCATCACCGGCAAGGGCTACGTGCTGGCCCACTCCGACATCGTGGTCAACTGCACCGACCCGCTGGTGGAGTGCCACGGCCTGCGCCATATCCTCAGCGCCGGCCAGGACGCCTTCGACTGAGGGACGGCCGCGCGGAGAACGGGAAGACCGGGAGCGGAAAAGCCCGAGAGCGGTCACGATGATAAAAGAGTGCTAGTAAGAAAGACCGCTAGCGCCAGCGCCAATCGGGCTCGAAGGGCGTGATGTCACAAAGCTCGCCGCCGCGTGTCATCTCGCGGCGCAGGGAGAAGTCCGCTAGCACCTCACCGGGATCGAGGCTCGCCAGCTCATCGAAGGCGAGGCCCTGCCACTGCTCACGGCTCACCTTGACGCTGAACAGGTAGCGGCGCCCGCCGCCATCGGCGGCCGGGTCATCGAGGCGCCGATAGCCCGAGACCAGCGCCAGCTCGATGCGCGGCAGCCGCGCGAAGGCTGCACCGAGCACGCGAAAGGCCACGCCATGCAGGTAATCCCGGTAGAGCTGGCGCTGACGCGTGACCGTGAGCCGCTGCGGCGACAGCTTGATGCGCTTGGCGGGCATGCTCCAGCGACGGTCGGGCATCTCCTCGGGGCCTGGCAGGTCGATATCCAGGGCGATGGTGCGGTAATCATCGACCAGCGCGAAATCGATCAGCGTCTCGCGCGGCCAGTCGAGCTCCTCCAGACGCTCGACCAGCGTCTGCTGCATGGCGTCAGGGTCGTCCCAACTTGCCTCGTCCTCGCGCCGCTGGCGCTGGAACTCTCGGGCGTCGAACTCCGCCTTTCGCCACTCCCAGGCCCGATAGGCCTGTGCGTGCTCTGCCTGGCGTCGGGCGTTCTCGCGGTCGTGCCGCCGGCGGGCCGGCGCCCAGAGGCCCTGCCACCAGGCGGGGCGCGTCTCGGCCACCGGCACCGGAGGCGACTCCGGGTAGCTGCGCGGCCGATAGCCGGTGGCATCCGGGGCCGGCGTCTGCTCGTGCAGGCGGCCGAGCCGCTCAAGCTGCGCATTGAGGTCCTCGCAGTGCGCGCCGAGGGCCTCGCGCAGCTCCGCCTCGGCGCGGCGACGCACCTCTCGGGCCCCGGCCGCGGTCATTCGCGTGCCGTCTGCCTGCCGATAGCGAACCTCTCCGCTGGCGGTGATCTCCAGATCCACGGGCAGCGGCTCGTCGGCTTCGCCGCCCGCGATCAGCAGGCTGATCCCGGGCGGCCCCAGCGACAGCCCGGGGCGCAGGCGCGTGGTGTGAAAGCGCACGCCGGGTGCGAGACGAATACGACGCTGGAAGCGAAACTCCATGGTGATCTCCCCGACGGCCTGTCCATAGCAATGGCCTACTGTAACCCCTATTAGCCATGAAGTAAGGGCGCCATTGAGGGAAGACGCCGTGCGGGAAGCGCCTCGATGATCGTCCAATCGACGCCACGCCCCTTCTGGCAGCAGCCGAAGGACCCGGGCAAGGAGACACTCGTGCTGCCGGACAGCGCCTGATGCTAAGAGAACCGCGTGGAGCTTCCCTAGTTTTCCCCCAGCGCACGAAAAAGCCGCCTGGCGCGATGCGCTAAGCGGCTGATTCGAAGTGTCTTGTTGGTGGAGCCTAGCGGGATCGAACCGCTGACCTCAACACTGCCAGTGTTGCGCTCTCCCAGCTGAGCTAAGGCCCCACGTCGTTCCCGCCCTGCGAGAACGAGGCATATAGTACGCAACGCCTTGGCGTGCGTCAAGTCCCTAGTGGCGTTTTCGCATCTTGGCCCTTGTGCCAATTTGACTTAGACACGTAATGTGACACTCTTGGCACCGTCAGCCATCCGACCGGTCGATACGCAGGCGACTCTTCTCGCACGCTCGCCTCTCGCCGACTCTCACCACCACGTCTCAGGAGCGCCCGCGTGATCAGGGTTCTTGTCGCCGATGACCACCACCTGGTGCGGACCAGCATCGCCCATCTATTGAACGCCGAGCACGGGATCCGCGTGGTCGGCGAAGCGGCCAATGGCGAGGAGGCAATCACCCAGGCACGCACGCTCGAGCCGGACATCGTGCTGATGGACATCCGCATGCCCGGCATCGGCGGCCTGGAGGCGACCCGCAAGATCCATCGTTTCGCCGGCGATATCCGCATCCTGGTGCTGACGGCCTTCATCGAGGAGGCCTTCGCTCAACGGCTGCTGGAAGCCGGCGCCCAGGGATTCATCAGCAAGGGTTGTCAGCATGACGAGATGGTCGAGGCCATCCACTGCGTATTCGACGGCAAGCGCTACGTCAGCCCGGAGATCGCCCAGCGGCTGGTACTGTCGCGTATCGACGCGCCCGACAACCCCTTCGACGAGCTCTCCCAGCGCGAACTTCAGGTCGCCATGATGGTGGTCAACTGCCAGCGCGTCGCCGATATCGCCGAGCGCATGTTCCTCAGCCCCAAGACCATCAACACCTATCGCTACCGGATCTTCGAGAAGCTCGGCGTGGCCTCCGACGTCGAGCTGACCCACCTAGGCCTGCGCCACGGCCTGGTCGACGGCTTCAGCAACGTCGACTGATCCTTGAGGCGCAATCGAATCTGATAGAATCGGGTCCCGTTTCTCTCTTCCGGCACGCCGCAACCATGAGCTTCGATTCCCGAGACTTCCTCGGCAGCGTCAGCCAGTCACCCGGGGTCTATCGCATGCTCGACGAGCAGGGCGAGACCCTCTACGTGGGCAAGGCCCGTCGACTGCGGGCGCGCCTGGCGAGCTACTTCCGCGGTGCCCACAACGCGAAGACCCAGGCCCTCGTAGGCCGCATCGCCGATATCCAGATTACGGTGACCAACAGCGAGACCGAGGCGCTGATCCTCGAGCAGACGCTGATCAAGGAGCTGCGGCCGCCTTACAACATCCTGCTGCGCGACGACAAGTCCTACCCCTTCATCTTCGTCACCGACCGCCACCCCTTCCCGGCCCTGGAGTACAAGCGCGCCCGGGTGCGTCGGGACGACGGACGCTACCTCGGCCCCTACCCCAGCAGCGGCGCCGTGCGCGAGAGCCTGTCGCTGATGCAGAAGATCTTTCGCATCCGCAACTGCGAGGACAGCGTCTTCGCCCATCGCACCCGGCCCTGCCTGCAGTATCAGATCCAGCGCTGCAGCGCGCCCTGCGTGGACTTCATCAGCGAAGCAGACTACCGCCGGGACCTGGAACATGCGGTGATGTGCCTGGAGGGCAAGAGCGAGGCGGTGACCCGGGAGCTGACCGAGGCCATGGAGGCGGCCAGCGCCAACCTGGACTTCGAGGAGGCCGCCCGGCTGCGCGACCAGGTCCAGGACCTGCGCCAGCTGCAGCAGCGCCAGTTCGTCGACACCGGTAACGGCGACGCCGACGTCTTCGCCCTGGCCAGCCGTCCGGGGGCGCTGTGCATCTCGGTGCTCACGGTGCGCCAGGGCCGTCTGCTGGGGGCGCGACACCACGCCCCGCCTAACGGGCTCGACCTGGGCCCCGAGGCCCTGCTTGGCGACTTCCTCAGCCAGTTCTACCTGGGTCAGGCCCGCGAGATCCCCGCCGAGGTGATCACCAGCCACCCGGTCCCGGAGGACGAGCTGATCGCCCAGGCGCTGAGCGAGCGCGCCGGCAAGCGTATACGAGTGACCGACCAGGTCCGCGGCCATCGTGCCCAGTGGCGGGAGCTGGCGCGCACCAACGCCGAGCAGCAGCTGGCAAGCCAGCTGGCGAGCCAGAATCAGCTTGCAAAGCGCTTCGACGCCCTGCGCGAGGCTCTCGATCTCGAGCACACCCCGCAGCGGCTGGAGTGCTTCGACATCAGCCACAGCCACGGCGAGGCCACCGTGGCCTCCTGCGTGGTGTTCGACGAAAACGGCCCCCGCAAGTCCGACTATCGGCGCTTCAACATTGAGGGCGTGGCCGCCGGCGACGACTATGCCGCCATGCGCCAGGCGCTGACGCGCCGTTTCAGGCGCCTGGCCGATGGCCAGGGCGAGCGCCCGGACATCCTGATCGTCGATGGCGGCAAGGGGCAGCTGAACATGGCCCGCGAGGTCTTCGCCGAGCTCGGCGTCACCGGCGTCGCGCTGCTCGGCGTGGCCAAGGGCACCACCCGCAAGGCGGGCCTCGAGACGCTGTTCGTCGAGACCGTCGATCGCAGCCTGGATCTCGATGGCGCCTCGCCGGCCCTGCACCTGATCCAGCACATCCGCGACGAGTCCCACCGCTTCGCCATCGCCGGCCACCGAGCGCGGCGCGACAAGACCCGGCGCACCTCGACCCTGCAGGACATCCCGGGCGTCGGCCCGCGCCGGCGGCGCGAACTGCTGCGCTTCTTCGGCGGCCTGCACGGCGTCAAGCAGGCCAATCGTGAGGAGCTCGCCCGAGTTCCCGGCATCAGCGCGACGCTGGCCGAGACGATCCATCGCGCCCTCCATGGATGACCTGCATGAATGAATAGCGCCGGGCGAGCTCACGAGGCGCTGCCGCCGATGCCCGGTATCAGCAGCTCTACATCCTGACGGCCGAGACGATCCATCGCGCCCTGCATGGATGACCTGCATGAATGAATAGCGCCGGGCGAGCTCATGAGGCGATGCCGCCGATGCCCGGCATCAGCAGCTCTACATCCGGACGGCCGAGACGATTCATCGCGCCCTGCATGGATGACCCGAGCGCAGGCGGATAGAATGAGGGACTTCCCCGGCACCCAAGGCAAGGACCGCATCTTCCGATGAACATACCCAACCTGCTCACCCTGGCCAGAATCGTCTTCATCCCGCTGCTGGTGGTGCTGTTCTACCTGCCCTTTTCCTGGAGCATGCCGCTGGCCGCCGCGCTGTTCGCCCTGGCCGCCGTGACCGACTGGCTCGACGGCTACCTGGCCCGCCGCTGGGACCAGTCCACGCCATTCGGTGCCTTTCTCGACCCGGTGGCCGACAAGCTGATGGTTGCGGTGGCCCTGTCGCTGCTGATCGAACGCTACGACGTGATCTGGCTGACCCTGCCGGCGCTGGTGATCATCGGCCGCGAGATCGTCATCTCCGCGCTGCGCGAGTGGATGGCCGAGATGGGCAAGCGCGGCCAGGTGGCCGTCTCCTGGATCGGCAAGGTCAAGACCACGCTGCAGATGACTGCCCTCCTGCTGCTGCTCGCCTTCACGCCGGGCACGCCAATCGCCATGCTCGGCGTTATTACCCTGCATGTGGCCGCCCTGCTCACGCTGTGGTCGATGATCCTCTACCTGCGCGCGGCCTGGCCGCACCTCAGCAGCTCCATGCGCTAAGGCGATTGGCGCTCAAGGGATAGAAAGCGTTTGACAGTCACCGACTTATCCGTATAATACGCACTCGAGTCAGGCGGGAATAGCTCAGCGGTAGAGCATCGCCTTGCCAAGGCGAGGGTCGGGAGTTCGAATCTCCTTTCCCGCTCCATTCCCTACGAATGGTACGACTCATGAGGCTGGATGGCAGAGTGGTTATGCAGCGGACTGCAACTCCGTGTACGCCGGTTCGATTCCGACTCCAGCCTCCACTATTCCCTGGTTGCCCGCTCGTGACCGAGCCGCCCGGATGGCGAAATTGGTAGACGCAAGGGACTTAAAATCCCTCGGTGGCAACACCGTGCCGGTTCGAGCCCGGCTCCGGGCACCAGCTCACTAGCACTCCCCTGCTAGCACTATCCTGAAAGCGTCGGGCGCGACCCTCCAACGGGACGCCATCTCATGATCCTGCCGCGCCTGCGTGACCCCTACTTCAATTATCAGCATCGACGCAAGCTCTACGTGCTGCGCATCGTGCTGGCCCTCTGCGCCACCTTTACCCTCATCGAAGCATTTGCCATCCAGCACAGCGGCTGGGCCCTGGTCAGCACCATCATGGTGATGGGCAACCTTCCTCACATCGGCGGCGTGCTCGACAAGGGACGTCAGCGCCTGCTCGGCACCGTGCTCGGCGCCAGCGTCGGCCTTTTGCTGATCATGCTCCCCCTGCCCTGGCCCTACCTGGTGCCCTTCGGCGCCCTGTGCGGCATCGCCGCCGCCACCTGGCTGACCTTCGGCAATCGGCACGGCTACAGCGGCCTGATGTTCGCCATCAGCCTGCTGCTGGTGATAGGCGGCGGCCAGCAGGAGCTTAACATCGCACTATGGCGCGCCTTCGACGTGCTGCTCGGCACCCTCGTAGGCATCGCCGTCACGGTCCTGGTGCTGCCCCAGAAGGCTACCGACATGATGCGCTTCATGCTGGCCGACAATCTCGATCGCATGGCCCGCCTCTATCATGCCCACACTACCGCCACGGCCGCCCACGACATCGACGCCCGCGAGCTGCTCAAGGCCACCAGCAGCCTGCTGATCAAGCAGCGCGGCCTGGTGGATGCCATCCACCGCGAGCGACGCCTGACCCGCCACGAACTGGACGATCTGATCTCGCTGCAGCGGCGCATGCTCTCCACCATCGAGCTCTTGCTCGAGACCCACTGGAACAGCCGCGACGGGCACGAGCTCATCGAGGCCATGGACGGACTGCGCGAACAGCAGCACACCCTGGCACGCGGCATCGGCACCCTGGCCTTCCAGGTGCGCACCGGCCGGGCGATCGACGTCACCATTACCCCCTTCGCCCTGGACCGCCACGCCGAGCTTGCCGCCAACGCCCGGGCGAGCGACGGAAGACGCCTCTTCAGTCCCGGCGGCTATCTGTGGCTCAATCGAGAGCTGGCACGACTCACCGACGACCTGACCCGGCGCCTCGGCGACCTGGATCGCCTGCCCAGCCGGCGACTGCGCCGCCGAGCCCCCGACCACGGCCTCACCGACGCCCAGTCGACCGCCGATGACCACCACACGAGAAGGAAAGGCAGATGACTGACGGCAAGCATGAGGTGCTGGTCATCGGCGGCGGCGTCGCCGGACTGGTGCTGGCACTCGAGGTAGCCGACCATCGCCGGGTCACGCTGCTGCGACCGACCAGCGACGACCAGGGCGCCAGCCGCTGGGCTCAGGGGGGCATCGCCGCGGTACTCTCCCCCCAGGACGACATCGAGGCCCACGTCGCCGACACCCTGGTAGCCGGCGATGGCCTGTGCGATGAGACCGCGGTGCGATTCACCGTCGAGCAGGGCCCATCCGCCATCGCGTGGCTGCTGTCGCTGGGCGTGCCCTTCACGCCGGATCACAGCCCCGACGCCGGCTACCCCTATCACCTGACCCGCGAGGGAGGTCATGGCGCCAGGCGCATCATTCATGCCGACGACGCCACCGGGCGCGCGGTGGTCGAGACCCTGCGCCAGCACGTGGATGCCCATCCGAGCATCACGCTGCGCGGCGACCTCACCGCCATCGGCCTGATCGGTGACGCCCAGGGCCACTGCCGGGGGGCGCGCTGCCTCGACGGCGAGGGCCGGGTGCACGAACTGCTCGCCGCAGATACCGTGCTCGCCACCGGCGGCGCCAGCGGCCTCTACCGCCACACCACCAGCCCCCAGCCGGCCAGCGGCGAGGGCATGATGATGGCCGCGGAGCTCGGCGCCGAACTGATGAACCTGGAGTTCCAGCAGTTCCACCCGACCTGCCTCTTCGATCCCGATGGCCCGGCCTTCCTGATCAGCGAGGCGGTGCGCGGCGAAGGCGGACAATTGCTCAATGCCGCCGGGGAACGCTTCATGCCCGGGATCGACCCCCGCGCCGAACTGGCGCCCCGGGACGTGGTCGCCCGAGCCATCGATGCCGAAATGCAGCGCACCGACACCGATCATGTCTTCCTGGATATCCGCCACCTCGGCGAGACCGCCATCCGCCAGCACTTCCCGACCATTCACGCCCACTGTGCGAGGCGAGGACTGGACATCGTCCAGCAGCCGATCCCGGTGGTGCCGGCCGCCCACTACAGCTGCGGCGGGGTGAGCACCGACCTCGAGGGCGCCACCACGGTACCGCGCCTTTACGCCATCGGCGAGGTCGCCTGCACCGGCCTGCACGGCGCCAACCGCATGGCCAGCAACTCGTTGCTGGAGTGCCTAGTGTATGCGCGCAGCTGCGCCCGGCGACTGCTCGAGACAGCGCCAGGCTCGGCGGCCGAGCTACTGACGGCACATTTCGGCGATCGGGTGGAATCCCCGGAGACCCTCACCGCCATCCGCGAAGCGATGCGCCAGCTGATGAGCGCCCGGGTGGCCATCGTTCGCACTGATCAGGGCCTCGACGAGGCCGCCAGGGAGCTTTCCCAGCTGCATCGAGATTTGGCCCTGCGCGTTCGCGAGGCCGCCCCGTCGGTGGAGTTGTCGAACCTTTGGCACGCCCTGCGCCTGGCGCGCCTCACCGTGGCTTCGGCGCGCGGGCGGCGCGAATCCCGCGGGCTGCACCACAATCCTGGCTGTGCCGTCCACGGCGACGCCGACCCGCACCCCTCGCGCATCTTCCTGACGGACCTCGAGGCGAGCTGACGCCGCTCGAAGTGGCGCCGCGCCAAAGAGAGGCAGGGCGCCTCAGGGCCCACTGTGGGGTTTACACCGCTAGGGCAGCGGCAGCAGCTCCCTACGCAGCCGGCGAAGGGCTTCGGGGTCGCTGCTGTCCGGCCACAGCCACAGCCGACGCCCCTCGATCCAGAGCCCGATCAGCCAGGGGCCGAGGTAGTCGCAGCGCAGGCTGACCGGCCGCCAGGCCTCGTCAACGTGATCGCGCCAGGCCGCACTGGTCTCCCCGGCCGCCGTCGGCGTGAGGCGCAGCTGCCCCGAGCGTCGGTCACGCGCCATCAGGGCCAGCGTCCCGGCCAGCAGGCACACCGCCAAGGCGCCTGCCCAGGTGGCCGCCGCGACGCTGACCAGGCCGGCAACCATGGCGGCCACCAGCCCCTGAGCCGCAAGCGCGACCCTAGAGGTTGCGATAGTGATCGTTGTCGGTGGTCTCGGCATGCTCGACGATCAGCTTGACGATGCGGCGCCGCGCCGGGTCCTCGGGCCATTCACGGCGCATCAGCCAGACGAACAGGTCCTGATCCTCCTCGTCGATCAGAGCCCTGAACGCCGCCTGGTCCGCCTCGTCCAGATCGCCATAGCGCTGTTCGAGGAAGGGAATCAACAGCAGGTCCAGTTCCCACATGCCACGACGCGAGTGCCAATAGAGGCGTTTGCGCAGGGCGGCTTCCGGAGACGAATCGTCGTTCAAGGTCGGCCTCGTTGAGTCGAGTGGATGTGACAGCAGTATACCCGAGCCCCTGGCCGGCGGCAGCCCGCCTCTGAATCATGCGCCACAACGCTCGGCAAAAGGTCGTAGTGCGTTGTTTTATCGAGATTTGCCCAGTATGCTTTGGAAAACAACAACGCCCGGATCACGCCGACCCCGGCAGGACCGCACGGAGACGAGTCGATGACCAAGTCCGAACTGATCGAGCAGATCGCCATGCGACAGCCGGAGCTGTCGGTAAAGGAGGTCGAGGCGGCGGTACGCCTGATCCTCGACGACATTACCGACACCCTATCCGAAGGAGGCCGGGTAGAGATCCGCGGCTTCGGCAGCTTCTCGCTGCACTACCGCGAGCCGCGGGTCGGCCGGAACCCCAAGACGGGGGAACCGGTCGCACTCGACGGCAAGTTCGTGCCACACTTCAAGCCCGGCAAGGAGTTGCGCGAACAGGTGGATGCCAGCCGCGCACTCGGCTACTGAACGGCGTCCCACGATCGCCGTCCCTCCTTCAACCGACACGGGAACATTGCACATGCGTTGGCTCAAAGGCCTGATCCTGGCCATCATTTTGTTGGCGGTGCTGCTGATCGGCATCCTCTTTGCCGTCAACAACCAGCAGACCCTGCCCCTGAACCTGATCTGGATCGAGCTCCCCGCCGCCTCGCTCTCCGTCTGGCTGCTGGCCTCGCTGACCGCGGGCGTGCTGCTCGGCATGATCGCCATGAGCGGCGTCTATCTGCGCCTGCGCACCCTGCTGACCCGCGCCCAGCGCCATAACCAGCAGCAGCGTAAGGAGCTCGATCGTCTGCGCGTCCAGGAGATGAAGGAACTCTCCTAGATGCCCGACGTGCTCTTGCTGGCCCTGCTGGTGGCAGCGATCGCCGCCGGCTGGTGGCTGGGCCGACGAGAACGCCCGAAGGGCGACGCCTCTTCCGCGACGCCCTCCCTGGCGCGAGACTACTTCGTCGGCCTCAACTACCTGCTCAACGACCAGCAGGACCAGGCCATCGAGACCTTCATCGGTGCACTGGAGGTCAACAGCGATACCGTCGAGACCCACCTGGCCCTGGGCAACCTCTTTCGCAATCGCAGCGAAGCCGACCGGGCGCTGAAGATCCATCAGAACCTGCTCGCCCGGCCGACACTGACCAGCGATCAAAGCGAGCGGGTGCAGCTCGAGCTTTCCCGCGACTTCCTGGCGCTTGGCCTGCTCGACCGTGCGGAACGTCTGCTCGAGGGCCTGGTGCGCGACACTCACGACAGCGAGCTTCGCCGATCGGCCAGACGACTGCTGATCGATCTGTTCGAGCGCGAGCGCGAGTGGCAAGCGGCACTGGACGTGGCACTGCCCAAGCTGGTGCGCCAGCACGACGACATCCGCCGCGCGGCGGCCCACTGGCTCTGCGAGCTGGCCGAAGAGGAACGCCACTCGGCAAGCCCGGTACTGGCCAGGCGACACCTGCGTCAGGCGCTGGCCACCGATGCGCGCTGCGTGCGCGCCAACCTGCTGTTGGCCGCCATGGCTCAGGACACCGGCCAGTACAAGCAGGCCATCAAGCTACTGCGACGCATTCCCGAGCAGGACGCCAGCTACACGCCGCTCATGCTCGAGCCGCTGGCCCATGCCTATCGGCTGCTGGACGACGAAGAGGGGCTGGTCCGCTGCCTGCGGGAACTGCTCGACGAAGTGCCCTCCACGTCCGTGATCAGCCTGCTGGCCGAGACGCTCTATCATCAGGGACGTGATGAGGACGCGGTCGCGCTGATCCGCGAGCAGCTCGAACGACAGCCGAGCCTGGAGGCGATTCACCAGCTACTGTCGCTATCGCGGCGCCACCCGCGGGAAGAGGACGAGCGCATCGAACTACTCGAGCGCCATACCCAAGCACTGGTCCGTGCCCGCCCTCGTCACCGCTGCCGGCGCTGCGGCTTCGCCACCGCGACGCTGCACTGGCAGTGCCCGCGCTGTCGCAGCTGGGGCACCACTCAGCCGATCGACGCCGCCGACGGGAGCTAGACTCGCCTCAGCCGGCGGCCAGCTCCGCTTCTATTGCCGCCAGCGCCGCCATGGGATCCTCCGCCTGCGTGACGGGGCGCCCCACCACCTGATGCGTGCTGCCCGCCCGCAGGGCGTCGAGAGGCGTCATCACGCGACGCTGATCCCCGGCGGCGGCGAAGCTCGGCCGAATGCCGGGCGTCACCTTGAGGAAGTCAGGGCCGCAGAGCGTGGTCAGGCGATTCGCCTCCTGAGCCGAACAGACCACGCCATGCATGCCGCTGTCGCGGGCCAGCACGGCCAGGCGTTCGACCTGCTCCGCGGGAGGCGTCGATACGCCCACCTCGGACAGATCCTCGGCCTCCATGCTGGTCAGCACCGTCACCGCAATCAGGTGAGTGGACAGCCCGTAACGATCCAGTCGCTCCCGGGCGGCCTCCATCATGCGCCGCCCCCCGCCGGCATGCACGTTGACCATCCATACGCCCTGCTCGGCCGCCGCCTGGACGGCTCCGGCCACGGTGTTGGGAATGTCGTGGAACTTGAGATCCAGAAACACCTCGAAGCCTCGACCGTGCAGCGCCTCGAGGATATCCGGGCCGCTGCGGGTAAACAGCTCCTTGCCCACCTTGAGCCGGCAGCGTGAGGGATCGAGGCGATCGGCCATGCACAGTGCGGCGTCCAGGGAGGCATAGTCGAGGGCGATGATCAGGGGAGAAGCGGTGGACACGGTCGGGCTCCTGGCAGGGTGAAGGAATCGCCCCAGTATATCAGTGATGGCCTACGCCGCTGGGGCAAAGACGCCGGCATCGCCTCCGTGATGGCTTACGCCACAGCGGTACGATCTCTGACGAGGCGATAGCGTCCGGCGCGCTAGCTTGAAGGGGACGAGCCGGTGCACAGAGGCAACGGCCCGCATCCCAGGACTCAAGGAGAGCCACCATGACCCACGCCCTCAAGAACCGCCTGACCTGCCTGATGCTGACGATACTGCTGGGCCTCGCCCCTCTCGCCGCCAGCCAGGCCCTGGCCCAGGAGATGTCACCGATCGACATCAACGCCGCCGATGCGGCGCTGCTGGCCGAACTGCCCGGCATCGGCCCGAGCAAGGCCACGGCGATCGTCGAAGATCGCGAGGCCAATGGCCCCTATGAGAACGCCGAGGATCTGACGCGGGTCAGCGGCATCGGCGAGGTCACGGTAGACGGCCTGGCCGACCAGATCACCTTCTGATCACGCCGCGTCGCTCACCGTATTCAAACACGCCTCATCCATCGCGGGCAGCGATGCCGGCCGCACCTCGGCCGGCATCGCCACGCAGCACGCCGACAGAACGCGGGGCGAGAACATCGTGCCCGCAGAATCCCAAGCCTGGAGCCCTAGAGCCTCAGCCCGCCATCGCACTCGATCACCCGCCCAGTGAAGTACTCGTTGGTCATGATGAAGGCGACACTTTCGGCGATATCCTCGGGCTGGCCGAGACGCCGGAGCGGCACTCCCGAGGTCAGCTTCTCGAGCATGTCCTCGCGCATCGAGGCGGTCATGTCGGTCTCGATGAAGCCCGGCGCCACCGCGCCCACGCGAATACCGTAGCGCGAAAGCTCCCCCGCCCAGGTGGTGGTCAGCGCCACCACCCCGGCCTTGGCCGCCGCGTAGTTACTCTGGCCCATGTTGCCGGCCCGCGAGATGCTCGAGATATTGACGATGACGCCCTGGTGGCCCGCCTCGATCATCTGTGAAGCCGCCTCCCGGCCGCACAGGAAAACGCCGGTGAGGTTGACGTCGATCACCTGCTGCCACTGCGACAGGGGCAGCGTCTTCTCCACCTTGCCGTCCTTCGCCTTGACCAGCAGCCCGTCCTTGACGATCCCGGCATTGTTCACCAGACCCTGGATCGGCCCCAGCGACGCGAGGATATCGCTAAAGGCCTGCTGCACCGAGGCCTCATCGGCCACGTTGACGATGAAGCCCCGCGACGCGATCCCCTCGGCGTGCAGGAGGGAGACGGCCTGATCCAGGGCGTCGCCGTCGAGATCCATCAGGGCGAGACGCGCCCCCTGGCGGCCCAGCCGCCGTGCCATGGCCAGGCCCAGGCCGCGAGCGCCACCGGTGATGGCGATTACGGTATTGTCGAATGTCATGTGCGCTTCTCCAGGAGACAGGGACTCGCACGATCACAGACTCAAGCCGACCCTCGAGGAGACCTGGACGGCCTGCATAACCTTATGACCTTGCGATTAGCGCTACTTTAACGAAGCCTGGAAGGATATTCCACGACGCCGCCCCGCCGCCCCGACGGCTTGAATTCTGGCACCGCGCCCCCATCACCAGCGCAACTGTCATCCGCGGAGCCACCATGCCCATTCTTCTTATATTCACCCTCTTCGCCCTCCTCGACTTCGTCATCCTCTTCTCGGTGGGCAGCCACATCGGCCTGCTCACCACCTTGGGGCTGGTCCTGGCGACCGGCTTCATCGGCCTGCATCTGATCCGCCGCGAGGGCGTGGCCACCTTCGCCCGCGCCCAGGAGCGCATGAACCAGGGGGAGATCCCCTCGGGCGAGCTTCTGACCGGGGCGGCGCTGATCTTCGGCGGCGCGCTGCTGATGGCGCCGGGCTTTCTCTCCGACGCCCTGGGCTTCATGTGCCTGATCCCCAATGCCCGGCGCCTGCTGGCCAAGTCGCTCACCTGGCTGGGGGTACGCATGAAGGGGCTGCACGTTCGCGCCGAGACCTACCGCCCGCGCCAGGGCAGCGATGCCGACTGGCAGCAGGCGAGCCCACACGGGGATGACGCGACCGAGCGTCGCGACGAGCCGGGCAGCACCGGCGATGACCGCCCGCTGGAGGGCGATTTCATCTCCCGGGACGAGAGGCGCTGATCAGGCAAAAAATTTTCACGGCAGCCCTTGAAAGCGCCCTGCCGAGCCCCACCTATCCGACAGCATCGGAATTCGGCCCGGGGAAGCGCTTCGGGCCATCGACAAGGAAGGCGATAACCGCCTCCACCCCGCAGCTAGCCTGCGGGTTGATGATGAAAACCGCCGGACATTGATTGCCGGCACAGCAAACCATCAGGAGAACGTGAGCAATGAACATCCGTCCCTTGCACGATCGCGTCGTCATCCGTCGCGTTGAAGAAGAGCAGAAGACTGCAGGCGGCATCGTGCTCCCGGGCAGCGCTCAGGAAAAGCCGACTCGTGGCGAAGTCCTCGCCGTCGGTAACGGCCGGATTCTGGATAGCGGCGACGTGCGCCCGCTCGACGTCAAGGTCGGCGACACCGTGATCTTCAAGGATGGCTTCGGCGTCGAGAAGCAGAAGATCGACGGCGAAGAAGTGCTGATCATGAGCGAGTCCGACATCCTGGCCGTTGTCGAAGGCTGAGCCGCGACCCGCCAGCAATCGCCCGATACTGACGTTCACGAACTCACAGGAAGCATACGAAAATGGCAGCGAAACAAGTCAAGTTCTCCAGTGATGCACGCACTCGCATGGCGCAAGGCGTCGACACCCTGGCCAACGCGGTCAAGGTTACTCTGGGACCGAAGGGCCGCAACGTGGTGATCGAGAAGTCCTTCGGCGCCCCGACCGTCACCAAGGACGGTGTCTCCGTGGCCAAGGAGATCGAGCTCAAGGACAAGTTCGAGAACATGGGCGCGCAGATGGTCAAGGAAGTCGCTTCCAAGACCTCCGACGTCGCCGGTGACGGCACCACCACCGCTACCGTGCTGGCCCAGTCCATCGTGACCGAGGGCCTGAAGGGCGTGATCGCCGGCATGAACCCGATGGACCTGAAGCGCGGCATCGACCAGGCCGTCATCGCTGCGGTCAAGGAAGTCGAGGCCCTGTCCGTGCCCTGCACCGACACCAACGCCATCGCCCAGGTCGGCACCATCTCCGCCAACGGCGACAAGCGCATCGGTGAGATCATCGCCGAGGCGATGGAAAAGGTCGGCAAGGAAGGCGTCATCACCGTCGACGAAGGCCGTGGCTTCGAGGACGAGCTGGACGTCGTGGAAGGCATGCAGTTCGACCGCGGCTACCTGTCGCCGTACTTCGTGACCAACCAGGACACCATGGCCGTGGAACTGGAAGATCCGTTCATCCTGCTGGTGGACAAGAAGATCTCCAACATCCGCGAACTGCTGCCGACCCTCGAGGCCGTCGCCAAGGCCGGCAAGCCGCTGGTGATCATCGCCGAGGACATCGAAGGCGAGGCGCTGGCCACCCTGGTGGTCAACACCATGCGCGGCATCGTCAAGGTCGCGGCCGCCAAGGCGCCGGGCTTCGGTGACCGTCGCAAGGCCATGCTGCAGGACATCGCCATCCTCACCGGTGGCACCGTGATCTCCGAGGAAGTGGGTCTGGACCTCGAGCAGGCCACCCTGGACCACCTGGGCACCGCCAAGCGCGTGACCATGTCCAAGGAGAACACCACCATCATCGATGGCGCCGGCAACGACAATGACATCGAGGCCCGCGTCAGCCAGATCCGCGCCCAGATCGAGGAGACCTCCTCCGATTACGATCGCGAGAAGCTCCAGGAGCGCGTCGCCAAGCTGGCCGGCGGTGTCGCCGTCATCCGCGTCGGTGCTGCCACCGAAGTCGAGATGAAGGAGAAGAAGGCCCGCGTCGAGGACGCCCTGCACTCCACCCGCGCCGCCGTCGAGGAAGGCGTGGTACCCGGGGGCGGTACCGCCCTGGTGCGCGTGCTGACCCGTATCGCCGGCCTCAAGGGCGATAACGAGGACCAGACCCACGGCATCGCCATCGCCGTGCGCGCCATGGAAGCCCCGCTGCGCCAGATCGTCGCCAACGCCGGTCAGGAGGCCTCCGTCATCCTGAACCGCGTCAAGGACGGTGAGGGCAACTTCGGCTACAACGCCCAGACCGGCGAGTTCGGCGACCTGTTCGAGATGGGCGTGCTGGACCCGGCCAAGGTCACCCGCTCCGCGCTGCAGTCCGCTGGCTCCGTCGCCGGCCTCATGATCACCACCGAGTGCATGATCGCCGACGATCCGGACGAGAAGGATGCCGGTGGCGCCGACATGGGCGGCATGGGCGGCATGGGTGGCATGGGCGGCATGATGTAAATCGCCCTCCCCCAGGCCTCGCCTGAGACCAGCCCCGCCGGGAAACCGGCGGGGCTTTTTATTGCCAGCCTCAAGCGCCGGGCGACAAGCGCCAAGGGCTCCGGCGGCTTGGCCGCTTGGCGGCTTGGCGGCTTGGCGGCTTGGCGGCTTGGCGGCTTGGCGGCTTGGCGGCTTGGCGGCTTGGCGGCTTGGCGGCTTGGCGGCTTGGCGGCTTGGCAATGTAAAATACGTATCCTGACCCACATCACCATCAGGCCTTCCCGAGCCCCATGCTATCGAACATCCGTATCGTCCTCGTCCAGACCTACCATCCCGGCAATATCGGTGCCGCGGCTCGCGCCATGAAGACCATGGGCCTCACCGACCTGGTGCTGGTCAACCCGCGCTGCTTCCCCGACCCGGAGGCCTCCCGGCTGGCCGCCGGGGCCGAGGACCTCATCGACACGGCCCGGGTGGTGAGCTCGCTCACCGAGGCGGTGAGCGACTGCGTGCAGGTGGTAGGCGCCAGCGCCCGGCTGCGCAGCCTGCCGCTGCCGCACTTCGACGAGCCGACCGAGATGGCCCGCGACATCGTCGAACAGGCCGCCGATGACCCGGTGGCGCTGGTCTTCGGTCGCGAGCGCTTCGGGCTGACCAACGACGAGATCCGCTGCTGCAGCCATCAGGTGAGCATCCCGGCCAACCCGGACTACGGCATCCTCAACCTCGCCCAGGCCGTGCAGGTGCTCGCCCATGAGGTGTTCACCGCCTGGCGACAGCGCCCGGAGAGCGACTTTCGCTTGGCACGCCCGAGCCAGGATCGCCAGCCATCCCGGGAGCAGCTGGGCCACTTCCACGATCACCTGACGCGCGTCATCGAGCGCAGCGGCTTCATCACCCAGCCCCACGCGCGCACCGAGGCGCAGCTCCAGGCGCTGTTCGCCCGGGCCCGGCCGTCGCGCAAGGAGCTCTCGCTGCTGCGCGGCCTGCTCGCCTCGCTGGAGCAGCATCTCCCCGACGAGGGGCTTCCTGACGAGGGGCTCTGCGACGACCGACTCAGCGACGACTGACTCTCCGGCGAATCGGGGGTAGATACGACGACGGCGGCCCAAGGGCCGCCGTCGTCGGTGGTGCTCATCACGCCGAGCGCGCGATCACAGGGTCATCGCCGCCAGCCAGCCGAAGCCGATCAACGGGATGTTGTAGTGCAGGAAGGTCGGCACCACGCTGTCCCAGATGTGGTCGTGCTGGCGGTCGACGTTGAGCCCCGAGGTCGGCCCGAGGGTCGAGTCCGAGGCCGGCGAGCCGGCGTCGCCCAGCGCCGCCGCGGTGCCCACCAGCGCCACGGTGGCCAGCGGCGAGAAGCCGAACTGGACCGCCAGGGGCACGAAGATCGCGGCGATGATCGGGATGGTCGAGAACGACGAGCCGATCCCCAGGGTGATGAACAGGCCCACCAGAAGCATCAGCAGCGCGGCCAGGCCGCGGTTGTCGCCGATGATCTCGGCGCTGGCGGTCACCAGGGTCTCGACCTCGCCGGTGGCGGTCATCACCGCGGCGAAGCCCGAGGCCGAGATCATGATGAAGCCGATCAGCGCCATCATCCGCATGCCGCTGGTGAACAGGTCATCGGCCTCTCGCCATTTGAAGATCCCGCCCAGCGAAAGCAGCGCGAAGCCCACCAGGCCGCCCAGCACCATCGAGCCGGTGTAGAGCTGGATGCCCAGCGCCGCGACAATGGCGACGATCGACATCGCCACGCCCAGCGCATGAGGCTCCTGGGCCTCGGAATGGTGGTGCGGCACGTTGCTCGTGGCCACCTCTGCCGCCTCGTAGTCGCGCGGTTTGCGATAGCTCACGAACACCGCGAAGAGCAGCCCCAGCGCCATGCCGCCCACCGGCACGCCCATGGCCACGGGCACCATGCCGCGGGTGATCTCGAGACCCAGCGCCTCGCCGGCCTGATTGATGTTGGCCAGCAGGATGTCGTTGAGAAAGATCGCCCCGAAGCCCACCGGCAGCAGCATGTAGGGCGCCGTCAGGCCGAAGGTCAGCGCACAGGCCACCGCACGGCGGTCCAGGCGTAGCTGGTTCATCACCTTGAGCAGCGGCGGGATCAGGATCGGGATGAAGGCGATGTGCACCGGGATCAGGTTCTGCGAGGAGATCGCCACCAGCAGCACCGAGCCGAGCAGCAGGTACTTCACCGTGGCCTGGCGACTGGCCGAGGCCTCGTGGCCCAGCAGCGCGATCAGCCGTCGCGCCAGCAGATCGGGCAGCCCCGAGCGCGAGATCGCCACCGCGAAGGCGCCCAGGGTCGCATAGGCCAGGGCCACCTTGGCGCCGCCGCCGACCCCGTCGTTGAAGGCCGCGAGCGTCTCCGTCACGGAGAGCCCCCCGACCAGCCCGCCGGCCAGCGCCCCGACCACCAGGGCGAAGACCACCGACACCCGCGCCAGTGATAGCCCCACCATCACCAGCACCGCAACAATTACCGCATTCATGAGAGATTCCCGACAATGGAGTTGGATTCAGACGAAACGGCGCGGGATTTTACCAGATGGCGACCGGCCCTGCCGGGTGCGGGCGTCGGGAATGTCATCGCTACGTCATCGAATCTTCATGGCGCTGTCACGGTCATCGGCGATAACGAGAATACGCGGCAAGGGAGACTGCCGAGTTCGGTGACAGGGACGCCTGGGGCAGGAAGCCCCACAGGGAGCAAGGCATCAAGGCGATGCCCAGGGAGGAGTGCGACCGCCACGGCGCCCGCGTCGTGGCGTTTTTCATGAGCGCTCATCGAGACCCTCCCACCCCGGCACACGGCGGCGGATCCGCCTCGAGAAATCGGGGGCGTCATGGGCCTGCCTGGCGCGCTCGGTGATATCGCCGAGACGTCGCAGCTCACCGAGGCGGTATCCGTCGACGAGGCCGCCCTGCTCATGGACATAGCCCGGCAACAGGCCGCTGAGCAGCAGGCGGTGATCGAGCGGCAGTCCCTCGGTGATCTGGCGCATCATGGCGAACACCAGGGTCGTGCAGTTGGCGGTGACGATGTGATAGAAACGCGGTTCGCGGGCCAGGTCGTTGGCCGACGCCACCAGGGCCAGCAGCAGGTCGCGACGGGCCTCGGGCGGAAGGGTGACATGGTAGAGCGTGACCCGCTCACCGCGCACGTTGCTGCGCAGGCGCACCGCGTCACGCTCATCGGCCGCGATGATCGCCAGCTCGTACTGCTTGAAGAAGCCACCGATCTCCGAGAAGCGCTCGTGGCGCGCTCGGCGCACCTCCACCGAGAAGGCGACGAAGTCGTCGATGCGGCCGTCGTCACCGGCGAAGCCGAAGGAGATCAGCACATGGGCGATGCCCGGCCGCCCCCAGCTCGAGACGATCAGGTCCACCGTGCTCAGGCGCTTCAGATCGTAGACGCGCCGCTCCCAGCCGCCCACGGCGATATCCCGGGTCTGCCAGTCGAAATGGCGAACATGGTGCAGGGTCAGCCGCCCCCCCTCGACCCGGCCGGTGGCAAGATGGGCCACGTCCTCGGCCCAGTCCCGCTCCTTCTGTGGCGCGAGTCGCCGCCACCAGGCCAGCAGCCCGCCCAGCTGCACGCCCATGCCGGCAAGCGCCGCGAGAGACGCTCCCTGCCAGGCCAGCCACAGCCAGCCCGCTCCCGCCGCCAGCCAGAGCCCCGCTCCGCCCCACCGCCAGGGCCAGGGCCACGGCAGACGATGGCCCAGGGCCAGCATCCCCCATAGGGTGGCGATCACGGTCCCCAGCAGCAGCAGGCCGTCAAGCATTGCCATGATCATCGTCGACCTCGCGCGCATGAAGGGGCGAGGCCAGAGAACACGGCGACTCGCCGTGCGTCACCGTCCCCACGGGACAGGCCCGAAGATTCGGTCACGGCGCTCGGCGCGCGAACCAGGCGTCGCGCCAGCCATCCACCAGCTCACGCTGGTGGGGCTGCAGCGCCTGATAGGCCCAGGCGGCGATCTCCTCGTTCTGGGGGTCGGGCACGGTGATCGCGCCGCCCGTCAGCGCCTCGATCACCGCATGGCCACACAGCGGCACGTAGCCCTCCGAATAACCGCCCTCGTGGATCATCACCAGCCGGCCGTCGCAGACCCGCTCGGCGAGCGCCATCAGCTGGCGGGTCATCTCACCGAAGGCCGCGCTGTTGAGCAGCATCTTGCCCAGCGGGTCCTTGGCGCAGGCGTCATAGCCGCAGGCCACCACGATCAACTCGGGCCGGAAGGCCTCGAGGGCCGGCAGCACCAGCTCGCGCATGGCGTGGGCGTAGGCGCCGAGGCCGCAGCCGGGGGGGAGCGGCAGGTTGAGGCAGGTCCCCTCGCCGGCCCCCTCCCCCTGCTCCTCGAAGGAGCCGGTGTCCAGCGGGTAGTTGCCCGCCTGGTGGATCGAGACCGTAAGCACCTCGGGGTCATCGTAGAAGGCGGCCTGCTGGCCGTTACCGTGGTGGACGTCCCAGTCGAGGATCGCCACCCGCCCCACCTGCCCCAGGGCGCGGGCGCGCATCACCGCGACCGGGATGTTGCCCAGCAGGCAGAAGCCGCGGCCGCGATCGGCCTCGGCATGGTGGCCGGGCGGCCGGCAGAGCGCATAGCCGCGCGAAAGCTCCCCGGTGGCCACCGCCTCCACCGCCGCGATGGCGAGTCCCGCCGACTGGCGCGCGGCGGCCAGGCTGCCCGGCGTATAGGGCGCGCAGTCGCCGCCGTTGCCGCCCAGGGCGCGATCCCCGGCCTCGAGCGCATCCAGGTAGCGCGGGGTGTGAAAGCGCTCGAGGTCCTCGCGGCCCGCCGGCCGGGGCTTGCGCACGCAAAGCTCATCGATCAGCCCGGAGACCTCCAGCAGGTTCTTGAGGCGCCGCTTGCTCTCCGCGCTCTCGGAGGCGGACTGGGGCTGCAGGAACTCGCCCGGCGCCGAGAAGACGCCGATGGCCCCCGGGTCGTGCCAGAAGCACCGCTCGTGCCAGAAAAAACCGGTGGTGGGCGCTCCTGAGGCCGAACCGTCCGAACGATCGAGGCTCACGAACTGCCCTCCAGCCGCTCCCAGACCTCGATGGCCGCGGCCAGGTCCTCGAGCGACGCGCCCACCGACTTGAACAGCGTGATGGCCTCCGGCGAGGAGCGCCCCGAATGCTCGCCGCGCAGCAGCTCGGCGAGCTCGGCCCGGATATCATCGAAGGCGAAGTGCCCCTCGTCGACGGCCTGCAGGATATCGCCCGCCTCGCCCCGGGCGCCGGGATAGGTATCGACGAACACCTCGCTGCGGGCCAGGCACTCGCCGTCGGTCTCGCGCATGCTCGGCCGGAAGGCGCCGATCAGGTCGAGATGCGTGCCGGGCGAGAGCCAGTCGCCGTGGATCAGCGGCTGGGTGGAGAGGGTCACGCAGCTGATCAGGTCGGCGTCGCGGGTCGCCGCCTCGAGGTCGCTGACCACGGCGGTGTCGAAGCGATCGGCATACTCGGCCGCCAGCCGCTCGGCCTTCTCGGGATGACGCCCCCAGATCCGTACCGTCGCGATGGGGCGCACCGCGGCATGGGCCTCGATCACCATCGGGGCCAGCTTACCGGTGCCCACCACCAGCAGGGTCGAGGCGTCATCGCGGGCCAGTTCCCGAGCCGCCAGCGCCGAGGCGGCGGCGGTACGCCGCCGAGTCAGCTCGCCGCCATCGAGACACGCCAGGGGGCGCCCGTGGTTTCCCTCGCTGAGCAGGTAGGCACCGGAGATGGCCGGAAGGCCCCGGTCGGCGTTCTGCGGAAAGACGTTGACCATCTTCATGCCGATGTAGCCGGCCCGCTCCCAGGCCGGCATCAGCAGCATGGTGGCCTCGCCATCCGGCCGATGCATGGCGTGGTGGTGACGCGGCGGCGACTCCACGCCCTCACGGAAGGTGGTCGCCAGCCGCTCGACCAGCGCCGGCCAGTCGAGCGACGTCGCCACCTCCTTGTCGGTGATGATGCGCATCTCAGCCCTCCGGAAGCGCCGCGGTGACCATGATCTCCACCTTCCATTCGGGCTTGGCGAGCTTGGCCTCGGTGGCGGCCCGCACCGGCGGGCGCCCCGGCACCACCCAGCTGTCCCAGGCGGCGTTCATCTGGTCGAACTCCGCCATGCTGGTCACCCAGATCTGGGCGGCGATCAGCTGCTCCTTGGAGGTGCCGGCGCGGGCCAGCAGGTCGTCGATGCGCGCCAGCACCTGCTCGGTCTGGCCGCGCATGTCGGCGCTTGGGTCCGTCGGCACCTGACCCGCCAGGTAGACGGTGCCGTTGTGCACGGTGATCTGGCTCATGCGCGCATTGCTGTCGTGATAGGTGACGGTCATGGCGTGGTCTCTCGTCGTGATGGCAGTCAGGCTGCGGTGAAGCCGCCGAGGAAGGCGGCCAGATTGTCGCCCAGATGCTCGGTGGGGTAGCCCCCCTCCTGCACCAGCACGGTGGGCAGGCCCAGGGCGGCGATGCGCCGCCCCACGGCGATGAAATCCTCGGTCTCGAGCGCCAGGCCGGCCAGCGGGTCGTCCTTGTGGGCATCGAGCCCCAGCGCCACGACCACGGACTCGGGCCGGAAGGCGTCGAGACGCTCGATCAGGCGATCCAGCTGCGCCAGGAAGGTCGCGCCGTCGCTGCCCAGGGGCAACGGCAGGTTGACGTTGGCGCCCGCCCCCTCGCCCTCCCCCGTCTCGTCGGCCCCGCCCCAGAAGAAGGGATAGAAGTCGGCGGGGTCGGCGTGCAGCGAGCCGGTCCAGACATCGCCGCGGCGATAGAAGATGTCCTGGGTGCCGTTGCCGTGGTGCAGGTCGACGTCGAGGATCGCCACGCGCGCATGCCGCTCGCGCAACACCGTGGCGGCCAGCGCCGCGTTGTTGAGAAAGCAGAAGCCCCCGGCTCGCTCGGGACCGGCATGGTGGCCCGGCGGACGACACAGCGCATAGGCCGCGCCCTCCCAGGCGAGCACCGTCTCGGCGGCGGCTTCGGCGCAGGCGGCGCTCGCCAGGATGCCGGCGAAGCTGTCGGCGGTCATCGGACAGGCCATGTCGTGCATGTGCCAGCCAACGAGCCCCACCGGGTGACGGGGATAGTGATGGCCGCCGCCGCAGGGATGGACGTTGGGCGCCACGATCTCGGCGGCGCCCGACAGCGCCTGCCAGCGGGCATGGATGGTCTCGAGGAAGTCGAGATAGCGCGGGGCATGAATGGCGGCCAGGCGCTCGCGCAGCCGGGGGCTATCGACCTCGGTGGGCGGCGTCAAGCACTGCCCCATGGATGAAAGACCCCGCGTCAGCAACTCGGCGCGCACGGGCCCCTCCGGCGAATCCACCGGTCGGCCGCGCAGCAGGAAGGTCGGCGGCGCGTGGCGCTCCTGGTCGGGATGGTAGAAGAGCTTCATGGAAGAGTTCCTTAGCCCAACAGCGACGGGATCCAGGTGGAGAGCGACGGGAAGATCACCAGCAGCAGGATGACCACGATGAAGGCGACATAGAACGGCAGTGAGGCGACGATCGCCCGCTCGAAGGGCACGTTGGCGATCCTCGCCGCCGTCATCAGCGTCATCCCCACCGGCGGCGTGACGTTGGAAATGTTGAGCACCACGATCATCAGGATCGCGAAGTGCAGCGGGTCCACGCCCAGCTGGATCATCGCCGGCACCAGCACCGGGGCCACCACGACCAGCGCCGGCAGCACGTCCATGACGGTGCCGACCAGGATCAGCAGGGCGCAGACCAGCAGCAGCTGCAGGAAGGTCGAGTCGCTGAACGTGGTAATCAGCCCCGCGGCGTCCCGGGCGATGCCGGAGCGAGTGACGAACCAGCCGAGCACCGCCGAGGTGGCCAGCAGGAAGAACACCACGCCGGAGAAGCGCACCGTCACCACCAGCGCATGCCAGATCTTCTGCCAGCTGAGGTTGCGATAGAACACCACCCCGATGACGATGGCGTAGACGGCGGCGAACCCAGAGGCCTCGGTGATGGTGGTCAGCCCCGAGAGGATGCCGCCGAGGATGATCAGCGGCACGATCATCGCCGGCAGGGCGACCAGGAAGGACACCGCCGCCGCCTTGAGCGGCGTGGGCGCCTGCTTGGGATAGCCACGCTTCCACGCCAGGAAGAAGCTCACCGCGAGAAGCGCCAGGGCCATCAGCAGGCCGGGGATGATCCCACCGGCGAACAGGTCGATGACGGAGATGTCGCGCAGCAGGGTGGCGTAGACCACCATCACTACGCTTGGCGGGATGATCGGCCCGATGATCGACGAGCAGGCGGTGATCGCCGCGGCGTACTCGGCGTCATACCCCTGCTTCTTCATCTCCGGGATCATGATCTTGCCGATCGCCACGGTGTCGGTAATCGCGGCCCCGGTCAGCCCGGCGAAGAACACCGAGACCGAGACGTTGACGTGGGAAAGTGCCCCGCGGACGCGGCCGAACAGGGCATTGTTGAAGGCGATCAGCTTCTGGGTCAGGCCGCCCTGATTCATCAGTTCGGCGGTGAAGATGAAATAGGGCACGGCGATCAGCAAAAAGCCCGAGACGCCCGAGAACATGCGATCGGCGATGATGCCGAGCATGCGCTCGCCGCCCATGGCAAACCCGCCGGCCAGCCCCGACATAGCCATCACTACGGCCACCGGGGCACCGATCAGCAGCAGCACGACGAAGGCGATGATCGCGGGCGTCATGAGCGCTCCTCCAGGTCATTGGCATCGATGAGTCCTTCGATCAGGCTGTCGTCATCGATGAAGTGTTCCAGCAGGTCGAAGCCCTGCACCAGGTGCAGCAGGATGATGACGCCGCTGATGGGAATCACGATGGCGGTGAACTTGGCGGGAATCTGGATCTGATCGGAGACCATGTAGACCTGGGTGGCGCCCTGGAAGTAGCCCCAGCCGTACCAGACCAGCATCAGCGCAAACAGCGCGATCACGCCGAGGCAGAGCCCCGCCGCCACGGTGATCAGCGCCCGGGGCAGGCTGCGCACCAGCAGCGTCATGGCCACATGCTCGCCGTAGCGCAGCGAGATGGTCATGGAGAGAAAGCCGATCCAGGGCAGAAAGAGTCGCGCCAGGGAGTAGGTCCAGCTCAGGGTACTGCCGGTGGCCAGCTTGTAGAGAAAGGCGGTGAAAGAGATGCCCAGCATGATCAGCACGCAGGCCACACACGCCACGATCGCCACCTGATTGACCGCATCGCTCAGGCGGCGCAGAGGCTTCAGTAACTGCATCGAATCACCTCCCGGCTGCATCGGCCGGCCGCGCTCGCGGCCGGCCGATGGGGCGGATCGACAAAGAGCGCTCAGCGGCCGTACACGGCGACGTCGGACTCGCTGACCTGCTCGCCAACCCGCGCCACCTCGCCGAGGAAGGCATCGACCTTATCTGCCTCGATGCCGAAGTCGTTGACGATCCAGTCCTTCCACGCCGGGGTGGCAATCTCCGACATGCGGGCACGCTCCTCGGGCGGCATGATGTAGCACTCCTCGAACCGCTCGCAGGACTCCTGCCAGCTGGCAGTGGCGAGCGCCCCGGACATGCCGTGCCCGATGGCAATGGCCTCGCGGGCCGAGGTGACGATGGCCGCCTGCTGCGCCTCGGTCAGGCTCTGGAACCACTCCTCGCTGATCAGCCAGGCGGCGCTGTTATACACGTGACCGGTGAGAGTGGTGTAGTCCGTCACCTCGTCGAAGTTGAAGGTGGTGTTGAGCACGGGGGCGTTGAACTGACCGTCGGCCAGCCCCGTCTCCAGGGCCGTGATCACCTCGCCCCAGGGCAGCGGCGTGGCCGAAGCGCCCAGCGCCTTCATGATCGCGACGTGCCCCGGATTCTCCTCGGTGCGGATATTGAGCCCCTCGAGGTCCTCCACGGTCTTGATCGGGCGTTCGTTGTTGGTGAAGGCCACGAAGCCGCCGCCGTCGTCGAAGGTGCCCAGGTAGCGCATGTTGGTCTCCTCGACGGTGCCCGACATGAAGTCGGCGAACCACTCGCCATCGAAGAAGGACCAGGCCTGACGCCAGTTATCGAAGAGGAAGGGTGCCGTCATCAGCTGATAATCGTCATAGAAGGACGACATGGCGCCGGTAGTGATGATGGTCGACTGCAGGGTGCGGCCGCCCTGGACCTCGGAGGCGGTCTCCACCTCGGAACCCAGCTGACTGTTGCCGAAGATCGAGACCGTCACCTCGCCATCGGTGCGCGTCTCGACCAGGTTCTTGAAATGGACCAGCGCCGGGTAGACCTCGTTGTTGCTCATGTTTTCCGGAAGGATCGTGGCGATGGCCATTTCCGTAGACTGGGCCTGCACCTGGGCGCTGGCGATGGCCAGCGGGAGCGCGGCCAGGGCCGCCACTTGAGGGAGTGCCTTCGACATCATGGTTCATCCTCGTATTCGCGTTGTCATTGTCATTGTCGCGGTCGGCCCTGGGCGGCGGCGCCGGCAACGCCGCGGCCGCGCTCACGCCTAGTACAGCGCGCGCACAGGGCACTGGCCTTCAGCCTAGGCCGCCATCGCTCATGGCGCTTGCCCGTAACTACGGTGGAGTTGGCCGAGACTCGGGAATGCTCAGTTGGCGCGACGTTCGGCGGAGGGAGAGACGTCGAAGCATCGACGGTAGGCGCGGGAGAAGCTGCCCTGGTCGCGAAAGCCCACCAGGGAGGCGATATGACCGAGACTCAGGGCGCTGTGCATGATCAGGGTGCGGGCATGGTCCAGCCGGCGTCGCTGAACGTAGGCGAGGGGCGTCATGCCCGTCAGCTCGCGAAAGCAGGCATGAAAATGCCCGGCGCTCAGGGCGCACAGCGCAGCCAGACGCTCGACGCGAATCTCGTCGGCGAGGTGATGGTCGATCCAGGCATCCAGGCGCGTCAGGTCGATACGCTCGCTGATCCCCGGGGCGGCGAGTCCCTCGATGGTCGCCGAGAGGGGTTCGGACTCGAGATGCAGGTATAGGGCCCGCAGCAGCAGCGCGGCGATCTCGCTGTGCAGGGCCGGGCAGAGTTCGAGCTGGCGCATGAGGCTCGCGGCCAAACGGTTGAGACGCGGCGGCACGCCGAAGAAGCGCGGCCGGTCGAACAGACGCTCGATCTCGTCGCCGTCACGCAGCGCCGGCAGGCTATCGGCGGGGATGTCGAGCACGAAGGTGCGGTTACGGCCGTCGCCCCGGTAGTCGTGATGGCGGCCGCTCGGGATCAGGCAGCCACGGCTGCCGGTAATGCACCCGCCCTGCCCCTCGATGGAGAGCTCCGTGGTGCCTCGCGTGGCCAGGATCAGCTGGTGATGGCCATGATCGTGAGCGATGTGCTCGTGCCCCAGGGTGGCGGTACGCAGATCGAGAAAGGTCATCGGCATCATCGCCTCGCGGTCACCATCGACCGCTTCAACATGCCGGGGCGGATCGTGGAACGCAAACCGCGGCCAAGGGACCACCGACGATACTCGTCCCGCGCGGCGCAAATGCTATGGTGTCGCAAGGTCCATCGCCTCACTCGGGGAGTCGACCCTGCGCCCTCCGACCCCACTTCCCTTCGGCGTCGGCAGGACCCGGCCGTGGCTCCCCCCTTGATCACACCTGACAGGGAGTTCCCGATGCCCCGTTTCCCCGACCACCTGACCGGCGACGGCCCGACCAATCCCTTCCCCGGCATCCGCGTGCTGGAGCGGCGCCTAGGCCGCGAGATCCCTCATCGCCTGGGCTCCAACGAGGGGCTGGACATGCCTCACCGCGCCCTGCGCGCCCACTTCGGCGATGCCATGGTCGAGCACGCCTACTGCTACGGCGACTCCGAGGCGCTGGGCGTGCGCCAGCGTCTCGCCGAGCAGCAGGGTGTCCCGCTCGAGTCGCTGCTGGTCGATGCCGGCGCCGACAGCCTGATAGCGCTGGCCCTGCGCACCGTGGCCGAGCCCGGCACCACGGTGGTGGCCACCGCAGGTACCTACCCCACCTTCGGCTACTTCGCCAGGGGCCAGGGCTGCCGGCTGGTCGAGGTCGCCTACGACGAATCGCCCGGGCGCCTCGCGCCGGACCTCGAGGCCCTGGTGGCCGCGGCCCGGGAGAGCGAGGCGCGGCTGGTCTATCTCGCCAATCCCGACAACCCCAGCGGCCACCTCCACGATGACGACGCCGTCCGCCGCCTGCGCGAGGCCCTGCCCGACGACTGCTGGCTGCTGCTCGACGAGGCCTATCACGACTTCCGCGGGGACCCCGACACCCCCTTCGCCCGCGAAGTGCTGTCCGGGGTGATCCGCCTGCGCACCCTCTCCAAGGCTCACGGCCTGGCCGGGCTGCGCATCGGCTATGCCATCGCCGAGCCCGAGACCCTGGCGATGATGATGAAGGTGCGCATCCACTATGCGGTCTCGACCCTGACCCTGGCCGCCGCCGAGGTGGTGCTCGACCACCCCGATGAGACCCGCGAACACATCGCCGCCGTGCATCGCCGCCGGGCACGCCTGGCCGAGCACCTGCGCGGCCTCGGCGCCGAGGTGCTGCCGAGCGCCACCAACTTCATCGGCGTGCAGATGCAAAGCGCCGAGCTCGCCGAGCGGGTCAACCGCGAACTCCTCGAGGCCGGACGGCTGATCGCCCGCCCGGCTCACCCGGACCTCGGCCACGTGCTGCGCATCACCGCGGTGGAAGACGCCCTGGTGCCGGGCCGGCTGGCCATCCTCGAGGAGGCCCTTCGCCAGGCCTGATTGCTAGCCCTCTGAGCGTATCGACCCCGGGAGAGGCGTGACACCATGGAAACTCGCCTGCTCTATTCCCTGGCGGCGGATGCCATCCTGGTGGTTCACGCGGCCTTCGTGCTGTTCGTGGTACTGGGACTGGCGCTGACGCTGGTCGGCAAGGGGCGCGCCTGGCACTGGGTGCGTCATCCCGGGTTCCGCCTGGCTCACCTGGTGGCGATCGGCATCGTGGTGCTGCAGGCCTGGCTGGGCGCGCTCTGTCCCCTCACCGCCTGGGAAATGGCGCTGCGGGAGAAGGCAGGAGACGTCGTGTATGCCGGCTCCTTCATCGCCTACTGGCTGCACGAGCTGCTGTACTATCAGGCCCCCGCCTGGGTCTTCACCATCGTCTATACGCTATTCGCCGGTCTCGTGATCCTCAGCTGGTTCTGGGTTCGCCCTCGCCCCTTCCGCCGCAAGGGACGCCATGACGCCCGCTGAGGCGTGGTATCGCGGTCCGAGTGATTCCCCCCGGGTCGTCGCGGAGGAATACCTCCTCGGCCGCGAATTCAGCGTGGCCGTGCTGGGCGCCAGAGAGGCCGGCGAGGAGCCGATATACCAGCCACCGCTGGAGATCGAGGACAAGGTCCAGCGCACCGTGGAGATCCGGGTGAGCGAGGCGACCCGGGAGATCCTCCAGGCGTATCGCTTGGGCTACTTAAGCGCCCCCGAGGGGCAGCTATTCGAGACCCCATAAGCGGGGCCTTCTACGCTAACCGCCTAACCCGTGGATCGACTCTCGCCTCCGTCGGTCGTACCCGGGCCCAGCCGAGCTTGGCCTTATCGACCACCTCCCCGGCGTCATGACGACAAAGCGAGGCACGACTTTTGGCGAAATGACAGTCGTGACAGGTGTCACGTGACAGGTGTAGCGCCGGCGTATCACCATGGCCGACTCGAATCCTCCCTTTTCCTTTAACCCCGTTATAACTCAGCACATTAAACAGCGATCGTGATACACCAGCTTCTTGGCATGGCCCTTGCTCAAAGTATCCATGTTGCCCGTGACATACCGCGGTGACCATCAATACAAAACAACTCATGAGACACGGAGTCATGCCATGACTTTCACTCTGAAGCGTAAGCTGCTTACCCTTCCCTTGTTATTGGCCGCACAGGCCGCACAGGCCGAACTGCCCGGCATGCAGGGGCCCCAACACTTTGGCTTTACCGTGCCCGACCGTCAGGCCGCCGTCGACTTCTTCGTCGAGGTGATCGGCTGCGAGGCCTACTTCACCATCGGCCCCTTCGGTCCTTTCGAGGACGACTGGATGACGGTGAACCTGAACGTCCACCCGGAGGCCACTATCCCTGCCGCCCACCTGGTACGCTGCGGCGACGGCACCAACCTCGAGATCTTCGAATACACCGCGCCGGACCAGCGCACCGAACAGCCCCGCAACAGCGACATCGGCGGACATCATATCGCCTTCTATGTCGACGATATGGATCAAGCCGTGGCCTATCTGAAGGAGAACGATGTGAAGGTACTGGGTGAACCCCACACCTTCACCGAAGGCCCGATGGAAGGCCTGACCTGGGTCTACTTCATGGCGCCCTGGGGCATGCAACTCGAGATGGTCAGCGTGCCTTTCGGCAGCATGGGGTACGAAGAAGAGAACAGTGGTCGCCTCTGGGACCCCAGACACTAACCTCTGATCTCCTCTCGCCCCCTTCTTCGAGAGGGCCGCGAACCGGCACCGGCGAAAAAGGCGAAAAAAGGAGATGGCCGATTGGCCATCTCCTTTGTATTACCCGCGACACGCAAGGACATGCCAGGGTAGCGCCCGCCCAAGCAAGGATCGCATCGATCTGGATGATCGGTTGAACATGGGTAAAGCTTGGCAGGTCGCCCAGCATTTCCTGGCCGTGATGCGCGAGTGCGGCCTGAAATTCTTCTGCGGAGTTTCTCCAGACATTCACCAAACAGACGAGTGCCAAGGCCAAGCCATCGGCCGCGACGATGCCTTGCGCACCTTGGTGCGATCCCTGTTGTCACCCCAGAAAACCGTTCACCAACGCCAAGTGTTGGTTGAGGGAGTCATCGACGTCGAACCTGACCCCGTTTTCGCTCGGGTAGGACATGGAAGCACAGAAAATGGCGCTTCTCTTCTCGTTGCTAGCGACGTATCAATAGGTTGTGTGACTATCCCCGGTAACGCGCCAGCAGCGTGTCGAGGGTCTCTGGTTGGAAGCCGGGGATCGCCTCGCGCAACGCGATGTGTCGCTCGGCCCGGAAGCGCATGGGGTCACCGATACCGGCCTGGAAGTCGTTGACGACCGCCACCAGCTCCGCGGGATCCCCCTCGACCTGCATGGCGCCATGCACCAGCAGAGCCATGTCGCGACAGCCCCGCACCCGGCGCCAGCGCTGGGCAGTGCCCACCAGCTTGCGCCCGGCGATGCGCACGTTGAAGCGCCCATCGCAGTAGGAACCGGCGACCGGGCCGAGATCGGCGTCCGCCACGCCCAGATGACCGAGCCAATCGCACCAGGGATCGCCCAGGCGGTGGTAGCCCCACTCCAGGTGGGCCGCCGAGCCGCCCACCCGGCAGCGCTGGGCCAGGGCGACATTGATCACCTGGGGCGACTGGGGCACCGGCGTCCCGCCGGTGGCACGGAAACGAACCGGCCAGCCCCGCTCGGCCAGCCGCGCCCGGGCCTCGGGAAAGTCCGCCAGGCGCTCGTGGCGGCGCGGCATCACCAGGCCTCGGTCCCGGGGCGACCAGGCCAGCCAGCCGAGTGATAGCTCCCCCTGGCAGACCATCTCGAGGAGGCCCTCCTCGGCGAGGAGACCCTCCTCCACCGTGGGGCGTTGCAGGGTCACGCTGGAGATCGCTAGCGGAACGGCCATGGCTCCCCCGGGTCAGCAGCGCAGTTCATGGTCGAAGGCCGCGGGCGCGATGCGCTCGATGCGCTCGACCAGACCATCGAGAAAGGCCGCCGCTGGCGCACCATTGACCGCGCGATGATCGAAGGTCAACGACAGGCCGATCACTTCGGCCGACCGAACGCCGCCCGCCTCGTCGGGCACCACCCGCGCCTCGATGCCACCGATGCCAAGAATCGCCACCTGGGGGAGGTTGAGGATCGGCGTGAAATGGTGCACCCGGGAGCGTCCCAGGTTGGAGACGGTGAAGGTCGCCCCGGTCAGCTCACGGACCGAGAGCTTCCCGGTGCGGGCCTGCTCCACCAGGTCGCGTCGTGCGTCGGGCAGAGCCCCCAGTTCGACCGATTGGGCATCGAACAGCGCCGGGGCCACCAGCAGGTCGTCGGGCAGCGGCACGGCGAGTCCCAGATGCACCACAGGGTGCTCGGTGATGCGGTTGTCTTCCAGGGTCGCGTTCAGGGCCGGAAAGTCCTGGAGGGTCTGAACCACCAGGCGTAACAGGATGTCCTGCACCGAGGGCGGCGCGAGCCCGGCGCTACGACAGTGCGCGCGCAGCGCCTGCACGGCACCGAGTTCGGCGCCGGCATGGTGGGTCAGCTGGGCGGTCGACTGCAGGCTCTCGCGCATCTTGGTGGCAATCATGCCGCGCATGCCGCGCAGCGGAATCTCGCGCGGCTCACGTCTTCCGTCCGCCGGCGAGTGAGCCGCCCCCCCGGGGGCGGCGGCATTCTGGGTGTCGAGTGGCATGGAGAAACTCCTCAGGTTTCCAGGCTGGCGATGGAGGTGCCCTTGGCGACCACCTCGTCTTCCTGCTTGGCGATGGTCAATACTCCGGAGACCGGGGCCTCGATCTCGTACTGGGCCTTCTCGACCATCACCTCGGCCACCAGGTCGCCCTGGTTCACCTGACCGCCATCGTCGACAAGCCAGGCGGTGATCACGCCCTCACCATCGCCATCCCAGAGGTTCTCGGGCACCGTAATCGGGGTCGTCATGAAGTGTCTCCTGTCATTCAGTTGTTGTGCAGCATCTGGTGGAAAGCGGCGACGATCTTGTCGGCATTGGGCAGCGCCCACTGCTCCATGGTCGGCGCGAAGGGGATCGGAATGTCCGGGTAGGCGACGCGCCGGGGAGCGGCCTTGAGGCAGGCGGGGTCGTGCTCGGCGACGCTGGCGATGATCTCGCCGCTGACGCCGTAGCTGTGGTAGTCCTCATCGACCACGATCAGCCGGCCGGTCTTGGCCACCGAGGCGCGCACCGTCTCGCGGTCCAGCGGCACCAGGCTTCTCAGGTCGACGACCTCGGCATCGAAGCCCTCCTCACCCAGCGCCTTGGCGGCACGCAGGCAGTGATGCACGCCGGCCCCGAGGCTGACGAGGGTCAGGTCTTGGCCTTCCTTGACCACGGAGGCCTTGCCGATCTCGACGGTGTAGGGCTCCTCTGGCGTCGCCACGGTGGCGCCCTTCTCGGTGCCCAGCCAGCCCATGCCCTGCAACGACTTGTGGTACATGAAGACCACCGGGTTGTCGTCGCGGATCGCCGCGGTCATCAGGCCCTTGGCGTCATAGGCGTTGCTCGGCACCACCACCTTCATGCCCGGCAGGTGGGCGAAGGTACCGTAGAGGCACTGAGAGTGCTGCCCGGCGTCCGAGTAGCCGCCGCCGGTGGAGGTCATCAGCACCATCGGCACCTTGACCTTGCCGCCGGAGAAGTAGGTATTCTTGGCCATCAGGTTGTAGATGGCGTCCATGCACACGCCGAAGAAGTCGACGAACATCAGCTCGACGATGGGGCGCATGCCATCGGAGGCGGCGCCCACGGCGGCGCCGATGAAGGCGGTCTCGGAGATCGGAGTGTCGCGCACACGTTCGGACCCGAACTCCTCATGCAGGCCCCGAGTGTTGCCGAAGACGCCGCCGAGTGGGCCCACGTCCTCGCCCATCACGAAGACCGACGGGTCCTGGCGCATTTCCTGGGCCGTGGCCTCGGCCATGGCCCGGGCGATGGTCAGCTTGCGAGAGCCGGTGACAGTATTCATGACATGACTCCTTCGCCCAGCCGCTGGCCGGGCCGTACGATGATCTTGATGTGCGACTTGTCATTGAGCAGGGTCTCGAACCCCTGCTCGACCACATCGTCCAGCACGATACGTGCGGTAATCAGGTCCTCGGCGCGAAAATAGCCCTGCTGCATCAGGGCCATCACGGCGGGATAGATGTGCCGATAGGCGATGATGCCCTTCAGGGTGCGCTCCTTGATCACCAGGTCATTGGGTTGGAAGGCCGTCTCGGTTTCCCAGATGCTGACGATCACTGTCTCGCCACCGGCATGGGTGGCATTGATTGCTTGGTCCAGCACGGCGGAAATGCCGGTCACCTCGAAGGCGAAGTCGGCGCCACCCTGCGTCAAGGCATGCACCTGCTCTACCGCGTCCTGCTCTCGCGGGTCCACCACCTGGGCACCCAGGTCCCTCGCCTTGTGCCGGCGCGAGTCAGAAGGCTCCACGGCCACGATGCTGGCAGCCCCGGCGGCCTTGAGCGCCTCGATGATCATCAAACCGATGGGGCCTGCACCGAAGACCACGGCACTGTCACCGGCTTTCAGCGCGCTCTGACGCACCGCATGCAGGCCCACGGCAGCCGGCTCGATCAGTGCCCCCTGCTCATAGGAGAGGTCATCAGGCAGGGGGTGAACCATGTGCTCGCCGACGACCGTATATTCTGAGAATCCGCCGCCGCCGCCCGAGAGACCATGGAACCCCAGCAACGGCGTCAGGTTGTAGCGCTCCATGAGATAGTGGCCATCTCGATTTGGCGAAAGGATGGGCTCGATGGCGACTCGGTCCCCCGGCTTGACTCGGGTGACACCTTTGCCCACTTCCACGACCTCACCGGCGAACTCGTGGCCCATGATGATGGGGGCCTGCTGCTGGCTGAGAGGATGCGGGGCATCGACCGGGATAAAGATGGGGCCGGCGCTATACTCGTGAAGGTCGCTGCCGCAAATGCCGCAGGCCGCGATCTTCACCTTTACCTGGTGCGGCTCCTGGACGGTCGGGACCTGGACACTTTCGACGCGGAGGTCTTTGGCTCGGTACCAGACTGCCGCTTGCATCATATTCATGACTTTACTCCTGATTGTCGTTTTCGGTTCTTCGTGGCAATCAGACGAAGACGGTCTCGAGGGCCGCCTCGGCGGGCAGGAAGTCGCTCTCCCGAGCGAAGTGAATGGCCGCCTCGACACGTTCGTGAGCCTCGTCGACCAGGCGGCTGTCGGCGGCCTCGTCGAGCAACCCGGCCTCGATCAGCGCCTGGCGATAGCGCGGGATGGGATCATGACTCTGGAGCCCGGCCTTCTCTCCTTCGGGCCGATAGTCCTCACTGTCCCCCATGAAGTGGCCGGCCAGCCGCGAGGTCTCGATCTCGATCAGGGTCGGCCCTTGGCCGTCACGGGCCCGGGAGATGGCCTCGCCGGCCGCGGCGAACACGCCCTCGACGTCGTTATCGGCGACATGCACCCCGGGCATGTTGTAGCTGCTGGCGCGCAGGTCGTTGCGCGGCACGGCGGTGGCGGCCTGCTTGGCCACCGAGATGCCCCAGGCGTTGTCCTCGATCACGAACACCACGGGCAGCTGCCAGACCGACGCAAGGTTCAGGGCCTCATGGAAGGCGCCCTGGTTGGCCGCCCCCTCCCCCAGGAAGGCTACCGCCACCCCGGGCTTGCCCTGTATCTTCCGGGACAGGGCGGCACCCGCCGCCGGCCCCAGGCTCTCGCCGATGATCCCCGAGCAGGAGAAGTTCACGTCGGCATCGAAGATGTGCATGTGGCCGCCACGCCCGCCGGAGAGGCCAGTCGCCTTGCCGAAGATCTCGGCGACCATGGCATCGAGGTCGACGCCCTTGGCCACGGCGATATGGTGCGGCCGGTGGGTGGCGACGACGACGTCCTCGGCGCCGAGGTGGGCGCAGACCCCGACCGCACAGGGTTCCTGGCCATTGGAGAGATGCATCTCGCCGGGAATCGGCCCCTTGGCCATGTTGAAGACCGGCGTCTTGCCTTCCATGTAGATCGTCTCGATGCGCTCCTCGAGATGACGGCTGGTCACCATCTGACGGTACATCCACAGCCGCTGGTCATTGGTCGGTTGCATGGGGAGTCCTCCGCTCAGAGTTCTTGGCGCTGAATGCGCTCGGCGATGTGATCGGCCTGGCGCAGCGCCAGGGCGACGATGGTCAGGGTCGGGTTCTCGGCGCCGCTCGAGGTGAACTGGCTCCCGTCAGAGATGAACAGGTTGTCGATGTCGTGGGTCTGGCCCCACTGGTTGACCACCCCGTCCTCGGGCCGGGCGCTCATGCGGTTGGTGCCGACGTTATGGCTGGTGGGGAAGTCCGGCACCTTGAAGATGCGCTCGGCGCCCGCGGCCTCGTAGCAGCGCCGCGCCTGCTGCTCGCCATGGCTGCGCAACTTCACGTCGTTGGGGTGATCGCCCTTGTAGACGACGGGAACCGGCAGGCCGTACTGGTCCTTCTTGGTGTCGTGCAGAGTGATGCCGTTGCGCTCCATGGGCAGATCCTCACCGCAGATCCATACCCCGGAGAGATGGTCGTACTTGTCCAGGGCGGTGGTGATATCGCGTCCCCAGCCGGCATTGGTGGGATCCATGAACTTGGCGAAGAAGGGCACGCCCAGCGACATCACCTCCAGGGTGTAGCCGCCGACGAAGCCCCGGGACGGATCGAGGCGCGCCTCGTCGGAGATGATGCCCGCGAAGGTGGTGCCGCGATGCATGTGCACGGGCTTGGGCATCACGCCGAAGATGCAACTGGTGGCGTGGGTCATGTAGTTGCGACCCACCTGGCCGGAGGAGTTGGCCAGGCCATCCGGGAACCTCGAGGAGTGAGAATTGAGCAGCAGGCGCGGCGACTCGATGGAGTTACCGGCGAGGCACACCGCCCTGGCGCGCTGACGGTGCTGGTTGCCATCGCCATCGGCATAGACCACCGCGGTGGCCCGCCCCTGAGCGTCGTGCTCGATCTTCAGGGCCATGGAGCGCGGCCGCACCTCGCAGTGCCCGCTGGCCTCGGCGCGGGGAATATCGGTGTACATGGTCGACCACTTGGCACCGAAGCGGCAGCCCTGCATGCAGAAGCCGGCCTGCATGCAGCGGCTGCGCTCGTCGTACTCCTCGGTGTTGATGGCCATGGGACCGGAGCGCAGCTGGGTATAGCCGATGCGCTCGGCGCCGGCGGCCAGCACCTTGAAGTTGTTGTTCCACTGGTGATAGGGCATGCCGGTGGAGTCCCCGGTCACCCCCATATGGCGTTCGGCCTTTACATAGTAGGGCTCCAGGTCCTCGTAGGAGATCGGCCAGTCCAGCAGGTTGGCACCCTCGAGATCGCCGATCTCGCTGTGCAGCTTGAATTCATGGGGCTGGAAGCGCAGCGAGACGCCGGCCCAGTGGATGGTGCTGCCACCCACCCCCTTGACGATCCAGGCCGGCAGGCCGGGGAAGGTCTCGGTGAGCTGGCGGGGGCCGGCGGTGATGCGCTCATCGAGCCAGGAGATCTTCTTGAACATCTCCCATTCGTCATTCTCGATGTCGTTCATCTGGTAGCGCTTGCCGGCCTCCAGCACCACGCTGTCGATGCCCTTCTTGGCCAGGGCATGGGCCAAGGTGCCGCCGCCGGCCCCTGAGCCGATGATCACCACCACGCTGTCATCGTCATGGTCGAAACGTGTTGCCATGGCGTGTTTCCTCTCGAATCGGTTGTTGTTATCGGGTCACACCGGGATATCGGGCGTCACAGCCAGTCGATCTTCAGGTCATCGAAGCCGCGATGGAGGTATCCCCCCTGCTGCCACGACGATCCCTCGTAACCGAAATGCGACTCCCAGAGCGCGGGGTTGTCGTAGAGCCCCACCACCAGGGTTCCCCTCACCGTCTGGAAGAAGTCGCCGTCCTCGATCTCGCGCAGCAGCGCCGCCCGGTCGGCCTCCTCGCCGATGTCGCCGTAGTCCTTCCCGTGGGCGTCACGCGCCCGCCGGTTGAGCTCGGCCAGGCCGTCGGCGATCAGCGCCCGGTGATTCTCCAGCAGCGGCTCGAGGGGGGTGAGGTAATAGGTGTCGGGAATGGCATCGTGGGGGTAGATGTCACGGCCCATGCGCAGCAGGCCGGCGGCGAGGTCGGGTTCGGCCAGGGCCCAGCGCGGCCAGAGGCCGCCGGCGCCGAGCGCTGCTCCGGCAACCAACGCGCCTTGGCCGGTGAGGCTGAGGAAGCGACGCCGGCTCAGCGGCATCGCCTTGGGAGAAGAGGTCATGGCGTGGCTCCTGTTGTTGTGCAGCGCGATCGTCGCGCCGGTGGTCAGCCAGAGCGGCCATGGGGCCGCACGCCCCTCCCCTCGCAGATTCCGTGCCAGAAAGGGCCAGAACCAAATCAAGCCATTGTTTATAAAAGAAAAGGATAGCGAAAAAGGACGAAGGCAGACGTCTCCCACGCCGAGGTGGACGGCGACTATTACACTCGGCGTGACAACCCCGTTTACAGGAGGCGTTACAGGTGTAACGGGGGCGACCAAGGTCGAATCACCGTTGGTCTCTCCGGGGCGTACCTTGAATGAAAGGACAACGACAATAACCTGACACGCCGGCTCGCCGGCCACAGGCCATGACCATGAGTACCGCCCAGGCACAACGACAACACGTGCAGACAATCCTGCACGCACGAGAGCATCCCGGCGCCGACGAAAACGCCGTCATCGAGCGTTCCTGGCGTCGCTGCATCGACCGCTACGGCCTCGACCCGGCAGCGCCCAGCCCACCCCGCTATGTCCCCGACCGTACCCTGCGCGAGCACCAGGACCAGGCCGACGCCCTGATCCAGGTGGCCAGGGCCGGAGTGGAGCAACTCTATCGCCAGGTGAGACCGCTGGATTATGTGGTCCTGCTCACCGACGCCAGGGGCATCGCCGTGCAGTTTCTCGGCGCGAGCAGCGCCCAGTATGAGCACCAGCGCACCGGCCTCTATCTGGGGGCCGACTGGAGCGAAGAGCATGCCGGCACCTGCGCGGTGGGCACCTGCATCCATGAGCGAGTGCCGCTGACCTGCCACCACAGCGATCACTTCAGTGCCCACCACATTCGCCTGACCTGCACGGCGGCGCCGGTCTTCGACCCCGACGGCCAGCTGCTGGCGGTGCTGGACATCTCCGCCTATCGTTCCCCGGAATCCAAGACCTCCCAGACCTTCGCCCTGCAGGTGGTCAAGCACTATGCGCGGATGATCGAGGATGCCTACTTCCTGCAGCGTTTCAGTGGCTACCACATCGTCTGCCTGGACCGCTCTCGGGAGTTCGTGCAGATCAACCGGCGCTACCTGATCGCCATCGAGGAGGACGGCACCCTGCTGGCCGCCAACACCGCCGGGCGCAAGCTGCTGCGCCATCACGAGTTGCCACTGGCCGGCGCCGGTGACGCCCGGCCGTTCAAGGCCTGGCACATCCAGGACCTGATCGACGCCGAGATCGACGAGGTGCTCGACATCCACCGCTATGGCGACGACCGGGTGCGGGCCTTCCGCACCCACCGCCATCACGAACTGCACTTCGCCACCCTGCTCGAACCGCAGCGCCGCCGCGCCCCCAGCGGCCAAGCGCGCCCGGGCGAAAAAAGCAGCCTGGCCCCGCTGGAGGCCCTGGCCGACGATGACCCGGCGATGCGCGACACCCTGACCCGCGCCGCCCGGCTGCGCAACGAGCCGATCAACCTGCTGGTGATCGGCGAGACCGGCACGGGCAAGGAACGCATGGCGCGGGCGCTGCACGACTCCAGCCGTCGACGCGACCAGTCCTTCGTGGCGATCAACTGCGCCGCCATGCCCGAGTCGCTGATCGAGAGCGAGCTGTTCGGCTACGAGCCCGGCAGTTTCACCGGCGCCAACAGCAAGGGCATGAAGGGGCTGATCGCCCAGGCCAGCGGCGGCACCCTCTTCCTGGACGAGATCGGCGACATGCCGTTACAGCTGCAGACCCGGCTGCTGCGCGTGCTGGCCGAGGGGGAGGTGCTGCCGATCGGTGCCAACCGGCCGGTGAAGGTCGATCTGCGCGTCGTAGCGGCTACCCACCGCGACCTGCGTGGGCTGATCGACCTGGGACAGTTCCGCGAGGACCTCTTCTATCGCCTGAACGGCGCCAGCCTGCGGCTGCCGCCGCTACGTGAGCGGGCGGACCAGGGCTACCTGATCCGACGGCTCTTCGAGGACCTGAAGGCCGAGCGCGGCGACTCGCGGATACGGTTGCGCGGGGACGCCATGAGCGCCCTGCTCGCCTATCCCTGGCCGGGTAACATTCGAGAGCTGCATAACGCCCTGCGTTATGCCCTGGCCACCTGCGAAGGCGACGAGGTGGTGGTCGGCGACCTACCGGAGGAATGCATCAGCGGTCACCTGGCGCATCCGGCGGCACGCCCCGCCGAAACACCCGACGAGCTCGTCGCCGGCCACTCGGCGGTGTCACGCTCCATGGATCCACTCCACGAGGCCCTGCGACGCCAGCAGTGGAACATCAGCGCCGTGGCCCGTGAGCTCGGCCTCTCACGGCCGACCATCTACCGGCGCATGAAACGCCTCGGGATCACCCCTCCTCACCAGCTGGATGCCCTGTGATACCGGAGCCCGCCCATCGACCGGGGCCAGAGCAGTCCTCACTGACGCGCAAGACACCCTGGTGCCGGGCCGGTTGACGATATTCGAGGCGACACGGCGCCAGGCCTGACCCTTTGAGCAAGGCCCAGGCGCGGTGAAATGGGCCGCTAGGGAGAGAGGGGGCGTGCGCTCAGCAGCGCCCCTGCATGGCAAGGCCGGGAGGACAGAAGAGCGAGCGCTGCCGGTGGTGATGGCGGTCACGGTCGCGCCGACCATCGTGGTAGTGGTCGCGGTAATGGCCTTCATAACGCCGATAGTCGTAACGGTCGCGATCGTGGTGATCGTGGCGGTCATGACGACGGTGATGACCGCCGTGGTAACCGTCGATCTCGATCAGCGGCTCGGAGAGGATGCGCGGTGGCGTATAGCTACACCCCGCCAGGAGCAGGGCGCCGGCCAGCAGCACCACACACCCCGCCGTTCTGAAACCGTTCATGACGCTCCCCCGTCTGGTCACGAGCGGGCCTGCCGGATCAGCAGCGCCCTTTCTTGGCCTGGCCGGGCGGGCAGAAGCCGCCGCCGTGGCTGCGACGATCGTGGTCGTGACGATCATGGTGATCGCCGAATTCGATCAGCGGCTCGGAGGTGATCCGCGCCGGCGTATAGCTGCAGCCCGCCAGCACGGTCGTGGCGATCAGCAGGAGGGACAGCAGGAGGACTCGACGGGTCATGGGGTCTCTCGTGAATGGAGAATGAAGGATCGCCATTCTAACGAACCAGTGCCTTCTCCCCCATGTGGCGCCGTCGCGACGCTAATGTCTCCATCAAGAGACAGCCATTAGAGTGACGCTGCCCCGCCTCACGTAGCGCCGAGCGTTGACGCACGACACGCTCGGCGACAGGCCCGCCCGCTATAGTGAAGGGGCCGGTCGCGACAGCGCCGGACCCGCGTGCTTCAGGGAGCCTGACCCATGACAGGGACGATCACCCAGCATCGAGCCGCCCTCATCCCCACGCTCGCGTCAGGCCACGGGGAGACGTGCCACCCCGCCCCCCGCCACGTTTCCCGTCGCTAGCCGGAAGCGCCCGCATGACACTGGCCCTCATCATCCTGTTCCCGCTGCTCGGCGCGCTGCTGCCGGCGCTTTACCGGCGCGCCACCTGCCGGCGCCTCGCGTGCCTGGCAACGCTGCCCACCGTCTCGAGCCTCCTGCTGCTGCTGAGCTTCCTTCCGCGGGTCTCGAGCGGCGAGACGATCATTGCCGAGCTAGAGTGGCTGCCCTCACTGGGGCTGAACCTGGCGCTGCGCCTCGACGCCCTGGGCCTGCTGTTCGCCCTGCTGATCACCGGCATCGGCGCCTTGATCCTGCTCTTCGCGCGCTACTACTTCGAGGGCAGCGCCTCGGCCGCGCGTTTCTTCACCCTGGTGCTTTCGTTCATGGCGGTGATGCTCGGCATCGTGCTGTCCGAGAACCTGCTGTTCATGCTGGTGTTCTGGGAGCTGACAAGCCTGGTGTCCTTCCTGCTCATCGGCTTTCACAGCGACCGCCAGGCGGCCAGGCTGGGCGCGCGGATGTCGCTGGTGATCACTGGCGGCGGCGGACTGGCCCTGCTCGGCGGCATCGTGCTGCTCGGCCAGGCCGCCGGCAGCTACGAGCTCTCGGTGGTGCTCGAGGCCGGCGAGCAGATCCGCGCCCATGAGCACTATGGGCTGATGCTCAACCTGATCCTGCTCGGCGCCTTCACCAAGTCGGCGCAGTTTCCCTTCCACCTCTGGCTGCCCCACGCCATGACGGCGCCGACCCCGGTCTCCGCCTATCTGCACAGCGCGACCATGGTCAAGGCGGGGATCTTCCTGCTCGCCCGGCTGCATCCGGCCCTGGCCGACACCGAGCTGTGGTTCCACCTGGTCACCCTGACCGGCATGCTGACGCTCATGGTGGGGGCCTTCGTGGCCATGTTCATGCACGACATGAAGGGGCTGCTGGCCTACTCCACGGTGTCCCACCTGGGGCTGATCATGCTGCTGCTGGGCCTGGGCACCCCCATGGCCCTGGCGGCGGCACTCTTCCACCTGGTCTGCCATGCGCTGTTCAAGGCGCCGCTGTTCATGATGGCGGGCTACGTGGATCGCGCCACCGGTACCCGCGACATGCGCCGCATCGACGGCATGTGGCGCTTCATGCCGACGCTGATGGCGCTCTCGGCGATCCCCGCCGCCGCCATGGCGGGCCTGCCGCTGATGAGTGGCTACCTGAGCAAGAAGATGCTGTTCGGCGAGAGCCTGCGGGTGGTCGCGCCCGAGTGGGCCACACTGGTGATTCCCGCCTGGGTCACCCTGGCCGGGCTCTTCTCGGTGGCCTACTCGATTCGCATCTTCCATAACGTCTACTTCAACGGGCGGCCCATCGACCTGCCCGTCTGGCCGCCCCGCGAGCCCCGCAAGGCGGCCCTCACGCCCATCGCCCTGCTGGCCCTGGCCACGCTCCTAGTGGGCCTGGCGCCGCAGGGGCTCTACGCGACGCTCGTCCACCCGGCGTTCGAGGCCGCGCGCCAGGTCCCGCTTCCCGCCTACGACGTCGCGACGCTGGGCGACACCCGGACGGGGCTGATGAGCCTCGTCGCCCTGGCGGGCGGCGCGCTCTTCTACACGATCCGCGGTTCGCTGTTTCGCCTCCACGCCCAGCTGCCGGAGGTGGATGCCAAGGAGATCTTCGACTGGGCCATGCGCCGCGCCATCGCGCTGTCCCAGCGCCGGGTCTTCCAGCTCGAGAACGGCTCGCTGCAGCGCTACCTGACCTTCATCATGATCACCGTCGTGGTGCTGGTCGGCGTGCAACTGCTCGCCGTGGCGCGCTGGAACGGCGGCGTGCCGCTAGGCCCGCTCGACCCGCTGACCGTGCTGGCCGCCGGCCTGCTCTGCCTGGCGGCCATCGGCGTGGTGGTCTTCCATCATCACCGGCTGCCGGCCCTGCTGCTGCTCGGGGTGACCGGGCTCTTCGTGACCGTCGCCTTCGCGCGCTTCTCGGCGCCGGACCTCGCCCTGACCCAGCTGATGGTGGAGGTGATGGCGGTGGTAATCATGATGCTGGCGCTCTCCTTCCTGCCCCAGCAGTCGCCCCGGGAGTCGACGCGCGCAAGGATGGGACGCGACCTGGCCATCGCCGGCCTGGTGGGCGGCGGCGTCGCGGCCTTCAGCTTCGCCATCCTGACGCGCCCGCAGCACACCATCTCCGACTTCTTCCTCGCCAACAGCCTGCCCGGTGGCGGCGGCACCAACGTGGTCAACGTGATCCTGGTGGACTTCCGCGGCTTCGATACCCTGGGCGAGATCACGGTGCTCGGCATCGCCGCCGTCGCGGTCTTCGCCTTCACCCGCGACCTGCACCTCAAGGAGCGGGTGGTCGACACCAACCCCGGGCACTGGGTGGCCGAGCCGCACCCGATCATGCTCAGCACCGTGGCGCGGCTGGTGCTGCCGATCGCCCTGCTGGTCTCGGCCTACATCTTCCTGCGCGGCCACAACCAGCCCGGCGGCGGCTTCATCGCCGGGCTGATCACCGCCGTGGCCTTCACGCTGCAGTACATGGCGGGCGGCCTGGCCTGGGCCCAGACCCGCATGCTGACCGCCTTCCGGCCGCTGATCGGGGCCGGCCTCTTGATCGCCGTGGCCACGGGGCTCGGCAGCTTTCTGTTCGGTGTTCCGTTCCTCACCTCGGCCCACGGTCACTTTCACCTGCCGCTGATCGGCGAGTTCGAGCTGGCCACCGCCATGCTCTTCGACCTCGGCGTCTATGCCACCGTGGTCGGGGCGACGCTGCTGGTGCTGGCCAACCTCGGCAAGCTGATGACCGTGGCCGGCCCCGGCAAGGAGATCGGCTGATGGAACTGCTCTATGCGATGACGCTGGGCGTGCTGACCACCTGTGGGGTCTACCTGCTGCTGCGGGCGCGCACCTTCACGGTCATCCTGGGCCTCACCCTGCTCTCCCACGCCGTCAACCTCTACCTGTTCGCGTCGGGGCGCCTGGTGGCGGGTGCGCCGGCCATCGTCGGCCTCACCGAGCGCTCGGCGGACCCGCTGCCCCAGGCCCTCGTGCTCACCGCCATCGTCATCGGCTTCGCCATGACCGCCTTCGTGGTGGTGCTGGCCCTCAAGGCGGCGGTGGAGCTGCGCAACGACCACGTCGACGGCGAGAACCCCGACGAGGATAGGCTATGAACCACGTGCTGATCCTGCCGATCCTGCTGCCGCTGATCACCGGGGCGAGCCTGCTGCTGCTCTATCGGCTGCCGTTCGGTGTGCAGCGCCTGGCCGGCCTCGCCAGCACCCTGGGCCTCGCGCTGCTGGGCGCCTGGGCCCTGGTCACGGCCGGCACCGGGGAATATCGGCTCTACCACGCCGGCGACTGGCCGGCGCCTTACGGCATCGTGCTGATCCTCGACCGGCTCAGCGCCCTCATGCTGGCGCTCACCGCCACCCTGGGGCTTGGCTGCCTGCTCTACGCCAGCCGCGGGATCGACCGTCGCGGGGCGCACTTCCATGCCCTCTTCCAGTTCCAGCTGGCTGGCCTCAACGGCGCCTTCCTGACCGGCGACCTGTTCAACCTCTTCGTGTTCTTCGAGATCCTGCTGATCGCCTCCTACGCGCTGCTGCTGCATGGCGGCGGGCGGGCGCGCAGCCGCGCCGGCCTGCACTACGTGATCATCAACCTGGTGGGCTCGGCGCTGTTCCTGGTCGCCCTGGGCACCCTCTACGGGCTCACCGGCACCCTCAACATGGCCGACCTGGCCCTCCAGGTGGCCGCCGCCCCGCCGGGCGACGCACCACTGCTGGCGGCGGCCAGCATGGTGCTGCTGGTGGTGTTCGGCATCAAGGCCGCCATCCTGCCGCTGCTCTTCTGGCTGCCCCGCGCCTACTCGGCCTCGAGCGCCCCGGTGGCCGCGCTCTTCGCCATCATGACCAAGGTCGGCGTCTACGCCATCCTGCGGGTCTTCCTGCTGGTCTTCGGACTGGGCGAGGCGCCGGTCAATGCCGCCGCCTGGCAGTGGCTGTGGCCGCTCGCGCTGGCGACCCTGGCGCTGGGCGGCGTCGGTGTGCTGGGCTCGGACAGCCTGCGCACCCTGACCGCCTACCTGGTGATCATCTCGGTGGGCACCCTGCTCGCCACCCTGAGCCTCGTGACGCCGGCGACGCTCGCCGCCGCGCTTTTCTACCTGATCCACAGCACAGGCATGGCGGCCGCCTTCTTCCTGCTCGCCGACCTGCTGGGCCAGCAGCGCGACGAGGGCTACGACCGCTTCTCGGTGGCGGCCCCCGTGGGGCATCGCGGGGTGCTCGGCAGCCTGTTCTTCCTCGCCGCCATCGCCGCGGTCGGCTTGCCGCCGTTCGGCGGCTTCGTCAGCAAGGCGTGGATCCTCCAGGCGAGTGCCGATGAGCCGCGGGGGCTCTGGCTGTGGGGCGTGCTGCTCACCGCGGCGCTGCTGACACTGATCGCCGTCAGCCGCACCGGCAGCAGCTGGTTCTGGCGCCCCGGTGGGGCGGGCAAAGCAGAAGCGCGCCCGCTGGATCACGGCTGCCTGGCCATCGTCTGTGCCATGGTGGCCCTCAACGGCGCGCTTTCGGCGCTGGGCGAGCCGATCATGGGGTATCTCGCGCTGACCGCCGAGCAGCTGCTGACGCCCAGGGCCTACATCGCCGCCATGCTGCCGGAGACGCTGGCCGTCGCCACGGAGATCGCGCCATGACGCCAAACGTCCGCTCCCGGCAGTTCTGGCTGCCGCATCCGCTCTTTTCGCTCTTCCTGGCCCTGCTGTGGCTGCTGATGGTCAACGACCTGAGCGTCGCCCACGCCCTGCTGGGGCTGGCGCTCGGCGTGGCGATTCCCATCGTGACCCACGCCTTCTGGCCGGAGGAGGCGAAGATCCGGCGACCGCTGCCGCTGCTGCGCTACCTGGGGGTGCTCTTGATCGACATCCTGCGCTCCAACCTGGTGGTGGCCCTGCGCATCCTGCGCCCCGCCCGTGAGCTGCGGCCGGGCTTCTTCACCTATCCGCTGGCGCTGGACGACGACTTCGCCATCACCCTGCTGGCCAGCACCATCTCGCTGACCCCGGGCACCGTCTCACTCCACCACGACGCCGAGGCCAAGACCCTGCTGATCCACGCCCTGCACCTGGAGGACGAGGCCGAGGCCATCGCCGCCATTCGCACGCGCTACGAGCAGCCCCTGGAGGAGATCTTCCGATGATCGCCATCGTCATCCCCATCGCCATGACGCTCTTCGCCGTCGCCGCCCTGCTGAACCTCTACCGCCTGGCCGTCGGGCCCGACATCGTCGATCGGATCCTGGCGCTGGATACCCTGATGATCAACAGCATCGCGCTAATCGTGCTGGCCGACCTGAGGATGGGCCTCGGCGTGCTCTTCGAGCTGGCGCTGCTGATCGCGCTGATGGGCTTCGTCGGCACCGTGGCCATGAGCAAGTACCTGCTGCGGGGGGACGTCATCGAATGACCAGCCTCGACATGCCGTGGACCCTGCAGCTCGTCGTTGCCGCCTTCCTGCTGGTCGGCGCCCTGGTGGCGCTGATCGGCTCCTGGGGGCTGGCCAAGCTGCCCGACTTCTACACCCGGCTGCACGGCCCCACCAAGGCCAGCACCCTGGGCGTCGGCTGCACGCTGATCGGCTCGCTGCTCTACTTCGGCCACCAGCAGGACGGCGTCTCGGTGCAGGAGGCGCTGGTGACGATCTTCCTATTCGCCACCGCCCCGGTCAGCGCCCACATGATGGGCAAGGCCGCCCTGCGCCGCCGCATCAAAGGCGTGCCGGGCACCCGAAACCCGCCCGAACGGTAGCGGCGTTCCGATCCTCAGGCGCTGAGGATCACGCCTGCCCGGATATCGCAGGCGCCACCATTTGACATCTCTGCCCTAAACGCCAGAATGATATTCAATCTCATTTGAGCCTCATGGTGCGCTATGAACGCGGAACGCTCCCAACTCTATTACGCTTGCGTCTTCCTGCACGTCTCCTTCCAGGCGATACAACACTCGGTCGCCTGCTCCTCCAGCCGGGACGACACCCCCTGCTGGCTGGACGCGCAGACGATGAGCCTGCTGCTTCGCGAGCTGCAGCGCTGCCGTCGGCAGGCGGGCCCCTTCAAGGAGGTCTATCCGTCCCTGGACGCCGCCTTCTACCACTGCGGCCTGCTGATGGCCCAGTGCCCCGCCGCCATCAACCGCCCGCTGTGCCAGCACCACCTCGAGGCCATCATCGCGCCGCTCAAGGAGGCCACGGCGCAGCTCTCGGGAAAGGTGAACCAGGCATCCGAGAGCAGCGATCTCTCACCCGGGAAGCGTTTTCGTCGCTGGCTCGGGTGGTAGAGGCGGCGGCCTGCCGGCCGGCTCAGGCGTTGTGCACCACCCGTCCCACCTCACCGATGTCATAGCCGCCCAGCGCCTCGGCCCGCTCGACGAAGCGCGGCTCCCGGGCGAAGGCCAGCAGGCGCTGGATCGGTGCCTCGAAGAAACTGCGCCGCCGCAGGGCCAGGTCGAAGGCCTCCTCGTGGAGCGGCACGAAGGCGAGCCCCTGACGGCGCGCGGCGGCCTCGACGCCCAGCCCCGCATCGGCCTCGCCCTGGCGGATCGCCAGCGCCAGGTCGTCCTCGCTGAGTGAGGGATGGGCGGCGAAGCGCAGCTCGTTTGGATCGATGCCCGCCCGCCTCAGCAGCCAGCTCAGCAGCCGATGCGCGCCGGCATCCGGCTGACGATGGGCGACCCGCACACGTCGATTCACCAGGTCCTTCAGCGCGGCGATACGCAGCGGATTATCGGGCGCCAGCAGCAGCCCCTGACGGCGCGTCGCCCAGCGCACCATCACCAGATCGCGCATGCCGGCAAGCCCCAGCGCCTCGGGCCGGTTGTAGTCGCCGCCACGCTCGTCCAGCAGGTGCAGCCCCGACACCATCGCCTCGCCAGAGAGCAGACGTCGCACCCCGTCGCCGCTGCCGTGACAGAGCAGCGCCAGGCCGGCGTCGCTCTCGCGCACCGCCCACTCCAGCAAGGGGTCCTGGCTGCCGGCGAGCACCAGCGGCACGGGCCGGCTACTCGCCCGGTCGCCCTCCAGGTGGCTCATCAGCCACAGGTCGATAGCCTGGCGCGGGAAGAGCAGCTTGCCGGTCACCCGCACGCAGGGGATGCCGCCCTGTCGCACCAGGTCGTAGACCTTGCGCTCCTTGAGGCGCAGGTAGTCGGCCACCTCGGCGGTGGTCAGGTAGGCGTGCTCCGGGCCGAGTGCCATGGCGTTTCCCTCATACGGATACAGGCTGAATTCGTCGTTATTTTGCATATTACTGCATGAATTTCCGCACCGGGTGCATTAGCGGTGTTTAACGCACATGATGCAGGAAGATCGCAGGAGAGCCCGATGCCCGACGACGCCAACGCCTTCCAGACCGCCCTGGCCCTGATCCTCGGGCTCGATCCCGACCTGATCGGGATCGTCACGCTGTCGCTGAAGGTCTCGCTCTCCGCCGTACTGATCGCCGCGCTGGTCGCCCTGCCGCTGGGCGCGGCGATCGCGCTGTGGCGCTTCCCCGGTCGCGGGGTGCTGATCGTGGCGCTCAATGCGCTGATGGGGCTGCCGCCGGTGGTGGCCGGGCTCGCGGTCTATCTGCTGCTATCGCGTGCCGGCCCGCTGGGCGAGTTGGGCCTGCTGTTCACCCCCGGGGCCATGGTGATCGCCCAGGTGATCCTGGTGCTGCCGATCATCGCCGCGCTGACCCGCCAGCAGATCGAGGAGCTCCACGGCGACTACCGCGAGCAGCTCACCTCCATGGGCGTCTCCCGGGCAAGGCGCATCCCCACCCTGCTGTGGGACGCCCGCTTCGGCCTGGCCACCGTGATGCTGGCCGGCTTCGGCCGCGCCAGCGCCGAGGTGGGTGCGGTGATGATCGTCGGCGGCAACATCGACGGGGTGACCCGGGTGATGACCACCGCCATCGTGCTGGAGACCAGCAAGGGCGACCTGCCCCTGGCGCTGGGGCTCGGCATCGTGCTGCTCGGCCTGGTGGCCCTGGTCAACGCCGCCGCGCACCTGGTCGGCGAATCGGCGCGGAGGCGGCTGGGATGAACGAGTGGACCCGTCTGGACGTCACGCCCATTCCTTCGCTTTCCCTGTCGGGTGTCGGCTTCGCCCACCGCGGCCAGTCGCTGCTGCACCCCGTCGACCTGCGCCTCGCCGGCTGCCGGCGCACCCTGGTGATGGGCCCCAACGGCGCCGGCAAGAGCCTGCTGATGCGCCTGGCCCATGGCCTGCTCGCCCCCACCGCCGGCCGCGTGCACTGGGAGGGCCACCTGCCGCGCCAGGCCATGGTCTTCCAGCGCCCGGTGCTGCTGCGCCGCTCGGCGCTGGCCAACCTCACCTACGCCCTGGCGATCGCCGGCACGCCACGCCGCCGGCGCAAGCCGCTGGCCCGCGAGGCGCTGGAGCGTTTCGGCCTGGCCGCCCTGGAGGCACGCCCGGCCCGGGTGCTCTCCGGCGGCGAGCAGCAGCGCCTGGCCCTGGCCCGGGCGTGGCTCGCCAGGCCCGAGGTGCTGTTTCTCGACGAGCCCACCTCGGCGCTGGACCCCGCCGCCATCAAGGCGGTGGAGGATGCGGTACTCGACTTCCACCGCCGCGGCACGCGCATCGTGATGACCAGCCACGACCTGAACCAAGCCCGTCGCCTGGCCGACGACATCGTGCTGATGGTGGGCGGGCGGCTCATCGAGCACGGCCCGGCCGAGACCTTCTTCACGGCTCCCGCCTCACACGAGGCGCGGGCCTTCATCCGGGGCGAGCTGATCTGGTGACGGCCCGCCCATCGCACCGTGCGACATTTCACTCGGCAATAAAAAGGAACGGCATCATGAGAAGGAAAGGCACCATGCAACCGGCAGGACTCACCCTCGTCGCCCTCGGCCTGATGGCCGCCTCGCTCGGCGCCAACGCCCAGGAGGAGGAGCGCCACATCACCCTGGCCTCGACCACCTCCACCCAGAACTCGGGGCTCTTCGACGCCATCATTCCCCAGTTCAGCGAGGCGAGCGACATCGAGGTGCGCGTGGTCGCCGTAGGCACCGGCCAGGCCTTCGAGATCGCCCGCCGCGGCGACGCCGACAGCCTGCTGGTACACGACACCGCCGGTGAGGAGCGCTTCGTCGCCGAGGGCTACGGCACCGAGCGCGCCGACGTCATGTACAACGACTTCGTGATCGTCGGCCCGAGCGACGACCCGGCCGGCATCGCCGATGCCGAGAGCATCGAGGAGGCGCTCTCCGACATCGCCGCGGCCGAGGCGCCCTTCGCCTCCCGCGGCGACGACAGCGGCACTAACCGCGCCGAGCTGCGCTTGTGGGACGCCGCCGATGTGACGCCGGGCGGCGAGTGGTACCGCGAGCTCGGCAGCGGCATGGGGCCGACCCTGAACACCGCCGCCGGCATGGACGCCTACGCGATGAGCGACCGCGCCACCTGGGTCGCCTTCGACAACCGCCAGAACCTCGAGCTGCTGTTCGCCGGCGACGAAGCGCTGTTCAACCAGTACGGCAGCATCCTGATGTCCGAGGAGCGCCATCCGCACCTGAAGCACGATCTCGCCGAGCAGTGGCACGACTGGCTGCTCTCCGAGGAGGGCCAGGCCGCCATCGCCGACTTCGAGGTCAAGGGCCAGCAGCTGTTCTTCCCCAACGCCCACGCCGACTGAGCCGGCGATAACATCGCCTCACCCGCAGATCCAAGAGCGCCCGGCCACGTTGGCCGGGCTATGTTGGCCGGGCCATGAAAGGCCCGCTCTCCGCCGTCGAGACTATCGGATATAACGCGTGAGCTCATCGGAAAACTCACTGCGCAATCGCGCCCACTCCATCTTGAACCAGGGCGTATAGTGCTCCGGGCGAGAGGCCAGCTCGGCATCGAGCGCTGCGGGTGATATCCAGCACCAGTCGGCAATCTCCTGGCGGTTGGGGCGTGGCGTATCGTCCGTGACCCCAAGATATACCCAGCAAAGCTCGTGCTCGGCCCCGCTTGAAACGAACTGGGCCTGATAGCGGAACTTGTAGAGGAAGTCGAGCTGCGCCTCGAGGCCGACCTCCTGCCATAATCGCCGGTGAATCGCCGCTTCCATGGACTCGCCTCGGCGAGGATGGCTACAGCAGCTGTTAGACCAGCACAGCGACCAGAGGCGCTTGCCTTCCGCCCGCTGCTGCAGCAGAAGCTCCCCATCATGATTGAACACGAACAGCGAGAAGGCGCGATGCAGCACACCGCTGCCTTCGTGGCACTTGGCCTTGCTCAAATGCCCCAGCTCCCTGTCCTCGTCATCGACCAGGATCAGCTCCTCGTCATCGAAGGAAACGGTCTCGTCGCGCTTGCTTGAGCCAGTGCTAACCAATGGTCACCTCCTTGTCCGTGATATCTGCCTACTCCTCGTCATTGCCGAGCCGAAGGCCATAGGCTGCGGCTGAAAAGCCATCACTACCGGAAGGCTCGAACGCCCACGCACTCAATTCCGGATGTAGGCCCGCGAGCGGTTCGAGTGGCAATCCCCGGGTCACACCGCTGAAAAGCAGCCTGAGCATGCCATCATGACGTGTCGCCAGGCGGGTACTCGCTATGGCGGCCTTGACCGTGCGGCGTGACACCTTGACCTGCCGCCCCGTGCAATAGGTCGGCCGCTCATTTATCCGCCTGAGGGTGAGCACGGCCAGGCCGATGGCCCATAAGCAGAAGCGCCTGATGCCCGTTTCCTTCGCCGGAACCATCAGCGTGTAGCGAAAGGCATGTCGCAAATGGGCATGCGCAATGCCGATCATGTATCGCAGGGCGGTGGCGAACGCCGGATCGCTGCGTCCCGGCGCCAGGCTCGCGACTTCCACACCGAATTCCTGGAATTCCCGGCGGGGCAGCCAGCAGACGCCGCGTTGCCGATCATCCCAGAGGTCCTTGAGGATGTTGGTGAGCTGCAGACCCTGTCCGAACGAAGGCGCCAGGGCCAGCATCTCGGCACGCCGCTCACGCATGTCGCCCGAGTGCTGACAGAACAGGTCGGTGAGCATTTCACCCACGACGCCTGCCACGTAATAGCAATAGCGATCCATCTCGCCCAGGTCGGCCAGGCCCTCCAGGCTGGAATTCTCCTGGTAATGGCCCATGCCCCGGCACATGATGCTCACACACTTGATCAGCGCCTGCTGTTGGGGCGCTGCGAGGCTATGGGTGCAGCGGACGACCAGTGGCGTGTTGGCTACCAACTCTCGTTCATCCGGTGACGTGGCCTGGGATAGCAGCGGCGTGACCTGGCTGGCGAAACGCTGGGCCTTCTCCTCTCCTCTCAGCACCGCCAGGAACCGTTCGTGCAAGCGGGTCTTCTGAACCGCGGAAAGCGCCGGTTCATCCTCCACGGTGTCGGCAATACGACAGAGCAGGTAGGCATTGGTCACGACCTTGCGCAGATCGGCCGGGAGCTGAGGGATGGTGAGGGCAAAGGTGCGTGACACCCCGCCAAGAGCCCTGCCCTGATAGGCGTCTGCCTCTGCAATGTCGGAAGCCGCCGCAAGGGCCTGGGCCATGGCAGTACACCCCTTGATGTGTCGCGATTGACCGACCCGCGTGATTTGCAAGTTCGAGACAGGTTTTATAAGCAAGTTATCACGCTGACTTCGGAAGAGTAACGACGCCCAGTCAACGTCGAGGTCCCCTCCTCGACAGCTTGTTGTGATCCTTGCGTGGCGGGAGTGTTTCTGGCCTCAGCCCATCAGCACGAAACCATTGAACTGCCAGACCGTCACCAGGGTGAGGGTGAGCAGCACGACCAGCCCGGCATGGCGCAGGCGCCGGCCCGGCGTCCAGCCGGTTTCACCCAGCACCGGCGCCAGCAGGGCGAGGCTCCCCAGGCTCAGCGCCCCCGCTAACATGGCAATGACCTGAGCGGCCACGAAGGCCGGCGGCGGGAAGCCGAAGAAGACGAGCCCCACGTCCCGCGTGATGGGCAGCACCCCGGCCAGGGCGAGGACCATGCTCACCACCCAGAGCCCCGCGGCCAGCAGCGTCAGCCGCGCCGCCCAGCGCACCGTGGCCCGGCGCGCACGAGGCCGGCGCCAGCCGCCCAACAGAGCCGAGCCTAGGGTGGCGACGAACACCAGCCCAGCAAGGCCGAGGAAGGCGAGTCGCCAGCGCGGGTTGGCCAGCGGCCCGACCCGCTCCATCACCATGATCGGCTCCGGCACCGCCAGGTGGGTCACCGTGCCGCTCTGGTCATCAAGAAAGCGCAGCGGCTCGCCGCTATCGGCCTGGCGGAAGAGCCCCTCTCCTTCTCCCTCCCCCTGCGCCGGCATCAGACGAATCTCTCGTCCTCGGCGGCTCAGCACCAGCTGGCCGTCCCGGTCCAGGTGGACGCTGGCCATGTCGTGATTCAGCAGCGCCTCGACCGTGGTGTAGGGTCGCCGTGTGGAGAGGTAGTCCCCCGCATAGCGTTGCGGATCGTCGGGCGCCGAGGCGGTGGAGGGTGGTTCGGCCGGAAAGTAGCGGCGCACCAGTTCCTCGGCGAAGCCGCGGATCAGCGCCTGGCCGCCGTTGCTGTTGGTGCTGATGAACACGCCAAGCTCCAACTCTGGGATCAGCTGCAGATCGGAGACGAAATGCACCGTGCCGCCGCCATGGCCGAGGGCCCGGTAGCCGGCGATCTCGCTCTCGATGAAACCGTGGGCCATGCCGGGCTGCCCCGGCGCCACCCGATAGTGGGTGCGCTGCATCTCACGGGCCGTCTCCGGTGCGAGCAGTGCCACCTCGCCGAGCCGGCCCTCATTGAGGTGGGCGCGCATGAAGCGCGCCATGTCGGTCGCCGTGGTGGAGAGGCTGCCCGCCGGGCCGATGCCGCCGACGAAGGTGAAGCCGCCCGGCCGGAAGGCGCCATCGACCCACTGGTAGCCCTCGCTGACCCGCTCGCGCAGGGCCGGGGCCATGGGGGTCTGCTCGCGCTGCGGCCCCCAGGGCTCGCGAAAGGTGCTGTCTCGCATGCCCAGCGGCGCCAGCAGGTGGCGCTCGGCATAGGCCTCCCAGGACAGGCCGCTGACCACTTCCACCACCCGACCGGCCAGCGCCACCCCGAAGTTGGAGTAGGCCGGCCAGGTGCCCGGCGGACGCACCTGGGCCGGGGCATGACGGCGAAGATACTCCGGCAACGACAGCACGGCGTCGGGGTCATCCTCGAAGAGATGGCCCATGGCCGTGTCCTCGAAGCCCGGCGTGTGGGCCATCAGCTGGCGCAGGGTGATGGGTGCCGAATAGCGGGTCTCCAGAGGGAAGCCTGGCAGGTACTCGCGGACGTCGGTGTCCAGGTCGAGTCGGCCCTGTTCCACCAGCTGCATCACCGCCGTCCAGGTGAAGAGCTTGGAGATCGAACCCGGCCGGAACAGGGTCCGCTCGGCCACCACCGGGCGCCCGGCCTCTATGTCGGCCGACCCGAAGCCCCTGGCCAGCACCAGCGCGTCATTCTTGACCACCGCCACCGTGACGCCGGCGACATGGTGTGCCTCCATGCGCGCGGTCACAAAGCCGTCGACGAAGGCCTCGAGGTCCTGGCGTTCGATCGCCTGTTTCTCGACTTCAGGCCGCTCGCGTTGCTCCCGTTCACGATCCTGCCCATCGATGCCCGCGCCCAGGACCATGGCCGCCCATAGCCAGACCAGCAAAACGCTCGATGCCCCTCGCATGAGCTTCATGATCGCGCGCCTCCCCGGATAGCCCCGTTTCCCTTCGCTGAGTCGGAATGGTCGCCCAACAAACGCAGAAAACCCAGGCCCCGCCGCTTCACGGCGGCGGATCTCGGGCCGGCGCCTCGCGATTGCCACCTTGGTCTAAGCCGAGCGATGCTGCACTTTACGTTAACGTCAACCTCGCCTAGTCTTGTGCCATCTGCCATTTCGATGACACCAGTTTGCCTGTCGCGCCCTCGCTCACGCACAAGGCGCGTCACCTGACACGACGGGAGCCCTGCCATGCACACGCCCTACCAACCCCTCGATTTCGGCCTCGACGACGAGCTGAACATGCTGCGCGATCACGTCAACGCCTTCGCGCGTGACGAGATCGCCCCGCGCGCCGCCGAGATCGACGAGAAGAACGAGTTTCCCAACGACCTGTGGAAGAAGTTCGGCGACATGGGGCTGCTCGGCATCACCGTCTCGGACGAGGACGGCGGCAGCGGCATGGGCTACCTCGCCCACTGCATCGCCATGGAGGAGATCTCCCGGGCCAGCGCCTCGGTGGGGCTCTCCTACGGCGCGCACTCCAACCTCTGCGTGAACCAGCTCAAGATCAACGCCTCGGCAGAGCAGAAGGCCAAGTACCTGCCCAAGCTGATCAGCGGCGAGCACGTCGGCGCGCTGGCCATGTCCGAGCCGGGCGCCGGCTCCGACGTGGTCTCCATGAAGCTGCGCGCCCGCAAGGAGGGTGACAAGTACGTCCTCAACGGCAACAAGATGTGGATCACCAACGGCCCCGACGCCGACGTGCTGGTGGTCTACGCCAAGACCGACCCCGAGGCCGGCTCCAAGGGCATCACCGCCTTCATTATCGAGAAGGACATGCCCGGCTTCTCTACCGCCCAGAAGCTCGACAAGCTCGGCATGCGCGGCTCCAACACCTGCGAGCTGGTATTCCAGGACTGCGAGGTGCCGGAAGCCAACGTGCTCGGCGAGGTGGGCCGCGGCGTGAAGGTGCTGATGAGCGGTCTGGACTATGAGCGCACCGTGCTCGCCGCCGGCCCCATCGGCATCATGCAGGCGGCCATGGACATCGTGGTGCCCTACGTCCACGAGCGGAAGCAGTTCAACCAGTCGATCGGCGAGTTCCAGCTGGTGCAGGGCAAGATCGCCGACATGTACACCACCCTGAACGCCTGCCGCGCCTACCTCTACGCGGTGGCGGCGGGCTGCGACCGTGGCCGCACCTCGCGCAAGGACGCCGCCGGCGTGATCCTCTACTGCGCCGAGAAGGCCACCCAGGTGGCGCTGGACGCCATCCAGCTGCTCGGCGGCAACGGCTACATCAACGAGTACCCCACCGGGCGGCTGCTGCGCGATGCCAAGCTCTACGAGATCGGTGCCGGCACCAGCGAGATCCGTCGCATGCTGATCGGCCGCGAGCTGTTCAACGAATCCAAGTAAGGGCGGCGTTCCATGAGCATCCTCCAGACCCAGATCAATCCGCGCAGCGAGGCCTTCCAGGCCAACGACGTCGCCATGCGACACGAGGTCGGCAAGCTGCGCGAGCTGACCGCCGCCATCCACCAGGGCGGCGGCGAGAAGGCCCGCGCCCGCCACGAGTCCCGCGGCAAGCTGTTCGTGCGCGACCGCATCGACCACCTGATCGACGAGGGCTCGCCCTTCCTCGAGTTCTCGTCCCTGGCCGCCCATGAGGTCTACGACGGCCCGGTGCCCGCCGCCGGCGTGGTCACCGGCATCGGCCGGGTCTCGGGGGTGGAGTGCGTGATCGTCGCCAACGACGCCACGGTCAAGGGCGGCACCTACTTCCCACTGACCGTGAAGAAGCACCTGCGCGCCCAGGAGATCGCCCGCAAGCATCGCCTGCCGTGCCTCTACCTGGTCGACTCCGGCGGCGCCTTCCTGCCCCGCCAGGACGAGGTCTTCCCGGATCGCGACCACTTCGGGCGCATCTTCTACAACCAGGCCACGCTCTCCGCCGAAGGCATCCCACAGATCGCCGTGGTGATGGGCTCCTGCACCGCCGGCGGCGCCTACGTGCCGGCCATGGCCGACGAGTCGATCATCGTCCGCGAGCAGGGCACCATCTTCCTCGGCGGCCCGCCCCTGGTGAAGGCCGCCACCGGCGAGAGCATCAGCGCCGAGGACCTGGGCGGCGCCGACGTGCACGCCAAGGTCAGCGGCGTGGCCGACCACTACGCCGAGAACGATGCCCACGCCCTGCAGCTGGCCCGCGCCTGCGTGTCGCGGCTCAACTGGCAGAAGCGCGGCGAGCTGAAGATGCAGCCCTCCAGGCCGCCGCGCCTCGACCCGACGGAGCTCTACGGCATCGTCGGCACCGACCTCAAGAAGCCCTACGACGTGCGCGAGGTGATCGGGCGCATCGTCGACGACTCCGACTTCGACGAGTTCAAGCGCACCTACGGCGACACCCTGGTCACCGGCTTCGCGCACATCCACGGCCACCCGGTGGGCATCGTCGCCAACAACGGCGTGCTGTTCTCCGAATCCGCCGTGAAGGGCGCACACTTCATCGAACTTTGTGCGCAGAGGAAAATCCCGCTGGTGTTCCTGCAGAACATCACCGGCTTCATGGTCGGCTCCAAGTACGAGCACGAGGGCATCGCCAAGCACGGCGCCAAGCTGGTCACCGCCGTGGCCTGCGCCCGGGTGCCCAAGTTCACCGTGCTGATCGGCGGCAGCTTCGGCGCCGGCAACTACGGCATGTGCGGCCGCGCCTTCGAGCCCAACCTGCTGTTCATGTGGCCGAATGCCAGGATTTCCGTCATGGGGGGTGAACAGGCCGCCGGCGTGCTCTCCCAGGTCAAGCGCGAGCAGATCGAGCGCGAGGGCCGCGAGTGGACGAAGGACGAGGAAGAGGCCTTCAAGGCGCCGACCCGCGAGCAGTACGAGCACCAGGGCCACCCCAACTACGCCAGTGCGCGGCTGTGGGACGACGGCGTGATCGACCCGCTGCAGACCCGCGAGGTCCTCGGCCTGTCGCTCGCCGCCGCCCTCAATGCCGAAGTGGAAGAGACGCGCTTCGGCGTGTTCCGGATGTGAGGTCGAGATGACGCCGACATATTCCCGACTGACGATCGACGACCGCGGCGTGGCCCGGCTGACGCTGGACCGCCCGGACGTGCACAACGCCTTCGACGACCATCTGATCGCCGAGCTCAATGCCCACCTCGAGCGCCTGCATGATGGTGCCCACCACGGCGAGGTCCGCGTGGTGGTGCTGGGCTCCGAGGGCAAGAGCTTCTCCGCCGGGGCCGACCTCGGCTGGATGAAGCGCATGGTCGAGTACGACTTCGACGGCAACCTCGCCGACTCGCGCAAGCTCGCGACCCTGATGCACCGCCTGGACACCCTGCCCTGCCCCACCCTGTGCCGGGTGCAGGGCGCGGCCTTCGGCGGCGCCGTGGGCCTCGCCGCCTGCTGCGACGTGGTGGTCGCCTCCGAGAAGGCGAAGTTCTGCCTCTCCGAGGTGAAGATCGGCCTCTCGCCGGCGGTGATCAGCCCCTACGTGCAGCGCGCCCTCGGCGAGCGCCAGGCGCGCCGCTACGCGCTGACCGCCGAGGTGATGGACGCCGCCACCGCCCAGGGCCTCGACCTGGTGCATCGGGTGGTCGCCCCCGACGAGCTCGACGCCGCCGTCGACGCCATGCTCGAGACCCTGCTGGCCGGCTCGCCCCAGGCCCAGCGCGCCACCAAGGCGCTGCTCGCCGAGGTCGCCCGTGAGCCCGACAGCAAGGCCACCCGCGAGCACACCTGCCGGGTGATCGCCGAGCTTCGCGTCAGCGCCGAGGGCCAGGAGGGGCTCGCCAGCTTCTTCGACAAGCGCCGCCCCGCCTGGACCACCGACGCCCCCCAGAATAATCCCGACACGACCGCCACGGAGCGCCGCTCATGAGCCGTTCGACCCCCTTCGACACCCTGCTGGTCGCCAACCGCGGCGAGATCGCCTGCCGGGTCATGCGCACGGCGCGTGCCATGGGCCTGCGCACCGTCGCCGTCTACTCCGATGCCGACGCCAACGCCCGCCACGTGCGCGAGGCCGACGAGGCGATCCGCCTCGGCCCCGCCGCGGCCCGCGAGAGCTACCTCAAGGTCGAGGCCGTGGTCGAGGCCGCCCGCCGCAGCGGCGCCGGCGCCATCCACCCGGGCTACGGCTTCCTCTCCGAGAACGGCGCCTTCGTCGAGGCGCTCGACCAGGCCGGCATCGTCTTCGTCGGCCCGCCCGCCTCGGCCATCGCCGCCATGGGCGACAAGTCCGCCGCCAAGGCGCGCATGGCCAACGCCGGCGTGCCGCTGGTACCGGGCTACCACGGCGACGACCAGGACGACGCCCTGCTCAAGGCCGAGGCCGACAAGATCGGCTACCCGGTGCTGCTCAAGGCGAGCGCCGGCGGCGGCGGCAAGGGCATGCGCGTGGTGGAGTCCAGCGAGGGCTTCCAGGCCGCGCTCGACGGCTGCCGTCGCGAGTCCCAGGCCGCCTTCGGCGACCAGCGCATGCTGATCGAGAAGTACCTGACCCAGCCGCGCCACGTGGAAGTGCAGGTGTTCTGCGACAGCCACGGCGCCGGCGTCTATCTCTTCGAGCGCGACTGCTCCGTGCAGCGCCGCCACCAGAAGGTGCTCGAGGAGGCCCCGGCCCCGGGCATGAGCGAGGGCCTGCGCCGCGAGATGGGCGAGGCCGCGGTGCGCGCCGCCAAGGAGATCGGCTACGTGGGCGCCGGCACGGTCGAGTTCCTGCTCGATGCCGACGGCTCGTTCTACTTCATGGAGATGAACACCCGCCTGCAGGTGGAGCACCCGGTCACCGAGATGATCACCGGCCAGGATCTGGTCGAGTGGCAGCTGCGCGTGGCCATGGGCGAGGCCCTGCCGCTGGCGCAGGCAGATCTCACCATCACCGGCCACAGCTTCGAGGCGCGCCTCTACGCCGAGGACCCGGAGCAAGACTTCCTGCCCGCCACCGGTACCCTCACCCGCTTCGCCATGGACCTCAAGGGCGCCGAGCTGGACCCTGCCCGCGTGCGGCTGGACAGCGGCGTGGAGACCGGCGATGCCGTCTCCATGCACTACGACCCGATGCTCGCCAAGCTGATCGTGCACGGCAACGACCGCGCCCAGGCGCTGGCGACCCTCAACCGTGCGCTGGCCGCGCTGGACGTGCAGGGCGTGGTCACCAACCGCGCCTTCCTGCAGCGCCTGGCCACCCACCCGGCCTTCCAGGCCTGCGAGCTCGACACCCGCTTCATCGAGAAAAACGAAGCCACCCTCTTCGCGCCCAAGCAGTACAGCACCGAGGAGTACGCCGGGGCCGCCCTGGTAGGCCTGCACCAGCTCGCCCGCGAGTGCGAGAGCGACTCGCCCTGGGACCGCCACGACGGCTTCCGCCTCAATGCGCCGCACACCATCCGCATCGCCCTGTGCGACCCGGCCCATGCCCAGGATGACGACGACTCCGAGGCCGTGGTGGTGGTCGAGGGCACCCGCGAGCGCGAGGACGCCGCCTGGCACCTGACCATCGGCAGCGAGACGCTCACCGCGCGCCTCGATTCGCTCCAGGGCGACGCCGTGGCCATCACCCTGGACGGCCACCGCCGCCGCCTGCAGGCGCGGCGTGATGGCAACGTGGTGGTGATGGTCGACCCGCGCGGCGAGACGCGCCTCTTCTGGCGGCGCATCGACGCCATCGATCACGGCCGCCAGGAGGCCGAATCGACCCTCACCGCGCCCATGCACGGCACCGTGGTGGCGCTGCTGGTCGAGCCCGGCGCCCGCGTCGAGAAGGGCATGCCGCTGATGGTGATGGAGGCCATGAAGATGGAGCACACCATGACCGCCCCCGCCGATGGGCACGTGGCAAGCTTCCACTTCCAGGCCACCGATACCGTGGGCCAGGGCGACGTGCTGCTCGACTTCGCCGCCGACGAGTAAGGAGAGCACCATGGCATTTCCGCAAAACGTGCGCCTGGTCGAGGTCGGCCCCCGCGACGGCCTGCAGAACGAGCCCGAGCCGATCGGCACCGAGACCAAGCTTGCGCTGATCGACCGGCTCGGCGCCGCCGGCCTCACCCACATCGAGGCGGCGAGCTTCGTCTCGCCCAAGTGGGTGCCCCAGATGGCCGATCACCGCGAGGTGATGCAGGGCCTGACGCGCCGCCAAGGTGTCACCTACTCGGCGCTCACCCCCAACCTCAGGGGGTTAGAGGCGGCGCTCGAGTGCGGCGTGGACGAGGTCGCGGTGTTCGGCGCCGCCTCCGAGGCCTTCTCGCAGAAGAACATCAACTGCTCGGTGGCCGAGTCCCTCGAGCGCTTCGCCCCGGTGCTCGAGCGCGCCCGCGAGGCAAACGTGCGGGTCCGAGGCTACGTCTCCTGCGTGCTCGGCTGCCCCTACGAGGGCGAGATCGCCCCGGCCAAGGTGGCCGAGGTCTCCAAGGCGCTGTATGAGATGGGCTGCTACGAGGTCTCGCTCGGCGACACGATCGGCACCGGTACCCCGCTCAAGGCCAAGCGCATGCTCGAGGCCGTGGCCCGCGAGGTGCCGATGGACAAGCTAGCCGCCCACTTCCACGACACCTACGGCCAGGCGCTCGCCAACCTCTATGCCGTGCTCGAGGAAGGCGTGGCGGTGATCGACAGCTCAGTGGCCGGCCTCGGCGGCTGCCCTTACGCCAAGGGCGCCTCCGGCAATGTGGCGAGCGAGGACGTGGTCTACCTGCTCGATGGCCTCGGCATCGAGAGCGGCATCGACCTGGAAGCCCTGGCCGCCACCGGCACCTGGATCACCCAGACCATCGGCCGCCCCAACCGCTCCAAGGTGGGCGTGGCGCTGTCCGCGAAGTAACGGCCAGCCACAACGCCTGAATTCAAGCAATAAGTGCAGCACCTGCGGTATCCAGGGCTCCTGAGTATTCCCCCAGGAATACCTGTGCCGGTGTCCGATAGCCGAGCCGTTTTCGAGGGCGGTCATTCAGCTTCCTGAGCACCCTGCGAAGCTCGGCATCGGTGACCTGGCGGAAGTCCGTTCCCTTGGGAAAGTACTGCCGTATCAGGCCATTGGTGTTCTCGTTGGTCCCACGCTGCCCGGAGCAGTAGGGATCACAGAAGTATGTCGCTGCTGTCACTGCCTTGGACACGGCTTGGTGCTCGGCGAATTCGGAGCCATTGTCCAGCGTGATGGTCTGGACCGCGCCCCGACGAGGTTTCAGTAGGC
>NZ_FPAQ01000011.1 GCF_900116405.1 Halomonas saccharevitans | reverse complement strand
TCGATCCAGCCCATCGCCCGCTGCATGACCAAGGTGCGCAGCTGACTGGCCAACGAGTGGCGGATACGCAGCGGGTGGCGTCGATCGACCAGATTGTCTTCGAGCGCCTCGATCACGCCACTGTTGTCGAGGGTTTCACGCAGCAGGAGAGCGCCGCTGTCGCTGGTGGTGCGGTGGCCGCTCAGCTCGACACGGACAGAGCCGTTGCACGAGGGCGACCAGGTCGTTAGGGTTTCACCCATGGCGAGTGGTCCTCTTGAATCGTGTTCTGGCAGGAACATCTTGATTCTACAAGAGAAAACCACTCGCCATCTTCGTTTTCAGGACGCCCTCATGAATAAGCCGGGCTGACAACTTGAGGCTGGATAAGGGCAACCGCTAGCTGCATTTGGAAAGTGCAGGGTTGCCATGGGGCCACACGCCGCGCAAAAAAAGAACCCGCCTCGTGGCGGATTCCTATGCTGCTCATCTCAGGGCTCGCGCAACGATCACCGTCAGCGCTGCTCCTTGGCCTGATCGAGGACACGCTTCTGACGGGCGATGGCATTGTTGATCACCTTGTTACGCACCGCCTGCTTCTGCTCCGCAGTCGCGTGGCGCGCAAAATGGGTCAAGGGGGTCGACTTGGCGACGTGTTCTTTCATGCTCAATCCTCACCTACGAGCAGGCTTTCTAGCTGTTCACGAGTGTAGCGCTCGGGCAGGTAGTCATCAATCGAGTCGATATCCGTCTCCCACTGCTGATTCGTGCCATCGTTGTCCTTGATGATCATGTCCAGCATCACCCGATCGCCGTACTCCTGCTTGATCCACCGCAAGACGTCCTGAACATCCAGACACTGGCGGATGAAACCATCGAGCGGGATATTTCGACCTTCGACCTCTTCACGGCTGCACACGAACTGCCAAGCGAGCTTAGGGTTCTGATATACATAGAAAATCTGTACATCCCTATCTTTGTTCAGGGAGCGTTCGATGTTCTTCCGTGCCACGTCGAGACTGGCAAGCGTCCCATCGAGGATGAACGACTGTCGCTGCTTCAGCATCAGGTCGTGAATCCGTTCCACCAGGATCGACACGGCCCTCTGGAACAGCCAAGAATTGGCACCGGTGTAGCCCGGCAGCTCTTCCCTCAGGTCGTCGGGATCGATCCGTAGTATGTTGCCCAGGCCATCCATGCCTTCTTCTCGGAGCTCATCGAGGGCGGCCACATACTCCTTGGATATCTCGGTCTTGCCCGCCCCAGGGGAGCCCGCCATGAAGATCGAGACGGGTTGTGCTTCGGGGACGTAGCGCTCCCTATCCGTCCGCTCCCGGGCGATGCGCTGCCTGTTCCGCTTGGCAAACGCCAGCGCCTCGGCCGTGATCTCTTCGCCGCTGACCATCGCTAACTCCGCATCAAGCGGCTCAGGACGAGCCAATGAAAAGGCCACCCGATGTCTCGAGTGGCCTCGCGAAAACTACCGGCTAATGTCCGGCAGCGCTTCGATCACTCCCACTCGATGGTGGCGGGCGGCTTGCTGCTCACGTCGTAGGTCACGCGAGAAACGCCGGTGATCTCGTTGATGATGCGGTTGGAGACCTTCTCCAAGAGCTCGTAGGGCAGGTGCGCCCAGCGGGCGGTCATGAAGTCGATGGTCTCCACGGCGCGCAGCGCGATCACCCACTCGTAGCGGCGGCCGTCACCGACCACGCCAACCGATTTGACCGGCAGGAAGACGGCGAAGGCCTGGCTGGTCTTGTGGTACCAGCCGGCGTTGTGCAGCTCCTCGATGAAGATGGCGTCGGCCTCGCGCAGGATGTCGGCGTACTCCTTCTTCACCTCGCCGAGGATGCGCACGCCGAGGCCCGGCCCCGGGAAGGGGTGACGGTAGACCATGTCGTAGGGTAGGCCGAGCTCGACGCCGAGCTTGCGCACCTCGTCCTTGAACAGCTCGCGCAGCGGCTCGACGAGCTTGAGCTTCATGGTCTCGGGCAGGCCGCCCACATTGTGGTGCGACTTGATCACGTGCGCCTTGCCGGTCTTGGCGGCGGCGGACTCGATCACGTCCGGGTAGATGGTGCCCTGGGCCAGGAAGTCGACGCCTTCGATCTTGGCGGCCTCGGCATCGAACACGTCGATGAAGGTGTTGCCGATGATCTTGCGCTTGGCCTCGGGCTCGTCGACGCCCTCGAGCTTGCCGAGGAACAGGTCCTCGGCGTCGACGCGGATCACCCGCACGCCCATGTGCTTGGCGAAGGTCTCCATCACCTGGTCGCCCTCGGCCTTGCGCAGCAGGCCGTTGTCGACGAACACGCAGGTCAGCTGATCGCCGATGGCCTTGTGCAGGAGGGCGGCGACCACGGAGGAGTCGACGCCGCCGGAGAGGCCGAGCAGCACGTGGCGGTCGCCCACCTGATCGCGCACGCGACTGATCTGGTCCTCGATGATCTGCGCCGGGGTCCAGTTGCGCTCGCTGCCGCAGATATCCAGCACGAAGTGCTCGAGGATGCGCTGGCCCTGCAGGGTGTGGGTCACCTCGGGGTGGAACTGCACGCCGAAGAAGCGCTTTTCCTCCCAGCTCATGGCGGCGATCGGGCAGCTCGGGGTGGAGGCGGTCACCGTGAAGGTGTCCGGCACCTGAGCGACCTTGTCGCCGTGGCTCATCCAGACGTCGAGCAGGCTGTTGCCGGTCTCGTGATCGATATGATCCGAGATGTTCTTGAACAGCGCGGTCTCGGCGTCCAGGCGAATCTGGGCGTAGCCGAACTCACGCACGTTCGATCCGGCCACCTTGCCGCCGAGCTGCTCGGCCATGGTCTGCATGCCGTAGCAGATGCCGAACACCGGCAGGCCCATCTCGAACACGCACTGCGGGGCGCGGGGCGAATCCAGCTCGGTGACCGACTCGGGGCCGCCGGCGAGGATGATGCCGTTGGGGGCGTACTCGCGAATCTCGGCTTCGGTGATATCGAAGGCGCGAACCTCGGAGTAGACGCCGATCTCGCGCACGCGGCGGGCAATCAGCTGGGTGTACTGGGAGCCGAAGTCGAGGATCAGGATCTTATGGGCGTGAATATCGGTCATGGAAGTGTCTCGGTGTGGCGGCAGGCCGGATCCAAAAGCGAGCGGCGGGGTTGCCCCCGCCGCGGTAGTTCAGAGGTCGGGATCACCCGGCCCGGTAGTTCGGGGCTTCCTTGGTGATCTGCACGTCGTGCACGTGGGACTCGTTGAAGCCGGCCCCGGTGATCTGCACGAACTGCGGCTTGGTGCGCATCTCCTGGATGTCGCGGCAGCCGGTGTAGCCCATGGAGGCGCGCAGGCCGCCCATCAGCTGGTGGACGATGGCGCTCATCATGCCCTTGTAGGGCACGCGGCCTTCGATGCCTTCGGGCACCAGCTTCTCGGCGCCCTCGCTCTTGTCCTGGAAGTAGCGGTCGGCGCTGCCCTGGGTCTGGGACATGGCGCCCATGGACCCCATGCCGCGGTAGGCCTTGTAGGTGCGGCCCTGGAAGAGCTCGATCTCGCCCGGGGATTCCTCGGTACCGGCCAAGAGGCCACCGGCCATCACGCAGCTGGCACCCGCCGCCACGGCCTTGGCGAGGTCGCCGGAGAAGCGCACGCCGCCGTCGGCGATCAGCGGGATGTCGAAGGGCTCAAGGGCCGCGGCAACGTTGGAGACGGCGGTGATCTGCGGAAGGCCGACGCCCGCCACCACGCGGGTGGTGCAGATGGAACCGGGGCCGATGCCGACCTTGACGGCATCGGCGCCCGCCTCGGCCAGCGCCTGGGCGGCCTCGGCGGTAGCGATGTTGCCGCCGATCACCTGGATCTGCGGGAAGTTCTCCTTCACCCAGCGCACGCGCTCGATCACGCCCTTGGAGTGGCCGTGGGCGGTGTCGACCACCACCACGTCGACGCCGGCCTCGGCCAGGGCGGCCACGCGGTCCGGCGTCTCGGGGCCGGTGCCCACCGCGGCGCCGACCAGCAGGCGGCCGTCGGCATCCTTGGCGGCGAGGGGGAAGGTGCGGGCCTTCTCGATATCCTGGAAGGTCACCAGGCCGCGCAGGCGGTTCTCGTCATCCACCACCAGCATCTTCTCGATGCGGTGCTCCTGCATCTTGCCCTTGATGATGTCGAGCGTGGTGCCCACCTGCACGGTCACGAGCTTCTCGCCGGGGGTCATGATATCGGCGACGCTGTCGCCATGGTTGGGCTGGAAACGCATGTCGCGTTGCGTCACCAGGCCTACCAGGGTCTCTCCCTCCACCACCGGGAAGCCGGAGAAGCCGTGCTCCTCGGCCATCGCCAGCAGGTCATCCAGCTTGGCCTTGGGGCTGACGGTGACCGGGTCCTTCACGATCACGCTCTCGTGCTTCTTGACCTTGCGCACCTCGGCGGCCTGCTGCGCCATGGTCATGCTCTTGTGGATGATGCCGATGCCCCCTTCCTGGGCCATGGCGATGGCCAGGCGCGCCTCGGTGACGGTATCCATGGCGGCGGAGACCAGCGGGATGTTCAGGTACAGATCCCGAGTCAGGCGGGTCCGGAGGCTGACCTCGTTGGGCAGCACCTCGGAATACCCGGGAACGAGTAATACGTCATCGAACGTAAGCGCTTCTTGGGCCATACGTAGCATATGCGAAAACACCCATGGGCTGGTGGGAGGAGGGAGGGAAGTTAATCCCCCATTATAGCGGTCAGCCCCCGGGTCCGGCAATCCGCGAAGTGCCTGCTTACTTCGTGACGTCGCGGCGGAATTCGCGGCGCCAGCGCTCCAGGAAGGCGGCGCGGCGCTGGGGATCGACGAAGGCCAGCAGCGAGGCGTTGAGGGGGATCGGGAAGAGCCGCTCGCCCACCTGATCGCGCAGTCGCGCCGCCGTGTAAGGCCCGACGATGTCCGGGCGAACGCTGAACAAAGGCGTCTGGCCGGCCAGCACCCGCTGGCCCTCGCGGCCGAGCAGGAAGTCGACGAAGGCCTCGGCGGCCGCCGGATGCGGCGCGTCGCGATGGATGAAGGCCATGCGCATCATCACCAGCGAGTAGTCCCTGGGCACCTGCACGATCACCTCGGGATGCTCCTGGGCCCAGACCATGGCGTAGGAACCGAGCAGGTTATAACCGAGCCAATAGCGCCCGTCGCTGAGCCCCTCGAGCATCGCCCGGGTGCTGCCCTCTAGCTGGGCATCCACCCGCCCCATGCCGGCCACCAGATCCCAGAAACGCGGCGTGTAGCGGGCATCCTGCTGGTAGAGGGTGTAGCCCACGCCACTCTTCAAGGGTGAGTAAGTGGTCACCCTGCCGTCGAGCATGTCCCGCTCGGTGGTCAGCAGGGTGTGCAGATCGGCGTGGGTCTGGGGCGGCATCATGTGGCGCGAGAGGTCGAGCCGGTAGGCCATGACGATGGGCTCGAAGGTGAAGCCGAACACCTCGTCGCGCCACTTGGCCCAGGCCGGCCAGCGCCGCGCCGCCGGCGAGTCGAGCCGCCGCGCATGGCCCTGGTTGACGCGCGCCATCTGCCAGGGCATCGCCGAGCTGATCACCACGTCCGGCGCCGGGTCGGCCTCGGCGACCAGCGCATCGACCTCGAGGGTCGAGCGGTCGCGAAAATCCAGGGCGATCTCGGGATGGGCGGCGCGAAAGGCGTCGAGCAGCGGCGCGACCACCTCACGGTCGAGGGCCGCATCGACCACCAGCGGCGTCGCTGCCGCGCGCGCCTGGCCGGCAGCGACGCCGGCGCCGACCAGCAGCAGCGCCAGCAGACTGAGGGAGAGGCTGACTCGCCGGGGCATCATGGGGCCTCCTCGGGATCGCACAGCGGAAGATGAAGCCTGACCACCAGGCCGTGGGGCTCGCGGGCCGCCAGCACCAGCCGCCCGCCGAGACGGCGGGCGATGGAGTCGACGATCGACAGGCCCAGCCCGGAGCCGTCGGTGTCCTGGCGTCCGCCCCGCTCGAAGGGCCGCAGCAGCCGCTCGCGGACCTCCTCGGCCACCCCGGGGCCGTCGTCCTCGACGAAGAGCGCCACCTCGTCCACCCGTTCGCGATCCTGGTCACCCCCCTCGAGCCCCTTGGGCACTTCAAGACCCCCGAGTCTTTCGAGACCGAGAGTGATCACGCTGCCCGGCGGCGTGTAGCGCAGGGCGTTGTCGATCAGGTTGCCGAGCAGCTCGCGGATCGCCCAGCCCTCGGCGCGCACCCACACCGGCCCGGCGGGCAGCTCGGCCAGCCCCAGGTCGTGGTCGCGGGCCGCCTCGCGCCCGGCCCAGTCGAGCAGCGTCTCGCGCAGCGCGGCGGCGAGGTCCAGCGGCGCCACCGCCTCGGCCTCGGCCTCGCCGAGGTGGCGCAGCCGGGCCAGGCTCAACAGCTGCCCGGCGAGCCGGCTGGTGCGACCGGCGCCCTCGTGCACCGCACTCAAGGCGGCCCGCCACTCGGCCGGCTCCTCGCTCGCCAGCGCCAGCTCGCTCACGCTCTGCAGCCCGGCCAGCGGCGTCTTGAGCTGGTGGCTGGCGTCGGCGGTGAAGCGCAGCAGCGCCTCGCGGCTCTGGCGCTGGCGGGCGAAGAGGTGATCGAGGGTCTGGGCCAGCTCGCGCATCTCCTCGGGCACCCGGGCGTCCAGCGGGCGCATGTCGTCGGCGTCGCGGCGGCGCAGCACGCGGCGCAGCCGACGCATCGGCCCCAGCGCCACCCGCAGGGCCAGGGCCATCAGCACCCCGGCCAGCAGCACCATGGCCACGAAGCGCGTCAGGGTGCGCTCGAAGAGCTCGTCGGCCAGCGCCATGCGCCCGGCCCGGGTGTGGCCCACCCAGACCTGCACCGGCTCCTGGGAGACCCAGCCCGCCGAGTCGACCTCGCGGCCGTAGAGCCGCCAGGCCTCGCCGTCCAGGCGCGCGGTCAGCGCCAGGGGCTCGGCGGCCGCCCGTTCGCGCCAGCCAGGTTCGATGGCGAAGGGCAGGTTGGCGGAGACGGCCTCGCCGTCGGCGTCGAGCACGGCGTAGAAGACCCGCTCCTGGTGGCGGGTGGCGAGAATCTGCAGGGCCGCCGCGGGCACCTCGATCAGCGGCTCGCCCTGCTCCCACTGCACGGCCTCGGCGATGGTCAGGGCGGCGGCCTCGAGCTGGCTGTCATAGGCGCGCTCGGCGGCGCGCTGGCTGCTCACCCAGGCCTCGATCATCAAAAGCGCGCCGAGGCCGGTGACGGTGACCAGCAGCCACACCGCCAGGCGACGCTTGAGCGAGCCCGCGACCTCGATCACTCGGCCGCGTCCTCCAGCCGGTAGCCGAGACCGCGAAAGGTGCGGATCTGAAGCCCGGAGCCGGCGAGCCGCTTGCGCAGCCGGCTGACATAGACCTCCAGGGCGTTGGAGCCCACCTCGTCGAAGCCGAACAGTCGCCGCTCCAGCGCCTCCCGCGGGGCGATGCTGCCGGCGTGCAGCAGCAGGCCCTCGAGCAGCAGCAGCTCGCGGCGCGGCAGCGCCAGCGTCGCATCGTCGAAAGTCGCCGCGCCGGTGGCCGGATCGAAGCAGAGGCGCCCGTAGCGCAGGCGGTTGTCGCTGCGCTGCTGGCTGCGCCGCAGCAGGGCGCGCACCCGGGCCTCCAGCTCGGCGATCGAGAAGGGCTTGGCGAGGTAGTCGTCGGCGCCCAGATCGAGGCCGCTGACCCGGTCGTCGATGCCGTCGCGGGCGGTGAGGATCAGCACCGGGGTGGTGTCGCCGCGGTCGCGCAGCGCGGCGAGCAGCTCGAGGCCGTCGCCGTCGGGCAGGCCGAGGTCGAGCAAGATCAGGTCGAAGCGGTCGTGGCGCAGGGCGGCCCGGGCCTCGGCGTGGGTGGAAAACACCTCGACGGTATTGCCCAGGGGCGCCAGCGCCCGCTCCAGGGAGCGGGCGATCAGCGCATCGTCCTCGATGACCAGCAGGCGCATACGACCAATGTCTCAGGCGGTGAAGGGGAAGGTGACAGGTTGGTGACAGGTGGCGGCCCTAGCATCGCCCTGGCCATCACGCGAGGCGCAAAGCGGCCTCGCTCACGTCGCATAACAAGAGAACAGGAGTTCGCCATGAAGATCAACACGGCCATCCGCCACGCCTCCGGCCTCGCCCTGCTGGGCGGCGCCCTGCTCGCCGGCTCCGCCCAGGCCGCCGGCGATGCCGAGTGCATCGCCCCCGCCAAGCCCGGCGGCGGCTACGACCTGACCTGCCGCCTGGCCGCCAACGGCCTGCTCGAGACGGGTCGCATCGATTCGCCGATGCTGGTGACCTACATGCCCGGCGGCATCGGCGCCGTGGCCTACAACCACGTCAACGGGGTGCGCACCGACGACGAGAACCTGATCGTCGCCGCCAGCACCGGCGCCGCGGTCAACCTGGCGCTGGGCAAGTTCGGCCAGTACGACGCCGACGAGGTGCGCTGGCTGGGCGCCCTGGGCGTCGACTACGGCGCCATCGTGGTCGGTGCCGACGCGCCCTGGCAGTCGCTGGACGAGCTGATGGCCGATCTCCAGGAGGCCCCGGGCGAGATCGCCTTCGGCGCCGGCGGCACCGTGGGCAGCCAGGACTGGATGAAGGCCGCGCTGACCGCCAAGGCCGGCGACGTCGACCCGCGCGACCTGCGCTACGTGGCCTTCGAGGGCGGCGGCGAGGCGCTGGCCGCGCTGCTCGGCGACCACATCCAGGTCTTCACCGGCGATCTCTCCGAGCTCCAGTCGCAGCTCGAGAGCGGCAAGGTGCGCGTGCTGGCCGCGCTCTCCGAGGAGCGCATGGGCGGCCCCTACGCCGAGATCCCCACCGCCGCCGAGCAGGGCTACGACGTGCAGTGGCCGATCTGGCGCGGCTACTACATGGGCCCGGAGGTCAGCGACGAGGCCTACCAGGCGTGGGTCGAGCGCCTGCAGGCCCTGGCCGAGGACCCGGCTTTCGCCGAGATCCGCGAGGCGCGTGGCCTCTTCCCGATGTCGCGCTTCGGTGACGACTTCGACGGCTACGTGCAGGAGCAGGTCGCCGGCTTCCAGTCACTGGCCGAGGAAGTGGGTCTGAAATGAGCCAAGTCACCAAGCCGGTCGCCGACCGGCTGTTGGGACTCGTGCTGATCGGCCTGGCGGCGTTCGTCGCCGTCCAGGCCATCAACCTGGAGGTCCCGTTCAGCTACGAGCCCGTGGGTCCACGGGCGTTTCCGCTGGGTCTTTCGATCCTGCTCGCCGGCCTCTCGCTTCCGCTCGTCTTCAAGCCCGGCGCCGACGGCGAGTGGCCGCACAAGGCGCTGGCCATACGCCTGCTGCTGGTGCTGGGCCTGCTGCTGGCCTACGCCATGCTGTTCACCGGCCTGGGGTTCATTCCCACCTCGCTGCTGGTGGTGGCCGCCCTGGCCCGGCTCTTCGGCGCCAGCGGCGGCAAGGCGCTGATCACCGGCGTGCTGCTCTCCGCGGGCAGCTATGTGCTGTTCACCGAGGGCCTGGGCATCGCCCTGCCCACCGGCACCTGGCTTGCCGCGCTCATCTAGAGGACTGCCACCATGTTCGACTTCCTGATCGAGGGCTTCGGCGTCGCCCTGACGCCGCTCAACCTGGGGCTGGCCTTCCTCGGCGCGCTGCTCGGCACCCTGTTCGGGGCGCTGCCGGGCATCGGGCCGATCAACGGCATCGCCATCCTGATGCCGCTGGCCTACACCCTGGGCCTGCCGGCCGAGTCGGCGCTGATCCTGCTGGCCGGCATCTACACCGGCGCCGAGTATGGCGGGCGGATGTCGAGCATCCTGCTCAACGTGCCGGGCGATGCCGGCGCGGTGATGACCACGCTCGACGGCCATCCGCTGGCCAAGAAGGGCCTGGCCGGCCCGGCGCTCGGCCTCTCGGCGGTGAGCTCCTTCGTCGGCGCGACCATCGCCATCATCGGCCTGACGCTGTTCGCGCCGCTGCTCGCCGAGATCGCGGTGATGTTCGGCCCCGCCGAGTTCTTCGCGCTGATGGTGTTCGCCTTCTCGTCGATGTCGGTGATGATGGGCAAGGACCCGATCAAGACCGCCATCGGCGCGGTGCTGGGCGTGCTGATCGCCACCGTGGGCGTCGATTCCGGCACCGGCGTGATGCGCTACACCTTCGGCATGCCCGAACTCTACGACGGCATCGACTTCGTGGTGATGATCATCGGCCTGTTCGCGATCAGCGAGATCCTGCTGATGCTCGAACACGCCCACCGCCAGGACAGCGACGGCGAGCTGCCGCCGCTGGGCCGGGTCTTCGTCAGCCTCAAGGAAGTGCTCTACTGCAAGGGCGCCATGTGGCGTTCGGGGCTGCTCGGCTTCATCATCGGCGTGCTGCCCGGCACCGGGGCCTCGGTGGCCGGCGCGGTCTCCTACACCACCGAGAAGCGCCTCTCCGACAAAGAAGGCACCTTCGGCAAGGGCGACATGCGCGGCCTGGCGGCCCCGGAGTCGGCCAACAACGCCGCGGCGGCGGGCTCCTTCGTGCCGATGCTGACGCTGGGCATCCCCGGCTCCGGTACCACCGCCGTGCTGCTCGGCGCGCTGATGCTCTACAACATCACCCCCGGGCCGATGATGTTCACCGAGCGGCCCGAGGTCGCCGGCGGCCTGATCGCCTCGCTCTACATCGGCAACATCGTGCTGCTGGCGCTCAACCTGCCGCTGGCCGGGGTGTTCGCCCGGGTGCTGACCATCCCGCGCTGGGTGCTGGTGCCGGCCATCGCCATCCTGGCCTTCGTCGGCGTCTACCAGCTGCACTCGGACCTGACCGCCATCTACCTGATGCTGCTGATCGGCGTGTTCGGCTACCTGTTGCGCAAGCTCGGCTTCTCGCTGGCCCCGGTGATCCTGGGCTACGTGCTGGGCGGGCTGATGGAGCAGAACCTGCGCCGGGCGCTGTCGATCAGCGGCGGCGATACGGGCATCCTGTGGCAGTCCGGCATCTCGCTGGGGCTGTGGGTCGCCGCCGCCGCGCTGCTGGTGCTGCCCTGGCTGGTGCCGAAGCTGCTAGCCGCACGCGCTCGCCGCCACGCCGGCTAACACTGCCTCGGGCCCGCTCAAGCGGGCCCGAGACGTTTCGACCGGAGACCTCCGACGTGCCTCTTGCCTTGCCCTCTGCCCTTCCCGCCCTGCTGCGCTTCCTGCCCACCCTGGCACTCGGCCTCGCCGGCGGGGCGGCGGCCTTCACCGTTGATCTGCCGCTGCCCTGGCTGCTCGGCGCCATGCTCGCCACCACCCTGGCGAGCCTTTCCGGCGCGCGGCTGCGCTCGCCGGGACGCGGTCGTCAGGGCGTGCTGGTGGTGATCGGGGTGATGCTGGGCGCGGCCTTCACCCCGGAGCTGTCCGGCGATCTGGGGCTGTGGGGCCTGAGCCTGGCGGCGATGCTCGGGGCCACGGCGGTGATGATGCTCTTCTCGGTGTGGTTCTCGCGGCGCATCGCCGGCCACTCGCTGGATACCGCCCTCTACGCCGGGGTCCCCGGCGGGGTCTCAGCGGTCACCGGCATGGCGCTCTCCTCCGATGCCGACCTGCGGGTGGTCGGCATAACCCACGCGGTGCGCATCCTGGTGCTGCTGGTCGCCATTCCGCCGGTGCTCGACGGCATCGGTCACGTCAGCCTGAGCGCCGCCACCCCGGACCCGGGCCGGTGGCTGTGGTTGCCCGGCCCGGTAGATGCCGCCTGGCTGGCCGGAGCCGGGGTGCTGGGCGCCTGGCTCGGTAGGCGACTGCGCCTGCCCAACGCCCTGCTGTTCGGCCCGGCGCTGGTCTCGTCGGCGCTGCACCTGACGGGGCTGACCCACGCGGCCCTGCCGCCGACGCTGATCGCCCTGGCCCAGGCGATCATCGGCGTCTCGGTGGGCGTGCGCTTCACGGGAACCGCGCTTTCCACACTGGGCCATACCCTGGCGATGGCCGCGCTGCAGGCGCTGGGCCTGCTGGCGATCGCCATCCTCGCCGCCTGGGCAATCCACGCGGCGACGGGGGTGTCGCTTCCCGCGGCGCTGCTCGCCTACATGCCGGGCGGGGCGCCGGAGCTGAGCCTGGTGGCGCTGTCGCTGGGCATCGACCCGGCCTTCGTGACCGCCCATCACCTGCTGCGCATCACGGTGCTGATCCTGCTGATGCCGGTGCTGTTGGGCGCCTGCCGGCGGCTGAGCGCCTAGCGGTGCCAACCCGCCGGTCGACCTCCGGCCGGCGGCGCCATCCATGCTAGGCTGGGCGGCGTTCCCGCCGGAGACTTGCCCATGCCGCCACCCCTCAACGACACGCCCCTTGATCCCGGAAGCGATAGCGAGGCGCTCTCCGTCAGTGAGCTCAACCGGCACGCCCGGCGCGCGCTCGAGCAGGACGTCGGCGAGGTGTGGGTGGAGGGCGAGCTCTCCGGGGTGTCGCGGCCGAGCTCGGGGCACGTCTACTTCACCCTCAAGGACGACAAGGCCCAGCTGCGCTGCGCGCTGTTTCGCACCCGAGCACGCTTCGTCGCCGCGCCGATGCGCGACGGCGACCGCGTCAAGGTGCGCGGCCAGGTGTCGCTGTTCGAGCCGCGCGGCGACTATCAGCTGATCGTCGAGGCGGTGCGCGCGGCGGGCGAAGGCGAGCTGCTGGCCGCCTATGAGCGCCTCAAGGCGCGCCTCGCCGCCGAGGGGGTGTTCGCCAACGCGCGTCCCCTGCCCTTCCCGCCGCGCCACCTGCTGGTGCTCACCTCGGCCACCGGCGCGGCGATCCGCGACGTGCTGGCGGTGCTGGCGGCGCGCTGGCCGCTGGTCCAGGTCACGCTGATTCCGGTGCCGGTGCAGGGCCGCGAGGCGGCGCCGGCGATGATCGGGGCCCTGGGGCTGCTCAACCGTCAGCAGGCGCTGGACCCCGCCCGCGATGCCATCCTGATCACCCGCGGCGGCGGCAGCCTGGAGGACCTGTGGGCGTTCAACGACGAACACCTGGCCCGGGCGATCTTCCACTCCCGGCTGCCGGTGATGGCGGCGGTGGGCCATGAGGTGGACGTGACGCTTGCCGACTTCGCCGCCGATGCGCGCGCCCCCACGCCCTCGGCCGCGGCCGAGCAGCTGGTGCCCGACCGCCGCGAACGCCTCCACCGCCTCGAGCGGCTGGCCGAGCGGCTGACCCGCGCCCAGCGCGCTCGCCTGGACAGCGACGCCCAGCGCCTGGATCACCTGCGCGCCCGGCTGCGCCACCCCGGCGAGGTGCTGGCGTCGCGCCGCCGGCAGCTCGATCAGCTGGAGGCGCGGCTGCGCCGAGCCATGCGGGCACGCCTCGACCAGGAGCACCGCCGAGCCCGCCACCTGCACCAGCGCCTGGCCCTGCGCTCGCCGGACCGGCTCACGCAACAGGCCGGGCAGCGCCTCGAGCGCGCCACCCAGCGCCTGCATCAGGCGATGCCGAGGGCGCTCGCCCGCCACCGCGAGCGGCTGGGCGGGATCGCCCGCGAGCTGCAGGCGGTGAGCCCACTGGCGGTGCTGGGACGCGGCTATGCGATCCTCGAGGACGAGCGGGGCCAGGTGGTGCGCCGCGCGGCGGACACCGTCGCCGACCAGCGCCTCGAGGCGCGCCTGGGCGAGGGGCGCCTCGCCCTGCGGGTGCTCGATGAGCGCGACGACTAGTCAGTGCCCGCGAGGGAAGGTGGTCGCGAGCGCTTTACATCGTCTAACGTTAAAACATCAAAGTACGAGAAGGCCGGGCCTGGCCGTTGTCGAGACGGCCGACAGCCCCGACAATGAGGGGAGTATCCGAACGGCCATCGCTACCTGCGGGGCAGGAGGCGGGCCGGCAGCTTCACCCACCCCAAGAAAGGGAGTTGCACCATGTCACTGCGCATCAACGACGTTGTACCCGACTTCGAGGCCGAGACCAGCCAGGGCCCCATCCGCTTCCACGAGTGGATGGGCGATAGCTGGACCATCCTGTTCTCGCATCCGAAGGACTTCACGCCGGTCTGCACCACCGAGTTCGGCGCCGTGGCCAAGCTCAACGATGAGTGGCAGAAGCGCGGCACCAAGGTGATCGGCGTCTCCGTGGACGGCGTGGAAGACCACAAGAAGTGGATCAACGACATCTCGAGCTACGCCAGCTGCGAGGTCGGCTTCCCGATCATCGCCGACGAGGATCTCAAGGTCGCCAAGCTGTTCGACATGCTGCCGGCCGAGGCCTATCTGCCGGACGGCCGCACCCCGGCCGACAGCGCCACCGTGCGCTCGGTGTTCATCATCGGTCCGGACAAGCAGCTCAAGCTGACCATGACCTACCCGATGAACGTGGGCCGCAACTTCTCCGAGGTGATGCGTGCCCTGGATGCCCTGCAGACCGCCAACGGCAAGGGCGTGGCCACCCCGGCCGACTGGACCGTCGGCGAGGACGTGATCATCCCGCCGACCGTCTCCAACGAGGATGCCACGGCGAAGTTCGGCGAGTACGAGACCATCTTCCCCTACCTGCGCCGCACCAAGCTGCCCGAGTAAGACGGTACCGTTCATCCGCGCACGACAACGACCCCCTGCCTCGGCAGGGGGTCTTGCGTTGTGAGGACATAAACTCGCGAGGCCGAGCCTGCTCGGGCGCGGCCGGTAAAGGCCGGCCGCGCCCTAGCGGCGGGTCGCTAGTGGTGCTCGGCCTGGCGCGCGGCGGGCTTGAAGGCGCCGGGCTCGAGCTCGTGGCGGGCCAGCAGCTTGTAGAAGTCGGTGCGGTTGCGCCCGGCGATGCGCGCCGCCTGGGTGACGTTGCCCTCGGTGATCTTCAGCACCTTGACCAGGTAGCTGCGCTCGAAGCCGGCCCGGGCATCGTTGAAGGTGGGCATGGCATTTTCCTCGGCCACCAGCGCCTGGGAGACCAGCCCCTCGGGGATCATCGGCGAGGTGGTCAGGGCCACGCACTGCTCCACCACGTTGACCAGCTGGCGCACGTTGCCGGGCCAGGCCGAGGTGGCCAGCAGGTTGAGCGCCTCCGGCGAGAAACCCTTGACGAAGGGCTTGTGCCGCGCGGCGGCCTGGGCGACCAGGTGCTTGGCGAGCAGGGGCACGTCCTCGGCGCGCTCCTTGAGCGGCGGCAGGCGCAGGTTAACTACGTTGAGTCGGTAGTAGAGGTCCTCGCGGAACTCGCCCTCGTGCATGGCGCGATCCAGGTCACGGTGGGTCGCCGAGATGATGCGCACGTCGATGGGCACCGAGGTGGTCGAGCCGAGCGGTCGGATCTGGCGCTCCTGCAGGGCGCGCAGCAGCTTCACCTGCAGGGTCATCGGCATGTCGCCGATCTCGTCGAGGAACAGAGTGCCGCCGTCGGCCGCCTGGAAGAGGCCCTGATGCTCGCTCACCGCCCCGGTGAAGGCGCCCCGGGCGTGGCCGAACAGCTCGCTCTCCAGCAGCTGCTCGGGCAGCGCCCCGCAGTTGATCGCCACGAAGGGCTTGTCGGCCCGCGAGCTCGCCTTGTGGATGGCGCCGGCGAGCAGCTCCTTGCCCGACCCCGAGGCGCCGGTGACCAGCACGCTGACGTCCGAGGCGGCGACCATGCGCGCCTGCTCGAGGATGCGCTCCATCTCGGGGCTGCGGGTGATGATGGCCTCGCGCCAGCGATCGTCGCCCTCGGTGGCGGGGGTGGAGGTCTGGGCCAGGGCGTCGCCAATGGCCGAGAACAGCTCGTCGCGATCGACCGGCTTGGTCAAAAAGCCGAACACCCCTTGGCGGGTGGCACTCACCGCATCGGGAATCGAGCCGTGGGCGGTGAGAATGATCACCGGCAGCCCCGGCAGCCGGCGCTGGATCTCCTGGAACAGCGCCAGGCCGTCCATTTCATCCATGCGCAGGTCGGAGAGCACCAGATCCGGGCGCGCGACCTCCAGCCGCTTGAGGGCCTCGCGTCCGCTCTCGGCGGTGGTAACGCGATAGCCACGACTCTCGAGCCGCATGCCCAGCAGTTTCAACAGGCTGACGTCGTCGTCGACCAGCAGGATGTGCGCGCCATGATCGCCGGCGTGGGCCAGGCGTCCGGTCTGCTTCATGTCGTCTCTCCGGGGTTATTCACTCTGCTGTCGCAGGTTGATGTTCTGTTCGATGGCGGTGAGCTGCTCGAGCTTCTCGGCCATGGCCTCAAGCTCCTCGGTGAGCGCTGCGTTTTCCTCCGCGGCAGCGTCAAGGGCGCGGCGCCGCTCGGCCAGCTGGCCGGCCAGGCGCCGGCGCCCTTCCAGCTCGTTGAGCCAGTAGCGCAGCAGCGGCTGCAGCTCGGCCGGGGCGCTCGCCAGGTCGGCCTTGTAGAGCTCCGAGGCACGGTCCCACTGCTGCTCACTGCCCCAGGAGAGCAGCACGGCGCGCGACAGGCGGCGCTGCTTGGCCTCGCCCGCGAGGCTCGCCAGGGTAGCTTCACGCCAGGCCCGGTCGCCGCGCTGAGAGGCCAGACCGAAGGCCACCCACTCGGGCATCAGGCACTCGTCGTCGTCGAAGTCCGGAAGCGCGTCCGTGCAGGAGAGCGTGCCCTGGGCGGTATTCGGCATCGACACGCCGCTGGAAGGGAGCGGCGTGGGCAGGTACTGACATCCGGCAAGCCACAGTGTGGTCAGGCACGTGAGCCAGGGGCGTAGGGTCATGACAGATCCTTCCTTGCGTCGTCACCCACCAGGGCGGGTCTCGGGGTCTCGTCGCCCCGCTCGGGCAGCGGGGTCGGCCAGGGCAGGGTGAGCCGGAAGCACACCGCCAGCCGCGGGTCTTCCACCAGCTCCAGGCGGCCCTGCTGAAGCCGGGCGCAGTCGGCGGCCACCGAGAGGCCGATGCCGGAGCCCTTGAGCGGCCCCTTGCGGCGCACGCGCCCCTGGTAGAAGGCATCGAAGAGCCGCTCACGATCCTCCTCGGCGATCGGCTCGCCGCTGTTGGCCACCTCGATCACCAGGCGATCCGGCAGCGCGCGGGCGCGGATCTCGAGTTCGCCGCCATCCTCACCGTAGGCCACGGCGTTGGAGATGAGGTTATCGAGCACCCGCGAGGTGGCGGTACCGTCGAGCGCCCAGTTAAGCGGGCCGTGGAAGGCCGTGACTCGCATCTCCTTGTTGTCGAGCGCCAGGCGATGCTTGGCCAGCACTTCCCTGACCACGGTGGCGACGTCCAGCCGGGCGATGTCGAGCTGACGGCTGTGCTTGAGCAGGTTGTAGTCGAGCAGCTGCTCGATCAGCTGCTGCAGCTCACGCCCGCTGGTATCGATCAGGTCGAGGACCTCGCGCTGGCGCGGCGTGACCTCGCCGGCCACGCCATCGGCGAGCAGCGACGAACCCTCGCGCACGCTGGCCAGCGGCGTCTTGAGCTCGTGGGACATGTGGCGCAGGAACTGCTGCTTCTGGGCTTCGAGGTCGTCGAGCCGCGAGGCCAGCCAGTCCAGGCGCTCGCCCAGAGTGACCAGCTCCGCCGGCCCCTTGAGGGGGCTCTGGTGGCGCTCGGTGTCGCCGCCCAGGCTGCCGATGCCGAGGATGCGCCGCTCGAGCTGGCGGATCGGCTGGATGATCAGCCGCGTGAACAGCAGCATCAGCACCAGGCTCGCGGAGACCAGCGCCGCGGTCTGCCACCACAGGCGGATCTGCACGTCCTCGGCGCGGGCACTGATGGCGTCGATACGCTCGTCGATGCGCCGATTGGTGGCCTGGCGCATCGCCTCGGTGTGCGCGGCGAAGGGCAGGAAGTCGCCAAGCCGCGCCTTGAAGGCCTCGAGCGGCAGGTCGGGCAGCTCGGCGAGGCCGTCCAGCGCCTCCTCCAGCGCCGCCACGTGGGGATCATTCGGCAGCAACCGGCGCTGCTGGGCCAGCAGCTGCCGGAACTCCGCGAGGCGCTCGTCGAAGATCTCCAGCAGTCCCTGCTGTTCGACCACCGCATACTGGCGGGCGCCGCGCTCCATCTCCAGCGCCAGCGCCCCCAGCGAGCGGGCACGCCGGGTCTCCTCCACCGCCTGGCGGGCACTCACATCGGCCAGGCGCGAGAGCTCCGAGAGCGCCTGACCGGCCTGGATCATCAGCACCGCCAGCGGCAGCATCACCACTAGAAAGGCCAGCAGCACCAGCTGTAGCAGCGAGCGCGGGCGCCAGCGGCGCGTAACGGCTGTGGTCATGGACAGCGTTCTTTGCAGGAGGGTAAAGGGAACCACCATCGTCCATCCCTAAGGATACCAGAGATCGGCCGAGCGCCTCGCGATCGTTCGGCCTCACCCGCAGGCGAAAAAAAAGGGCCGGCATGGCCGGCCCAATACGCAGGGAACTGAAGGGTCTGGAAATGCCACCGGTCGACGACCTGGTTCGTCCACCGTTGACCTCACCAGGGGCCAGGGGCCCTCGAAGCCATGCGAACGCCATCGGCCACCAGGGGCTAGTCGTTCTCATGCGGGCGACCGCTTGGCCACCCCGCCTCGTGACTGGCGGCAGCGCCGCAAGGGCGATACCGCGCGATTCGATCCCTCCTGACGGGTCGTGACCCGCGGGGGAGAGGCATCCTTGCCAGGGCATCCTTGCCCTCTCGATGCCGATCCTTGCCTTTCGGCGGCACCGTCTCATCGCAACCTAAAGTCACACATCGCTTGGAGCAGACACTGGTCGCGTTCGGGGGACCGGACGCACAGGGTAGTGATGACGCGGCGCCCCCTCGGCAACCGGAAAACGGATCGAGCCGTATGAACCGTTTTCCTTGCTCACCCAACTCAATGCCATGAGCGTGCCAAAACTCCAATCTTACTATAAAAATCAATGATTTATATAGACAAGGAAGCGCGACGGGCGGGCGTGGAAGGCCCTCGCGGGGAGAAGCGGGGTCGAAAACGGGATTTTTCGTCGCCAAACGGCGACACCTTTCGGACGACACACCAAAAAACTTTTTTTATCAAAAAGTTATGGCGTTCCCCGGCGGAGACGCCGCGCCGCGGGCGACGCCTCGCGGCGACGGTCCGGCCGCTCAGGCGAGGGTCTTGATCAGGATCTTGGACTTGCGGGCGTGGCTGTAGGTGTCGCGGCGCAGGGTGGGAAGCGCCTCGATGTCGGCCAGGCGAAAGTCGTGCTCGAAGAACCAGTGGGTGGTATGAGTAGTGAGGGCGAACAGCGACGAGAGCCCGAGGCGATGGGCCCGGCGCTCGATCTCGGCGAGCAGTCGCTCGCCGCGCGCGCCGCCCCGATAGTCGTCGTGCACCGCCACGCAGGCCAGCTCGCCCATCTCGGCCTCGCCGAAGGCGTGCAGGGCGGCGCAGCCGATGATCATGCCGTCGCGATCGATCACCAGGTAGTCGTCGATCTCGTATTCCAGCCGCTCGCGGGAGCGCGGCACCAGCATCCCCCGCGACTCCAGGGGCTCGAGCAGCTCCAGCAGCCCGCCGATGTCGCCGAGTTCCGCCGGGCGCAGCTGCTCGTAGCGATGCTCGGTGATCATGGTGCCCACGCCGTCGCGGGTGAACAGCTCACCGAGCAGCGCGTCGTGATCATGCCAGGAGAGCAGGTGGGTGCGGGCGACCCCGTGACGCGCCGCCGCGCAGGCCGCGCCCAGATGGCGGGCCAGCTCGCTGGCGGGATCGGCCTGGGTGAGCAGCGGCGCAGCCTCGGCCGGGGTCAGCTGGCGCTGCAGCCGACCGCTGGCGTCGACCAGACCGCTGGCCTCGCCGAGCAGGATCAGCTTGTCGGCGGAAAGCGAGGTGGCGGCATGATGCGCCACCTCGGCGGCGTCCAGATCGAAGACCTCGCCGGTGCTGGAGAAGCCCAGCGGCGGCAGCACTACCAGGGCGCCGCGCTCGAGCAGGCCCTCGACCGCCTGGTCGCGTACCCGGCGCACCTCGCCGCTGCGGTCGAAGTCGACGCCGTCACGCACGCCCAGCGGCTTGGCCATCACCAGGTTGCCGGAGACCACGGTCATCTCGATCCCGTGCAGCGGCGTGTTGGGCAGGCCCGGCGAGAGCCGCGCCTCCAGCCACAGCCGCTGCTCGGCGGCGATGCGCTCGACCTGGGCCATGATCGCCTCATCGGCCACCCAGCGTCCCCGATGTCGAGTCGGCACGATGCCGGCCTCATCCAGCGCCTGCTGTACCTGGGGACGAATGCCGAACACCACCACCAGGCGCACGCCCAGGGTATGCAGCAGCGCCAGGTCCTGGATCAGCTGCTCGCCTCGACCGCTCGCCATGGCCTCCCCCTCGATCAGGATGACGAAGGTTCGTCCCCGATGGGCGTTGATGTAGGGCGAGGAGTTGCGAAACCAGTCGACGAAGGGGAAACGAGTATCCAAGGCCGCACTCCGGCAGCAGGTGAACGAGGGTAGGTAAAACGTCACTATATCAGAGCGACGAAAACGGCGGCACCACCGAGGTGATGCCGCCGTCTGGGCGTCCAGGCGAGAGCGTACTAGCCGAAGATGCCTTTCAAGGTGAAGAAGAACAGGATGGCCAGGCCCGCGCCTGCCGGCAGGGTGATCAGCCACGACATGGCGATGGTGCCGATGACCCGCAGGTTGAGCGCCGCCATGCCGCGGGCCAGGCCCACGCCGAGCACCGCCCCGACCAGGGTATGGGTGGTGGAGATCGGCAGGCCGGTGCCCGAGGCCAGCACCACGGTGGTGGCGGCCGCGAGGGTAGCGGCGAAGCCGCGGCTCGGGGTCAGCTCGGTGATGCCGGTGCCCACGGTGGCGATGACCTTGTGGCCGTAGGTGACCAGGCCGACGACGATGCCACCGCCGCCCAGCACCAGCACCCACCAGGGCACCAGGGCGGCGCCCTCGACCTCGCCGCCGGTCTGCACCACGCTGATCACCGCCGCCAGCGGCCCCACGGCGTTGGCCACGTCGTTGGAGCCGTGGGCGAAGGCCATGGCGCAGGCGGTGAAGATCATCAGCACGCCGAAGACCCGCTCTACCCCGGAGAAGCCGAACTGATCGGTCTGGCGACTGGAGGCCTTGACGCGACGCTCCATGGCCACACCGAGCGCCGCGAATGCCAGGCCGGCGAGGATAGCCAGCAGCAGGCTGGCGCCGAAGCTCAGATCCAGGCCGACGTGCTTGAGGCCCTTGGTGAGGGTCACCATGGTCACCGCGAAGCCGACCAGGAAGATGTACATCGGCACGTAGCGCTTGGCCGCGGCGAAGGGATCCGGGGCCTCGAAGATCAGATGCTGGACCGACTTGAAGAGCGTGAAGGCGATGGTGCCGGCCAGCAGCGGCGAGACCACCCAGCTGGCGGCGATGGTGCCCACCGCGCCCCAGTCCACGGCGGCGGCGCCGAGGCCCGCCACCGCGAAGCCGACGATGGCGCCGACGATGGAGTGGGTGGTGGAGACCGGCCAGCCCTTCATCGAGGCGACCAGCAGCCAGGTCGCGGCCGCCAGCAGCGCCGCCAGCATACCGTAGACCAGCAGCTGGGGATCTTCCTTGAGCAGCTCCGGGTCGATGATGCCCTTGCGGATGGTGTTGGTGACCTCGCCGCCGGCCAACCAGGCGCCGAGGAACTCGAAGATCACGGCGATGATGATCGCCTGCTTGATGGTGATGGCCTTGGAGCCCACCGAGGTGCCCATGGCGTTGGCCACGTCGTTGGCGCCGACGCCCCAGGCCATGAAGAAGCCGAAGAGACAGGCGAGGATGATGAAGACCTCGCCGTGCTGAGCAATGATCGACATAGGGAGTGTTCCCTTGTTGCGGTCAGAAGAAGAGCGAAACAACGAGGCCCCGGGGTCGCCGGGGCCGCTGTGTTCAGTTGGCCGTCATGATCTGCAGTCGGCTGCCGACGCGCTCGGCGCGGTCGGAGAGCTCGCCCACCCAATCGATGATCTTGTAGAGGAACATCACGTCCACCGGCGGCAGGCGATCCTCGAGCTCGAACAGCTGGCGACGGATCGCCACCTGCTGGCTGTCGGCCTGCTGCTCGAGCACGTGCAGCCCGCGGATCAGCTTCTGCATCACGTCGGAGACGTTACGCCCGAAGCCGGACTCGAGCAGGTCCTTGAGCTCCTCGAGGGCGTGGCGCGCCTGGGCCACGCAGGCCACCGAGGTACGCATGTAGTCGCGCATCGGCTGGGCCAGTTCCTGGGGCATCTGCATGCGACGACCGAGCATGATGCCGGTGATATCGCGGACCTTGTTGGCAATCTTGTCCTGGACGCTGATCAGGTCGAGCAGGTCGGAGCGCGATACCGGTAGGAACATGGTATTGGGAAGGTTGAGACGCAGCTCAGTCTTGAGCTCATCGGCCTCATGCTCGAGGCGGGTGATGGTCTCGCGATGCTGCTCTGCGGTGTCCCAGTCGCCCACCAGGGACGCCTCGAAGAAGGGCAGCAGCTCGTCAGCACACGCGTTGGCCTTGACGATGTGGGCCAGCAGCGGATGGAATGGCGAGCGGCCGAACATCGCGGAGAAGGGATTGGATGTCACCATAGGGCATCTATGAACCTGGAAAAATGGCGGCGTCAGTATAGTGACTGACACCCTCAGCGTCATGAAAAAATCACCCAATATTCATCCAATCGAGGTAGCTCTGCCGATGGCCAACGAGATCGAACTCAAACTCGCCCTGGGCGCTCTGGACACCGAGGACGCCGGGGGGGCCGAGGCCCTGAGGCGACATCCCCGCCTGGCCGGGGTGACACCGACGCTTACCCAGCTGGGCAACACCTACTTCGATACCCCCGAAGGCGACCTGGAGGCCGCGCGCATGGCGCTGCGCCTGCGCCGCGCGGACGGGCGACTGCTGCAGACGCTGAAGACCCGCGGCCAGGGCGGCGGCGGACTCTCGACCCGCGGCGAGTGGGAGTGGGAGGTGCCCGGTCCGGGCCTCGATCTAGAGGGGCTTGCGGCGCTGCCGCCCATGACCGAACGCGAGGCGGGCCTGCTCGAGCGCCTGGCGCCGCGCTTCGCCACCGACTTCGAACGCGAGACCTGGTGGCTCGATCACGAGGGCGCGACCATCGAGCTCGCCCTGGATATCGGCGAGATCCGCGCGGGCGAGCGGGCCGTGGCGATCCGCGAGCTGGAGCTCGAGCTCAAGGCGGGCGAGCCGGAGGCGCTCTGGTCGCTGGCCGAGGCCCTGACCGACCGGGTGGCGCTGCGCCCCTCGGACACCAGCAAGGCGGCCCGGGGCGGCGCCCTGCTCGACGGCGCGCGCTCGCTGCCCGAGGCCTGCGACGCCGGCGGCTGGCTGCACCGCGCCACCGCAGCGCTGGATGCCCTGGCGGATACCGGCGACGACGCCTGGCGCCTAGAGGCGCGCCGGGCCTTCCAACGGCTGGCGGAACTGGGCGATGATGCTGATGGAGACAACGGCACAGGCGAGGCCTCAGGGCGCGACCAGGCCCGGGCGCTCGCCGAGGCGCTGGACGCCGAGCGCTGGCTGACCCCGGCCTTCGGCCGGCACATGCTGCGCCTGGCCCGCCGGCTGCCCGGAGACGCCGAGCTGAGCTGAGTTCAGCCGACTCCGCCCGACAGGTCCGGCCCGCCACCACAAGGACGACGCTCGTGAACCACCTCCCCAAGCCCGCGGGCGAAGGCCTGCGCACCCGGGTCTTCCAGATCATCTTCGAGTCCGACACCCCGGCGGCCAAGGCCTTCGACATCGCCCTGATCGTGGCGATTCTCGCCAGCGTGCTGGTGGTGATGCTGGAGAGCGTCGCGGCCTTTCGCGACGGCCACGCGGCGCTCTTCTACTGGATCGAGTGGGGCTTCACGATCGCCTTCACCCTCGAGCTCGCGGTGCGCCTCTACTGCCTCGAGCGTCCGCTGCAGTACCTCAAGAGCTTCTACGGCATCATCGACCTGGTGGCGATCCTGCCGACCTGGCTGGCGCTGGTGCTGCCGGGCGCCCAGTCGCTGGTGGTGGTGCGCCTGCTGCGCACCCTGCGCATCTTCCGCGTGCTTCGCCTGATGGAGTTCGTCGGCGAGGGGCGGCTTTTGATCGACGCCCTGAAGCGCAGCAGCCACCAGATCTTTCTGTTCCTGTTCACCGTCTTCATGCTGGTGACCATCTTCGCCTCGCTCGTCTACCTGATCGAGCCCGAGGAGGCCGGCTTCACCAGTATCCCCAAGGCGATCTACTGGGCCGTGGTCACCCTGACCACGGTGGGCTACGGCGACATCGTGCCGGTGACCCCGCTGGGCCAGGCGATCTCGGTGATGGTGATGCTGATCGGCTACTCGATCATCGCCGTGCCCACCGGGGTCTTCTCCGCCGAGGTGATCCGCTCGATCCGCGCCGACCGCTACTCCGACGAGGCCTGCCCGGGCTGCGGCCATGACCGCCACGAGCGGCGCGCTCGGTACTGCCTGCGCTGCGGCACCTGGCTGGACGAGGACTCCCCCGACCCGCGCCTGGCCGATCAGGCCCAGGAAGGCTCAGACGAGGATGACGACAGGGACGAGACGCCGCCGGCCCGCTGAGCCGGCGGTGCGGGGGATCGATCCGGAGGATCAGGCCTGGAAGGGACGGACGTCGCCGCGACCCTCGCGCAGGATGGTCGGCGGCAGGTCGCGCAGGTCGATCACGCTGGTGGGCTCGAGGTGGCAGGCGCCGCCGTCGATGATCAGGTCGAGATCATTGCCGAAGCGCTCGCGGATCTCCTCGGCGTCGGTCATCGGCAGCTCCTCGCCCACCGGAATCAGGGTCACGCTCATCAGCGGCTCGCCCAGGGCGCTGAGCAGGGCCCGGGTGATCTGGTGGTCCGGCACCCGCACGCCGATGGAGCGGCGCTTGGGGTGCAGCAGCAGCCGCGGCACCTCGGTGGTGGCATCGAGGATGAAGGTGTAGGCGCCAGGCGTGTGAGCCTTCAGCAGCCGAAAGACCGTGTTGTCCACCTTGGCATAGGTGCCGATCTCCGAGAGATCCGAGCAGATCAGGGTGAAATTGTGCTTGTCGTCGAGCGAGCGCAGCCACTTGATCTTCTCGATGGCCTTCTTGTCGCCCAGGTGACAGCCCAGGGCGTAGCCGGAATCGGTCGGATAGGCGACCACCCCGCCGCCGCGAATGATCTGGATCGCCTGGTCGATCAGGCGCTTCTGGGGATTGTCCGGGTGGATCTGAAAGAACTGGCTCATGCGAGCTCCCTGTTGGGTGGCCGGAAATGGCGTCGCTCCACGATAACATGCGCCGCCGAGCGCACGATCAGGCCTGCGGCCCACCGGCGCGTTCTCGGCCGGCGGCCGTGGCGGCGATCCCGGCCAGGCGCGGGTGGGCCCATACCGGTGGCGTGGCGGTGCGCGGCACCGGGCTCATGCTGCCCGGCGCCAGATGCCCGCCGGGGAAATGGAAGTCGCTGCCCACCGAGCCGTAGAGCTCGCGCTCCTGGAGCTGACGCGCCAGGTCGCGGGTCACGTCGGGATTCTGGAAGCCGCTGACCAGCTCCGCGGCCTGGCCGCCGGCGGCGGCGAAGTCATCGAGCAGCAGCCCGCGCTTGCGCCGGGTCAGGCCGTGGCGCAGCGGATGGGCCAGCACCGCCACCCCGCCCGCATCGAGGATCCAGGCCACCGCCGTGGCGAGGAAGGGCCAGTGCGCCTTGATGTCGCCGGCCTTGCCATTGCCGAGGTGCTTCTTGAAGGCGGTACCGATATCGGGCACCAGCCCGGCGGCCACCAGCGCCTTGGCGAAGTCCGGCCGCCCCAGCGGGCGCTCGCTGCCGGCCTGCTCGCGAGCCCGGGCCAGGGCATCCTTCAGGCCGATCTTCTCGAGGCGCTCGGCGATGCGCAAGGAGCGCTGCTCGCGGGCCTCGGCCTGGGCGGCCAGCCCCGCGACCAGATCGCCCCGCGGCCCCTCGGGCAGCAGGCCCACCACGTGGATGTTGATGCCGCGCCACTGGGTGGAAAGCTCGGTGCCGGGGATCAAGCCGATGCCCTGCTCGCGGGCGGCGGCCTCGGCCTCGTCGATGCCGTCCATGGTGTCGTGGTCGGTCAGCGCCATCAGGGTCACGCCCTTGGCCCGGCACAGCGCCACCACCTCGGCCGGCGGCAGGGCGCCGTCGGAGGCCGTGGAGTGCATGTGCAGATCGACGCGGTGCGGTTCGCCCTCGAATCGGGCGGGAGGTGCGGTCATGGGCATGACGCCGGCAGATGAGTTTGTCAGAATATCTCGACATGGTGCTCGCGCGACCGATGACGGTCAATGACGGGGCCATCGGCACCCGCGGCGAGAGCCGCCCACCACGAGGAAGAACCGCGATGCTCTACGCCATCATCAGTGAAGATGTGAATAACAGCCTGGAACGGCGCCTGGCCGCCCGTCCGGATCACCTGGCTCGCCTCGAGGCGCTGCGCGACGAGGGCCGCCTGGTGCTGGCCGGCCCGCACCCGGCCATCGACAGCAACGACCCGGGCGAGGCCGGCTTCACCGGCAGCCTGGTGGTCGCCGAGTTCGAGAGCCTCGAGAGCGCCCAGGCCTGGGCCGATGCCGACCCTTACATGATCGCTGGCGTCTACGCCAAGGCGATCGTCAAGCCGTTCAAGAAGGTCCTGCCCTGATCCCCATCCACAGGCTTGCCTGTCCACAGCCGGTTTCCCACAGCTGCTGTGGACAAGCCTGTTGAAACGCCGCGGACGCCTTTCCCAAGCCCGGACGCCGTGCCGGCGCGACGAGATCGATCAAACCTTGATCAGCGCGCCATGTGTCCGCGTCCTGTATCATCACGCGCCCCATCACCGCCCCCTGTGACCGGAACGACCGGAGCCCCGCCGTGACCGCTGCCCCCGACGCCCTGCCCCCGCTCGCCGGCCTCCAGATCGCTCGCCTGGACTGGCGACGAGACGACGGCGACGAGGAGGTGCCCCACTCCACGGCCTTCGACGACGTCTACTTCTCGCGCCACGACGGCCGCGCCGAGACCGAGCACGTCTTTATCCACGCCAACCGACTGCCCGAGCGCCTCAAGGTCTGGCAGGAGCCTCGCCCCTTCGTGATCGGCGAGACCGGCTTCGGCACCGGGCTCAACATGCTGTGCGCCTGGGCCTGCTTCGAGGCCCATGCCCCGCCAACGGCGAGGCTGCATCTGATCTCCACCGAGAAGTTTCCCCTGGCGCGGGAAGATCTCGCCCGGGCGCTCGCCGCCTGGCCGGATCTCGCCGAGCGGGCCGCCCGCCTGGTCGCCCAGTGGCCCGAGCCGGTGGCCGGCGTGCACCGGCTGTGGCTCGACGATCGGGTCACCCTCGACCTGCACTTCGGCGACACCACCGAGCGGCTCGAGCGGCTCGACGGCCGGGTCGACGCCTGGTTCCTCGACGGCTTCGCGCCGTCGAAGAACCCCGAGATGTGGCAGCCGGAGCTCTTCGCCGCCATGGCCGCCCGCTCGCGCCCCGGCGCGACACTCGCCACCTTTACCTGCGCCGGGGTGGTCAAGCGCGGCCTCAAGGCGGCCGGCTTCGCCTGGCGCAAGGTGCCGGGGTTCGGCCGCAAGCGCGAGATGCTCGCCGGCGAGATCGCCGTGCCACCCGAGGATCGTCGCCGTGGGGCCACGCCCTGGTTCACGCCCCCCGCGGCGCGGCCGGCCCGCCGGGTGGTCGTGGTCGGAGCGGGCATCGCCGGCACGAGCGTGGCCGCGGCGCTGGCCCGGCGCGGCGTGGCGGTGACGCTGGTCGACCGCGAGGGCCCGGGCAGCGGCGGCTCCGGCAATGACCAGGGGGCGCTCTACGTCAAGCTCGCCGCCGACACCAATCCCCAGAGCCGGGTGTATCTCGCCGGGCTGCTGCACAGCCGCCGCCTGCTCGAGGCCCTCGATCCCGAGCGGGAACTATGGCGCCCCTGCGGGGTGCTGCAGCTGGCGATGCGCGACAAGGAAGAGGCCCGCCAGGCGCGCTTCCTGGCCCATCATCCGCTGCCCGAGCGGGTGGTTCACGGCGTCTCGGCGAACGAGGCGTCGCGACTTTCCGGCACGCCGATCGACCACGGCGGGCTTTACTACCCCGAAGCGGGCTGGGTGCGCCCGGCGGCGCTGTGCCGACGGCTGGCGGCCATGCCAGGAGTGGAGTTCCGCCGAGCGGAGGTGGTCGAGATGACGCCGGAGGGCGATGGCTGGACGCTGGAGATGGCCGACGGCGAGCGCCTGGCGGCGGATCAGGTGGTGATCGCCACCGCGGCGCTGGCCAACCGCTTCGCCCAGACGGCGGCGCTGCCGCTGCAGCCGGTGCGCGGCCAGGTGAGCCGGCTGACGCTGCCCGAAGGCACCCCGACGCTCGAGCGAGTGGTCTGCGCCGGGGGCTATGTGCCACCGCCCCTCGATGGAACGCTCACCTTCGGCGCCACCTTCGCCCCGAACCGGGACGAGACCGACGAGCGCGAGGCCGACCACGCGGCGAACCTGGCGGAACTCGAGGCCACCCTGCCGGCCTTCGTGGCCGCCCTGCGCGAGGCGGGTGCGGCGCTCGACCCGGCCGAGTTCGAGGGCCGGGCGGCGGTGCGCGCGGCGAGCCCCGACAAGTCGCCCTACGCGGGCCCGGTGCCGGTGGCCGAGGCCTGGGCGGCGGACTATGCACGGCTTGCCAAGGACGCCACCCGGGTGCCCGCGACGCCGGGACGCCACCATGGCGGCCTGTGGATCAGCGCGGCCCACGGCTCCCGGGGACTCGCCAGCGCGCCGCTGTGCGCCGAGCTGATCGCCTCACGGATCTGCGACGAGCCGCTGCCGCTGGAGGCACCGCTGGTCGATCACCTGCACCCGGGGCGGCGGCTTATCCGCGACCTGATACAAGGGAAGCAGGACGCAGCATCAGCGAGAGGCATCGGAAACGGCTCGTAGAGGTGGCCTGCGCCCTACCCCTCCTCCTCATCGTCGGCCAGGTCGCGGCCGAAGGCGCGCCACTGGGCCAGGGTCATCACCTCGGTGGACTCGGTCTCGAGGTCGTGGGCGATCAGCAGCTCACCGCGGTCGAGCTGGCCCTTGAGCTGGCCGACCCAGCCGCGCATGCCCTCGCCGGTGTCGGTGGTGTCATAGCCCTGACGGGTGACGAAGGCCTCCAGCAGGCCATCCAGGGTCTCCCCCGGCAGCATTCGGTAGGGCACCTCGATGAAACGATCGCCATTCATGAGTCGGACTCTCCTTTTTCCCATTCGGCCAGCCGCCCGAGGAGCTCGTCCTCGTCGATGACCGGCACGCCCATCTGCTCGGCTTTCTCCCGCTTGCTGCCTGCGGCGTCGCCGGCCACCACGCAGGCGGTCTTCTTCGAGACACTGCCGGCCACCTTGGCGCCCAGTGCCTGAAGCCGGGCCTTGCCCTCGTCGCGGGTCATGCTCTCAAGCGTGCCGGTGAGCACCCAGCTCTGCCCGGCCAGGGGCTGGGGCCGCTCGCCGATGGTCTCTTCCTGCCAGCTCAGGCCGCAGGCCAGCAGGTCGTCGATGGTCTCGCGGTTGTGCGGCTGCCGGAAGAAGGTGTGCACGTGGGCGGCGACGATGGGCCCCACGTCCTCCACGGACTCCAGGGCGGCCACGTCGGCGGCCATCAGCGCCTCCAGGCTACCGAAGTGGCGGGCCAGGTTGGCGGCGGTGGTCTCGCCCACCTCGCGGATGCCCAGGGCGAAGATGAAGCGCGCAAGCGTGGTTCGCTTGGCCTTGTCGAGGGCCGCCACCAGATTCTCTGAGGACTTGGTGCCCATGCGCGGCAGTTCGGCCAGGCGCTGGGCCTCCAGTCGGAAGAGATCCGCTGGAGTGATCACCCACTCACGCTCGACCAGCGCCTCGATCAGCTTCTCGCCCAGGCCATCGATGTCCAGTGCCCGACGGGAGGCGAAGTGCTTGAGCGCTTCCTTGCGCTGGGCGGGGCAAAAGAGCCCGCCGGAGCAGCGCGCCACCACTTCGCCCTCCAGGTGCTCGATCTGGGAGCCGCAGGCCGGACAGTGCTCGGGAAAGACGATCGTTTCGGCATCCACCGGGCGGCGCTCCTCGAGCACCCTCACCACCTTGGGGATGACGTCGCCGGCCCGGCGAATCGCCACGGTATCGCCGATCCTCACGTCGAGCCTGGCGATCTCGTCGGCGTTGTGCAGGGTAGCGTTGGAGACGGTGACGCCGGCCACCGAGACCGGCTCGAGCCTGGCCACCGGGGTGATCGCCCCGGTACGCCCGACCTGGAACTCGACGTCGTTGAGCCGGGTGGTCTCCTCCTGGGCGGGAAACTTGAAGGAGGTGGCCCAGCGCGGGGCGCGAGCGACGAAGCCGAGCTCGCGCTGCAGGCGCAGATCATCGACCTTGATCACCACCCCATCGATGTCATAGCCGAGGCTGTCGCGCTTCTCGCCGAGCGCGCGGCAGTAGTCGATGATGCCCTCGGCGCCCTCCACCACGGCGAGCTCCTGGCTGGTACGAAAGCCCAGGTCGCCGAGCCGCGCCATCAGCTGGCTGTGGCTGGCATCGCCCTGCTCCGGTTCGATGCGTGCCACCTGGTAGGCGCTGAACTCCAGCGGCCGGGTAGCGGTGACCCTGGGGTCGAGCTGACGCAGGCTGCCCGCGGCGGCGTTGCGCGGATTGGCGAACACCTTGGTATCCTCCTCCCGCGCCCGGTCGTTCAACGCCTCGAAGCCGGCGTGGCTGATGATCACCTCGCCGCGCACCTCGAGCAGCGCCGGCGGGTCGTCGCCGCGCAGCCTGAGCGGGATGGAGCGCAGGGTGCGCAGGTTGGAGGTGATGCCCTCACCGGTGCGGCCGTCGCCGCGGGTGACGCCGGCGACCAGCTCGCCGTGCTCGTAGACCAGCGAGACGGCCGCACCGTCGAGCTTGGGCTCGCAGCAGAAGGCCAGCGGTTCGCCGTGGGCTTCGAGGCGGTCGGCGACGCGTCGCACGAAGGCCTTGATCTCTTCCTCGCTGAAGGCGTTGTCCAGGGAGAGCATCGGCACGGCGTGCGCCACCTCGGGAAATCCCGCATCGGGCGCGGCCCCGACCCGCTGGGTCGGCGAGTCGGCGGTCACCAGCTCAGGGTTCGCCTCCTCCAGCACTTGCAGGCGACGCAGCCGGCGATCGTAGTCGGCGTCGGTCAGCCTGGGCTCGTCGAGCACGTAGTAGCGGTAGTTGGCGTCGTCGAGCTCGGCACGCAAGCGCACCACTTCATCGAGAACTTCGGGATCGGCTTGGCTCATGGCGTCTCTGGTCTGGTATCACGAAGGCATGGCTATTCTCGCACACCCGCTTTTCGCCTGCCCAAACGAAACAACCCCATGATTTCATGGGGTTGTTTGACTGGCCCGCGAAGCGGCGTGCTGGCTAGTTCACCTGGTAGCGGTTGAGGCGGTTGAGGCGCTCGAACTCCTGAACCCGCTGACGCGCGAACTCCACGGTCTGGGCGGTCATTACGCTCCGATGCTCGTCCTTCAGCACGCCGCCCAGATGACGGACAATGACCATGGCGGTCTCGACCATCGCCTCGAAGGCCGCCGCGGTGTCGCTGGCGCCCGGCAGCGGCATCAGCAGGGTGATGCCCTGGGTGCGGAAGTCGTCCATGGCCTCGATGGGGAAGGTCCCCGGCTTGACCACGTTGACCATCGAGAACTGCAGGCGACTCTCCGGGTCTTCGGTCTCGAAGCGGTGAAAGATGCCCATGTCGCGACCGTAACGAAGGCCGCAGGCCATCATCAGCTCGAGCAGCGCCGTGCCGGAGAAGCCCTCCTCATCGCGAGACATCACGCTGATCACCAGGATCTCCTCGGCGTGACTCAGGGTCTCGCGGGCGTGCTCGGCGTTGACGTCATGACGCAGCGCCTTTTCCAGCACCGGGTGGGCACGCACCACGTCGTCGTACGGCGATCCGTCGTCCAGGGCTTCATCGACGGACTCTTCCACTCGCTCATCCAGGTATCCATCCATGGCGGAAGCCTCGGGCTCCCGGTGACGGCTGCCCGACGGGGTGAAGAGTGGATCATCATCGTCGGTGCGGGCGACCGCCTCGGCCTCGAGGCGACGCCGCTCGGCCTCGCGCGCAGCCTGCTCATGCTCGGCCTGCTGCCGCTGTGCCGACTCGCGGGCGTCCTTTTCGGCGCGCGCCTGCTCCCGGCGCTGCTTTTCGTCGCGCTTGTGCTCGCGGCGATCGTTCAGGGACTTCTGCAGGGAGGCGCCGAAACGCTGCATGGAGGAGCCAACCCGTTTGGAGCCGCTCTTCAGGGAGTCACCCATGCCCTCGAGATCCACCAGTCGGTAGCGCTCTTCATCAGCATAGCCGTCGTGATCCTGTGGATCGGCGGCCAGCGAGCCGATGCCCTCGGAGGCCTCACCGGCCGCCCGCACCTCGGACTCCTCCAGGCTAGTGAGCGCCGGCTCACGGCGCTCGTCCTCGGCGGCATCGATACCCGGGGACGCAGAAGCATCGGCGCTCATCTGGGCGGTCTCGTGAGCCGATTCATGAGCGGCATGACGAACATCGTGGGTCGAAGACTCGCGCTGCGGCTCCTCCCCAGCCTCCGCCGGCCGCTGGGCGTTAGCCGTGGGGTCTTCGGCATGGCGCCGGAACTCCGACAGTACCCGTGACGGGCCAGGATGCTCCTGGCGCTCCAGCTTGGGCTTGGGACGCACACCCCCCTCGTCCGCCGGCCTGATGACCCGCGCCCCTCCGTTGGGCAGTTCCCAGTTGATCTCGGCCCGCCGGGCCTCGGCCTCGGGGTCCACCTCGGGCTCGGCGTGCGCATCAGCAGTGGCGCTCTCGGCCTGATCCAGACGCGGTACACGGCGTTGGCGCTGAAGGCGACGCACCCCATCGATGACGATGAGGGTCACCAACGCCAACCCTAAAATGATCAGCCACTCTCTTAATTCCATGGGTCGTCATGCCTTTTGCTAAGGCGCCATGCCTGATGGTTGTTCGACAACAGCATAGCGCGACTGCCAAAAAAAGGGCCAATTCTTTTGATTGTCAAGTTCGGCATTGTCATGCCGTCACTCGACTTTGCCCTTCGCAATCGCCCTTCAGGTTCCCCATGCGTCCGTGCACTATCGTCTTCATTGTCATCCTTGTTAACCCGTTTACCGTTGACGTTCAAGTCCATCAGGCATCGGCCAGGGCCGCGGCCTCCTCCACGCCTACCGATACCAGGCGCGATACGCCCGGCTCCTGCATGGTGACCCCCATCAACCGTTCCGATGCCTCCATGGCAATCTTGTTGTGGGTAATGTAGATGAACTGAACGGTATCAGACATCTCCTTCACCAGCTTGGCGTAGCGTCCGACGTTGGCATCATCCAGCGGCGCATCGACTTCATCGAGCATGCAGAAGGGCGCCGGATTGAGCTGAAAGATGGCGAAGACCATCGACAGCGCGGTGAGCGCCTTTTCGCCGCCCGAGAGCAGATGAATGGTGCTGTTCTTCTTGCCGGGAGGACGCGCCATGATGGCCACGCCGGTCTCCAGCAAATCCTCGCCGGTCAGCGTCAGCCATGCGGTTCCGCCACCGAACACTCGCGGAAAAAGTTCCTGCAGGCCGTTGTTGACTCGCTCGAAGGTGTCGCGGAATCGCGACCGTGTTTCCTGATCGATCCGGCGGATCGCCCGATCCAGAGTCTCCAGGGCCTCGCTGAGCTCGGCGTGCTGGGCCTCCAGGTAGTCGCGGCGCTCGGCCTGCTGGTCATACTCCTCGATGGCCGCCAGGTTGATGGCGCCCAGCCGCCGGATGCGCTCGCCGACCTCCTCCAGCCGAGTCTGCCAGGCGGATTCGGTGGCGTTGGGATCGAGATGCTCGGCCAGGTTCGCGGCATCGTGGTTCAGCTCGGCAAGCTGCTCGTCCTGGGTCTCGGCCTTGAGGGCGAGGGCCTGGACCTGCATGCGCGACTCCTGCAGGCGTTCGCGGGCACCCTCGAGGTTGCGCTCGTGCCCCTGGCGGGCCTGCTCGTCCTCGCGCAGGCGTTCGACCAGCTCGGCGGCCCGGGCGCGAGTCTCGTTGAGCACTCGCTCCTCGCGCTCGCGGCGGGCCAGCAGCTCGTCGAGGCGTTCGCGGCGCTCCTCGTCAGGCTCGTGGAGCCCCTCGCGGGCCTCCTCCAGCTCGGCGCAGCGCAGCTCGAGGCGCTCCCGGGCCTCGCCGGCCCGCCCCTGCTGCTCGGCCAGGCCCGTACGCTCGGTGGTCGTCCGCTCCTGCTCGAGGGCCAGACGCTGAGCCTGGTCGGCCAGCGGACGCTGGCGAGTGCGCAGCGCGGCCAGCCGCTCCCTGGCCTCGCGGCGCTGCCGCTCGAGACGCTCGCGGGTCTCGGCGCCCTCCTCCAACCGGGCCATGGCCGCCTGCCACTGCTCGCGCGCCTCTTCCAGGGCCAGCATCGCCTCCTCGCGGTTTTCGGCCAGCCCCTCGAGTTCCTCGGCAAGCTCGGCGGCGCGCCCTTCCAGGTGCTCGAGTCGGCTGGCGAGCCCACTCTCCTGCACGGCCAGCTGCTGGCGCTGCTGTTCGAGCTCGCGCTCCTCCTGGCGCGTCTGCTCCAGGGCCGACTCGCGCTGCTCGACCCGGGCCGCGGCCGCCTCGAGACGCTCTTCCTGCTCGCCGAGGCGCGCCTCCACCTCGCCGAGAGACTCGCGCACCTCGGCCTCGCGACGCCGGCTGACCAGCAGGGCATCGGGCCCGGCACCGGCACCGCGATGACGCACCCAGCCCGCACCGAGCCAGAGGCCGTCGGGGGTAATCAGGCTCTCGCCGGCGGCGAGCGCCTCGCGCGCGGCCCAGGCCGCCTCCCGGCTCTCGACGCAGCGGATGCCGGCGAGCCACTGGCCGGCCGCTCCGGCGCCGCGCACCCGAACGGCGAGACTTCCCGCCGGGGCGCTCACCTCATCGGCCTCGAGCAGGCCGAGCTCGGCCTGGGGCGGCGCCGCCATGGCTTCCCGGGACGCGTCCCGCGGCGCCAGGCGCGCACTCAACCAGGGCGACAGCACCCAGGAGACCGCCTCCTCCCAGCCGGGCTCGACCTCGAGCGCCTCGCCGAGGCGCGGCTGATCGCCCAGGCCGTGGGCGGTCAGGTGCGCGTCGAGAGCCTCGTCGTGATCGGCCAGGGCGGCCTCGATCAGGGCCTCCAGCGAGGCCAGTTCGCCCTGCAGGGTGCTGCGACGCTGGCGATCGGTCTCGCGGGCCTCCTCGGCCTCGCGCACCTCGCCGCGGGCGGCGTCGCGATCGACCTGGAGTTCGCCGCGACGCGCCTCGAGTTCGGCCAGCTGGCCCTCGAGCTCGGCGTGGCGCTCGGCGAGCTCACGACGCTGCTCGCCGAGGCCGGCGATGTCGGGGAGCTCCTCGTGCTGCTGGCGACGGCGGCGTTCGTCGGCCGAGAGGCGTTCGAGCCGGCCCTCTAGGTCGCGCAGGCGATCCTGGGCACGCTCGGCCTCGCGGCTCTGCTCCTGCCAGCGCTCGCCGAAGCTCTCCCAGGCGGCCTCGGCCTCCTCTGCCAGCGGTTCGGCCTCCTCCAGGGCGGCCTCAAGCTCGGCGAGCTGCTCCGCCACCTCCTCCTGCTCGGGCCCCAGGGTCTCGAGGCGCTCCTCGAGACGCGCCAGGCGTTCGCCGTCGTCGTCACCCAGGCGGGCCAGCTCGGCGAGCTCGCGGCGCGCGGCCTCGAGATCCCGCGCCAGCTGCTGGTCGCGGGAGCGGGTGTGCTCCAGGTCCTGCTCCAGGCGGGCGATGGCGGTGGTGGTCTCGTAGAAGCTCGACTGCCGACCGTCCAGCTCCTCGGCCAGGCGGTCGTGCTCGGCGCGGGCCTCCTCGAGGCGCGTCTCGGCCTGGCGCATGCCCAGCACCTCGCGCTCCACCGCGGTCTCGAACTCGCGGACGCGGGTCTCCTCCTCGGTCTGGCTGGCGCGCAGGGCGCGGCCACGCAGCAGCGAAAGCTCGCCCTTGAGGCGATGCTCCTCCTGCTTGAGGTTCTGGTAGCGCCTGGCCGCCTCGGCCTGGCGCTTCAAGCGCTCGAGCTGCTTGTCGAGCTCCTCGCGGATGTCCTCCAGACGCTCCAGGTTCTCCTGGGTGCGGCGCATGCGGTTCTCGGTCTCGCGTCGCCGCTCCTTGTACTTGGAGATGCCGGCGGCCTCCTCGAGGGTGGCGCGCAGCTCCTCGGGGCGGGCCTCGATCAGCCGCGAGATCATGCCCTGGCCGATGATGGCGTAGGAGCGCGGCCCGAGGCCGGTGCCCAGGAACAGATCGGCGATATCGCGACGCCGGCACTTCTGGCCGTTGAAGAAGTAGTTGGACTGGGAGTCGCGGGTGACCTGACGCTTGACCGCGATCTCGGCGTACTGGGCGTAGATGCCGCCCATGGCGCCGTCGCGGTTGTCGAAGATCAGCTCGATGGAGGCCATGCCCACCGGCTTGCGCCCGGTGGAGCCGTTGAAGATGACGTCGGTCATCGACTCGCCGCGCAGGGTCTTGGCCGAGGACTCGCCCATGACCCAGCGCACGGCATCGATGATGTTGGACTTGCCGCAGCCGTTGGGGCCGACGATGGCGGTCATGTTGCCATCGAAGGGCACCGTGACCGGGTCGACGAAGGACTTGAAGCCCGCCAGGCGGATCGATGTCAGGCGCATGGACTCACTCGACGACCCGGTCGATCACCACCTCGACGGCATCGCCGTCGATCATGCCCACCGAGACCCTGCCGAGGGTGCCGACCAGATCGCCGGGCTGCGGCGTGGCCTCCCCGCTCTGGGAAACGCGCACCGTCAGCCGCGCCGTCTCGACCTGGGAGAGCTTGGCCATCGGCGCCATGGCGTCGGCATCATTGAGCACCGTGGTAAGCGGCAACTCGCCGAGCCGCGCCCGAGCCACGGCCAGCGGCGGCAGCTCGCCGGCGGGGTCGCGGGCCACCACGAAGACGGTGGCGTCATCATTGAGCCGACCGGCGAGCTCGTCGGCCAGGCTGACCCGCACGGCGATGCCAGGCCCCTCGGCAACCGCCGGCTTGGCCGGATCGGGAGTCACGCCCAGGCGTTGCTGGGCCACGCGGATGCCCTCGCGCAGGGCCTCGGCGGAGTCCGGGTTGTTCATGCCGGCGATGGCGCGGCGCCAGTGGTCAATGGCGGCTTCAAAGTCGCCGGCCTCGAAGGCCTCGATACCGAGCATGCCGATTACCGTGGGCTGGGCGGGCTCCATGGCCAACACCTCGTCGACCAGCGCCTGGACCTCGGCGGTCATCTCGCGGCCGGCGGCGAAGTAGCGGATCTGGGCGAGCTCGGCGAGCAGCCAGGGCTGGCGCCCCTCCAGCGCGACCAGCCGCTCCAAGGCGCGCGTGGCCGCGTCGATGCGGCCGCTGTCGCGATAGAGCGGGAACAGCGAGCGCCAGACGTTGGGGTTATCGGGCTGGCGCTGGGCCTGCTCCTCGAGGCGCTCGATCAGCACCGGCAGCGAGCCCTCGGGGTCGCTCATCACCTGCTGCTGCACGGTGTAGAGGGCGAGGTCGCCCTCGGCGCCCTCGCGGAGATACCAGAAGACGCTGACCAGCACCACGGCCACCATCACCACCGGCACCACCAGCCGGCCGGAGGCGGCCGATGCCAGCGGAGCGCGCTCGAGATGCTCGGTGTCCTCGAGCAGGCTGCGCTCGAGCTCCAGGCGATCTTCCTCTAGGCGGGCGGCATCGATCTCGCCGCGCGCGTGGGCGGCCTGAAGCGACGCCAGCCGGCGACGATAGATGGCAAGATTCTGTTCGGTGGTGCGATCGTTGGCCTCGAAATCACGCTGAGCCGCGCGCACAGCGGCGGCACGACGAAGTGGGGCCACCAGCAACCACAGGGCCGGCAGCAGCAGCACGGCCAGGGCGATCCATAGCAGGGTCATTCGGTTCTCTCGCGATTGATCAGGGCATCCAGGCGATCACGCTCCTCGGCGCTCAGGGCGCGGGCCGAGCTGCGGCGACGCGCGCGCACCATCAGCACCACCACCAGGGCGCCGAGCAGCACCAGCGCCGCGGGCAGCCCCCACAGCAGCAGGGTGCGGCCCTCGAGACGCGGATTGTAGAGCACGTAGTCGCCGAAGCGGCTCACCATGAAGTCCAGTATCTCCTTGTCGGAGCGGCCATCCTGAAGCTGAACGTAGACTCGGTCACGCATGTCGCCGGCGATCGGCGAGTCGGAGTCGCCGATCGCCTGGTTCTCGCACTTGGGGCAGCGCAGGCTCGCCGTCAGATCCTGGTAGCGCTGCTCGGTCACCGGGTCGTCGAACTGACGCACCTCGATGCCGCCCGCCTGGGCGAACAGCGGCAACAGAAGCAGGGCGGCCAGCAGGCCGCGGATCACTCTCGCCATTTTTCCACCTCCGGCAGGATCGTGTCGCGCACGTCTTCCGGCTTGATGTAGCCGGTATGGTGATAGCGAATGATGCCGTCGGCATCGACCAGGAAGGTCTCCGGGGCGCCGTAGACGCCGAGATCGAAGCCGAGGCTGCCCTCGGGGTCGAAGACGTTGACCTCGAAGGGGTTGCCGAACTCGGCCAGGAACTCGCGGCCCTTCTCCCGGGTGTCCTTGTAGTCGACGCCGACCAGGCGCACGCCGCGATCGGCCAGGTCGAGCAGTTGCGGCATCTCCTGCTTGCAGGTCGGGCACCACTCGCCCCAGACGTTGACCAGGGTGACCTCGCCGGTGAGCAGGGATTCGTCCACCACCCGCTCCGGGTCCTCCAGGGTCGTCAGCTCGAAGGCCGGGAAGTCCCGGGCCATCAGCGCCGAGTCGCGATCGAAGGGATTCATCGCCAGGCCCTGGTAGAGGAAGCCCCCGAGCACCAGGAAACCGAGCAGCGGCAGCAGCAGCAGCAGGCGACGCTTCATGCCGTGGCCTCCCTGGGCTCGGCCGCGACGCCCTGCTCGGGGTCGCGGGCGGTTACGGTACGCCGGTAGCGGCGATCGGCCACCGCCAGGATGCCGCCAGCCGCCATCAAGAGCCCGCCCAGCCACAGCCAGCGCACGAAGGGCTTGTACTGCAGACGCATGGCCCAGCTGCCGTCCTCGAGGTCCTCGCCCATGGCGACGTAGAGGTCGCGGAACAATCCAGGGCGCAGCGCGACATCGGTCATCGGCATGCCCCGGGCGAGGTAGAGACGCTTCTCGGGGGTCATGGCGAAGGTGCGCTGGCTATCGCCGCGGCGCACCTCGATCTCGGCGAAATCGGCCAGGAAGTTGGGGCCGCGACGGCTGCCGAGCTCGGTCATGGTGAAGGTGTAGCCGGCGAGCTCGACGCTATCGCCCACCCCCATGCGCACGTTGCGGTCGATGGCGTAGTTGGAGACCACGGTGACGCCGATGATCGTCACCGCCACGCCGAGGTGGCCGAGGATCATGCCCCAGTAGGCCAGCGACAGGCGCTTGGCGCCGGCCAGCCGGCCGGACGAATGGCGCGTCTTGACCCAGAGGTCACGGACCATGGGCAGCACGACCCACAGCGAGATCAGCACGCCGAGGCTCACCTGCAGGTTCCACTCGCCGCGGTAGAGCAGCGGCGCCAGGGCGCCAATGATCAGCGCCAGCAGACCGGCCAGCCAGCTGCGCTTGAGCAGGTCCCGCCCGCCGGTGCGCTTCCAGCGCGCCAGCGGCCCCAGCCCCATGAACAGGCACAGCACCACGGTGAGCGGCACGAAGAGCGCATTGAAGTAGGGCGGGCCGACGCTGATCTTGCCGAGGTCCATGGCGTCGAGCAGCAGCGGATAGACCGTGCCCAGCAGCACCGTGACGGTCATGATCACCAGCAGGATGTTGTTGATCAGCAGCAGGGCGTCACGCGACAGCCAGCTGAAGGCGACCTGGTGGCTGACGCGCGGGGCGCGCAGCGCGAACAGCAGCAGCGACAGGCCCACGGTGATGCCCAGCAGCACCAAGATGAAGAGCCCTCGAGACGGGTCGTTGGCGAAGGCGTGTACCGAGGTGAGCACCCCCGAGCGCACCAGGAAGGTGCCCATCAGCGACAGCGAGAAGGTGGAGATCGCCAGCAGCACCGTCCAACTCTTGAAGGAGCCGCGTTTCTCGGTCACCGCCAGGGAGTGGATCAGCGCGGTGCCGGCGAGCCAGGGCAGCAGCGAGGCGTTCTCGACCGGATCCCAGAACCACCAGCCTCCCCAGCCGAGCTCGTAGTAAGCCCACCAGCTGCCCAGGGCGATGCCCACGGTGAGAAACGCCCAGGCAATGTTGGTCCAGGGCCGTGCCCAGCGAGTCCAGGCGGCGTCCAGGCGGCCACCCAGCAGGGCGGCGATGGCGAAGGCGAAGACCACCGAGAAGCCCACGTAGCCCATGTAGAGCATCGGCGGATGGACGATCAGGCCGAAATCCTGCAGCAGCGGGTTCAGGTCGGCGCCATCCTGGGGCACGTTGGGCAGCAGCCGCTCGAAGGGGTTGGAGGTGATCAGCACGAAGGCCAGGAAGCCGACGCTGACCAGGCCCATCACGCCCAGCACCCGGGCCAGCATGTCGCGGGGCAGCTCGCGGGAGAAGCGGCTCACCGCGAAGGTCCAGGCGCCGAGGATCAGGCTCCACAGCAGCACCGAGCCCTCGTGGTTACCCCAGACGGCGCTGGCCTTGTAGTACCAGGGCAGCAGCGAGTTGGAGTTGTTGGCCACGTTGGCCACACTGAAGTCATCCAGCATATAGCTGGCCGTCAGGCAGGCGTAGGCGATGGCCAGGAACAGGAACTGGCCGGTGGCCATGGGCCGCCCGTAGGCCATCCACAGCGGGCGGCGGGTCGCCGCGCCGGCCAGCGGCATGATGCCCTGGACCAAGGCCATCAGCAGGGCAATGATCAGGGCGAAGTGGCCGATTTCGGGGATCATCAGGGTCTGCATGGACACTCCGGATCAGTTCGCACGGGCGCCGTCGTTCTGCGCCTCGAGCCGTTTGCCCACCTCGGCCGCCTTGGCCTGGTAGTCCTCCGGCGAATAGCCGGCCTCCTCCAGCGCCTGGGCCACCTCGGGGGGCATGTAGTTCTCGTCATGGCGAGCCAGCACCTGGTCGGCACGCAGCCAGCCGCCCTGCTGGAGCTCACCGACCACCACCACGCCCTGCCCCTCGCGGAACAGGTCGGGCAGGATGCCGCTGTAGCGCACCTCGACGTCTTCGACATAGTCGGTCACGGTAAACACGACCTCGAGGCTTTCCGGGTCACGCTCCACCGTGCCCTCGCGGACCATGCCGCCGGCGCGAATCTGGCGCTCCAGCGGGGCATCGCCGGCGGTGATCTGCACCGGGCTGAAGAAGAGGTTGATGTTGCTGCGCAGCGCGTAGAGCGTCAGGCCCACGGCGATGGCGGCCAGCGAGACCAGCCCCAGTATCACGAACAGTTTCTGCTTGCGTTTAGCTCTCACGGGCGTGGCCCTCTTGATGTGAAACCGGTGTCGAGGCGCCGCGGCGCTGCTCGCGTCGTGCCCGGCGGCGCAGGTCGCGCAGCAGCGCTCGGCGCTCGGCGCGGGCGTGGAGAACCACGCCGACCAGCAGCAGACCGGTCAGGCCCCAGGAGGCCCACACGTAGACGCCGTGGCCGCCCATGGCGAGGAAGGCCGAGAGGGAATCGAAGGCCATCAGTTCACCTCCCCGGCGAGCTCACGCACCCAGCGCTTGTTCGATTCGCGACGCAGGATCTCGCTGCGCGTGCGCATCAGGGTCACCGCGATGAAGAAACAGTAGAAGCCCAGCACCATGATCAGCAGCGGCGCCCACATCTCCAACGGCATGGCCGGGCGCGAGGTGACGCTGAAGGTGGCGGGCTGGTGCAGGGTGTACCACCAGTCCACCGAGTACTTGATGATAGGAATGTTGATCACGCCGACCATGGCCAGCACCGAGGCGGCGCGGGAGGCGCTGTCGCGGCTTGCGAAGGCGCCGCGCAGGGCGATCACGCCGAAGTACAGAAACAGCAGGATCAGCATCGAGGTGAGGCGCGCGTCCCACATCCACCAGGTGCCCCAGGTGGGCACGCCCCAGACCGCGCCGGAGAACAGTGCCACGAAGGTCATGGCCGCGCCCAGCGGGGCCATCATCGCCGCGGCCATGTCGGCGACCTTGATCTTCCAGACCATGAAGACGAACCCGGCGATCGCCATGCTGACGAAGATGGACTGCGCCAGGAAGGCCGCGGGCACGTGCACGTAGATGATGCGAAAGCTGTTGCCCTGCTGGTAGTCGGCGGGCGCGAAGGCCAGCCCCCAGACGCTGCCGACGACGATCAACAGCGCCGCCGCCGCCCAGAACCAGGGCGAGAGCCGTGCGCTGATGCCATAGAACCACTTGGGGGATCCGAGCTTATGTATGAAGGCCCACATGCCGATTGTCGTCCTCAACCGTTGATACTGATGCGCAGTGACGCCGCGATCGCCCAGGGGGCCAGGATCAGCGCGACTGCCAGAAGCGCCCCGAGAATCGCCAGGTGCGCCGCGACCCCCTCGCCGAAGATGGCCGCCTGCACGGCGCCGGCGCCGAAGATCAGCACCGGGATATAGAGTGGCAACACCAGCAGCGAGAGCAGCACGCCGCCCCGGGATAGCCCCACGGTCAGCGCCGCGCCGATGGCGCCGATCAGGCTCAGGCTGGCGCTACCCAGCGCCAGCGACAGCGCCAGCACCGCGTAGCTGCCCGCCGGCAGCGCCAGCATGATGCCCAGTATCGGTGCCATCAGCGCCAGCGGCAGACCGGTCAACAGCCAGTGCACCGCCACCTTGGCCAGCGCCAGCGCCGGCAGCGGCTGGGGCGAGAGCAGCAGCTGCTCCAGGGAGCCGTCCTCGTAGTCGCTGCGAAACAGGCTATCCAGGGACAGCAGGGCCGCGAGCAGCGCCGCCACCCACAGAAGGCCCGGCGCGATGGTCGCCAGCAGCTCCGGGTCCGGCGAAATGCCGATCGGGAACAGGGTGATCACCAGGGCGAAGAACACCAGCGGGTTCAACACCTCGCTGCGTCGGCGCATCAACAGCACCAGGTCGCGTTTCAGCGTTGCCCGGATTGCGACCCCGGCGCCGCCCTCGGGTTCCCGGAACAGCCGAACGGCGTCCGCTTCCCGTGCCAGATGAGGATCAGAGTTCGACATCACGCGCCCCCTGACCGAGCCGAATCCGCCGCAGGGCAGGCGTGTCGGCGAGTTCGTGATGGGTCGTGACCAGCACGCAGCCGCCGCGACGGGCATGGGCGGCCAGGCGCGCCTCGAGATCCGCGACGCCGTCGCGGTCGATGGCGGTGAACGGCTCGTCGAGCACCCACAGCGGACGCGGAATCAGCTCCAGGCGCGCCAGGGCCACGCGGCGCTGCTGGCCGGCGGAGAGCTGCCCGGCGGGCAGGTCCTCGAAGCCGACCAGCCCCACGGCCGAGAGCGCCGCGAAACGCGCGGGCTCGTCGTCGGGCTCGCCTGCCAGGGCCTGGTACCAGGCGAGGTTCTCCAGCGGCGTCAGCGCCGCCTTGACCCCCGGGGCATGACCCAGATAAAGCAGGTTGGCCAGGAAGTCCTGGCGCGTGCGGCGCATGGGATGCTCGTTCCAGTAGAGCTCGCCGTCGAAGTCGGCCAGCTGCCCGGAGAGGATCTTCAGCAGGGTGGTCTTGCCACTGCCGTTGGGGCCTTCCACGCGCACGATCTCGCCGGCATGGAGTTCCAGGTCCAGGTCTCTGAACAGCCAGCGATCGTCCCGCTCACAGGCCAGCTTTCGGGCTTGCAGACGCAGGCTCAAGGCACTCTCCCGGCATGGATAATTGCGCCCGGAACTCTACACGGAAAGGGCCCTGGCTGCCAGCCGGGCGGGTTGCGGCAGCCGGTCGCACTTGCCCTGAGTCAAGCCAGGCGTGGACAGCTTTCCCTTGCCAGTTTGCGACCGGCTGCTATGCTCGTAAAACACTGTATGTATCGACAGGGTTAGACGACCGGGGAGAGACCGCATGCCCAACGTCACACCGCAGTACCTGCAGCGCCGACCCAACCTGCCACTGGCCGAAGCCTGGGAGGCCATCGAGGCCGACGCCCTGACCGAAATCCCGATGCTGGGCCAGGTCTCGGCGGGCATGCCCATCGAGGCCTGTCCGGAGGCCGGCAGCATCCGCGTGCCGACGACCATGGTGCGCCGCAACACCTACGCCCTGCGGGTACGCGGCGACTCCATGGTCGATTGCAATATCTTCGACGGGGATGTGATCATCATCGAACGCCGCGAGAGCGCCGAGAACGGCGAGACCGCCGTGGTGATGATCAATGACCAGGAGGTCACCCTGAAGAAGTTCTACATCGAGAAGTCGGGCGTTCGCCTGCAGCCGGCCAACGAGCGCATGGCGCCGATCTACCTGCGCAACGACGACGTCCAGGTGATCGGCCTGGTGATGGGCGTGGTGCGCCAGACGGAACTGGCCGCCTGATGCGCTACGCAGTACCCGACCTGCCGCCCGACCACCGGCACGAGAGCGAGCTCGAGGTGGAGAAGAGCCGCTTCATCGCCTGGATCTGCCACGCGCCGAATACGGCCGCCTTCGAGGTGATGCTCGCCGAGGCCCGCCGGCTCCATCCCCACGCCAGCCACCATTGCACGGCCTGGATCGCCGGCCCGCCCGGCGAGCAGACCGCCATCGGCTTCTCCGACGACGGCGAACCCGGCGGCACCGCCGGGCGCCCGATGTTCCAGGTGCTGGACGGCGCGGCCCTCGGTCAGGTGGGCAGCGTGGTGACCCGCTACTTCGGCGGCACCAAGCTCGGCACCGGCGGCCTGGCCCGCGCCTATTCCCGGGCCGTCGCCCAGGCGCTGGAGACGCTGCCCCGGCGCGAGGTGGTCGAGCGCGCACCCCTGCGCCTGAAGGTCGACTTCGCCGGCGAGGCCGAGGCCCGCGCCTGGCTGGCCGAGCGCGACGTGCCGGTCGAACAGGCCGACTACGGCGCCGAAGGGGTAGCGCTGACCGTGGGCTGGCCGAACGATGCGCCCGTCGAGCTGAGCGCGCTTTCGACGCGCCTGCGCGGGCGCCTCGCCCTGCTGCAGGACGACTGAACGCTCCTACCCAGACGAAACGACCCTACCCGGACGCAAGGTCCCGCCCCATCGACCGATGCCCATCACATAAAAAACGGCGCCCGAAGGCGCCGTTTGTGCTGGCGGGACGCTCGACCTCAGCCGAGGTACTTGATCATCACCCCGGCGGCCACCGCCGAGCCGATCACCCCGGCCACGTTGGGCCCCATGGCGTGCATCAGCAGGAAGTTGTGGGGATTGGACTCGAGCCCCACCTTGTTGGAGACCCTTGCTGCCATGGGCACCGCCGAGACGCCGGCGGAGCCGATCAGCGGATTGATCGGCATCTTGCTGACGGTGTTCATCAGCTTGGCCATCAGGATGCCGCAGGCCGTGCCGATGGCGAAGGCCACCATGCCCAGCGCCAAGATGCCCAGCGTCTCCACCGCCAGGAAGCGCTCGGCGATCAGCTTGGACCCCACCGACAGCCCCAAAAAGATCGTCACGATGTTGATCAGGGCGTTCTGGGTGGTGTCGGAGAGACGCTCCACCACGCCGCTCTCGCGCATCAGGTTGCCGAAGCAGAACATCCCCAGAAGCGGCGCCGCATCAGGCAGGAAGAGCACCACCAGGATCAGCAGGCTGAGCGGGAAGACGATCTTCTCCAGCTTGGAGACCGGACGCAGCTGCGTCATGGTGATCTCGCGCTCCCGCTTGCTGGTCAGCGCCTTCATGATCGGCGGCTGGATCAGCGGCACCAGCGCCATGTAGGAGTAGGAGGCCACGGCGATGGCACCCAACAGCTCCGGCGCCAGGATGCTCGAGACGTAGATCGAGGTGGGGCCGTCGGCGCCGCCGATGATGCCGATGGCGGCGGCCTGATTGAGCGAGAAGTCCATCCAGCCCATGGCCGACATGCCCACCGCCCCGAGCAGGGTGGCGAAGATGCCGAACTGCGCCGCCGCGCCTAAAAACAGGGTGCGCGGATTGGCCAGCAGCGGGCCGAAGTCGGTCATCGCGCCCACGCCCATGAAGATCACCAGCGGCGCGATGCCCGAGGCGATGGCCACGCTGTAGAACTGGTAGAGCATGCCGTGGGCGTAGCCGCCGTCCATGGCCACGTCGTTGGCGGCGCGCACCAGGGCCGGCGAGATGTCGCCGTGCAGCACCTCGGCGAGGCTGTGCCGCCAGGCCTCGATCCCGCCGGCCGGGTCCAGGCTGAGCTGCAGGGCCTGGGCCATCTGCTCGAGCAGCGCCGGCGACGCCATGTGCGCCGCCTGCTCGGCGGCCGACAGGGCGAGGCCCGCCTCGGGGATGTTAGCCAGGATGCCGCCGAAGCCGATCGGCACCAGCAGCAGCGGCTCGAACTTCTTCTGGATGGCGAGGTAGAGCAGCCCCAGCCCCACCAGCACCATCACGGCCTGGCCCAGGGTCAGGTTGTAGAGCCCCGAGCCGTACCAGAGGGTCAATATCTTTTCCGACATGAAAACCGTCCTCAGAGCTCGATCAGGACGTCACCGACGGCGACGCTGTCGCCCTCGCCGACCTTGATGGCGGAGACGGTGCCGGCGCTCGCCGCCCGTACCTCGGTCTCCATCTTCATGGCCTCGAGGATGATCACCACGTCACCCTCGGCGACGCTGTCGCCCTCGCGCACGTTGACCTTGAAGATGTTGCCGGCCAGCGGCGCGGTGATGCTTTCACCCGAGGGCGCGGCCGGAGCCGGGGCGCTCGCGGCCGGCTGGCCGCCGCCCTGCTCGGCCACCTGGCCGATCTCGCCGCCCTCGGCGACCTCAACCACGTACTGCTTGCCATTGACGGTGACGGTGTAGGTCTCGGGGCCGGCCGACGCCGGGGCCTCGGTCACGCCCTTCTGGGCGGCGGCGGCCGGCAGATTGGCCGGCTGCGCCTCGGCGGCCTGGGGCGCCGGCTCGAAGGCGTCGGGGTTGTCGCGGTTCTGCAGGAACTTCAGGCCGATCTGCGGATAGAGCGCATAGGTCAGCACATCGTCGATCTCGCGCTCGCCCTCGGCGAGGCGGATGCCCTGCTCCTTGGCCTTCTCCTTGAGCTCGGCGGTCAGGGTCTCCATCTCGGGCTCGAGCCGATCGGCGGGACGGCAGGTGATCGGCTCGCCTCCGTCCAGCACGCGCGCCTGCAGCTCCTCGTTGAAGGGGGCCGGCGCGGCGCCGTACTCGCCCTTGAGAACCGCCTGCACCTCCTTGGAGATGGACTTGTAGCGGCTGCCCATCATCACGTTCATCACCGCCTGGGTGCCGACGATCTGCGAGGTCGGGGTGACCAGCGGGATGAAGCCCAGGTCCGCGCGGACCCGCGGGATCTCGGCGAGCACGTCGTCGAGCTTGTCGGCGGCGCCCTGCTCCTTGAGCTGGCCTTCCATGTTGGTGAGCATGCCGCCCGGCACCTGGGCGACCAGGATGCGCGAGTCGATGCCCTTGAGCGAGCCCTCGAAGGCGGCGTACTTCTTGCGCACCTCGCGGAAGTAGGCGGCGATCTCCTCGAGCAGTTCCAGGTCCAGGCCGGTGTCGCGCTCGGTGCCCTGAAGCATGGCGACCAGCGATTCGGTCGGGCTGTGGCCGTAGGTCATCGACATGGAGGAGATCGCCGTGTCGACGTTGTCGATGCCCGCCTCGGCGGCCTTCAGCGCCGTGGCGGTCGAGAGGCCGGTAGTCGCGTGGCACTGCATGTGGATCGGGATGTCCACGACCTTCTTGAGCTTGCTGACCAGTTCAAAGGCGTCGTAGGGCTTGAGCAGGCCGGCCATGTCCTTGATCGCCAGGGAGTCGGCGCCCATGTCGGCGATGGTCTTGCCGAGCTCGACCCAGCCGTCCAGGGTGTGTACCGGGCTCACCGTATAGGAGAGCGTACCCTGAGCGTGGCCCTCGACCTGGCGCACGGCCTGGATAGCTCGCTCGAGGTTGCGCGGATCGTTCATGGCGTCGAAGACGCGGAACACGTCGACGCCATTGGTCTTGGCCCGCTCGACGAACCTGTCCACGAGATCATCGCCATAGTGGCGGTAGCCGAGCAGGTTCTGGCCGCGCAGCAGCATCTGCTGCGGGGTGTTGGGCATCGCCTCCTTCAACGCCCGTATCCGCTCCCACGGATCCTCGCCGAGATAGCGGATACAGGCGTCGAAGGTGGCGCCGCCCCAGGATTCCAGCGACCAGAAGCCGACACGATCGAGCTTCTCGGCGATCGGCAGCATGTCGTCCAGGCGCATGCGCGTGGCGAACAGCGACTGATGGGCGTCGCGCAAGACGACATCGGTGATGCCGAGCGGGCGTGTCTTGTCATTCATGGTATTGACCTTGTCGTTATGAATGGGAGGGGAGAAGGCGGGGCGCTCGCCTCAGCGCTTATGGCGCTGGCGATAGCGGTGCACCGCCGCGCTGATGACCACGGTGAGGTCATCGTCCTGGCGCGCGGCCGGGGCACGGGAATCACGGGCGGCGGGAGCGACCGGTTCGGGGAAGAAGCGGCCGATCGTCTTGGACATCAACGTGGTGACGCCCACCAGCACGGTAAGAAAAACAAAGACAAACCCCATGCCGAGGCCCATCAGAGAGAGACCCTCGTGTATCAGCTGCGAATCCTGCATGCGAATTCTCCTGACTCTTGCGGCAAGTTGGGCGAGATACGGCAAAAAAAACCCGACTTGCGCATTTTTTGTGATCATATAACCTGCCAGATCCCCGACAGATTGCAATGGCGTCATGGTGGAAGTCAGCGTTGTTAATTTACTACATAAGGGCCGGATCGGCCTAGCACCCATGGAGGGGGTCATCGATGCGGTGACCCGCGACCTGCTGACGCGCGCCCCCGGCTTCGACTGGGTGGTGACCGAGTTCGTGCGCGTGGTCGATGCTCGGCTGCCACCCCGCGTCTTCTACAAGCACTGCCCGGAGCTGGTGGCCGACACGCCCCCCGCCACCCCGAGCGGCGTGCCGGTAACGCTGCAGCTGCTGGGCTCCGACCCCGCGGCGCTGGCCGCCAATGCCCGCCAGGCGCTGCACCTCGGCGCCACCGGCGTGGACCTCAATTTCGGCTGCCCCGCCAAGCTGGTCAATCGCCACGACGGCGGTGCCTCGCTGCTGCGCGACCCGCGCCGGGTGCATGCCGCCGTGGCGGCGGTGCATGCGGCCGTGGGCGAGGCGATCCCGGTGACCGCCAAGGTCCGCCTGGGCTTCGCCGACCGCCGCCTGGCGCTGGCCTGCGCGCTGGCCACACAGGATGCCGGCGCCCAACGGCTGGTGGTCCACGGCCGCACCCGGGACGAGGGCTACCGCCCCCCCGCCCACTGGGAGTGGATCGGCCGGATCCGCCAGCGCCTGTCCATTCCGGTGGTCGCCAACGGCGACATCTGGACCCTGGAAGACTACTGGAAGGCGCGCACGCTCTCCGGCTGTCGCGACGTGATGCTCGGCCGCGGCGCCCTGGCCGACCCTCGCCTGGCGGGCCGCATCCGCCACTGGCAGGCCACCGGCGAACGCCTGCCGGAGACGCCCTGGCACGAACGGGCGGCGATTCTCGCCGAGTTTGCTGCAACGCAGCGTAGCACGCTGCCCGACCGCGTCGTCACCTCGCTGCTCAAACAGTGGCTCAACCATATGCGCCAGCGCGATGCCGAGGCCGCCCGACGCTTCCAGGCGCTCAAGCGCATCACCCACCTGGACACCCTGCTCGAGGGGCTGGTCACGCCCCTGCCCTGCTCCACCCCCCAGGCCACTGCCGAGGCGACGCTCGGCGCCTAGCCACGCCTTCATGCCCTCCTCCGCCTCACGGGCGACACAGGCCAGACGGCCCGAGACAACCACCACAGGCCAGAGAAGGGCGCCAGACACGAAAAGGCGCTTCGCAGATCAGCTTAATATAGGTGTGGTTCGCGGGATCCCCGCCTCCTCGTGAACGACCGCTTCCCGGCAACGTACGATAAACCAAAAAAAGAGGCGCACGTCGCAATGCGACGGCGCCCCAAACGATCGCGGAGCCGGGGCCCATCCTGGGCGCAACCGGTCCGGCTAGCGAGAAAACATCGAAACAAAACAGAAGACCCGCCCTCATGGTGAGGACGGGTCTGAATCTGGCGCGCCCGGGAGGATTCGAACCTCCGACCACCTGATTCGTAGTCAGGTACTCTATCCAGCTGAGCTACGGGCGCGAAAGGCAACGAGCAGACTCATTGCGGGGACGGGTACGACAGCGTGAAGCGGTCGTTCTCATCCGGTTGAAGCTGGCGCGCCCGGGAGGATTCGAACCTCCGACCACCTGATTCGTAGTCAGGTACTCTATCCAGCTGAGCTACGGGCGCTTTATCTTCACGTGTCGATAATGGCGGAGAGGGAGGGATTCGAACCCTCGAAGAGGCTATAAACCCCTTACTCCCTTAGCAGGGGAGCGCCTTCAGCCACTCGGCCACCTCTCCCTCATCGGCACGGTGCGTATCCTACCGTTCTATAAGGCCATTGTCCAGCGGTCCCGGCAATTTTTCGATAACGATCCATGGAAAAACGGCGCACGACCTGGCCACCCGAGTCCTAAACGTCACTGTCGACGTCGGGGTCGGACTTCTCGCGCTGGATGCGCTGGTAGATTTCCTCGCGATGTACGGCGACATCCTTGGGCGCATTGACGCCAATACGCACCTGGTTGCCCTTGACGCCAAGGACGGTGACGGTGACGTCGTCACCGATCATCAGGGTTTCGCCAACACGGCGGGTCAGGATGAGCATGACTGATCTCCTTCTCAGACTTCGGGCTACGGGATGCTCGCCGGGAGGGACGACATCGCTGCATTGTGCGACAACTCGTCGTCCCTGACCACTGATGCCAGCCAATGGCCGGCCAGCAACACGTTGAAAGAAGGCTCCTCGACACGCGTATCGGCGATCCTTGCTAGAAGCGTAGAAGGTGTCGGCGACGCGAGTGAGCCCTTATTCCTGCTCGATGCTGCGCTTGTCGAGACCGAACGCCTTGTGCAGCGCCTTGACCGCCAGCTCCATGTGCTTCTCGTCGATCACCACGGAGATCTTGATCTCGGAGGTGGAGACCATCCGGATATTGATGTTCTCGTCGGCCAGCACGCGGAACATCTTGGAGGCCACCCCGGCGTGCGAGCGCATGCCCACGCCGACCAGTGAGACCTTGGCGATATTGTCGTCGCCGCGCAGGTCGCCGCCGCCGAGATCGGGAATCACCTGATCCTGGAGGATCTTCATGGTCTGGCGGTAGTCGCCCTTGGCCACGGTGAAGGTGAAGTCGGTGTAGTCGCCGGCAGGCGCCACGTTCTGCACGATCATGTCGATCTCGATGTTGGCATCGGCGATCGGGCCCAGAATGCGCGAGGCAACGCCCGGCACGTCCGGGGTGTTGAGCAGGGTGAGCTTGGCCTCGTTGGCGGTGAAGGCGATACCGGAGATCAGCGGTTCTTCCATGGAATCCTCGTCTTTATCAGAGTCTGCAATGATCAGGGTGCCGGGGCCGCCCTCGAAGCTGGACAGCACGCGCAGCGCGACGTTGTACTTGCCGGCGAACTCGACGGCGCGGATCTGCAGGACCTTGGAGCCAAGGCTCGCCAGTTCCAGCATCTCCTCCACGGTGATGGTCTCAAGGCGCTGCGCCTTGGAGCAGACCCGCGGGTCGGTGGTGTAGACGCCGTCGACGTCGGTATAGATCTGGCACTCATCGGCGTTGAGCGCCGCGGCCAGGGCCACGCCGGTGGTGTCGGAGCCGCCACGACCGAGGGTAGTGATGTTGCCCTCCTCGTCGACGCCCTGAAAGCCGGCGACCACTACCACCTGACCCGCGTCCAGATCGGCCTGCAGCTCGTCGGTCTCGATGCGCTGGATGCGCGCCTTGGTGTGGGCGCTGTCGGTCTGAATGCCCACCTGGGAGCCGGTGTAGGAGGTCGCCGGCACGCCCAGCTTGTGCAGGGCCATGGCCAGCAGCGAGATGGTGACCTGCTCGCCGGTGGAGACCAGCATGTCCATCTCACGCGGCGTCGGCTCGTCGTTGATCTCATTGGCCATGCCGATCAGGCGGTTGGTCTCGCCGCTCATGGCGGAGACCACGACCACGATCTGGTGACCCTGGTCGCGAAAGCCCTTGACCTTCTCGGCCACGGCCTTGATGCGCTCCACTGAGCCCACCGAGGTGCCGCCGAATTTTTGTACGTATAGTGCCATTTGCCGTTTTCCCTCGCTTGTCGAGTGCGCATAGCGCTCGGATGAGTGAAAGGTGTCCAGATACGACGAGGGCCGGTGCATCGCTGCTACCGGCCCTTGTGCATCCTACTTCAGTCGCTCCTCGACCCAGACGGGTACGCTCTCAAGCGCACCCGGCAGGGCCGAAACATCGCTGCCGCCGGCCTGGGCCATATCGGGTCGGCCGCCGCCCTTGCCGCCGACCTGGGAGGCCACGTGGTTGACCAGCTCGCCGGCCTTGACACGGCCGGTGAGGTCGTCGGTCACACCGGCGATCAGGCTGACCTTGCCGGCCTCGGCGTCGGCGACGCCCAGCACCACGATGCCGGAGCCCAGCTTGTTCTTGAGCTGATCGAGCATGCCGCGCAGCTCTTTGCCGGCCACGCCGTCGAGGCGCTTGGCCAGCACCTTGATGCCCTGGACCTCATGGGCCTCGCTGAGCATATCGTTGCCGGCGGCGCTGGCCAGCTTGGCCTTGAGCCGCTCGAGCTCCTTCTCCAGGGTGCGGTTGCGCTCGAGCAGCGAGTCGACGCGCTCCTCGGCCTGCTCCGGCTTGGCCTTGAGCCGCTCACCAATGCGGTTCAGGCGCGCCTCCTGCTCACGGAACCAGGCCAGCGCGCCCGCGCCGGTGATCGCCTCGATGCGCCGCACGCCGCTGGCGATGCCCGCCTCGCTGACGATGTGGAAGCAGCCGATGTCGCCGCTGCGGGCGACGTGGGTGCCGCCGCACAGCTCGATGGAGAAATCGTCGGCGCCGATGGTCAGCACGCGCACGCTGTCGGCGTACTTGGCCTCGAACAGCGCCGCCGCGCCGCGCTCCTTAGCCTGGTCGAGAGTCATCTGCTCGGTGCGCGTCGCCGCGTTGGCCAGAATCTGCTCGTTGACCAGGCGCTCCACCTCGGCCAGCTGCTCGCCGGTCATCGGCTCGAAGTGGCTGAAGTCGAAGCGCAGGCGCTCGGGGGTGACCAGCGAGCCCTTCTGCTGGACGTGATCGCCGAGCACCATGCGCAGCGCCTTGTGCATCAGGTGAGTCGCCGAGTGGTTACGCACCGTGGCGGCGCGCAGGCTGGCGTCGACCCGGGGATGCACCTCGGCGCCCACGGCCAGCGCCCCTTCGAGGAGCACGCCGTGGTGCAGGTGATGGCCGGCCTGCTTCTGGGTATCGGTGACCAAAAAGCGCCCGCCCTCGAGCTCCAGGTAGCCGGTATCGCCGACTTGGCCGCCGGACTCGCCGTAGAACGGCGTGCGGTCGAGCACCACGACGCCGCGCTGCTCGGGCGCCAGCTCGGCCAGGGCGTTGCCCTCACGATCGACGAGGGCGGTGACCGTAGCGCGATCCTCCAGCTGCTCATAGCCGGTGAAGGCGGTCTCGCCTTCGAGCTCGATCGCCGCCGTGTAGTCGGCGCCGAACTGGCTGGCCGCACGGGCGCGCTCGCGCTGGGCCTCCAGCGCCGCCTTGAAGCCGGCCTCGTCGAGGCGGACGTCGCGCTCGCGGCAGACGTCGGCGGTCAGGTCATAGGGGAAGCCGTAGGTGTCGTAGAGCTTGAAGACCGTCTCGCCGGGCAGGGTATCGCCCTCGAGGCCGGCCAGCGCCTCCTCGAGCAGGCCCATGCCGTGCTCCAGGGTACGGGCGAACTGCTCCTCTTCCTTGAGCAGCACGCGCTCGATCTGATGGCGTGCCTCGCGAAGCTCCGGGTAGGCCTCGCCCATCTCTGCGTCCAGCGCCCCCACCAGCTTGTGGAAGAAGTTGCCGCGCGCGCCGAGCTTGTGGCCGTGGCGGATGGCGCGGCGGATGATCCGGCGCAGCACGTAGCCGCGCCCCTCGTTGGAGGGCAGCACGCCGTCGGCGATCAGGAAGGCGCAGGAGCGGATATGATCGGCGATCACCCGCAGCGAGGGGGCGGTGGTGTCACTGTGCCCGGTGGCCTGACTCGCGGCTTCCAGCAGGTGCTGGAAGAGGTCGATCTCGTAGTTGGAGTGCACGCCCTGCATCACCGCGGCGATACGCTCCAGGCCCATCCCGGTGTCGATGGAGGGCTTGGGCAGCGGATTCAGGGTGCCGGCCGCGTCACGATCGAACTGCATGAACACCAGGTTCCAGATCTCGATGTAGCGGTCGCCATCCTCTTCCGGGCTGCCGGGCGGGCCACCCCACACCTCGGGTCCGTGATCGAAGAAGATCTCGGAGCTCGGCCCGCAGGGACCGGTGTCGCCCATCTGCCAGAAGTTGTCCTCATCGAGCGTCGAGAAGCGCTCGGGGTCGATGCCCATCTCGTCCTTCCAGATGCGCTCGGCCTCGTCGTCGCTGATGTGCACCGTGACCCACAGCTTCTCCTTGGGCAGCCCCAGTACCTCGGTCAGGAAGGTCCAGGCGAAGCGGATGGCATCGCGCTTGAAGTAGTCGCCGAAGCTGAAGTTGCCCAGCATCTCGAAGAAGGTGTGGTGGCGAGCGGTGTAGCCGACGTTGTCCAGGTCGTTGTGCTTGCCGCCGGCACGCACGCATCGCTGGGAGGAAGTGGCGCGCACGTAGGGGCGCGGATCACGCCCCAGGAAGACGTCCTTGAACGGCACCATGCCGGCGTTGGTGAACAGCAGGGTCGGGTCGTTGCCCGGCACCAGCGAGCTCGAGGGCACGATGGTGTGTCCCTGCTCCTCGAAGAAACTCAGGAAAGCCTGTCTGATGTCTGCGCTTTTCATGGGGTATCCGTAGCGATGAGCATGGTGGCCCGGTGGGTCGGCAAGCGGCGTGTCGATGCCGGTATCGGCTCGCCACTGCGCCACAGGAGCGCCACCCGGGGCATTCGCAAAGGGGGGCATTATAGCGCAGTTGTCAATCGACTGAAGGGGAGTAGGCCGATGCGGGCTCAGTCGTCGGTCGACCAGGCCGTTTCCAGAGCGTGGCGCACCTGGTCGAAATCGAAGCCGCGGCCGGCCAGGAAGCGCTCGCGCCGGGCGCGCTCGCGAGGGGTGTCGCCCGGGCCGGGAAAGCGCCGCGCCAGGGCCTCGCGGGCGAGGGCGAACCAGTCGCCCTCGCCGCGCCGGGCGGTCTCGTCGAAGGCGTGGCGAATCTCCTCGCGATCCAGCCCGCGACGCTCCAGGTCGAGGCGAATCTTCATGGGCCCCTGGCCGCGCAGGATGCGCGAGCGCAGAAACCCCTCGGCGAAGCGCTCGTCGGACTGCAGGCCCTGATCCACCAGGGCCTCGAGGCACTCGGCGATTGCCTCGGCCTCGTGCCCCTTGGCCGCCAGCCGCTCGGCGAGCTCCTGGCGCGAATACTCGCGACGGGCCAGCAGGCGGATGGCGTCGCTGCGGGGCGTCGACTCGCCGCCCCCGGAGGCATCACCGAGCATGGCTTAGGCCCGGTCGTCGCCGCCTTCCTCGGCGGCCAGCGTTTCGTCGGCGGCCTCTTCCTGCTTCGGCTCCACCGGGGTGAGCAGCTGGGCGCGGATCTGGCTCTCGATCTCCTCCATCACCGCCGGGTTGTCCTCGAGGAACTGGGCGGCGTTGGCCTTGCCCTGGCCGATCTTGTTGCCCTGGTAGCTGTACCAGGCGCCAGCCTTGTCGACCAGCTTGCACTGCACGCCGAGATCGACCACCTCGCCGGCATGGTAGATCCCCTTGCCGTAGAGGATCTGGAACTCGGCCTGGCGGAACGGCGGCGCCACCTTGTTCTTGACCACCTTGACCCGGGTCTCGTTGCCGGTCACCTCGTCACCCTGCTTGACCGAGCCGGTGCGGCGGATATCCAGGCGCACGCTGGAGTAGAACTTCAGCGCGTTGCCGCCGGTGGTGGTCTCGGGGCTGCCGAACATCACGCCGATCTTCATGCGGATCTGGTTGATGAACACCACCATGCAGTTGGCGTTCTTGATGTTGCCGGTGATCTTGCGCAGCGCCTGGGACATCAGGCGCGCCTGCAGGCCGACGTGGGAGTCGCCCATCTCGCCCTCGATCTCGGCACGCGGCGTCAGCGCCGCCACCGAGTCGATGATGATCACGTCGACGCCGCCGGAGCGCACCAGCATGTCGCAGATCTCCAGCGCCTGCTCCCCGGTGTCCGGCTGGGAGACCAGCAGGTCATCGAGGTTGACGCCGAGCTTCTCGGCATAGCTCGGATCTAGGGCATGCTCGGCGTCGATGAAGGCGCAGGTTTTGCCCTGCTTCTGGGCCTGGGCGATCACCGACAACGTGAGGGTGGTCTTGCCCGAGGACTCCGGGCCGAAGATCTCGACCACCCGGCCAAGGGGCAGCCCGCCGATGCCGAGCGCGATGTCCAGGCCCAATGAACCGGTGGAGACCGACGGCATCACCACGCGGGGCGCATCGCCCAGGCGCATCACGGTGCCCTTGCCGAACTGGCGCTCGATCTGGGAGAGGGCAGCATTCAGCGCCTTGCTGCGGTTTTCGTCCTGAGCCATGAAGGAACTCCTAAAAGATAGCGAATGAGGCGTGGCGGATGAGGGTAACGACGGCCGGCAACCACTGTATGACTGCACAGTAGTATGGCGAAAAATTCGGGCCGCGACCAGCGTCGAGGCGAGCCGGTGACGATCAGGAAGGCGCTAGCCGCCGCACCAGGCCGGCCAGCGCCTCGCGCACGGCCTGCTCGCGCACCGCGGCGCGATCGCCGGGGAAACGAAGGCAGGCCGACTCGGCCCCCTCGGCGCTCCCCCAGGCCAGCCAGACGGTGCCCACGGGCTTTTCAGCGCTGCCGCCGCCGGGGCCGGCCACCCCGCTGACCGCTACGCCCAGCCCAGCGCCGCTGTCGCGACAGGCGCCGACGACCATCGCCTCGACGACCTCGCGACTCACCGCGCCGTGCTCGGCCAGCAGCGTCTCGGGCACGCCAAGCAGGCGGGTCTTGGCGCCGTTGGCATAGGTCACGTAGCCGAACTCGAACCAGGCGGAGCTGCCGGCGACGGCGGTGATGGCGCTGGCCACTCCGCCGCCGGTGCAGGACTCCGCCGCGGTGACGGTAATGCCCCGTGCGCGGCAGCGCTCGCCGAGCAACTCGGCGAGGCCCCGTAGATCATGGCGCTCGAGATCCTCGGCGTGCGAGGTCATGGCCTTCCTCCCTGACGATAGTGACCCGCCGGCGGCCTGACGTCGACCGCCCTTGAGCGTAGAATACTGGCTTTGCCCGAGACATGCATGGCGTGCCCGACGCCAGTCTCCCCGCAACTCGCCACCCTCTTCACAGGACGTCCAAGGAAGCCCATGTCACAGGCCAGCGCCCAGCATACCCCGATGATGAGCCAGTTCCTGAAGATCAAGCGCGAGCACCCCGACGTGCTGCTCTTCTACCGCATGGGCGACTTCTACGAGCTGTTCTTCGACGACGCCAGGCGCGCCGCCGCGCTGCTCGACATCACCCTCACCCAGCGCGGCCAGTCGGCCGGCCAGCCGATCCCCATGGCCGGCGTGCCCTACCACAGCGCCGAGGGCTACCTGGCGCGACTGGTGGCTGCCGGGGAGTCGGTGGCGATCTGCGAGCAGATCGGCGACCCGGCGACCAGCAAGGGGCCGGTGGAGCGGCGCGTGGTGCGCATCGTCACCCCCGGGACCCTCTACGACGAGGCGCTGCTGGATGCCCGTCGCGACAACCTGCTGGTGGCCATGGCGCCGCTCGGCGAGCGCTGGGGGCTTTCCTGGCTGGAACTCTCCAGCGGGCGCTTCAGCGTGCTGGAGGTCGAGGGCGAAGGCGAGATGCTCGCCGAGCTCACGCGCCTGGACCCGGCCGAGCTGCTGGTCGCCGAGAGCCAGTCGCTGCCGCCGGCCCTGGCGGAGCGCCGCGGCCTGCGCCGCCAGAGCGACTGGCTGTTCGACCTCGAGAGCGCGACGCGCACCCTGTGCGACCAGTTCCAGGTCCAGGACCTGCGCGGCTTCGGCTGCGCCCACCTGGAGGCGGCCCTCACCGCCGCCGGGGTGCTGATCGACTATGCCCGCGACACCCAGCGCACGGCCCTGCCCCACGTCACCGCCATCGGCGTGGAGAGCCGCGACGACGCCGTGGTGATCGATGCGGCCAGCCGGCGCAACCTGGAGATCGACGTCAACCTCGGCGGCACCGCCGACAACACCCTGGCCAGCGTGCTCGACACCACCGCCACGGCCATGGGCTCGCGGCTGCTCAAGCGCTGGCTCAACCGCCCGCTGCGCGACCGCGACCAGGTCGGCGCCCGCCAGGCGGCGGTGGCGCTGCTGCTCGACAACGAGGGCTTCGAGCCCCTGCGCGATTCGCTCAAGGCGATCGGCGACATCGAGCGCATCCTCGCCCGAGTGGCCCTCTACAGCGCGCGACCCCGAGACCTCGCGCGCCTGCGCGACGCCCTGGTCGCCCTGCCCGCCCTCGAGGCCGAACTCACGCACTACGCCGAGGGCACCACGCTTGACGAGCTCCGGCGACATATCCATCCCTACCCGGACCTCGCCGACACCCTGCACCGCGCCCTGGTGGAGAACCCGCCGGTGGTGATCCGCGACGGCGGGGTGATCGCCGAGGGCTTCGATGCCGAGCTCGACGAGCATCGCGGGCTCGCCGAGCACGCCGGCGACTACCTGGTGGCCCTGGAGACCCGGGAGCGCGAGCGCACCGGGCTCGCCGGCCTCAAGGTCGGCTACAACCGGGTCCACGGCTACTACATCGAGATCCCCCGCGCCCAGGCCCGGGACGCCCCGGTGGACTACGTGCGCCGCCAGACCCTCAAGAACGCCGAGCGCTTCATCATCCCCGAACTCAAGGAGTTTGAGGACAAGGCGCTGTCAGCCAAGTCCCGAGCCCTGGCCCGAGAGAAGCTGCTCTACGACGGTCTGCTCGACACCCTGAACGCCGAGCTCGCCGCGCTGCAGGGCACCGGCCGGGCGCTGGCGGGGCTCGACGTGCTGTGCGCCTTCGCCGAGCGCGCCCAGGCGCTTGGGTTCGTGCGCCCGTCCCTGCCCGAGGCGCCGGGCATCGACATCCGCGGCGGGCGCCACCCGGTGGTCGAGCAGGTCAGCGAGGCGCCCTTCGTGCCCAACGACCTGGTCATGGATGACGCGCGCAGGATGCTGGTCATCACCGGCCCCAACATGGGCGGCAAGTCAACCTACATGCGCCAGGCGGCGCTGATCACCCTGCTCGCCCATACCGGCAGCTTCGTGCCGGCGGATGCGGCCGCCATCGGCCCGGTGGATCGCATCTTCACCCGCATCGGCTCCTCGGACGACCTGGCCGGCGGGCGCTCCACCTTCATGGTCGAGATGACCGAGACCGCCAGCATCCTGCACAACGCCACCGACCAGAGCCTGGTGCTGATGGACGAGATCGGCCGCGGCACCAGCACCTTCGACGGCCTGTCGCTGGCCTGGGCCAGCGCCGAACACCTGACGCGCAGCCGAGCCTTCACGCTGTTTGCCACCCACTACTTCGAGATGACGGCCCTGCCCGAGCAGGCCGAGGGGGTGGCCAACGTGCACCTGACGGCCGCGGAGCACCGCGACGGCATCGTCTTCATGCACCGGGTGGAGGATGGCCCGGCCAGCCAGAGCTACGGCCTGCAGGTGGCCCAGCTCGCCGGCGTGCCACAGGCGGTGATCGCCCGCGCCCGGGAGAAGCTGGCCATCCTCGAGCAGCAGGAGATCGACCAGGGCAGCCGGCTGCCGACGGCCGCGGCCAGTGACGAGCGAGCTACCGGCGCACCCCGTCAGGCCGACCTCTTCGCCAGCACGCCCCATCCGCTGGTCGAGCAGCTGGGCGAACTCAATCCCGACGCGCTGTCGCCACGCGAGGCCCTGGAGCTGCTCTACCGCTGGAAAGAGGCGCTGTGAATGGCCGACAATGACGGCCCGACGCGCTTGCGGGGGCCCCGTGCCGCGACTAGAATGGCTCGACCAAAAGCCTTGAAATTATAAGAAATGATTTTCTTATAACCAATATCGAATCAATGACTATCGGCCACGCCCCGGCCGGAGAATGGGAGACTGGCATGACATTCGTCGTCACCGAGAACTGCATCAAGTGCAAGTACACCGACTGTGTCGAGGTCTGCCCGGTGGACTGCTTCTACGAGGGTCCCAATTTTCTGGTGATCCATCCCGATGAGTGCATCGACTGCGCGCTCTGCGAGCCGGAGTGTCCCGCCGAGGCGATCTTCTCGGAGGATGAGCTGCCGGAGGGCCAGGAGGCGTTCATCGAGATCAATGCCGAACTCTCCGAGGTGTGGCCCAACATCAGCGAAAAGCAGGACCCGCCGGAAGACGCGGAGACCTGGGACGGCAAGCCGGGCAAGCTGGAGCTGCTCGAGCGCTGAGGATCACGGCCTGAGCGGGCCCGCCAGACACGACGACGCCGGATGTCTCTCGACATCCGGCGTCGTCGCAGTGTCCTGGGCCAAGCCGCCAACCGCTCGGTCAAATAAGCCTTCGATCAAAAAGCGCTCGATCAAAAAAACTCCCGGCCACAAAACTCTCGGCCACAAAAACTCACGGCCACAAAAAAGGCGGCCCGCAGGCCGCCCGCTCCCAGCCAATCCTTGAGCGGCTCCCTCCGCTCGACTCCCGTGATGACGTCCCTGCCCGGGGGCGGCGTCCTGCCGCGCCGAGCGCATCACTCTTACTTGCATCCCAATGCATCCTGCCGGAAAGCGTTACCGCTCTCCCTAATCCCTGAGGCATTGTGACACGCCAGCCCGATCACACAAGCTCACCAACGGCGGCTTGCGAGACTCCCCGGCACCCTACCCTTCGCGACCAAAAACCAAAAAAATCTTTTAAAAACAACAAAATAAAAAGGGCCAACCCTCTGCGGGGTCGGCCCTGTCTGATGCACGAATAGCGAATGTCTTCGTCACCGTGTAAGCGATCTCCTACACGAGATCACGCCAAAGGCAACGCTGTTCGCTTACTCGAAGCTCTTACTTGAAACACTTACTTGAAACACTTACTCGAGGTGCTTACTGGCCCTTGATCGCGGCGCGTCCCGGATAGTCGACCCCGTCGCCCAGTTCCTGCTCGATCACCAGCAGACGGTTGTACTTGGCGACGCGATCCGAGCGGCACAGCGAGCCGGTCTTGATCTGACCGGCACAGGTGCCCACCGCGAGATCGGCGATGGTGGTGTCCTCGGTCTCGCCGCTGCGATGGGAGATCACCGCGGTGAAGCCGGCATCCTGGGCCATGCGCACGGCCTCCAGGGTCTCGGAGAGCGAGCCGATCTGGTTGAACTTGATCAGGATGGAGTTGCCGATCTGCTCGTCGATGCCGCGCTTGAGGATCCGGGTGTTAGTGACGAAGAGATCATCGCCCACCAACTGGACCTTGTCGCCGAGCTTGTCGGTCAGGGCCTGCCAGCCATCCCAGTCAGACTCGTCCATGCCGTCCTCGATGGAGACGATGGGGTACTGGTCGCAAAGCCCGGCCAGGTAGTCGGTGAAGCCCGCGGCGTCGTAGGTCTTTCCCTCGCCGGACAGGTTGTACTCGCCGTCCTTAAAGAATTCGGAGGAGGCGCAGTCCAGCGCCAGGGTCACGTCGCTGTCGAGCCCGTAGCCGGCATTGGAGACGGCCTCCTTGATCACCGCCAGCGCCTCGGCGTTGGAGGCGAGGTTCGGCGCGAAGCCGCCCTCGTCGCCCACCGCGGTGGAGAGGCCACGGGCGGAGAGCACCTTCTTCAGGGCGTGGAAGATCTCGGCGCCCATGCGCAGGCCTTCGCGGAAGCTCGGCGCGCCTACCGGCTGGATCATGAACTCCTGGATGTCGACGTTGTTGTCGGCATGCTCGCCGCCGTTGAGGATGTTCATCATGGGTACCGGCATCAGGTAGCGGCCCGGCTGACCGAAGAGCTCGGCGATATGGGCGTAGAGCGGCACGCCCTTAGCGGTGGCGGCGGCCTTGGCGGCGGCCAGGGAGACGGCCAGGATGGCATTGGCGCCGAGCGTGGCCTTGTTGTCGGTGCCGTCGAGCACGCGCATGGCATCGTCCAGGCCGCTCTGATCGCAGGCATCCATGCCGATCAGGCGCTCGCGAATCGCGCCGTTGATGGCCTCCACGGCCTTCAGCACGCCCTTGCCCAGGTAGCGACTCTTGTCGCCGTCACGCAGCTCCAGGGCCTCGCGGGAGCCGGTGGAGGCGCCACTCGGGGCGCACGCCACGCCGATGGCGCCGCTCTCCAGGCGCACTTCGGCCTGGACGGTTGGATTGCCGCGTGAGTCCAGCACCTCGAGGGCGCGGATATCGACGATATGGGTCATCTTGTTGGTCCTTGTCGTGTCAGCGTTGGGAAGAATCAGGAAATCTCGAGCGGTGCGAATCCCTTGACCAGGTCATCAAGGGCCTTCAGCTGGGCCAGGAAGGGCTCCAGGCGATCCAGCGGCAGGGCGCAGGGCCCGTCGCACTTGGCGTTGTCCGGGTCGGGATGCGCCTCTAGGAAGAGCCCCGCCAGGCCCACCGCCACGCCGGAGCGGGCCAGCTCGGCGACCTGCGCACGCCGACCATCGGCGCTGTCGGCCCGGCCGCCCGGGCGCTGCAGGGCGTGGGTGACGTCGAAGAAGACGGGGTAGCCCGTCTGCTTCATGTCGCCGAAGCCCAGCATGTCGACGATCAGGTTGTTGTAGCCGAAGCTGGACCCGCGCTCGCAGAGCAGCAGCTTGTCGTTGCCGGCCTCCTCGCACTTGCGCAGGATGTGGCGCATCTCGTGGGGAGCCAGGAACTGCGGCTTCTTGATGTTGATCACCGCCCCGGTCTCAGCCATGGCCACGACGAGATCGGTCTGGCGCGCCAGGAAGGCCGGCAGCTGAATGATGTCAGCCACCTCGGCCACTGGCGCGGCCTGCCAGGGCTCGTGCACGTCGGTGATGATCGGCACCCCGAAGCGCTCCTTCACCTCGGCCAGTATTTCCAGGCCCTTGTCGAGGCCCGGACCGCGGAAGGAGTGGATGGAGCTGCGATTGGCCTTGTCGAAGCTGGCCTTGAAGACGTAGGGCATGCCGAGGCGAGCGGTCACCTCGGCATAGGTCTGGGCCACCTCGAGGGCCAGCTCACGGGACTCCAGCACGTTCATGCCGCCGAGCAGCATCAGCGGCAGGGAGTTGCCGGCCTCGAGGCCGGCAATGCCAATGTGACGCTCCGGGGTCTCGCCTTTCGATGCCGACATCGAGCTCACTCCTGGTGGGCGGACTGGGCGCGCGTGCGCGCCGTCTTGTGCTCCAGCGCCGCGCTGACGAAGCCGGTGAACAGCGGGTGGCCGTCGCGGGGCGTGGAGGTGAACTCGGGGTGGAACTGGCAGGCGACGTACCAGGGGTGATCCGCCAGCTCGACCACTTCCACCAGAGAGTTGTCGACGCTCTTGCCGGAGACCACCAGGCCCGCCTGCTCGAGCTCACCGATGAACTGGTTGTTGACCTCGAAGCGATGGCGGTGGCGCTCGACGATCTCGTCGCTGCCGTAGGCCTCGCGGGCCTTGCTGCCGGCCTTGAGCTGACAGACCTGGCCGCCCAGGCGCATGGTGCCGCCCAGATCGGAGGCCTCGTCGCGCAGCTCGACCTTGCCCTCGGGGCTCAGCCACTCGGTGATCAGACCCACGACCGGGTGCTGGGTATCGTGGGTGAACTCAGTGGAGTCGGCGTCGTTCCAGCCGGCCACGTGGCGCGCGAACTCGATCACCGCCACCTGCATGCCGAGACAGATGCCGAGGTAGGGAATGCCGTTCTCGCGGGCGTAGCGGGCCGTGGCGATCTTGCCCTCGACGCCGCGCTCGCCGAAGCCGCCGGGCACCAGGATGGCATCCTTGCCGGCCAGGCGCTCAGCGCCGTGGTGCTCGATGTCCTCGGAGTCGATGTAGTCGACGTTGACCTTGATGCGCGACTGGATGCCGGCATGGATCAGCGCCTCGTTGAGCGACTTGTAAGCGTCGAGCAGCTCCATGTACTTGCCGACCATGGCGATGTTGACCGACTTCAGCGGGTTGAGCTTGGCATCGAGCACCTTCACCCACTCGCCGAGGTCCGCCTCGCCGGGCTCCAGGCGCAGCTTGTCGCAGACGATGTCATCGAGGCCGCGCTCATGGAGCATCAGCGGGATGCGGTAGATGGTGTCGGCATCCTGCAGCGGGATGACCGCCCGCTCCTCGACGTTAGTGAACAGCGCGATCTTGCGACACTCGGTCTCCTCGAGCTCCACCTCGCTGCGACAGATCAGGATGTCCGGCTGGATACCGATCGAGCGCAGCTCCTTGACGCTGTGCTGGGTCGGCTTGGTCTTGGTCTCGCCGGCCGTCTTGATGTAGGGCACCAGGGTCAGGTGCATGAAGATCGCCCGGCTCGCGCCCAGCTCGCTTCTGATCTGGCGGATCGATTCCAAAAACGGCAGCGATTCGATGTCGCCTACGGTGCCGCCGATCTCGACCAGCGCCACGTCGAAGCCCTTGCCGCCCTCATAGACCCGACGCTTGATCTCGTCGGTGATGTGCGGGATGACCTGCACGGTGCCGCCCAGGTAGTCGCCGCGACGCTCCTTGCGCAGCACGTGCTCGTAGACGCGGCCGGTGGTGAAGTTGTTGGCCTGGGTCATCTTCGTACGAATGAAGCGCTCGTAGTGGCCCAGGTCCAGGTCGGTCTCGGCCCCATCCTCGGTGACGAACACCTCGCCGTGCTGGAAGGGGCTCATGGTGCCCGGATCCACATTGATGTAGGGATCGAGCTTGAGCATGGTGACCTTGAGGCCGCGTGCCTCGAGAATCGCCGCCAGCGAGGCCGACGCGATGCCCTTGCCGAGAGAGGACACAACGCCGCCGGTCACGAAGATATATCGTGTCATGGAGAACCTGTCGAAACGTGATCGGTAGGCACGGCAGGAAGCCGGGCCAGGATGGGACGACAGACTAGCAGAATGCGACCAAAGGCTCAATTTCAGCGCCGCGCGCCAAGCGGCATGGAGGCTCTTCTGCTGGCACCCGACAAGCGGTGCCGACGAGGCTAGCGGCGCCGGGGGCAGGTCGGTGAAGGGGTCCTACGCCAGGGACGGCGTCGGTAGCGCCCAAGGAGGGGTTCACAGCGCCCCTTCATAGACCTGCCGCCGGGAAAGCCGCGGGGGAAAAAGCCACCGAAACCGGCGGCTTCGAGCGTCACCCGCTATTTACACCTGCAGATAGTCGAGGATGCCCTCGCCGGCCTGACGTCCCTCGTAGATGGCGGTGACCACCAGGTCGGAGCCGCGCACCATGTCGCCACCGGCGAAGATCTTCTCGTTGGTGGTCTGGAACGGGTGGGCACGCCCCGCCTCCGGTGCCGTGACCCGGCCGCGCTCGTCGATCTCGATACCCACGGTCTCGAACCAGGGGGCCGGGCTCGGCTGGAAGCCGAAGGCCACCACCACGGCGTCCGCGGGAATCACCTCCTCGGAGCCGGGCACCACCTCCGGGCGCTGGCGACCGTTCTCGTCGGGCTCGCCGAGCCGGGTGCGCACCACCTTCACGCCCTCGACCTTGCCCTCGCCGACCACCGCCACCGGCTGACGGTTGAACAGGAACTCCACGCCCTCCTCGCGGGCGTTGGCCACCTCGCGCTTGGAGCCCGGCATGTTCTCCTCGTCGCGGCGATAGGCGCAGGTCACGCTTGCCGCCCCCTGGCGGATGGCCGTGCGGTTGCAGTCCATGGCGGTGTCGCCGCCGCCCAGTACCACCACGCGCTGGCCCTTCAGCGAGGTGTACTCGTGGGGCTCCTTCTCGAAGCCCAGGCAGTGGTTGACGTTGGCGATCAGGTAGTCGAGCGCCTTGTGCACCCCGGGCAGATCCTCGCCGGGGAAGCCGCCCTCCATGTACTTGTAGGTACCCATGCCCAGGAAGACGGCATCGTACTCCTCGAGCAGGGCATCGAAGGCGATGTCCTTGCCCACCTCGACGCCGAGGCAGAACTCGATGCCCATCTCCTCGAAGACCGCGCGGCGACGCTCCATCACCGTCTTGTCGAGCTTGAACTCCGGGATGCCGAAGGTCAGCAGCCCGCCGATCTCGGGGTACTTGTCGAACACCACCGGCTTGACGCCGTTGCGCACCAGGATGTCGGCGCAGCCCAGGCCCGCCGGGCCGGCGCCGATCACCGCCACCTTGCGACCGGTCGCGGTGACCTTGGAGAGATCCGGCCGCCAGCCCATGGCGAAGGCGGTGTCGGTGATGTACTTCTCCACCGAACCGATGGTCACGGCGCCGAAGCCGTCGTTGAGGGTGCAGGCACCCTCGCAGAGGCGATCCTGGGGACAGACTCGCCCGCACACCTCGGGCAGCGAGTTGGTCTTGTGGCACAGCTCCACCGCCTCGAGGATGTTGCCCTCGCTGACCAGCTGCAGCCAGTTGGGAATGTAGTTGTGGACCGGACACTTCCACTCGCAGTAGGGGTTGCCGCAGTGCAGGCAGCGATGCGCCTGCCCGGCCGCCTCCTGGGGCTTGTAGGGCTCGTAGATCTCGGCGAACTCCCGTGCCCGGGTCCGCGCCGCCTTCTTCTCGGGGTCCTGGCGACCCACGTCGATAAACTGGAAATCGTTGCTCAAACGGTTGGCCATGAAACTCTTCCTCTATACGAACCTGATCGGGACGCCGACGGCTTACTCATTCCGGCTGACGCCGCCTCACTCACTCCGGCCTGCGCCGAGACTCGGCCAGCAGGCTGCTCAGGCTCGCCGCCTTGGGCTTCACCAGCCAGAAGTGGCGAGTGAAGTCGCTGAAATCCTCGAGGATCGCGCGGCCGCGCTCGGAGCCGGTCTCGGCGACGAATTCCTCGATGACCTCCCGCAGGTGCCGCCGGTAGGCCTCCATGGCCTCGGTGTTCACCCGGTGGATCTCCACCAGTTCGTGGTTGTACTTGTCGACGAAGGTGCGGTCCTCGTCGAGCACGTAGGCGAAGCCGCCGGTCATGCCCGCACCGAAGTTGACGCCCACCTCGCCCAGCACGCAGACCATGCCGCCGGTCATGTACTCGCCGCAGTGGTCGCCGGCGCCCTCGATCACCGCATGGGCGCCGGAATTGCGCACGGCGAAGCGCTCGCCGGCGGTGCCGGCGGCGAACAGCTTGCCGCCGGTGGCGCCATACAGGCAGGTGTTGCCGATGATCGCCGTCTCGTGACTCTCGAAGGCACTGCCGGCCGGCGGCACGATCACCACCCTGCCGCCGTTCATGCCCTTGCCCACGTAGTCGTTGGCATCGCCCTCCAGATAGAGGTGCAGGCCGCGGGCGTTGAACACCCCGAAGCTCTGGCCGGCCACGCCGGTGAAGCGGGCGATGACCGGGGCATCCTCGAGCCCCGCCTCACCGTAGCGCTTGGCGATGGCGCCGGAGATCAGCGCGCCCACCGAGCGGTCGCAGTTGGTGATGGTGAAGTCGAACTCGCCGCCGGACCTGGCCTCGATGGCCGCCTCGAGCGCCTTAAGGACCTCCTGGTTCTTGGCGCCCGGATCGTGGGGCACGTTGCGGTTCACCCGACAGAACTGCGGCGCGTCCTCGGGCACGAAGTCGTTGCCCAACAGGCCCGACAGGTCGAGCTTGCGCTGGGAGGCGGTGACGCCCTCGATCGCCTCGAGCAGGTCGGTACGGCCGATCAGGTCGGTCAGCTGGCGCACCCCGAGCAGGGCCATCAGCTCGCGCACGTCCTCGGCGATGAAGCGGAAGTAGTGCTTGACCATGTCGACGGTGCCGCGGAAGTGCTCGTCGCGCAGATACTGCATCTGAGTGGCCACACCGGTGGCGCAGTTGTTGAGGTGGCAGATGCGCAGGTACTTGCAGCCCAGTGCGACCATCGGCGCGGTGCCGAAGCCGAAGCTCTCGGCGCCGAGGATCGCCGCCTTGACCACGTCGAGGCCGGTCTTCAGGCCGCCGTCGGTCTGCAGTCGAATCTTGTCGCGCAGGCCGTTGATGCGCAGCGCCTGGTGCACCTCTGGCAGACCCAGCTCCCAGGGGCTGCCGGCATGCTTGATGGAGGTCAGCGGGCTCGCCGCGGTGCCGCCATCGTAGCCGGAGACGGTGATCAGGTCGGCATAGGCCTTGGCCACGCCGGTGGCGATGGTGCCGATGCCGGGCTCGGAGACCAGCTTCACCGAGACCTGGGCGTCCGGGTTGACCTGCTTCAGGTCGAAGATTAGCTGCGCCAGGTCCTCGATGGAGTAGATGTCGTGGTGCGGCGGCGGCGAGATCAGGGTCACGCCGGGCACCGAGTAGCGCAGCCGGGCGATCAGCTCGTTGACCTTGCCACCGGGCAGCTGGCCGCCCTCGCCGGGCTTGGCGCCCTGGGCCACCTTGATCTGCAGCACCTCGGCGTTGACCAGGTAGGCCGGCGTCACGCCGAAGCGCCCGGAGGCGATCTGCTTGATCTTGGAGCTTCGGATGGTGCCGTAACGGGCCGGATCCTCGCCGCCCTCGCCGGAGTTGGAGCGCCCGCCGGCCTCGTTCATGGCCTGGGCCAGCGCCTCGTGGGCCTCCGGTGAGAGCGCCCCGAGGCTCATGCCGGCACTGTCGAAGCGCGGCAGCAGGTCCTCGACGGCCTCGACCTCCTCGAGGGGCAGCGGCTCGGCGGCCGGCTTGAGGGCGAGCAGGTCACGCAGGGTGGCCGGATCGCGCTCGTTGACCAGCCGGGCAAACTTCTTCCACTTGGCGTAGTCGCCCTCCTGAACCGCCTCCTGGAGCGCCGTGACCACGTCGGGATTATAGGCGTGATACTCGTGGCCGTGGACGTACTTCATCAGGCCGCCCTGGGCGATGCCCTTGCGCGGCGTCCAGGCCTCGCGTCCCAGCAGCTCCTGCTGCAGCTGCAGTTCGCTGAACCCGGTGCCCTCGATGCGTGACGCCATGCCGGTGAAGCAGAGATCGACCACCTCCGAGGAGAGACCCACCGCCTCGAACAGCTGGGAGCCGCGATAGGAGGCCAGGGTCGAGATGCCCATCTTGGAGAGGATCTTGTAGAGCCCCTTCTGCAGGCCCTTGCGGTAGTTCTCGCGCGCGTCGGCGGGGTTGCCGACCAGCTCACCTGCCTGGTGCATGTCGGCCATCACCTGGTAGGCCAGCCACGGGAAGACCGCGGTGGCGCCCACGCCGAACAGCACCGCCATCTGGTGGGCGTCCCGGGCGTAGCCGGTCTCGACCACGAGGTTACAGCGCGGGCGCAGCGCCAGGCGGCCCAGATGGTGGTGGACGGCGCCTACGGCCAGCGCCGCATGAATCGGCACCTGCCCCTTGCTCAACTCGGCGTCCGAGAGCACCAGGATCACCTTGCCGTCATGGACGGCCTGCTCGGCACGGCGGCAGAGCGCATGAATCGCGCCCTTGAGGCCGATCTCCTGGGGATCGTAGCCAAGCGGCAGGACGTGGCTCGTAAAGGCCGGGTCGTCCTGGTGCATCAGCGCGGCGAACTTGCGCGGCGAGAGCACTGGGGTGGTCAGGATGATGCGGTGGGCGTGCTCCGGGGTCGCCTTGAAGACGTTGAGCTCGGCGCCGATGCAGGTCTCCAGCGACATCACGATCGCCTCGCGCAGCGGGTCGATGGCGGGATTGGTGACCTGGGCGAACTTCTGGCGGAAATAGTCGCTGAGCAGGCGCTGCTTGCCGGAGAGCACCGCCATGGGCGTGTCGTCGCCCATGGAGCCGACGGCCTCCTGGCCGCTCTCGGCCAGCGGGCGCAGCACCTGGTCGCGCTCCTCGAAGCTGACCTGGAACATCTTCTGCTGGACGAGCAGCGCGTCCGAGTCCATGGAATGGAAGTTGGCGAGCTCGGTCAGCGCCGATTCGAGGTACTGGGCCTCCTGCTTCAGCCAGCGCTTGTAGGGGTAGGCGGCCTTCAGGCGCTGATCGATGTCGGGGGTATGCAGCACCTCACCGGTGTGGGTGTCGACGGCGAGGATCTGGCCGGGGCCGACCCGCCCCTTGGCGACCACGTCCTCGGGCGCGTAATCGTAGGTGCCGATCTCGGAGGCCAGGGTGATATAGCCGTTCCGGGTGATCACCCAGCGCGCCGGGCGAAGGCCGTTGCGGTCGAGCATGCAGACCGCCTGGCGGCCGTCGGTCATTACCACCCCGGCCGGGCCGTCCCAGGGCTCCATGTGCATGGAGTTGTACTCATAGAAGGCGCGCAGGTCGGCGTCCATGAGCTCGACGTTCTGCCAGGCCGGCGGCACCATCATGCGCACCGCGCGATGCAGCTCCATGCCGCCGGTCAGCAGCACCTCGAGCATGTTGTCCATGCTCGAGGAATCGGAGCCGCTGGTATTGACGATCTCGTCGAGGCCGGCGATCTCGGGCAGCCGCTCGCTCAGGAAGTTCTCCTTGCGGGAGTTCGCCCAGCCCCGGTTGGCCTCGACGGTGTTGATCTCGCCGTTGTGGGCCAGCAGGCGGAACGGCTGGGCCAGCGGCCAGCGCGGCGCGGTGTTGGTGGAGAAGCGCTGGTGGAAGACGCAGATCGCGGTCTGCAGGCGCGCATCGCCCAGGTCGCGATAGAAGGCCGGCAGGTCCACCGGCATCACCAGACCCTTGTAGGAGAGCACCTCGGCGGAGAGCGAGCAGACGTAGAAGTCCGGCTCGTCGCGAAGCTTCTCCTCGGCGCGGCGGCGGGCCATGAAGAGATCGACGTCGAAGCGCTCATGCCCCTCGGCACCCGGTTCCACGAACAGCTGGCGGATGCGCGGCAGGCAGTCCAGCGCCATGGGGCCGCAGACGCTGGAATCCACCGGGACCTCGCGCCAGCCCGCCACCTTAAGGCCACGCGCCTCGAGCTCGGCGACGAGGATCTCGCGCCCGTGGGCCTCGCGAGCGTCGTCGTCGGGGAGGAAGATGGCCCCTACGGCATAGCGCTCGCCCAGGGTCACGCCCAGCGCTTCCTTCGCCACCTCGCGCATGAAGGCATCCGGCATCTGCAGCAGCAGCCCGCAGCCATCGCCGGTCTTGCCGTCGGCGGCGATGCCGCCACGGTGGGTCATGCAGGTCAGTGACTCGATGGCGGTCTTGAGCAGATCGTGACTGGCCTGGCCCTCCATATGGGCGATCAGGCCGAAGCCGCAGTTGTCACGGAACTCGCCGGGCTGATGGAGACCTCTGTTCATGGGCGTGCCTCGGGTTGAGTGGTTTCTTTGGCAGTCATCGCATGGTATTGTTTTCGGTTTTTCTTTTTCCATGTCGCTCCCGACGGGAGCGGGGACTGCTCTGTAAAAGGCCGACCAGCATAGCCAGAGGCGCGCCCACCGCGCAATCGACCCCACCCGACACCCCCATGAAAAACCGCCGCCAAATCCGCTACTTGCACGATGCCTCAGGCAAAAAAACTCGCTAACTCAATAGCTTGCAAAGCCGAACAACGATTCTTAAACGCCAAGCGAAGACCGTTAGACTTTAGTCCAACAGTCCGCGATTTGGCCATGCCGATCCGGCATGAGGCATGCGAATGGCTTAAAGGAAGCGCCACCCAGGACGCCGACGCACCCCAGACACGACGACGCCCGCGCGAGGGCGGGCGTCGAATAGAACGGCTATTGAGTCGATGCGCCAAGGCACCGAAGAAAGGCACCGAGCACCGTCAAACGCTCAGCGACGAGGGAAGGCCTCGATGAGCGAGGCCAGGATCTGTGGCGGCGTCTCGTCATGGATACAGGCATCGCCCAGCGTGCGCAGCAGGATCAACCGCAGGCGGCTGTCGAGGTTTTTCTTGTCCAGGCGCATGATGGCGAGAAAGTCCTCCACCCCCATCTCGGCAGGGGCCGCCAGCGGCAGGCCGGCGGCCTCGATGAGCGTGCGCACGCGGGCCACCTCGGCCTCGCTGAGCCACCCCAGGCGGCACGAGAGCTCGGCGGCCATCAGCATGCCGGTACCGACGGCCTCGCCGTGCAGCCAGTGCCCATAGCCCTGATGCGCCTCGATGGCGTGGCCGAAGGTGTGACCCAGGTTGAGCAGCGCCCTGACGCCCTGCTCGGTCTCATCCTCGGCGACGATCTCGGCCTTGAGCGTGCAGCTGCGCTCGATGGCCCGGGTCAGGGCGGCGGCGTCGAGACCCCGCAGCAGGGGCATCTCGGCCTCGAGCCAGGCCAGGAAGTCGGCGTCGCGGATCAGCCCATACTTGAGCACCTCGGCGAGCCCCGCCGAGAGCTCGCGCGGCGGCAGCGTCGCCAGAGTGTCGGTGTCGATCAGCACCGCGCGGGGCTGCCAGAAGGCGCCAATCATGTTCTTGCCACGCGGATGGTTCACACCGGTCTTGCCGCCCACCGAGGAGTCGACCTGGGCGAGCAGCGTGGTCGGCACCTGCACGAAGGCCACCCCGCGCTGGTAGCAGGCGGCGGCGAAGCCGACCATATCCCCGGTCACTCCGCCGCCGAGCGCGATCAGGGTGCAGCGGCGATTGAAGCCGGCGGCGAGCAGGGCATCCCAGATCCGCTCCACGTGAGCCAGCGTCTTGGTGGCCTCGCCGTCGGGCAGCACCAGGGTGCGCACCTCGAGGTCGTCGGAAAGCCCCTGGGTCAGCTTATCGAGATAGAGCGGGGCCACCGTCTCGTTGGTGACCACCATGACCTGGCGCCCGGCCAGGTGCGGCGTCAGCCACTGCGGGTCGCCCAGCAGGCCGGGGCCGATATGGATGGGGTAGCTGCGATCGCCAAGCGCCACCTCGAGGGTGGACGGGGCTGCGAGGGTCTCGATCATGGACTCAGGCCTTGCATTGCAGGGGATCGACCAGGCGCGACACGCGCCGCACGATCTCGTTGACCACGGCACGCGGGCCGCGACGGTCGGTGCGGATCACCACATCGGCGGTGGCGCGGTAGAGGGGGTCACGCAGCGCGAACATGTCGCGCAGCACGGCCTCCTTGTCGGGGCGCTGCAGCAGCGGTCGATTGCGATCCTTCGCGGTACGCCGCAGCTGCTGCTCCACGGTGGTGAGCAGGTAGATCACGGTGCCGCTCTCGCGCAGCACCCGACGATTCTCTTCCCGCAGCACGGCACCTCCGCCGGTGGCGATGACCACGTTTTCGTAGTGCGTCAGCTCACGGATCATCTGCGACTCGCGATCGCGAAAGCCCGCCTCGCCCTCGACGTCGAAGATCCAGGGGATATCGGCGCCGCAGCGCGCCTGGATCTCGTGGTCGCTATCGTAGAACTCGCGTGACAGTTCGGCCGCCAGAAGGCGGCCGATGGTGCTCTTGCCGGCCCCCATAGGGCCGATCAGTATCAGGTTCGGTAGTCCCTGCATCAGCGAATGGCCAGGTTGTCGTCCAGTATTCGGGGCGTGATGAATACCAGCAACTCTACCTTATCATTGGTGCTCTCGGTATAGCGGAAGAGGTTACCCAGCACCGGCAGGTCGCCAAGGAAAGGCGTCTTGAAGAGATTGCGCACCTCGTCGGTCTTGAGGATGCCGCCCAGCACCACGGTCTCGCCGCTATCGACCAGCACCTGCGTCTCGATCTCGTTGGTGTCGATGGAGGGCACGCCGTTGAAGAGCTCGCCCACGGTGTCGTTGTTGATCACCAGGTCCATGATGATGCGATTATCCGGGGTGATCTGCGGCGTCACCTCCAGCGCCAGCACGGCCTCCTTGAACTCGACGTTGGTGGCGCCGCTGGAGGAGGCCTCCTGATAGGGGATCTCGGTGCCCTGCTTGATCACCGCGGTACGCTGATTGGCGGTGATCACCCGCGGCTGGGAGATGGTCTGGCTCTTGCCCTCGCTCTCCAGGGCACGCAGCTCGAGATCGAGCAGGACATCGCCGGACAGGTAACCGAAGGCGAAGGACGTGGCGGGATCGCGATCGCCCCCCAGGTCAACGGCCAGGCCGCCGTTGTCGGCACTGCCACTAGAGGCGCCGTCGGCGTTGAGCCCATTGGTTGGATCAACCTCGTTATTGGAGAGCCCCCAGTTGACGCCCAGCTCGCGGGTGGCGCTATCGCGCGCGATGACGATACGCGCCTCGATCTGCACCTGACGCACCGCCACGTCCAGGGTCTCGAAGGTCGCGAGGACGTCGTCGATATTCTCGGCGGTATCCTGAATCAGCAGGGTATTGGTGCGCGCATCGACCGCCACCTTGCCGCGCTCGGAGAGCAGGCCGAAGCCCTGATCGCCTCCGCGCAGCAGGCGCGCCAGATTCTCGGCCTTGGCGTACTTGACCTGGACGTACTCTGACTCCAGCGGCGCTAGCGTCTCGAGCTGCTCACGCGCCTGCAGCTCGATCTGTTCACGCTGCGCCAGCTCCGCGGCCGGCGCCACCACGATGACGTTGCCCTGCTGACGGCTGGCCAGGCCGTGACTCTTGAGCACCAGATCCAGGGCCTGATCCCAGGGCACGTTCTGCAGATTGAGGGTCACGCTGCCGGTGACGCTGTCGCTGGCCACCAGGTTGAGGCCGGTGAAATCGGCGATGATCGCCAGCACCGAGCGTACCTCGATGTCCTGGAAATTGAGGGTGATGCGCTCGCCAGTATAGGGAAACTGCTCGCGGACGCGCTCCTCCTGCTGCGCCTGGGTGACCGGCTCGGCCTCGATCACCAGCTGGCGGCCGGTCAGAGTGGAGAGCATGGCGAATCGCCCCTCGCCCTCGATCTCCAGGGTCACGCCGTCGCGCCCGACGCGCGGGACGACGCGCTTGAGCGGCGTGCCGAAGTCGCTGACGTCATAGACCTGATCCAGCGAGGCCGGCAGCCGAACATCGCGCAGGTCGGCGATGATGCGCTGGCCGCTCTCGCGCACACGCGCATCCACGCCGGAGCGATCGAAGGTGACGACCAGCCGTCCCGCGCCGCCATCGCCGCGGCGAAAGTCGATGTCCTGAATACTGGGCTCGCGGTACGCCTGGTTCGATGGCTGGGTCGATGGCTGGGTCGACGACGCCGTCGTCCGCGTGGAGGGAGCCTCGGCCGGCTGAGCGGCCCCGCCGCCGATGGAGAGCAGCAGGCGATCTCCCTGCTGACGGGTGTCGTAGGGCAGGGGCCCCTCCAGCTCGAAGACCAGCCGCGTGCGCGACCCCGCCTCCAGGGCCGTGACTCGCTGGACGCCACCCATGCCGAGCTCCTCGCGGCGGCGCTCCAGGGCGCTGGCCGTGCCCATCAGGTCGATGGTCAGGCGAGCCGGCTCGTCGAGACGATAGCCACGCACCTCGGGCACCGGTCCGCTGAAGTCGAGCGCTATCTCTACGCCTCCGTCGCTGGCTTGGTGAAAGGCCAGGTCGGTGAGGGTGGAGGCCGCCACGGCAACCGTGGAGACCGCCAGCAGCGCCACGATGGCGAGACCACGAATCATCGCATGCATTGTTCCCTTCTCCCTGCGGACCCCGGCCAGCCACCCGTCCGGTGGCATGGCATGAATGTGTTATGCGCCCTCACCCAGGGCGATCTGCCTGGAGCGCTCCTGCCAGGTATTGTTTTCCAGCACGGTCTCCACCAGCACCAGAGAGGACTCGGTGATGCTCACGATGCGCCCGTGATCGTGGCCCATGTAGTCGCCGACCCCCACTCGATGGACCTTGCCGCCGGGCCCGCGCACCAGCGCCGACGGCTTACCGCCCACCGTCAATATCCCCACCAGATCCAGCTCGGCAAGATCGTAGGCCTCGAGCGGCGCTCGCGGGCGATCCGAAGAGGGTGCCAGGTCGCCGGCCTGCGGAGCCACTCGCCGATCCTGCATGCGATGCGGGACGAAGGGGCTGCGAGCCTCGTTGCCAACGTACGACACCCGATCGATCGGCGGAATGTCCGGGAGGTCCAGCTGGGGCACCTCCCCCGGATTCGCTCGCACCTCGACCAGCCGCTGTTCGAGTTGGCGCAACTCAGGATCCGCGCAGCCAACTAACAGCCCCATGCCGACGGCGAGAAACGCGTATCGCAGACTGATACGGGTCACGGGGCCTCCTCGTCGGGCTGGCGGTAGCTGTAGGTGCGGGCGAGCATGGAGAGCTGCAGTTGCTGGCCCTGCGCTTCCTCGACGGGCTCGAGCGTCAGATCATGCTGGGTGACGATGCGCGGCAAGCCGGCGACCGTGGTCAGAAATTTCGCGATGCTGTGATAGCCGCCCTGCACGCGGATATCGAACGGCTGCTCGAGGTAGAACTCCTGGGCGACGGGACTGCGCAGGCGGATGAATTCGATGGAAAGCTGGTTACTGATCGCCGCTTCGCTGATGTTATCGATCAACGACGGCACCTCGGCATCCGTGGGCAGCATCTCGCGAAGATCGCCCATGCGCTCATCGAGCACGGCCATCTCTTCACGCATGACGTCTAGATGCGCCGCCTGCGCCGCCTTGCTTCGATAATTCCCGATCAGCCGCGCCTCTTCCGCCCTGGCCTGCTCCAGCGCCTCGGCCTTGGGCGCCCCCAGATACCAGTACATGCCTGCCAGGGTCAGACTCAGCGTCAGCACGCAGCAGATCAGCTGCAGCAAGAAGGGCCAGCTACCGGCCTCCTTGATATCCAGCTCGCCCCAGTCGACGCTTTTCAGTCGGCGCCACTCATCTGCCCACCTCATGGCTCTCCCCCCGGCGCGTCATCGGGCGCAGACGGCAGGTGCTGAGTGAGGCTCAAGCTGAAACGCCGAAGCGCTCCCTCCTGCTCGACTTCGACCTCGGACAGCACTGGCCGAGAGAGGGAGGCCGCCGCATCCAGCGCCCGCAGCTGGTCGGAGACTTGCCGATTGTTCTCGGCCACGCCGGTCATTCGTAGCGTGTCTCCCTGTCGATCGAGCCCGGTGTAATGCACCCCGTCGACAAGGCTATCCACCAGGTCGTTGAAGACGTGAACGGTCTGCGCGCGCCCGGTCTGGAGCGCCGTGAAGACCCGCACCTGGGACTCCATGGTTTGTCGAATCTGCTCCAGCTCGCTGATTTCGCGTATCGCGGCGTCGAGCTTCTGGGCTTCGGCCGCGACGAACCGATTGCGCTCCTGCTGAGCACTCAAGCGCTGATCGTAGTGCCAGGTCATGCCGTAGCCGCCGCCCAGGCCGACCAGCGCGCTCAGCGCCAATGCCAGGGTGAATCGCTTGCCGCGACGAGCGCGCATCTCCTCCCGCCAGGGGAGCAGATTGATCTCGATGGTGGTCATTTACCCACCCTCATCGCCAGGCCGCAGGCGGTCAGCATGGCCGGGGCATCACCGGCCAGGGTCGGCACGTCGATCCGGGCGTTGACCTTCATGCGGCGAAAGGGATTGGCGATCACCACCTCCATACCACTCTCTTCGGCCAGCCGCTCGGCCAGGCCCGGCAGCACGCTGGTGCCGCCGGCCAGGATCATGTGGCGCACCTCCTGCTTGCGCCCGGCGGTATAGTAGAGCTGCAGCGAGCGTCCCACCTGCTGAACCAGGGTATCGAGGAAGGGATCGAGTACGCTGCGCTGGTAGTCGTCGGGCAGGCCGCCACGCTTCTTGGCGAGCCCCGCCTCCTCGAGGGTCAGCCCATAGCGGTTCTGGATCTCGTCGGTCAGCTGGCGGCCGCCGAAGACGGTGTCGCGGCTGTAGGTGACGCGCCCGTCGCGCAGCACCTGAAAGGCGTTCATGGTGGCACCGATGTCGACCAGCGCCACGCACTCTTGCTCGCCACCCTCCGACGGCAGCTGATGGCGAAGCTCCTGAAAGGCGCGCTCCACGGCAAATGTCTCGACGTCGACGGCCGCCGGGGTGAGTCCCGCCTGCAGCACCGCGTCGGTCAACTGGTTGACGTCCTGCTGGCGACAGGCCACCAGCAGGACGTCCTGCTGATCACCGTAGCGTGAATTGAGGCCGAGGCGCTGGAAATCGAAGGCGACTTCATTGAACGGAAACGGAATGTGTCGGTCCGACTCGAGCTGGATGCGCGTCTCAATCTCGCCATCGTCCAGCGAGGCGGGAAAGGACAGCACCTTGGTGATCGCGGCACCGGCCGGCACGGCCACGGCGGCGTTGCGGCTGCCGGGCCGGGCATGATCCACGGCCCGTCTGAGGGCGTCCACCACGGCCGGCATGTCGCGGATCCGCCGCTCGATCACGGCGCCCTCGCGCAGAGGCCGCACGGCGTAGCTTTCCACCTGATAGTGGCCACCCGCGCGCTTCAGCTCGATGACCTTGACGGTAGCCGAGGTGATATCGACACCGATCAGTCCCTTACCGGGTGCTCTTAGTCGCATCGTGTGCCATGCCCCTGCCTGATCCGTGCGTTCTTCCGCTTACTATGATGATTCATTTCAAACCGGGCCATCACGCATGATAATCGTCATGCCCAAGTGCGTAATCGCACATTACATGATATTGCCGAATCTCACACGATCAGCGGTGTCGCCAGGCGTCAACGCTGGTGACCTCTCCCTCGTCTTCCTATAATGGCCGCCGCGAGGGAAGGCCCATTGCATCGCCACCACTCCGCCCCCGTTCCCAGCATGGATACCGCATTTTCATGAAGTTTCTTAGAACCCTGGTCGTTTCCGTCCTCTGGCTGCTGGTCTCACTGTCCGCCGCCGGCGTGCTGGGCGTGGTGGGTGCCGCGCTCTACTTCGCCCCCGGCCTGCCCGACGTGCGCCAGCTGCAGGGCTTCGAGCTGCAGACGCCGCTGCGTATCTTCACCCGCGACGGCAAGCTGATCGGCGAGTTCGGCGAGGAGCGCCGTACCCCGGTGGAATATGCCGAGATCCCCGAGGAGCTGATCGACGCCCTGCTGGCGGCCGAGGACGCGACCTACTTCGACCATGCCGGCGTCGACCCGAAGGGCCTGCTGCGGGCCGCGGTGGAGCTGGCGGCGAGTGGCGGCGATATTCAGTCCGGCGGCTCGACGATCACCATGCAGGTGGCGCGCAACTATCTGCTCACGCTGGATCAGACCTTCACCCGCAAGATCCGTGAGATCCTGCTGGCGCTGCAGATGGAGCAGATCCTCTCCAAGCCGGAGATCCTCGAGCTCTACGTCAACAAGATCTATCTCGGCAATCGGGCCTACGGTATCGCGGCGGCCTCCGAGGTCTACTACGACCGGCCACTGAGCGAACTGACCCTGGCCGAGAAGGCGATGATCGCCGGCCTGCCCAAGGCGCCGTCGGCCTTCAATCCGCTGGCCAACGCCGAACGCGCGCTGATTCGCCGCAACTGGATCCTGTTTCGGATGCGCGAGCTGGGCTACATCCACGAGGCCGCCTACGAGGAGGCCGTACAGGCGCCGGTCACCGCCCGCCGCCACCTGGCCCAGGTCGAGGTGGAGGCCGACTACGTGGCCGAGATGGCGCGCCAGTTCGCCATCGAACGCTATGGCGACCGGGCCTATACCGGCGGCTATCGCATCCACACCACCCTGGACAGCGAGCTGCAGCCGCTGGCCGGGCGCGCCCTGGCGAACGGCCTGATCGAGTACGATACCCGCCACGGCTGGCGCGGCCCGGAGCAGACCGACATTCCGCGCAGCCTGGCCGAGGCCCAGGAGCGCACCGACCGCGAGGGGCTCGAGGAGGAGCTAGCCGAGTCGCCGGAGATCATGCAGACCGCACGGCGCGCCGCCGAACGCAGCCAGACCGAGATCGAGGGCATCGAGGGCGACGTCAGCAACTGGCTGCAGGTGCTCGAGCGCACGCCCGCCTTTGGTCCGCTCAAGCCCGCCATCGTGGTCGAGAGCGAGGGCCGCGAGATGCGCGTCCTGGCGCGCGGCGGCAGGCTCATCACCCTGCCCTGGAACGGTCTGGAGTGGGCGGATCCCTACTTGAGCCCCTACAGCCGCGGCACGCCACCGAATTCGGCCGACGACATCGCCGAGCGCGGTTCGCTGGTGCGCATCCTCGAGAACGAGGACGACAGCTGGCGGCTCTCCCAGCGCCCCGAGGCCGAGGGCTCGCTGGTGGTGATGGAGCCCGACACCGGCGCCATCCTGGCCCTTCAGGGCGGCTTCGACTTCGACGCCAGCAAGTTCAACCGCGCCACCCAGGCGCGCCGACAGGCCGGCTCGATCTTCAAGCCGTTCGTCTACCTCGCGGCGATCAACAGCGGCGAGATGAACCCGGCGAGCGTGGTCAACGACGCCCCGGTGGTACTGCAGGACGGCAGCGACGAGCTGTGGCGCCCCTCCAACTCCAGCGGCGACTTCCTCGGCCCGACCCGACTCAGGACCGCCCTGGCACGCTCGCGCAACCTGGTCACCATTCGCGTGCTGCAGTCGCTGGGCCTGGAGCGCACCATCGAATTCCTCGAGGGCTTCGGCCTCGATCCCGACCAGCTGCCGCGCGGCCTCTCGCTGGCGCTGGGCAGCGCCAGCTTGACGCCGCTGGAGATGACCAACGCCTATGCGGTGCTGGCCAACGGCGGCTTTCAGGTCTCCCCCTGGTTCATCGACCGGGTAACCCGTGGCGATGACGAGGACACCTCCGTCGTCGACGAGGCCTCGCCGCGCGTCGCCTGCCGCGACTGCAGCGACGGTCAGATCATGGTCGAGCGCGACGGCGAGACCTACGAAGTAGCGCCCCGCGTGGCCGACCCGGCGGCCGTCTATATCCTGCGCGACATGCTGCGCGACGTGGTCGAGCGCGGCACCGCGCGCCGCGCCCTGGCCCTGGAGCGTGGTGATATCGTCGGCAAGACCGGCACCACCAACGATCAGCGGGACGCCTGGTTCGCCGGCTTCAACAGCGATCTCGTGGCCACCACCTGGGTGGGCAAGGACAACAACGAGAGCACCGCCGAGTACGGCTCGCAGGTCGCCCTGCCGATCTGGATGGACTTCATGGGCCAAGCCCTGAACGGGCAGCCCGAAAGCTGGCCAGAGCGGCCCAGGGGCGTGGTGAGCGAGCGAATCGACCCCGACACCGGTCGTCGCCTGCGCGAAGGACAGAGCGGCGGCATCGAGGAACTGTTCATGGTCGACCACCTGCCCGGCTTCCAGCCACGCCGGGTCGAGCAGGAGGTCGAGCGCGAGAGCGGCTCCCAGGGCACTGGCGCCTACGAGGCCATCTTCTAGGCCGCCACCGCCTCTCCGCTTCGGGCGGCCGCCAGGCCGCCCCACCCTTTGCATCGACGGCGCCCTGTCGGCAGACGACGACAGCGGCACCCCCAGAGATTGACCATGTCGTACCCATCCTCCTCCTTCCGGCTGCCTCGTTGGCTAGCCTTCGGTGGGCTGCTGGCGATCGCCGGCGCCTCTCAGGCCAGCCCCTTCTACGCGCCGCCACCCCCGCCCGAGGAGCACCCTGAGGGACTCACCGGCAGCGCCGAGCTGGGCTATACCCACCTGTCGGGCAACACCAACAGTCAGACCTTGATCGCCAAGGGCCGACTCACCTGGCTGACGGGAAGATGGACGCACACCCTGCGCGGCGAGGTGCGCAACGTCTCCCGCGACGGCGAGACCAGCGCCGAACAGTACCTGGTCGCCGGCCGCGAGCGCTTTGAGCTCGAGGGGCCCCACTACGCGTTCGGCTTCGCCCGCTGGGACCGCGATCGCTTCAGCGGCTACGAGCAGCAGTTCACCGCCATCGGTGGCTATGGCCGCGACCTGCTCGACGACGCACGTCAGCAGCTCTCGCTGGAGGCCGGACCGGGCTATCGCTACGATCGCATCGTGGACAGGGAAGACGAGTCGCTGGGCGTGGTCTACGGCGCCCTGGCCTATGCCTGGGACTTCTCGGAGACCGCCAGTCTCGGGCAGGAGCTCTCGGTGGAAGCCACCGACGCCAACGTCACCTCTCGCTCGCTGACTTCGCTCACCGCGCGCCTCAACGCCCACCTGGCCCTGAAGCTTTCCCACGAGATCAAGGACACCTCGCGCCCGCCCGAGGACGCCGAGGCTCGCACCGATCGCACCACCTCGGCCTCCCTGCTCTACAACTGGTAGACCGCATCCCGGCAGCCCATTGCCCAGAAACGACGACGCCGGCCCGAGGGCCGGCGTCGTCATGCAGCGCGGAAGCGTCGGCGGCTCAGATGCCGTAGACGTCCTCAGCGGAGCGCAGCGGATAGTGGGAGGGATAGGGCTTGCGCGCCACCCCGGAGTCGACCGCCGCCTGGGCCACGGCCGCCGGCACCCGCTCCAGCAGGCGGATGTCTACCGGGGTGGGGATGATGTAGTTCGGCCCGAAGGTCATCTCGTCCATCTCGTAGGCCTCCAGCACCGCCTGGGGCACCGGCTCGCGGGCCAGATCCTTCAGCGCATGGACGGCGGCGACCTTCATCTCCTCGTTGATGCGGGTGGCGCGCACGTCGAGGGCCCCGCGGAAGATGAATGGGAAGCCCAGCACGTTGTTGACCTGGTTCGGATAGTCGGAGCGACCGGTGGCCATGATCACATCCGGGCGAATCTCGCGGGCCAGGTCGGGATGGATCTCGGGATCCGGGTTGGTGCAGGCGAAGACCACCGGGTTGGGGGCCATGCTGCGGATATGCTCGGCGCTCATCAGGCCGGGGCCGGAGAGGCCGACGAAGACGTCGGCGCCGTCGATGGCATCGGTCAGGGTGCGCTTGTCCGTCTCCACGGCGAACATCGCCTTGTACTGGTTCAGGTCCTCGCGGCCGCTGTGGATCACGCCCTTGCGGTCGAGCATCACGATGTTCTCGGGATGCGCGCCGCAGGCGACCAGTAGCTTCATGCAGGCAATGGCGGCCGCGCCGGCGCCCAGGCAGACGATGCGGGCGCTGTCCAGCGACTTGCCGGCGATATCCAGGGCGTTGAGCATGCCCGCGGCGGTGACGATGGCGGTGCCGTGCTGGTCATCATGGAAGACCGGGATGCTGCACTGCTCGACCAGCGCCTGCTCGATCTCGAAGCACTCGGGCGCCTTGATGTCCTCGAGGTTGATGCCACCCCAGGTATCGGCGATGCGCGCCACGGTGTCGATGAAGGCCTGCGGGCTCTCGGCATTGACCTCGACGTCCACCGAGTTGATGCCGGCGAAGCGCTTGAACAGCACGCCCTTGCCCTCCATCACCGGCTTGCTCGCCAGGGGACCCAGGTTGCCGAGCCCGAGGATGGCGCTGCCATCGGAGATCACCGCGACCAGGTTGCCCTTGCCGGTATAGAGATAGGCGTTCTCCGGATCATTGGCGATCTCGCGCACCGGCTCTGCGACCCCGGGGCTGTAGGCCAGGGACAGGTCCCGAGCGCTGGCGGTGGGCTTGGTGAGCTCCACCGAGAGCTTCCCGGGGAAAGGTTTCGCGTGGTAATCCAGCGCCGCCTGCTTCTTCGCGTCCGTCATGCTGAGAGTATCCGGTAGCCGATGATGGGCCAGCTAGTGTATACAAGAATTCCGGAGCCCTCAACTCACACAATATCCAACCCGTTCCCGCCTCGTTTGAAGACGTTTCCGGCCATTTGTCGAAACTTATGGCTGAACGCTCCAACCATAACGTTTTCCTTATCGTGGCGACGGCACGGGCAGCTGCCGCCGTTGGCAGGGCCAGACACGAAGAAACCCGCCTCGGCGGGCGGGTTTCTCGAGTCAGCGATGTGCCGGTCGGCTCAGCGCTTGATAGCGGCACCGAAGCGCTTGTTGAAGCGCTCGACGCGACCGCCGGTGGTCGCCTGCTTCTGCTTGCCGGTGTAGAACGGATGGCACTGCGAGCAGACGTCCAGCGAGAAGTCGTGGCCAGAGGTGGAGCCGACCTCGAAGGAGGCGCCGCAGGAGCAGGTCACGTTGACCGCCTTGTAATCCGGGTGGATACCTTGTTTCATCTTGAGCCTCACGAAGCTGTATGCCGCCACCTGATCTTCTGCCAGGCACCGCATACGGGTTGTCTGTACATGCGAACCGGTTACCGCCAGGCACCCAAGGTGTCCGCAGCGGCGAAGTATTCTAGCAGAGCCGACGCCGGAGGCCAATTGCCCGATTCCCCCCATCCCCCCGCGCCCCGGGTGCTCGGCGTGGCGGTGCCCTCGCCGCTGCGCCGCCTGTTCGACTACCTCCCCGGCCGCGCCGCGCCCCCCGGCGGCTGGCAGCCAGGGTTGCGGGTGCGGGTACCGTTCGGCCGGCGCAGCGTCGTCGGCGTCGTGGCGGAGTGCCGCCACACCAGCGAGCTGCCGCTCTCGCGCCTCAAGCCGGTGGACGCCTGCCTCGACGAGGCGCCGCTGCCGGCCGACTGGCTGTGGCTGTGCCGCTTCACCGCCCGCTACTATCAGCACGCCCTCGGCGACACCCTGCAGCAGGCCATGCCAGTGCTGCTGCGCCAGGGGCGCGCGCTGGCCTCACGCACCCGCGAGCGCTGGTGCGTGACATCGGCGGGCGAGCAGCACGAACCGCCGGGCCTCGCCCGGGCGCCTCGCCAGGCCGAGCTGCTCGCCATGCTGCGCCAGCACCCCCACGGCCTGGCCAGTCAGGCGATCCTCGCCCAGTCGTTCACCCGCGAGCAGCTGCGCGCGCTGGTCGACAAGGGCCTGGTGGTGCGCCATGAGGAGCCGCTCTCGGCCAGCGCGCCGAGCGACGACGGCCAGCTGCTGGCCGAGCCCGCCCTCCCCCTCAACGGTGAACAGGCCGCGGCGCTGGGCGCCCTGCACGAGCGCCTCGACGCCTTCCACCCCTGCCTGCTGCATGGCGTCACCGGCAGCGGCAAGACCGAGGTCTACCTGCAGCTCATCGAGGCCGTCATCGGGCGTCACCGCCAGGCGCTGGTGCTGGTCCCCGAGATCGGCCTGACGCCCCAGACCCTGGCGCGCTTTCGCAGCCGCTTTCGGGTGCCGGTGGTGGCGCTGCACTCGGGGCTCACCGACCACGAGCGCCTGGATGCCTGGGAGGCGGCCGCCAGCGGCCGGGCCCCGATCGTCATCGGCACCCGCTCGGCGATCTTCACGCCGCTGGAACGCCCGGGAGTGATCATCGTCGACGAGGAGCATGACGGCTCCTTCAAGCAGCAGGACGGGCTGCGCTACCACGCCCGCGACCTCGCCGTGGCCCGCGCCCACCATCACCGCATCCCGCTGCTGCTGGGCACGGCCACGCCGTCGCTGGAGACCCTGCAGCGCGCCCAGGCCGGCGACTACCGTCACCTGCGCCTGACGCGGCGCGCCAGCCGCTATGCCCCAGCACGCCTCGAACTTACCGACCTGCGCGGGCGCCAGCGCCGGGCCGGGCTGATCCCGCCGGTGATCGAGACCATCGGCGAGACGCTGGCCGCCGGCCATCAGGTGCTGGTCTTCATCAACCGCCGCGGCTTCGCCCCGACGCTCGCCTGCCACGCCTGCGGCTGGCTGGCCGAGTGCGACCACTGCGATGCCCGCATGACCCTGCACCGCCAGCCGCCGCTGCTGGCCTGCCACCACTGCGACCGCCGCCGCGCCCTGCCTGACGCCTGCCCCGAGTGCCAGAGCATCGACCTGCGCCCGCTGGGCAGCGGCACCGAGCGCACCGAGGAGACCCTGGCGGCGCTCTTCCCCGAAACGCCGGTGCACCGCATCGACCGCGACAGCACCCGGCGACGCGACGCCCTGGAGCAGGTGCTCGCCGAGGTGCGCCGCGGCGAGCCCTGCCTGCTGGTGGGCACCCAGATGCTGGCCAAGGGCCATCACCTGCCCCATGTCACCCTGGTCGTGGTGGTCAACGCCGACGCCGGCCTCTATGCCAGCGACTTCCGGGCACTCGAGCACAGCGCCCAGCTGCTCGAGCAGGTGGCGGGACGCGCCGGCCGCGCCGCCCATCCCGGCCGGGTGCTGGTGCAGACGATGCATACCGACGACCCGCACCTGCGCCTGCTCGCCGATGCCGGCTACGACGCCCTGGCCGCCCAGCTTCTCGACGAGCGCCGGGCTGCCCAGCTGCCACCCTTCCGCTTCCTGGCCCTGCTGCGCCTGGAGGCGCCCAACGAGGCGGCCGTGGTCGAGCTCGGCGGCCTGGCGGCCGAGGCGCTGCGCGCCTGGCTCGTCGAGCGCGGCCTCGAGGTCGACTGCCTGGGACCGGTGCCGGCGCCCATGGAGCGCCGCCAGAACCGCTATCACCTGCAGCTGATGCTCTCCGCCGAGCGCCGCAGTCGGCTCCACGAGGCCGGGGCCTGGTTGATCGCCTGGCTGGAGGCCCGCCCCGAGGCCCGGAGGGTGAGATGGTCGCTGGATATCGATCCGCAGACACTGGCCTGACGCCACACCTTTAAAGCCCGGCGCCGATTGCCGATAATGGCGCCCCAGACTCGCCCGGGCGGTCGCTTCGCATCGCCCACGCCACAGGACACCGGACACTTCCATGAAAGAGACCATCATCGCGCTGCTCGAGGGCGCCCTGGACAACCTCCGGCAACAGGGCGTCGTGCCCGCCGAGATCGCCCCCACCATCAAGGTCGATCCGACCCGCGACAAGGCGCATGGCGACTACGCCACCAACCTGGCGCTGATGCTGGCGAAGCCGGCCGGGAAGAAACCCCGCGAGCTGGCCGAGACGCTGGTCGCCGCGCTGCCCGAGAGCGACGCCGTGCAGAAGGTCGAGATCGCCGGCCCCGGCTTCGTCAACTTCTTCGCCGCCACCGACGCCGCCGCCCAGGTAGTGCGCCAGGTACTCGAGGCCGGCGACGCCTTCGGCCGAAACCTGGCGGGTAAGGGCCAGAAGGTGCAGGTCGAGTTCGTCTCCGCCAACCCCACCGGCCCGCTGCACGTCGGCCACGGCCGCGGGGCGGCGATCGGCGACTGCATCTGCCGGCTGCTGGAAGCCACCGGCCATGACGTTACCCGCGAGTTCTACTACAACGACGCCGGTGCCCAGATCGCCAACCTGGCGCGCTCGGTGCAGGCGCGGGTGCAGGGCATCGACCCCGACGACGCAGGCTGGCCCGAGGACGGCTACCGCGGCGGCTACATCATCGACGTCGCCAACAGCTATCTGGCCGGCGAGACCGTTCATGCCGACGACCGCCACGTCACTGGCGCCGGCGACCCGGACGACCTCGAGGCCATCCGCGATTTCGCCGTGGCCTACCTGCGCCGCGAGCAGGACCTGGACCTCAAGGCCTTCGGCGTCGAGTTCGACGTCTACTTCCTTGAATCCTCGCTCTACGAGCAGGGCAAGGTCGAGGAAACGGTCGAGCGTCTGATCGACAAGGGCCACACCTATGAACAGGACGGCGCCCTGTGGCTGCGCACCACCGACTTCGGTGACGACAAGGACCGCGTGATGCGCAAGTCCGACGGCCAGTACACCTACTTCCTGCCCGACGTCGCCTACCACCTCGACAAGTGGCAGCGCGGCTTCACGACGGTGATCAACGAGCAGGGCGCCGACCACCACTCCACCGTGACCCGGGTGCGCGCCGGCCTCCAGGCCCTCGAGGCCGGCATCCCGAAGGGCTGGCCCGACTATGTGCTGCACCAGATGGTGATGGTCACCCGCTCCGGCGTCGAGGTGAAGCTCTCCAAGCGCGCCGGCAGCTACGTCACCGTGCGCGACCTGATCGACGAAGTGGGGCGCGACGCCACGCGCTTCTTCCTCGCCGCCCGTCGCGCCGACTCGCAGCTGACCTTCGACATCGACCTGGCCCGTTCGCAGTCCAACGACAACCCGGTCTACTACGTGCAGTACGCCCACGCCCGAGTCTGCAGCATGCTGCGCAAGGCCGACGCCGAGGACCAGGCGTTCGACCATGAGCTCGCCATGGCCCATCTCGCCCTGCTCGACAGCGATCAGGAGAAGGCGGTGCTCAACCGTCTGGCCCGCTACCCCGAGGTGGTCGCCCACGCCGCCGCCGCCCACGAGCCGCAGCAGATCGCCCAGTACCTGCTCGACCTCGCCGCCGACTTCCACACCTGTTACAACGCGGTGAAGGTGATGGTCGACGACGACGACGCGCGCAACGCCCGCCTGGCGCTGGGCCTGGCCACCCGCCAGGTACTGCGCAACGGCCTGGACCTGATGGGTGTCGGCGCGCCCGAGGAGATGTAAGCCATGGCCACCCGGAAGCAGCCCGCCAAGAAGCGCGGCGCCACCAGCACGCCCCGCCGCCGCGCCGCTCCGCCCCCGCGCCGCGGCGTGCCGGGATGGCTGTGGGGACTCATCGGCCTGGTGGCCGGCTTCCTGCTGGCCCAGCATCAGCACGGCACCGCGCCCTGGCAGGACGGCGATTCGCCGCTGGCGGAAGTGCTCTCCCAGCCGGAGGGCCGCCAGGCGCCCAAGGAAGAGGCGAGCGCCGAGACGCCCGACGAGCCGCCGATGCCGACCTTCGAGTTCTACACCCTGCTGCCGGAATCCGAGGTGATCGCCCCGGGCGGCAAGGTGCCGAGCTCCACGGCGACCCCGCCACCGCGCCCCGAGCCGACGGCCCCCGAGCCGACCGCAGAGACCTCCGACGACGACCCCATCGCCCGGGTGATCGCCGCCAACATGGAGGCCGATGGCGCATCGCAGCCGGCCACAGCGAGCGCGGACGGCGATGCCCGCTTCGTATTGCAGGCCGCCTCCTTCCGTGCGGCCAGCGACGCCGACCGGCTGGCCGGTCGCCTCAAGGACTTCGGCCTGCTGGCCAAGATCAGCGAGGTCAAGACCGGCGGCGGCGACACCTGGCACCGCGTCCAGGTCGGCCCCTACAGCGATCGGCGCGAGCTCAACCGCGCCCAGGACCTGATGACCACCCAGGGCATCGAGCCGCTGCTGATCCAGCTGCAGAACTGACGCGCCCGCCGCGGAGGCACGACCAAGGTTGAATTCCGCGCCACCCGCCCGCACTTTCCCTTGAGTTCACCCCGGCGCCTCGGTCCGACCGAGGCGCCGCCAGTCATCGGGAGTTTTTCCATCCCCCAAGGAGTCCCCTCCATGACCACGATCGTTTCCGTGCGCCGCGGCGACCAGGTGGCGCTGGCCGGTGACGGCCAGGTCTCGCTGGGCAACACCGTGATGAAGGGCAACGCCAGCAAGGTGCGTCGCCTCTACCATGGCCAGGTACTGGCCGGTTTCGCCGGCGGCACCGCCGATGCCTTCACCCTCTTCGAACGCTTCGAGGCCCAGCTCGAGAAGTACCAGGGCAACCTGGTCAAGGCCGCCGTGGAGCTGGCCAAGGACTGGCGCACCGACCGCGCCCTGCGCCGTCTCGAGGCGCTGCTCGCCGTGGCCAACAAGGACGCCTCGCTGATCATCACCGGCAACGGCGACGTGGTGGAGCCCGAGCGCGGCATCATCGCCATCGGTTCCGGCGGCAACTACGCCCTGGCCTCGGCCCGCGCCCTGCTGGAGAACACCGACCTGCCCGCCCGCGAGATCACCGAGAAGTCCCTGGCCATCGCCGGCGACATCTGCGTGTTCACCAACCACAACGTCACGCTGGAAGAGCTCTGATCATGACCCGGATGACCCCCCGCGAGATCGTCCACGCCCTGGACCAGTACATCGTCGGCCAGCAGGACGCCAAGCGCGCCGTAGCCGTGGCCCTGCGCAACCGCTGGCGGCGCATGCAACTCGACGGCGAGCTGCGCCACGAGGTGACGCCCAAGAACATCCTGATGATCGGCCCCACGGGCGTTGGCAAGACCGAGATCGCCCGCCGCCTGGCCAAGCTGGCCGGCGCGCCCTTCATCAAGGTGGAGGCCACCAAGTTCACCGAGGTGGGCTACGTGGGCCGCGACGTCGAGTCGATCATCCGCGACCTGACCGAGGCCGCCATCAAGCTGGTCCGCGAGCAGGCCAAGAATGAGGTCGGGCATCGCGCCGAGGACGCCGCCGAGGAGCGCGTCCTCGACGCCCTGCTGCCGCCGCCCCGCGGCCAGGAAGACGAGCCGCGCCAGGACAGCTCGACCCGCCAGCTGTTCCGCAAGAAGCTGCGCGAAGGCCAGCTCGACGACAAGGAGATCGACATCGAGGTCACGCCGCAGGGCCCCGGCGTGGACATCAACACCCCGCCGGGCATGGAGGAGATGACCAGCCAGCTGCAGAACCTGTTCGCCGGCATGGGCAAGCAGAAGAGCGAGACACGCCGCGTCGCGGTGAAGGACGCCCTCGGCCTGCTGCGTGACGAGGAGGCCGGCAAGCTGGTCAACGAGGACGACATCAAGAGCCGCGCCATCGAGGCGGTGGAGCAGAACGGCATCGTCTTCCTCGACGAGATCGACAAGGTGTCGAAGGGCAGCGGCCAGTCCAGCGGCGGCGAGGTCTCCCGCGAGGGGGTGCAGCGCGACCTGCTGCCGCTGATCGAGGGCTCCACGGTCTCCACCAAGTACGGCATGGTCAAGACCGACCACATCCTCTTCATCGCCTCCGGCGCCTTCCACCTGTCGCGCCCGTCGGACCTGATCCCCGAGCTGCAGGGCCGCCTGCCGATCCGCGTCGAGCTCAACGCCCTGACACCGGACGACTTCCAGCGCATCCTGACCGAGCCGTCCGCCGCGCTGACCAAGCAGTACCAGGCGCTGCTCGCCACCGAGGGGCTCGAGGTCGCCTTCACCGAGGACGGCATCGCGCGCATCGCCGAGATCGCCTGGAAGGTCAACGAGGGCACCGAGAACATCGGCGCGCGCCGCCTGCACACCGTGATGGAGCGCCTGCTCGAGGAGGCCTCCTACGCGGGCGGCGACTTCGGCAGCCCGCTCTCGATCGATGCCGCCTACGTCGACTCCCAGCTCGGCGAGCTGGCGATGGACGAGGACCTGTCGCGGTATATCCTGTAAGCCCGGCCCTGGTATGGATTGACCTGTCAAGGGCTCGGTTGTCTCTTCAGTGCATGCGGTTGTCCTCAATGCCTACGGGTCAGGAAGCGAGGGGCTATCAGCGACGGTGGATCTCTCTGGTATTCGTGGGTTGGGTACCGACCTGTCATCACTTCGTCGCGGAGCTACCCTGCTCTACGCTCGAGGGTCACCCTGCCCCGGAGGGCGGGAGCCTCATAGGACCGCCAGGGGTTCTCCTACCGGCCCGACGCTCCCTGACCCGCAGGCACTGGGACACTGCCGTCATGT
>NZ_FPAQ01000090.1 GCF_900116405.1 Halomonas saccharevitans | reverse complement strand
CCAGTCACTGAAACATTCAAGGCAAGCGACTCGTCAAATGAGACGTTTGAACCTTGAGCCAGGTTTGGTTCCACCTTAGGAACTATCAGACTTTAAACTGAAGAGTTTGATCATGGCTCAGATTGAACGCTGGCGGCAGGCCTAACACATGCAAGTCGAGCGGAAACGATCCTAGCTTGCTAGGAGGCGTCGAGCGGCGGACGGGTGAGTAATGCATAGGAATCTGCCCGGTAGTGGGGGATAACCTGGGGAAACCCAGGCTAATACCGCATACGCCCTACGGGGGAAAGCAGGGGATCTTCGGACCTTGCGCTATCGGATGAGCCTATGTCGGATTAGCTTGTTGGTGAGGTAATGGCTCACCAAGGCGACGATCCGTAGCTGGTCTGAGAGGATGATCAGCCACATCGGGACTGAGACACGGCCCGAACTCCTACGGGAGGCAGCAGTGGGGAATATTGGACAATGGGCGAAAGCCTGATCCAGCCATGCCGCGTGTGTGAAGAAGGCTTTCGGGTTGTAAAGCACTTTCAGTGAGGAAGAATGCCTTGGGCTTAATACGCCCGAGGAAAGACATCACTCACAGAAGAAGCACCGGCTAACTCCGTGCCAGCAGCCGCGGTAATACGGAGGGTGCGAGCGTTAATCGGAATTACTGGGCGTAAAGCGCGCGTAGGTGGCTTGATAAGCCGGTTGTGAAAGCCCCGGGCTCAACCTGGGAACGGCATCCGGAACTGTCAGGCTAGAGTGCAGGAGAGGAAGGTAGAATTCCCGGTGTAGCGGTGAAATGCGTAGAGATCGGGAGGAATACCAGTGGCGAAGGCGGCCTTCTGGACTGACACTGACACTGAGGTGCGAAAGCGTGGGTAGCAAACAGGATTAGATACCCTGGTAGTCCACGCCGTAAACGATGTCGACTAGCCGTTGGGGTCCTAGAGACCTTTGTGGCGCAGTTAACGCGATAAGTCGACCGCCTGGGGAGTACGGCCGCAAGGTTAAAACTCAAATGAATTGACGGGGGCCCGCACAAGCGGTGGAGCATGTGGTTTAATTCGATGCAACGCGAAGAACCTTACCTACCCTTGACATCGTGCGAACTTTCCAGAGATGGATTGGTGCCTTCGGGA
>NZ_FPAQ01000022.1 GCF_900116405.1 Halomonas saccharevitans | reverse complement strand
CCCGCGAAGCGCTGGCTCAGCTGGCGGATCAGCGTGTCGATGGCCGTGGGCTCATTGGCGATCTCACCACGAAACTCCGGCTCATGCCGTCCCGCCTCGGCGATGGATACCGCAATGCTGGCCTTATGCACATCCAGCCCGATATAGGCGGCATGGACGTCGCTGGCGGCGCTGAGCCGCTCGGCGGCAGTGCGCTCCACAACGACCTGCTGAGTTGCGTTAGACTGTGTCATGACCTGCCTCCCTCAATAGTGGCTCTGTGTTGTTGCCCAACCTCAACGTAACCCACGACGTTGAGGAGGGGCAGGTCAATCCATCATGTCTACGCTAGGGATGGCGTCGGTAGCGCCCAGGGAGGGGTTCACAGCGCCTCCGGAAGGCCGGCCCCGCTCGATGGCGAGTCGCCAAGTCAGCCCCGAACACCGGGCTGCCGGCGAGGGCCGCCAGGGGCCGGATAACGCCTACTCCGGCACGTCTAGCGCGACCTGGGTGGCCAGTACCTGGCGCAGGAAGTCCCGCGTGCGGGGATCCTTTGGCGCGCCAAAGAGCTGGTCGGGCGGTCCCTGCTCGACGATGCGTCCCCCTTCCATGAAGATCACCCGGTCCGCCACATCCCGGGCAAAGCTCATCTCGTGGGTGACCACCAGCATGGTCTGGCGCTCGGCGGCGAGCCGCTTCATCAGGCCCAGCACCTCCTCGACCCACTCCGGGTCCAGCGAGGAGGTCGGCTCGTCGAAGAGGATGACCTCCGCCTGGGCCGCCATGGCTCGGCCGATGCCAACTCGCTGCTGCTGGCCGCCGGAGAGTGAGGCGGGGTAGGCGTCGGCCTTGTCGGCGAGGCCGATACGCTCGAGGATCTCGCGGGCTCGCGCGTGGGCGCGAGCCTTGGGCCAGCGGTTGACGACGATCAGCCCCTCGGCGATGTTCTCAAGCGCCGTCTTGTTGGCGAACAGCGCATAGTTCTGGAAGACGAAGGCGGTGCGCCGCCGGGCCGTCAGGATATCGGCGCGCGTCGCCCGGGTGACGTCCACCTCCATGTCGCCGATGGTCAGCCGGCCGGCGTCGGGGCGCTCGAGGAAGTTCAGGCAGCGCAGCAGCGTCGACTTGCCGGTCCCCGAGGGGCCGATGATGACGACGATCTCGCCCTGCTCGATGGCCAGATCGATGCCGTCGAGCACGGCCTGGCCGCCGAAACGCTTGATGAGTCCCGCTACCTTGATCATCGGCGATATGCCTCGTTGAGCCGGGTTTCCAGGCGCCGCTGGACCCAGGCCAGCAGCTCGACGATCAGCCAGTAGAAGATCGCCACGGTGATGAACGCCTCGAAGTAGAGGAAGCTGCCGGCCGCCTCCTTCTGGGTCGCGCCCATCAGCTCGGTGACCCCCAAAGTGAAGGCCAGCGAGGTCGCCTTGATCATGTCGATGAAGTAGTTCATCAGCGTGGGCACCGCGACTCGGGTGGCCTGGGGCAGCACGATGCGGCGCATCAGCTGGCCGTTGGTCATGCCGATGGAGAGCGCCGCCTCCGTCTGGCTGCGGTCGACCCCGACGATGGCGGCGCGGATGGACTCCGCCATATAGGCCGAAAAGTGCAGGGTGAGGCCCATGATGGTCGCGGTCACACCGTTGATCTGGGTGAGGAACGCCAGCACCTGGGGCAGGCCGTAGTAGAAAAGGAACAGCTGCACCAGCAGCGGCGTGCCGCGAAAGAAGGAGATGAACAGCAGGGTGGCAGCGTTCAGCCCCGGGATGCGCAGCACGCGGATCACCGCCAGAGCACAGGCCAGGATCAGGGCCAGCGCCATGCCCACGGCGGCCATCTGCAGCGTCAGCGGCAGGTAGCGCAGCAGGATGGGCGCCAGCCCCAGCATGTAGTCGAGATCGAGCACGGACATGTCAGCGGCTCAACGCCTCACGGGGTGGTGATGTCGGTGCCGAACCACTGCTCGGAGATCGCACGCAGCTCGCCGGACTCGCGCAGGGTGGCGAGCGCGGCATCCACTCGATCGCGCAGTTCGCGATCCGCCTCGGTGTCGCGGAAGGGCAGGGCGTTTTTGATCTCGGAGAAGGGCTGGCCGGCGAGTGCCAGGGGCAGCGGCTTCTCCTTGATGACCTGGCTGGCGCTGACCCGGTCCATCACGAATGCATCGACGCGCCCCAGGGCGGTGTCCTGCTCGATGTTGCTCTCGTAGGTGCGGATCTCGATCTCCTCGGCGTAGGGCAGCTCGTTGAGCAGCTGCTCGTAGTTGGAGCCGAGGTTGACGGCGACGGTCTTGCCCTTCAGGTCGTCGACGCCCTGAATCGTCTCGTTGCCGGCCTTCACCACCACCTGGGCGCCGTCATAGACGTAGGGCTCGGTGAAGGCGTATTTGGCCTGCCGCTCCTCGGTGATGGTGATCTGGTTGGCGATGGTGTCGATGCGCCCCGACTCGAGCATGCCGAACAGCCCCGAGAAGTTCGCGGTGACGAACTCGACCTCCACGCCCATCTCCTCGGCCACGGCCGTGAGCACATCCACCTCGAAGCCCTGGAGCTTGTCCTGCTCGACGAAGGTGAACGGGAAGTACCCGCCGGACATGCCGACCTTGATGGCGTGGTCGTCGGCCTGGGCCAGGCCGGCGGCGCCGAGCAGGCCGGCGGTGAGGATCGCCAGGGTAGGGCGGGAAACGCGCTTGAGCATGTGAGGGCTCCTAGACAATTTGCTTGATGAGAAGGTCCGTCACGGGCCGTGACGTGGATGGCGCTCACACTAAAGAATAAGAAAGCGTTTTACCAATAGCCTCTGGTTATTAATCCTCGGCGTGGTTTACCACTGGCGCTGCCAGCGACTCTCGATGGTCTCGAGCTCCGTCGGGCCGTAGAGCGCCCGTGGCTGGCCGCTGTAATGGGCCCAGAGCTGGTCGCCGGCATCGAAGTGCCACCATTCGCTCGGCAGGTTGGTGAAGCCCTGTTCGCGCATGGCGCCATAAAGGCGGCGTCGGTTGTCGCGCGCCTCTCGCTGGCGGGCATCGGGGCGGTCGAGTGATTCGAGGGCGGCGGTGTGCGAGGCAGGCACGGCCTCATCGAACTGTGTGCCCATGTCCAGCGCCAGGCCGTCGGCGTCGCACAGCGTCACATCCACGGCGCCGCCGGTGAGGTGCGGACTCGGCGCGCTCGCATCATAGCTGGGCACGGAGACGAACTCTCGCGTTCGCGCCATCAGCGCCTCGTCGTCGAGGGTGGGGTGATGCGAGCGGATGGCCTCCTGCAGGGTATCGAACAGGTACTGCTGCACCCGCCAGGGGCGCCAGCCGTCGAGCACCACCAGCCCGAGGCCCGCGGGCAGCGAGCGAGCCACGGCGAGTAGCCGGCGGTAGACCCCCTCGCGGACGTAGCATTCGTCGATCGCGCCGGGAATGTCCTGCTTGGCATAGATCGGGAAGGTCTTGATGCGCGAGGGTGCCAGGCTCAGGGGCACCAGCGGCTCGTCGCTTCCCGCGATGGGAATGCGGCTCACCACCGGCCAATCGGGCTCGGCCTGAGCGGCGATCGGGAATGACAGTGAACGATCCAAGCATGCCTCCATGGCGTGATAGGCCTTTTCGAGAAAGGGTAGCGGGGCCCGCGCGGGCCCACGCGGGCCCGTGGCGGTATTCGTGGCAACGCCTGCCTTCGCAGGTTGGCACGTCGCCCACATGAAAGCCACGGGCGTGCCCGAAGCGCCTGTTTTGGCTACACTGTCGCTCCCTGTTACAGCCTCAACTCGGGTTCATTCGATGTCACACTATTACCGCCTGGTAGTTTCCTGTCCCGATCGTCTGGGCATCGTCGCCAGGGTCTCCAGCTTCATCGCCGGCCACGGCGGCTCGATCACCGAGGCCAGTCAGCACTCCGACCTGGAGGGTGGTCGCTTCTTCATGCGCTACGAGATCCTCGCCGACTCGGTGGGGATGCCCCTGGAGGCGCTGCGCGAGGCGTTTGCGCCGATCGCCGAGGAGTTCGAGATGGCCTGGGCGCTCAACGACACCCGCCAGCGGCGGCGGGTGGTGCTGATGGTGTCGCGGGAGACCCACTGCCTGGTGGACCTGCTCTACCGCTGGACGGCGGGCGAGCTCGACTGCGATATCGCCGGCGTGATCTCCAATCACGAGGACATGCGTGGCCTGGTGGAGTGGCACGGCATCCCCTACCACCACGTGCCGGTCAAGGCCGACGACAAGCAGGTCGCCTTCGACGAGGTGCAGCGGCTGGTCGATGAGGCGCGCGCCGACTGCGTGGTATTGGCCCGCTACATGCAGATCATGCCGCCGGCGCTCTGCGAGCGCTTCCGGGGCCGCATGATCAACATCCACCACAGCTTCCTGCCTTCGTTTGCCGGCGCCAGACCCTACCACCAGGCGCACCAGCGCGGGGTGAAGCTGATCGGCGCCACCTGCCACTACGTCACCGAGGAGCTCGATGCCGGCCCCATCATCGAGCAGGACATCCACCGGGTCAGCCACTGCCATACGCCCGAGGACCTGGTGCGCTTCGGCCGCGACGTGGAGAAGGCGGTGCTGGCCCGCGGCCTGCGCTGGCACCTGCAGGATCGCGTGCTCATTCACGGTAACAAGACCGTGGTCTTCGCGTGATGGTTTGGCTCACGATCGAGAGGTATTTCGTGAAGTGACTCGTGAAGTGACTCGCGAGGCGAATGGTCCGGATAACTGCTCGTACAAGAGGGAGTCGAGATGACGATCGCCGAACCGGTACTCGCCTCCTGGCTGCTGTGGCTCTGCGGCCTGGTCTCGCTGGCCATGGTTGGCCTGGCGCTGAGCCGGCGGCCCTGGGTGGCGCTGATCGAGGATAACGCCCTGCAGCATCGCTGGCTGGCCGCGACCGTCATCGTGATGCTGTTCTGGCAGCTGCGTGCCCAGGCCGTGGACTGGCTGACCCTGCACCTGATGTTCACCGCGCTGCTGACGCTGATCTTCAAGGCGCCGCTGGCGCTCTTGTCGATCACCGCCATCAACGTCGCCATGGTGCTGCTGGGACGCATCGACTGGCCGCTGCTCGGGGTCAACGTGCTGGTCACCGGGGTGGTGCCGGCGCTGGTGACCGGCATCGTCTGGCGACTGGTCGATCGTCGCCTGCCCGATAACCTGATGGTCTTCCTGTTCGTCTGCGGCTTCTTCGGCTCGGCGCTCGCCACCCTGGTCGCCGGCCTGGCCATGGTAGGCCTGATGGCCGTGGGGGCCAGTGATGCCGAGGCGCTGCGCCAGGCGCTGGAGTATGCCCGCTTCCTGCCGCTGCTGATGCCGAGCGAGGCCTTCATCACCGGCATGCTGATGAGCATCCTGCTGGTCTATCATCCCGGCTGGGTCGCCACCTTCAACGACCATCGCTATATCGATACGAAGTAAGCGGCCAATGGTTAATCGCCGAGGGGATTATCCTTGCTTCTCGGTGCTTGGCCGCTTGGCGCTTATAATGGCAGCGTCAGCTGCTGTCTCGCATCTTCCGGTACCAGGCGAACGCCGACGCCGAGCAGGCGTACGGGGCGACTGGCTCTGGCCCAGGCCTGCTCCAGCAGTCGGGTGTAGCTCTCGGGCGCCGGTGACAGCCCGCGGCTCTCCAGGGTGGTCAGGCTGAAGTCGTCGAAGCGCACCTTGACGAAGAGCCCGGCGAGCGGTGGATGGCCGTGGCGCTCGAGGCGGCCCTGGAGCTTGTCGCAAAGCGGGGCGAGGGCGGCGCTGGCGCTCGCCAGGTCGGGCAGGTCGCGGTCGAAGGTGGTCTCCACGCTGATCGACTTGCGTTCCCGTTCGACGCGTACCGGGCGGTCGTCGATGCCCCGGGCGAGCTCGAAGAGCCGGCGGCCGAACTTGCCGAACTCCTCAATCAGCCGCTCGATGGGCAGCTCGCGCAGGTGCGAGCAGGTGGTGATGCCCATCGCGTCGAGCCTGGCCCCGGTGGCCGGGCCCACGCCGTGGAGTTTCTTCACCGGAAGCTCGCGCACGAAGGCATCGACCCGCTCCGGCGGGATCACCGTCAGGCCGTCAGGCTTCTCCCAGTCGCTGGCGATCTTGGCCAGAAACTTCGAGGAGGCCGCCCCGACCGAGATCGTGATACCGGTGCGTCGGTAGCACTCCTCCTTGATCCAGCGCGCCATCCAGGTGGCGCTGCCGCGAAAGCCCTCGACGTCGGTGACGTCGAGGAAGGCCTCGTCCAGCGACAGCGGCTCGACCAGCGGGGTGAGTTCGTGAAAGACCGCCTGGATCTGCGCCGAGACCTCGCGATACTTCTCGAAGTGGCCGGGCAGCAGGGTGAGGTGGGGGCAGAGGCGCAGCGCCCGGGCGGTCGGCATCGCCGAGTGAATGCCGAATGCCCGGGCCGGGTAGTTGCAGGTGGCGATCACCCCGCGCCGCTCCCGAGAGCCGCCGATGGCCAGGGGGATGTCGCGCAGGCTCGGGTCGTCACGCATCTCCACCGCCGCATAGAAGCAGTCGCAGTCGGCGTGGAGAATCTTGCGAAGTTGGCTCATGCGATCAAGACGGCACGTTCTGAAGCGAGGTGAGCGAAGGCCAGACAAGGCAAATATCAGCGAAAAAGCGGAGTCTACAAGTCAGTAAATGAGCATTTTGAGCTGATTTTTAACGCAGTATGGCCGAGCGCAGCCCGCTTCAGGGCTAGCCCAGCGCCTGGCCGTTGCCGCCGCGAATCACGCCGACGCCGACGCCCTCGATCTCCAGCGGGTCATGGCGCAGGTCGACCTCGATGGGGTCGAAGTCCGGATTCTCGGCCTCGAGGGTGACCACATGCCCCTGGCGATGGAAGCGCTTGACGGTGACCTCGTCCTCCAGACGAGCGACCACGATCTGGCCGTCGCGGATGCGCTCGGTGCGGTGCACCGCCAGCAGATCTCCCTCGAGGATACCGACATCCTTCATCGAGAGGCCGCGAACGCGCAGCAGGTAGTCGGCGCGGGGGGTGAAATACTCCGGCGGCAGCGGGCAGTAGCGGTCGATATGCTCGGCGGCGAGAATCGGGCTGCCGGCGGCCACCTCACCGATGATCGGCAGGCCCTGGCTGGGCTCCTCCGGGGGCTGCTCACCGAGGGATTCAGGCTCCTGGGCCGGCAGGCGAATGCCGCGGGAGGTGCCGCGAATCACCCGGATCGCTCCCTTGCGCTCCAGGGCACGCAGGTGCTCCTCGGCGGCGTTGGCCGACTTGAACCCCAGGGCTCGGGAGATCTCCGCCCGGGTCGGCGGATAGCCCAGCTCGTTCATGGTCTTGACGATGAAATCGAGCACGTTCTGTTGCCGAGCGGTAAGGGAGCGGCTCATGGGACCTCCGGGGTCGGTACCGTTGGGGACGATGCCATCGTCGCGTCTGGTCAAGTATACAGCATGTCTTTCCATCCAGTAAAAGCGATAAGCAGCCAAGCAGACTAGCAGCCAAGAAAAACCTCCAGCAGGTTTCTCTGCTGGAGGTTTTTCTTGTTGCCATAGATAGGGGTCGAGCACCATCCTGCTCGGCGCTCGGTAGCGTTTCAAACGCCATGACGTTGGTGGCATTGAGCCATCCCATTGTCTGTCATAGACTCCTGCCACATTCAAACAAATGTTTCTAATCACGTGGAGCCTCCGATGGCCCAGCAGCCCGACACCGTCACGCGCATCCTCGATACCGCCGAGGTGCTGTTCGCCGAGCGCGGCTTTGCCGAGACCTCGCTGCGCAATATCACCAGCAAGGCCAAGGTCAATCTGGCCGCGGTGAACTATCACTTCGGGTCCAAGAAGGCACTGATCCAGGCGGTGTTCGCTCGCTACCTCGATCCCTTCACCTTTCGCTTCCACGCGGCGCTCGATGAACTCGAGGCCCGCCATGAAGGCGGCGTCATTCCCCTGGAGGAACTGCTCGAGACCATGGCGCGCTGCGTGCTGGAGGTGCCGGCGGAGCGCAACAGCTTGAAGGTCTTCATGCGCCTGCTGGGGCTCGCCTACAGCCAGGCCCAGGGCCACCTGCGGCGCTATATCCAGGAGGAGTACGGCAGTGCCTTCTCCCGGTTCACGGAGTTGGTGCGCCTGGCGACGCCGGAGCTGCCCGACGCGGAGCGCTTCTGGCGCCTGCACTTCATGCTGGGCACGGTGATCTTCACGCTCTCGGGGCTCGATGCCCTGCGTGACATCGCCGAGCAGGATTACGGGGAACGCGTGGGGGTGCGCGACCTGGTGCGTCGCATGCGTCCGGTGGTGGTGGCGGCCATGAACGCGCCGCTGCCGGAGTCCCTTCACACACAGCAAGAGGCCGGCTGATGCGCACGCCCGTGCTCACCGCACTGCCGCCGGAGACGGGGCCCTGGCTGGAGATCGATACCGCCGCCCAGCAGCTGAGCGTGTGGCGAGGCCGCGAGCGGCAGTGGACGTGCGAGGTGTCTACCGGTGCCAACGGCACCGGGGAGGCGGAGGGCAGCGGTGCCACGCCGCTGGGCTGGCACTATATTCGTGTCGCCATCGGGGCGGGCAACCCGCCGGGCAGCGTCTACCGGGGGCGCCGCCCCACTGGCGAGGTCTATTCCGGGGCCTTGGCGGTCGAGTACCCGGGGCGCGACTGGATCCTCACGCGCATTCTCTGGCTTTGTGGGTTGGAGCCGGGCCGTAACCGCGGCGGCAACGTCGACTCCCAGCGGCGCTACATCTATCTGCACGGCACCCCGCCGAGCGAGCCCATGGGCGTGGCCCGCTCCCACGGCTGCGTTCGAGTGCGCGATGACGACTTGCTGGCGCTGTTTGATATCGCCGCGCCGGGCACCCCGGTGTGGCTGCACGACTGAGGGCCAAGCCGCCAAGCAGCCAAGCAGCCAAGAAAAACCTCCAGCAGATGACTCTGCTGGAGGTTTTTAGTACCGCCATAGAGGGGTTCGAGCACCATCCTGCTCGGCGCTTAAATCACGCTGCCCAGCTCGAAGATCGGCAGGTACATCGACACCACCAGCCCGCCGACCAGCACGCCAAGCACCACGATGATCAGGGGTTCGAGCAGCGAGGTCAGCGTATCGACCTTGTTGTCGACTTCCTCCTCGTAGTAGTCCGCCACCCGGTTGAGCATGGCGTCGAGCGAACCGGCTTCCTCGCCGATGCCGACCATCTGCACCGCCAGCGCCGGAAACCGCTCGGTCATGCGCATGGCGAAGTGCAGCTGCTGGCCGGTGGCCACGTCTTCCCGGATCTGGGCGATCGCCCGCTCGTAGACCATGTTGCCCGCCGCGCCTTCGGCGGTTTCCAGCGCCTCCACCAGCGGCACACCGGCGCCGAAGGTGGTGGCCAGGGTGCGCGAATAGCGCGCCACCGAGGACTTGTCGAGGATGTCGCCGATCACCGGGATGCGCAGCGCCGCTTTGTGCACGCGGTAACGAAACGCCGCGGACTGCTTCATGCCGCGGCGCACCAGGAAGATGGCGGCCACGATGCCGATCAGTCCCCACCACCAGTACTGCTGGGCGAATTCCGACATGGCGATGGTCATGCGCGTCATGGCGGGCAGCTCGGCACCGAAGCCGTTGAACAGGCTCTCGAACTGCGGCACGACCTTGATCAGCAGCAGCGCGGTCACGCCGATGCCCACCGAGATCACCGCCGCCGGGTACCAGAGCGCCTTCTTGACGCGGCTCTTGAGCGATTCGATCTTCTCCTTGTAGGTCGCGACCCGCTCGAGCATGTGATCCAGCGAACCGGACTGCTCGCCGGCCTCCACCATGTTGGCGAACAGCCGATCGAAGTGGTCGGGATGGCGCTTGAGCGCCTCGGAGAAGCTTGCGCCGGCCGCCACGTCGTTCATCAGCTCCTGCACGAGCGCGCGCATGGCCGGCTTCTTGAGGCTCTCCGCCACCACCTGGAAGGCCTGCAGTACCGGCACGCCGGCGCGGATCATGGTGGCCATCTGGCGGGCGAAGAGCATGATGTCGCGCGGCTTGATCGTGCCCATGCCGCCGCCGATACCGCTCTTGCGACGCACCTGCTTGACGATGATGTGCTGGTCGGCCAGGACCTGGTTCACTTCCGCGCGCTTGGTGGCGATGATTTCGCCGCCGATCTTGCGGCCGTTAGGTCCCTTGCCCGACCAGCGCCAGCGATAGAGCTTGAGCTTCTGGTGCTTGCGCGTGGGGCGCGTTGCCATGTTCATCGTCTCGGTTCCTGCGTCGCGTTATCGTGGTGTCAGTCCTTGGTGACCCGGTTGACCTCGGCCAGGCTGGTCAGCCCCTGCATCACCTTGAGGATCCCGCTGCGTCGAAGGTCCGGGTAGCCTTCCCGGCGAGCCTGGGCATCGAAGTCCCGCGAGTTGCCCTCGGTCATGATCAGCTGGCTCATGGCGTCACTGATCGGCACCACCTCGTAGATGCCCACCCGGCCCTTGAAGCCCTGGGTGCAGTGCTGGCAGCCCACCGGCTCGTAGATGGTGGCGCTGGCGACCTCGTCATCGGTGAAGCCCTGGGCGAGCAGTGCCTCGCGGGGGATCTCCGCCGGCTGCTTGCAGCGCTGGCAGAGTCGGCGCGCCAGGCGCTGGGCGATGATCAGGCTCACCGAGCTTGCGATGTTGAAGGGCGCCACGCCCATGTTGGCCAGGCGGGTCAGCGTCTCTGCCGCCGAGTTGGTATGCACGGTGGAGAGCACCAGGTGGCCGGTCTGGGAGGCCTTGACGGCGATCTCGGCGGTCTCCAGGTCGCGAATCTCGCCGACCATCACCACGTCCGGGTCCTGGCGCAGGAAGGCGCGCAGGGCGCTGGCGAAGCTCAGGCCGATCTTGGGCAGCACGTTCACCTGGTTGACGCCCGGCACCTTGATCTCCACCGGGTCTTCGGCGGTGCAGATGTTGCGCTCCACCCGGTTGAGCAGATTGATGCCGGTGTAGAGCGAGACCGTCTTGCCGCTGCCGGTGGGGCCGGTGACCAGTATCATGCCCTGCGGGTCGTCGAGCACGCCCTCGTACATGGCCCGCTGCTCGGGGGTGAAGCCGAGCTGTTCGATGCCCATCTGTGCCGAGCTCGGGTCGAGGATGCGCAGCACCACCTTCTCGCCGTAGACGGTGGGAAGCGAGTTGACGCGAAAGTCGATGGAGCGGGTGGTGGAGAGCTTGAGCTTGATGGCGCCATCCTGGGGCAGGCGGCGTTCCGAGATATCCAGCCGCGACATCACCTTGAGGCGCGCGGAGATGCGCGAGCGCATGGCGAAGGGCGGGTGAGCCACGTCGTGCAGGATGCCGTCGATGCGAAAGCGCACCCGATAGCTGGTCTCGTAGGGCTCGAAATGGATGTCTGAGGCGCCGCGCTGGATGGCATCCAGCAGAATCTTGTTGACGAACTTGACGATCGGGGCGTCGTCGCCGGCGGCCGCCACCGCGGCCTGCTCGTCGGAGGCATCGACCACGCCCTCGTCGTAGGCGAGCTCGCCGACGGCGTCGTCGACGCTTGCCAGCTCATCGAGCATGCCGCTTTCACTGTTGGCGAGATAGCTCTCGAGCACCGGGCCAAGCTGATCGACCGGGGCCAGCACGCCTTCCAGCGTCAGCCCGGTGGCAAACTGCAGCTCGTCGAGCAGGGTGAGCGTGGCGGGGTAGGGCACGGCGACGGTCAGCCGGTGCCCGTGGCGCATCAGCGGCAGCACCATCAGCCGGCGCAGAATCCGGTCCGGGTAGTCCCTGGCCGGCGGCAGGCTATCCAGGCGCAGGGCATCGAGATCGAAGATCGGCAGGCCGTATTCCCAGGCCGCACACAGCGTGGCTTGGCGCGCCGGCAGCATGCCCGTCACGATCAGGTGCTCGAGCAGGGAGCGCTCCGCCTCGCGGGCCTCGGCCTCGGCTCGCACCGCCGCCGCCTCGCCAAGCAGGCCATCGGCGACCAGGCGCCTGGCCAGGCCGCCGCGCCGGGTCGCGCCCTGCAGGGCGGAAGGCTCGGGCTTCGGCATAGCCGGGGGCTGCTCGGGGGATGGCGGGCGGTAGTCGTTCATGGTGCCTCGTGGTGTGGCGGGCCTCGGGGTGTCGCGACAGGGCGCGGCGGACGTTCGTCGGCTGTGCCGATTCTAGCCTCTGGGAACCGGCCGCGCCCAGCGCCACGTCATGCGTTGGCGAGGTTTTGCCCATCATTACTCTCATGCTTTAGCATCAAATGTCGGGTGATACCTCGCCTACCGCGGGTAATACCGCTTGCAGGGCGATGGTGCGTAAATTAATGTAACGCCTAGCGAGCGATCTCATGCTTGAGGCACCGGATGGCGGGATTCGTATGATACGTGGCATGTGAGGGGGTAGGACCGTGGGAGCGGTGCTTGCACCGCGAAGAGCAGAACCACGAGCCTTGCGACCCACGGATCATTCTCATCCCTGACATCAACGTAAATCTGCACGGGCGGCAGCAGAAGGCTCACGCCTGACCCGACAAGGCAAACCAGGAGCAAGGACAAGTAATGTACGAGATGATAAAGAAGACTCAGATGAACAAGGCCCAAGGCGGCTTTACCCTGATCGAGCTGCTGATCGTGGTGGCGATTATAGGGATTTTGGCGGCAATTGCGATTCCGCAGTATCAGAATTATCTTGACCGAGCGGCTATTAATGCCTGTGCTCAAGAGATGGCTGCAGCCCGGACCCCGATTCTTTCTGAAGCGGCAACGTCAACCTCTACTGTAGCTTCAGAGATCACTAGGTATAATAATGATAATCTTTGGGATGCATGCTCATCAGTATCTTTTTCGGATCCTGTGATGACTGGAACACCTGATCGTCCAGGTATTGATGCGGGAGATCGTCCCACTGTAAGAATCGGAGAGACCGTGGATGCTGAGGGTTTCTTTGGATCTTAGTCCCCAGTCATTCGCAGTCTAATCGCTAACAATTTCTCGATACACCTAGCTCGTACCACTCAGCGGTCGGCATCACTGCCGGCCGCTGGCGTTTCTGACTTTGAGTTGTATAGCCGTTTCGCTGAATGATTGGGTAAGGTAACGACCCTCCTCCTAACCCCGAATCGATAGTGTCTAGTCGTCATGCCCTTTTCCCTTACTCCATCCGCTAATCGGCGCGTGGTTTTTCATGCGTTGCCGGTGATCGTTTTAGCCCTCGCTATAGCCTTGGGTGTCTTGGTGCCATGGCAGGTGGGCGGGCCGACTTCTTTCGCCGCCCAGCGCGTCGCTCAGTTCGTGTGCCTGATGGTGCTTATCGCGGTGGGAGGCTTGCCGTTGCGCGGGGCGCTGTTGTCTTCGCTGGCCCCGGTCAGCCGCCTCGGGCGTTGGCTGTCCATCAGCGGCGTGTTGTTGGCATCGCTGTCGGTGGTGCTGGCGCCACTACCCGGCGTGGCACTACTGGAACTGGCCTATCTGTCGATGCTTGGCGTGGCGGCAGTGCTGGTGTGGTACGGCGCCCACTGCCTGCCGCGGCTTGGCTGGGTCATCTTGGGAGGGCTCATAGCCCTCTTTATGCTGGTCTATGCGGCCCTGGCCGCGGATCACCTGCAACTGGTATGGGCGTTTGCCAACCGCCACGATTTTGGCCCGGGGTTCGCCAACGTGCGCTTCTTTGCCGATGTAGCGGTGGGGCTAATGCCGTTGGCGATGCTCTACGCGCTGGCTCGACGGCGACCTTCCCTGATCGCGGGCCTGCTGTGTCTCCTGCCGCTCAGCGTTTGGTGGTGGCTTTTGTGGGTATCTGAGAGCCGCGCGGCGCTTCTGGGGCTCTTCGTGGGGGCGGCCTGCGCCCTGCTGGTGGTAGGCCGTGCCGCGCGTTGGCCGGTGCTGCTGCTGGCGCTCTCAGGCGGCTTGGGGCTTGCCGGATGGTGGTTCGTCAATCCGCTCGGCGGTGGCAGCGGTGGCGAGGAGGCCGTCTTCCTTCGCGACATTACCTCGAGTTCCCGTCGATTCATCCTCTGGCCCGAGGCGCTGGGCTATGCAGTGGACCACTTTCCCTTGGGTATTGGGCCCATGGGCTTTGCCTATAGCGGCACGTTGCTCGAGGGACACGCCCATAATCTGTTCTTCAATACCGCGGCGGAATGGGGATTTCCGCTGATGGGGCTGTTGGTAGGGGTGTTGCTCTACGGCGCCTGGGTGATTCTGCGGCGCGGCCGCAACATGGGTGAGGAGGATAAGCGGGGCTTTGCCTGCCTGGTGATCGCCTTCGTCGGGGTGATGGTGAACGCGCAGTTTGCCGGCTCGCACATCATCCCGTTGAGCGGGATGGTGATGGTGCTGGTTATCGGCCTGGTATTCGGCTTTTGCTCCGCCAGCGGGCCGCTGCCCCTAGAATCTAGCGGCCCGGTGCCGCTCGGCGCTACCCTGCTGTGGGTCGCGTTGATGCTGGTGCTGGCATATCTGCTTTATGCGGGCGCGGAGCTCTATTGGCTTGCAGAAAATTCGACTTCTCGCTGCTTTCAGGAACTCGGCCGCGCCTACTACTACCCGCGCTTCTGGGCGCAGGGGAGATTGGAGTGCATGCAGATGACGACTCCAGATCATTGGTTGTTCTGGTCGTGGCGAGGTTAACTGAGCCTCCATGGGTTGTGCACCTCGCTCGCCGGACGCGGTTGTGAGCGATGGCGTCGCGGATATTCTTCTCGGGATCCTCCGGCGCGTCGAATAGGGCGCTGTTGAGCACAATGCCGGTATCGCCGATGCGCACGCCGCCGCGGTACTCTTCATTGGCCGTCCGTGATGCTCGGCCCAAGGTGTCTTGTTAGATGCGGCAAGGCCTTGCCGACGGTACGCCAAACGCCGCTGTGTTGGTATGTCATCCAGTAACGACCATGCATCCCTGTCATGCTGGAGGGGCGGTAGCTGAATGAGTGGGCCCGAACACCCCAGGTGTCCTGATCGGGGAAGCAGGTGATTTCCCAGAAACCGAGCCGAAGCAAGTGTCGAACTGGCGGGGCGGTCGAACGGTATGCCGGCTAAGGAGGAGAACGCGAATGTGGCTGGAACATGAAACGCTCATGCGGTTGATTGCTGGGGGAGAGGACGCCGGACGCCAGGTCATGGCGGTGTATCGAGGAGACTTCGCCATCGAACACAAGGCGGATCACAGCCCACTCACCGAGGCCGATATGGTCGTGCACCATGCGCTTCTGGCGCTGATCGAGCGCGAGACGCCTGGTGTTCCGGTGCTCTCGGAGGAGTCCGGCGAGATCCCCTTCGCCATTCGCCGAGGCTGGTCGCGCTACTGGCTGGTCGACCCCCTGGACGGCACGCAGGAATTCATCGCCGGCAACGGCGAGTTCACCCTCAACCTGGCGCTGATCGAGGACGGCGTGCCGGTGCTTGGCATCGTGCATGCGCCGGCGATGGGCCAAGGGGCAGTCACCTGGTGGGGGCAGGTCGGGCAGGGCGCTTTCAAGCGCGAGGGTCATCGTGAGGGGCCGATTCATGTGCGGGTGCTGCCGGACCCCGGGCGCGAGCCCTGGCAGGTGGTGGGCAGCCGACGAAACGGCATGGCGGCCTTCGAGGCTTTCTGTCGGGCGCTACCGGCCCACAACACCCAGTCCATCGGCAGCTCGCTGAAGTTTTGTTTGATCGCCGAGGGCCTGGCGGATCTCTATCCGCGCCTGGCGCCCACTCGCGAGTGGGATACCGCCGCGGCCCAGGCCATCGTCACCGCGGCCGGCGGCCAGGTGCTCGACGCCGAGACGCTCAGGCCGCTCGTCTGCAACCGGCGGGAGAGCCTGCTAAATCCTCATTTCATCGCCTGTGGGCAGCGCGATGCTCGCTGGGAGCGGGCGCTGGCCGTGGCCCTGAGAAGCCAGCCCAAGCGTCGCGAGTGAGCATCGTGGGCTCGAGCTGGCATTTGTGCGCTTTGCCTGGCCTACACTGACGGTACTGAATCGTCGGCAGGGAGGCCGCCGCTAATGTCATCATCACTAAGAAACTCGCCACGAATTCTGCATCACGGCGCCGCCGAGGGCGTGACCGGCAGCTGCCATCGCTTGCAAGTCACTGACGATCGCGCACTGCTGATCGACTGCGGTCTCTTTCAGGGCCAGGACGCCGACCATCTCGATAGCCTCGAGCAGCACCGGGTGCGCTTTCCGCTTCACGACGTGCTGGCGCTGGTGGTGACCCACGTGCATATCGATCATATCGGCCGGCTACCCTATCTGCTGGCCGCGGGGTACGAGGGCCCGATTCTCTGTTCTGTGCCCTCAGCGCGGCTGCTGCCGTTGGTGATCGAGGATGCCCTGAAGATCGGCTTCACCCGTGATCGCGCATTGATCGAGCGCTTCCTCGCCGAGGTGGAGAAGCGCCTGGTGCCGCTGGACTATCGGCAGTGGCACACCGTGATCGACGACCAGCGCCACCGGATTCGCGTCAAGCTGCAGCGTGCCGGGCATATCCTCGGCTCGGCCTATGTGGAGGTCGATACGCACGATCGCACGATCGGTGAGAGTCACCGCACGGTGTTCTCCGGCGATCTCGGCGCACCCTATGCACCCTTGCTGCCGGCACCCCGATCGCCTTATCGGGCCGACACCCTGGTGATCGAGAGCACCTACGGTGACCGCCACCACGAAAACCGCACTGCCCGGCGGGCGCGCCTCAAGGGCGCCATCGACCGGGCGCTCGAGAATGCCGGCAGCGTGGTGATTCCGGCCTTCAGCATCGGCCGCACCCAGGAGCTGCTCTACGAGCTGGAGGGCCTGATCCACGGGGCTCGCGACCCACGCTGGCGCGAGCTCGAGATCATCGTCGACTCCCCGCTGGCCGCGCGTTTCACTCAGATTTATCGAGAGCTCAGGCCCTGGTGGGATGCCGAGGCGCATCGGCGCCTGCGCAGCGGCCGCCATCCGCTCAGCTTCGAGAATCTCTATACCGTGGAGAGCCATGAGGAGCATGAGCAGACCGTCGATTACCTTGCCCGTACCCATCGCCCGGCGGTGGTGATCGCCGCCAGCGGCATGGTCACCGGCGGGCGAGTGGTCAACTACCTCAAGCGCATGCTCCATGATCCGCGTCACGCCGTGGTGTTCATCGGCTATCAGGGCGCCGGTACGCCGGGCCGTGACATCCAGCGCTACGGGCCAAGCGGCGGCTGGGTATCCCTCGACGGCGAGCGCCTCGATATCCGCGCCCATATCGAGACCGTCAGCGGCTACTCCGCCCATGCCGATCAGCAGAATCTGCTCGACTTCATTCGACGCATGCGCCATCCGCCGCGCCATGTGCGCCTGGTGCATGGCGAGCGCGACGCCCAGCTCGCCCTCAAGGCCCGTATCGAACAGTGGGCGAAAGATGCGGGACGGCAGATCGAGGTGAGCCTGGGCGCCGATCACCAGGCGCCGCAGTGAGCAGTAGGCTATGGACCCCGATCCACTCGGCTCGATCTTGTTGCAGGTCAAGGTCGTGAGAGGAGGCGGGCAAACGACGAAAGTTCCGGTTGACGTTCGGCATCGATGCTTATTTACTCGCGTGCCCATACGGCTTTCGAAGCTCAGGCACAGCGGAGTCGAGCCTGCGGATGGAGCCAAAGCGACGAGTCACGTAGAATGTCCGCTCGAATTTACCACTTACAGGCTGCAGGTCGGTCGATCACCAACGCCTAGCGGCCAAACCGCCGTCGGGTGCTGTTATCGACATCACCTGCAACCCAAAGATAGTTGCTCAGGGCATGGGAATGCGCCCGGTTAATCCCCGGGCGGTAGCGTGCCTGATCCATGGATGAAGGTAGCCCTTAATCAATGAACGAATCACCCAATAGCCAAGCCCCCCGCCATCCTGCCGATGATGAAATCTCGCTGGTCGATCTGACCAAGATCTTGGTCCGTCGCTGGAAGACGATGGCGGCCGTCTTTTTGGTCATTGTGCTGGCAGGGCTCGCCTACGCGCTTTCCATGGAGCGCACCTACGAGTACGTGTCGATCTACCAGGTGGCCGAACAGAAGCCTAGCGGCAGCAACGGTCCTGCCGCATTGGAGCTGCCCGGCTCTATCGTCGCCAAGGTGTCCAACCTCTACCTGGGATCCGTGACGCGGGAGCTCATCGCAGAAAATAGTCTCGAAAAACTGCCGTTCGATGTGGACGTGTCAAATCCTAGCGATACGCTGCTGGTGCGCTTCGTATCGAAAGCCACTACGCAAAACGAGTCGCTGGTCAAAGCCTTGCATGGAAGCATGCTCGATAAGATCAAGGCCGATCAGGGCGCACAGCTCGAGCAACGCCGGGCCAGCCTGGAAAGCCAGCTTGCCAGTGCCAGGCGCTCCCTCGAAGCCACGCAGGGTTCGTCGCGCGCTCTCGTATCTGACCTTGTGACCAGCTATATCAACCGTATCGCGGATCTCGAGGATGAGCTGGCCTATCTCCGCGATGGCAGAGTGGTAGAGACCGCTGTTCAAGGTCTGCAGCCAGTCGGCACCGGGCGTAGCCTGATCATGGCCTTGGCGATCGTTTTGGGCGCCATGATTGCCGTGATGAGCGCTTTCATCATGCAGTTTGCTGCTTCGGTGCGTGATAGCTTGGTGGAAGAAGGCTGAGCTGCCATGTGTGTTTGATAACCGCCATTATCGGTGATGGTTAATAAAATCAGTAGGTTGTGTGAATTGGCCCGCAGGAATGTGGGCCAATTTCATGGAAATGTGGCTGTCTCGACGAAATGCGAAAGCTCACAAAATTGTGGCGGGTTGCTTGAACTCCGCGACCGAGGCCAACGATCGCTGTATGTCTTCTCGGATGGCGTGCGTGGTCTTGGCACATTGATGAAGTACTTGAGCCATGAATCCCCCTCGGACAATGTTTCGTACCATGGACCATTACAAGCCGGACTAAACACCTAGTCTTGTGAACAAAGTATCTGGCCGGATAGCTTTTGTTTTGATTTTGAATGGGGTGGGTATTAAAAGTTTCCCGATTGAACGATTTGTCAATATTGGTTTGCGAGGTAGCACCTTGTTGGCGAAGTTTGCATTGCTTTTTTTGTTAGCTTATTTTCTTGAGCCAGCGGATATCGCGCTTTATGGGTTGATAGTGGTAACAATTGCATATGCGACATATGCTTTGGGGTTCGACTTTTATACTTATAGCACAAGGGAGTTGCTTGGTAAAAAACCAGATCAGTGGGCAAGGTTGTTGCGGGATCAAAGTGTTTTTTTTATCGTAACTTATATAGTTGTCTTGCCACTGTTGGCTCTTATTTTCTTCCTTGGCTTTATTCCTTGGTCAGTGGCGCCTTGGTTTTTTATTTTGTTGGTGCTGGAACACTTGGCACAAGAATTGAATAGATTGTTGGTGGCAATGTCTCGCCAATTATATGCAAGTGTGGTGCACTTCTTACGTTCCGGCCTATGGGCGCTTATTGTTGCAGTACTGTTTTGGGTGTTTCCCTCCGTCCGTTCTATCGAGTTTGCCTTGTCGGCATGGGGAGTTGGTGTGGCGACTGCATGTTGTGTTGGTGGGCTAGTGATTTTTAAACTAGACCGGGCTTGTTTGTGGCAAACAATAGATTGGCAGTGGGTGAGGCGCGGAGTCAAAGTGGCACTGCCATTTCTCGTAGCGACTCTGGCTATTCGAGGTTTGTTTACCCTTGACCGTTATTGGGTTGAAGCTCTTTCAGGAGCCGATGTTTTAGCTGCATACGTGCTTTTTGCCGGTGTGGCTAATGCGGTAACGGCCTTCTTGGATGCGGGGGTTTTTGTTTTTTTATACCCGGGGCTTATAAAAGCTTTCAAGGAAAAGGATGCGACGTCTTTTAAGAGTGGTATGAAGGTTTTGATTCGGCAAACACTCATCATATCTCTCCTATTGAGCATTTCTGCTGCATTGCTTATCCATCCCGTATTGTTTTTTATAGGCAAGGAGGTTTATGTGGAGCATGTTGGGCTCTTGTATGTGCTTCTTGTTGCTATTGTTTTATACGCCTTAAGTATGGTGCCCCATTATGGGCTTTATGCCATGTCACAAGATAGAAGTATCATCATTAGCCACTTGGTATCCCTAGTTGTTTTCGTAGCCATCGCAGCGTTGATGACAAGAATCCTCCCCGTCTACGGGGTGCCACTAGCACTGTGCGGATCTTTTGTTATCATGTTGGTTCACAAAAGCATGGCTTACATAAAGCTGAAGAAAAAGCAATCATGGATCCAAGAAGGGAAAGTCTCGCTAGAAATTGCAGATATTTAGTGATAGTGAAATATCTGCTCTCTTACTTTGAAGATAGGTAGCAATGAATGTTTAATAATGCATCGATTCTCGTCACCGGCGGTACTGGGTCCTTCGGCCATACTTTTATTCCCATGCTGCTTGAGCGCTATAATCCAAAGCGGGTGATCATCTTCTCGCGTGACGAGATGAAGCAGTGGGAGATGGCCAAGAAGTTCCAAGGTGATCCGCGTGTGCGTTTCTTTATTGGTGACGTGCGCGACCGTGATCGCATCTACCGGGCGCTGGACGGTGTCGATTATGTGGTGCATGCGGCGGCCACCAAGATTGTGCCCACCGCCGAGTACAACCCCTTCGAGTGCGTCAAGACCAACGTCCAAGGTGCCATGAACTTGATTGATGCGTGCATCGACAAGGGCGTCAAGAAGGTGGTGGCGCTCTCCACCGACAAGGCCAGCAGCCCGATCAACCTGTACGGGGCGACCAAGCTAACCTCCGACAAGCTGTTCGTGTCCGGCAACTCCTATGCCGGCGGCCATGACACCCGCTTTTCCGTGGTGCGCTACGGCAACGTCATGGGCTCTCGCGGCTCAGTAATTCCTTTCTTCATGTCGATCCGTGACAAGGGCGTGCTACCCATCACCGATGGCCGCATGACCCGCTTCATGATCTCCCTGGAGCAGGGCGTGGAACTGGTGTGGCACGCCTTCGAGGACATGGAGGGTGGCGAGATCTACGTCAAGAAGATCCCCTCAATGAAGGTCACCGATCTGGCTCAAGTTGTGGCGCCGGACGCCGAGCAGGAGGTGGTGGGCATTCGTCCTGGCGAGAAGCTACACGAGCAGATGATCGGCGCAGAGGATGCCTACTACACCTACGAGTACCCTGAGCACTTCAAGATCCTGCCGGCGATCAACAGCTGGGACCAGGACGCCAATCGCATCAAGGATGGCAAGAAGGTGCCTGAGGGCTTTGTCTACTCCAGCGATACCAACCAGGAATGGATGAGCGAGAGTGAGCTCACGGCCTGGATCGATGCCAACTGGGAAAAGATCGGAGCCATCTGATGATCCCTTACGGACGCCAGGACATCCAACAGGCCGATATCGACGCCGTACTGGCGGTGCTGAAGTCTGATTTCCTGACCCAGGGCCCGATGGTACCGCGGTTCGAGCAGGCCGTGGCCGACAAGGTTGGCGCCCGGCATGCCCTGGCGGTCAATAGTGCCACCTCGGCGCTGCATGTCGCCTGTCTAGCGCTGGGCCTGGGGGAGGGCGACTGGCTGTGGACCTCGCCGATCACCTTCGTTGCCTCCGCCAATTGCGGGCTGTACTGTGGCGCCAAGGTCGACTTCGTGGACATCGACCCGTGTACCTACAACCTCTGCCCCCGGGCCTTGGAGGCCAAGCTCGAGCAGGCCGAACGGGCCGGTCGGTTGCCCAAGGTGGTGGTGGCGGTGCACCTGTGCGGCCAGCCCTGCGACATGCAGGCGATCCAAGCCCTTGGAGAGCGTTACGGCTTCCGGATCATCGAAGACGCCTCCCACGCCATTGGCGGCCAGTACCAGGGCGAGTACATCGGCAGTGGCCGATATAGCGATATCACGGTGTTCAGCTTCCACCCGGTGAAGATCATCACCACCGCCGAGGGCGGAATGGCGCTGACCAACGATGACCAACTGGCCGAGGCGATGGCCATGCTGCGTAGTCACGGCGTGACTCGCGATCCCGCGCTGATGACCCACGAGGGCGACGGCCCCTGGTACTACCAGCAGGTCGCCCTGGGCTTCAACTATCGCATGACCGAGCTGCAGGCCGCGCTGGGCGTTACCCAGCTCGAGCGCCTTGATGGCTATGTAGCGCGTCGCAACGCCCTGGCCGAGCGCTATGATGCACTGATGGCGAACCTGCTGGTGACCACGCCTTGGCAGCATCCGGACAGTGTCTCCGGGCGCCATCTCTATGTGATCCGTCTCAAGCGCGATGAGCTCGACGCGACGCATCGTCAGGTGTTCGAGGCCCTGCGCGATCAGGGCATCGGAGTTAATCTGCACTATATTCCGGTGCACACCCAGCCCTACTATCAGCAGCTGGGCTTCCGGCCAGGCGACTTCCACGAGGCTGAGCGCTACTACGCCGAGGCGATCAGCCTGCCGTTGTATCCGACCATGACCGAGGCCCAGCAGGACGACGTCGTAGCTGCCCTGACCCGGGCCCTGGAGGGCGCATGAGCGATATTTCGCCCAAGGCGGCCGATCGCGTCGCAGTGATTCCCGCCCGCGGCGGCAGCAAACGTATCCCGCGCAAGAACGTCAAACCGTTCTGCGGCAAGCCGATGATCGCCTGGTCGATCGAGGCCGCTCTGGCCAGCGGCTGTTTCGATCGGGTGATCGTCTCCACCGACGATGACGCCATCGCCGATGTCGCCCGTGAGTGGGGCGCCGAAGTGCCGTTTCGCCGCCCCGAGGCGCTGGCTGACGACCATACTGGCACCGTGCCGGTGATCGCCCATGCTCTCGACTGGCTCGAGGCCCATGGCGACACACCCCGTCAGGTCTGCTGCGTCTACGCCACCGCGCCCTTCGTGCAGGCCGACGATCTGCGCCGCGGACTGGCGATCCTAGAGGCCGAGGGCGCCGACTACGTCTTCAGCGTCACCAGCTACGCTTTTCCCATTCAGCGCGCGCTGCGGCTGACGGCGGAGGGTCGGGTGGCGATGTTCCAGCCCGAGCATGCCCAGACCCGTTCTCAGGACCTCGAAGAGGCCTTTCACGACGCCGGCCAATTCTACTGGGGCAGGGCCGAGGCCTGGCGTCAGGCACTCCCACTGATGGGCCCAGGCGCCGCACCGGCCATGCTGCCGCGCCATCGCGTGCAGGATATCGACACCCCGGAAGACTGGCAGCGCGCCGAGTGGCTGTTCCGTTCCCTGCAGGCGGAAGACGCATGAACGAGCTCTATGCGGCCGCCCCAGTCATCGCCTTTCGCGCCGATGCCTCGCGATTGATCGGCAGCGGCCATGTGATGCGCTGTTTGACGCTGGCGGATGCCCTGGCCGCCCAAGGCGCCGACTGCCATTTCCTCTGCCGCGTTCATGACGGCCATCTCATCGAGCGGATCTCCGCCCATGGCCATCGGGTGCACCGCCTGTCTCTGCCCGATGAGCCCGACGGGGAGGGCGCCTCGCCGGCGGTCACGGAGGATGTCCCCGCGCATGCCGATTGGCTCGGGGTGGCGTGGGCCGTCGATGCCGAGCAGAGCCGCCACGTCCTGGCGGCGCTGCAGCCGGACTGGCTGGTGGTGGACCACTATGCGCTGGACGAGCGCTGGGAAGACATCGTCACGCCGGGAGGTTGCCGAGTGCTGGTGATCGACGACCTGGCCGACCGGGCGCACCGCGCCGACCTGCTGCTCGACCAGAACCTCGGCCGCCGGGCGGTGGACTACGCCGACTTGGTGCCCGAAGGGTGCCGTGTGCTGGTGGGGCCCACCTACGCGCTGCTGCGTCCCGAGTTCGCCGACTGGCGGGAAGCCAGCCTGGCGCGTCGCCAGGGCCAGCCGCGCCTGGAGCGCCTGCTGATCACCCTGGGCGGCGTCGACCAGGATAACGTCACCGGCCGAGTGCTCGAGGTGGTGAGCCAGTGTCCCTTACCCGATGACCTGCAGATCACCGTGGTGATGGGCGCCACCGCCCCTTGGCTAGACGATGTTCGAGCCCAGGCCCGGTGGATGGCATGGCCCACCGAGGTCGTGGTCAACGTCGACGACATGGCGCGGCGCATGGCCGAGGCCGACCTGGGCATCGGTGCCGCCGGCAGCACCTCCTGGGAGCGCTGCTGCCTGGGGCTGCCGACTGTGATGGTGGCCTTGGCCGAGAATCAGGTTGAGATCGCCCGCCATCTGGACGAGGCTCAGGCGGCGATTCATGTCGGCACCACCGCCACCTCAATCTGGGCGGACCGGCTGCAGCGTGTCATGGCGGAGATCACCGCCGCCCCGGCACGCCTAGATGCCATGACGCACCACGCTGCCGGCCTCACGGAAGGGCAGGGCGCGCAGGCGCTCGTTGAACATTTACTGAGGGACGGATGACCGATGCAGATCACGCTTCTGTGCACCAGCGCTGAGCATCCCGTCAACGCTTGGTTGGTGCGTTGGCAGGCGCAGCACCAAGACTCACACGACATCGTCCTGTGTCGCGACAAAGACCAACTCCCCGGCGGGGAGGTGTTATTCCTGATCTCCTGCAGCCAGCTCATCGATGCTGCCACCCGGGCGCGCTATCGGCACACCTTGGTCTTGCATGCCAGCGACCTGCCGTATGGCCGCGGTTGGAGCCCGCATGTCTGGGCCCTGCTCGAGGGCGCCGAGGCCATCACGGTCAGCCTGCTCGAGGCCGAGGATGGCGTAGACACCGGGGCCATCTGGGCCAAGCGGACCTTCCCGGTACCGACCCACGCCCTGCATGACGAGATCCATCGCCTGCTGTTCGACACGGAACTGGCGCTGATGGACGAGGCACTGACGCTGATTTTAGCGGGGGCCGAGCCGGTGCCGCAGCCCGAGCATCTCACCCCGACGTACTATCGAAAGCGGACGCCGGCGGATAGCGAGATCGACCCCTCCTTGACCCTGCGTGACCTTTTCCCAACGATTCGCGTCATGGATCCGCAGCGCTATCCGGCATTCTTTCGCCTGCACAGGCATGCCTATACCATCGAACTCAAGAAGGTGTCATCCCATGAAGAAGATTAACATCGACGGCCGCGTGATCGGCCCCGATCAACCCCCTTACATCATCGCCGAGCTCTCCGCTAACCATAACGGCCAGCTTGAAACCGCGCTCAAGATCATCGAGGAAGCCAAGCGCGCCGGTGCCGATGCCATCAAGCTGCAAACCTATCGGCCTGATACCATCACCCTGAACAGCGATTTGCCGGATTTTCAGATCACCAACGGGCTATGGAAAGGACGAACTCTCTACGAACTGTACGAGTGGGCGCACACGCCTTGGGAGTGGCATCAGGCGCTCTTCGAGCATGCCCGTAAGCTCGGCATCACCATCTTCAGCTCGCCGTTCGACACCACCGCCGTCGACCTGCTCGAAGACCTGAACGCCCCGGCCTACAAGATCGCCTCCTTCGAGGCCGTCGACTTGCCATTGATCGAGTACGTCGCCCGCACTGGCAAGCCGATGATCATCTCCACCGGCATGGCCGACGCCGAGGAGATTCAGGAAGCCATCGACGCCGCCCGCGGCGCTGGCTGTGAGCAGCTGGCGATTCTGCACTGCGTCAGTGGTTATCCCGCCCCGCCGGAAGACTACAACCTGCGCACCATCCCCGATATGATCGAGCGGTTCGGGCTGGTGACGGGACTCTCCGATCACACTATCGACAACACCACCGCGATCACCAGTGTCGCGCTGGGGGCCAGCCTGATCGAGAAGCACTTCACACTCGACCGCAACGGCGGCGGCCCCGACGACAGTTTCTCCTTGGAACCTGCCGAACTGGCCGCACTGTGCCGCGACGCCAAGACGGCGTGGCAGGCATTAGGCAAGGTGGATTACGGCAGGAAATCCAGTGAGCAGGGGAATGTGAAGTTTCGACGCTCCCTGTATTTTGTTGAAGATTTAAATGTTGGTGATGTGATAAATCATGATTCTGTTCGAAGTGTTAGGCCTGGTTATGGTATGCCTCCTAAGTTTCTCGAAAAGATTATTGGTAAAAAGGTGAAAAATAATGTTATTAAGCATTCTGTAGTAAAGCGAGAAGATATTGATGAGTGCTAAAGAGCGTCTGAAGGGCTTTTTGTATCGATCCCCTGGTTTCTTTCAACGTGCGGTTGTGTTTTTTGTCCTTTATTTAGAGTCAGGCTTGCAAAGCATTAGATGTCTTTTTTTGCGTTTTAAAGGAATGCAAGAGTTGGATGTTCTGTCTTATAAAAATAAAGACCTACCGCGACGGTGCCACATCTTGGGGTCTGGGTGGAGTCTAAATTACTCATACTCAACGATAGATCTTGATAATGATTTTGTTATAGGGTTCAATTTTTCTTATCTTAAGTGTAACCATCCTGATCTTCATTTTGTAGAAAATGCATCAGGGAAAAATGAGTTTTTCGCGGAGAATATGGTTCTCCTGTACTACGGCCTGTGCCGGCATAGAGTTTTTGATAACTCATTAGTGGTATTTAAGAACTTGTCTGAGATGAAGAATGACCTCAGGTTGATATCTGGGCTTTATTCAAAAAAAGCAGTGTATGTAAAGGATAAGCACTACAGGGTTTTGAGTGAAAAATGCCTGAGGTATTGTGTAGATAATATGACGAGGGATAATGGAGTTCTGCCTCAGGCTTATAGTAGTGCTGTTGGTCTGATTTTTCTAGCTTTCCACATGGGATTTGAAGAAATTGTCATACATGGCTTAGATTTTGGTGGCCCCCATTTTTATGGCAGTGATCTGATTGAGGCAATAGCTTCATTTGATAATCAAGCCCCCCCGAAAAAAGATGAGTGTACAGAGCATCAGCAGCATAAAACTAGTCGCTCTTCTGGTGGTGTTAGTATGCAGGATATGTTGGTTTTGATTAAGGAAGATTTTGAAAATAAAGGCGTAAAACTTTATTCGACTAGTCCGTCGCCGTCTTCAAGTATATTGGGTTATTCTAATGAATTTGAGTTCTTCAGCCATTAATGGGAAACGGCCATTAATAAGGCCTTTTCGACTTGTTTTTTTATCGATTGTTGTTTTCTTTGTTTTGCATCCAGTTGTTTACTATGCTGAACCAGCTCTTCACTATACTGGCGAAGTTACTTGGCTTGTTTTTCTGCGCTCGTTTCTTGCATGCATGATTGTTCTGGTGGCGGTATTTACTATCGCACGTTTCAACTTTCTCTCTGTTTTCTTGTTATTTGCTTTCTTTGTTTTTATGTTGGTTTTCTCTTTCCCTCGAATTATGTTGGGCGGAGGTAGGGATTTTTTAACTGTTTTTCTTCCATCTTTGTTTTTGATTGTTGGTTATCGATATAGCTGGACTGGTTTCCGGCGTTTTTTTTATTTTGCCTCGTTGGTTAATTGCTTTTTCATTCTTCTTGATTTTTTTTGGCTAGATGGATTTTTTTCAAAATTTGATTACGGGCAGTATTATAGGCCGTTCGGCATATTTGTTAATCCAAATATATCTGGCGTTGCAGCTTCGTTGTTTCTTTATATTGCTCTGAGCGACTCTAAGTTTCGTTATGCGCTGCTTGCTCTTCTGTGTATCTTTGTTACGGGGTCGAAAACTGCTTACGTACTGTCCGTTATTGCATTAGTTTTATTTGTTTTTTGTGGTCGCTCTTTACGTGGAAGTATTTTCTTCTTTTTGGTTTTAGTGATTTTTTTTGTTTTGCTTTTTTTTGGCATTACTTTGTTGGGTGACTGGTCTGGGGGAGGGGGGGGCAATGTTCGTACTTTGGATCTGGAAAGTATGTTCATAAGGCTTTCTATGTATGAAGAATTGTTGTTAGATATCGGTTTATTTAATTACCACGATTCTTTGTATTCGATCGATAATGGTTTTTTTTCTAAAGTTTTGTACGGAGGTGTTTTTTTTGCGTCTGTCTGGTATTTTTTTTATTTGCTTTGTTTTTATTGCGCGAAGGGTGAGGTGAGAATTTTTTTGTTTCTCTTGCTTGTTGCTTCTATTACGACAAATTTATACTACACATGGCCATTGGGGTATTTTATGTATTTCCTGATGGGTAATTCTTTAGTTGGAATGAGAGTGGGTGGTTATGTTAAATCGTAAGGTTGCTTTGATTACAGGTGTGACCGGGCAGGATGGGTCATATTTGTCTGAGTTGTTGTTAGAAAAAGGATATGAGGTTCATGGTATAAAGCGTCGTGCGTCGTTGTTTAATACCCAGCGGGTGGATCATATTTACCAGGACCCGCATGTCGAGGGCCAGAACTTTGTGTTGCATTATGGGGATCTTTCGGATTCTTCCAACCTGACACGGATCATCCAACAGGTCCAGCCGGACGAGATCTATAATCTGGCGGCGCAGTCCCATGTGGCGGTGAGTTTCGAGTCTCCCGAGTACACTGCCGATGTGGATGCACTCGGTACACTGAGGATTCTTGAGGCGATTCGTCTGTTGGGCTTGGAGAAGAAGACCAAGTTCTATCAGGCTTCTACTTCCGAGCTCTTCGGTGAGGTGCAGGAAACACCGCAACGCGAAACCACGCCGTTTTATCCGCGCTCGCCCTATGCCGCGGCTAAGCTGTATGCCTATTGGATTACCGTGAACTATCGCGAGTCCTACGGCATGTATGCCTGCAACGGTATCCTGTTCAATCATGAGTCGCCACGCCGTGGTGAGACCTTCGTGACTCGCAAGATCACTCGCGGTTTGGCCAACATCGCCCAAGGGCTGGAAGAGTGCCTCTATATTGGCAACATGGATGCGCTGCGCGACTGGGGCCATGCCAAGGATTATGTGCGCATGCAGTGGTTAATGCTTCAGCAGAAAGAAGCCGAGGACTTCGTGATCGCCACCGGCAAGCAGATCTCGGTGCGTGACTTCATCCGGCTGAGCGCCGAGGAACTGGGTATCACGCTGCGTTTCGAGGGCGAGGGAGTCGATGAGGTCGCCATCGTTGAGCGCATCGAGGGTGACAAGGCTCCTGCGCGTGAAGTAGGAGATGTGGTAGTGCGCGTCGATCCTCGCTACTTCCGTCCGGCCGAGGTCGAAACCTTGCTGGGCGATCCTTCAAAGGCCAAGGCCAAGCTGGACTGGGAGCCGGAGATCACCGTGCAGGAGATGTGCGCCGAGATGGTCGCTGAGGATCTCAAGGTGGCCAAGCGGCATGCGCTGCTCATGGAGCATGGTTATGAGATTCCGGTCACGGTGGAGGGCTGAGCATGGCACGCGATCTCGACCAGACCGTCTTCGTGGCAGGCCATCGTGGCATGGTGGGGTCGGCTATCGTGCGCCGGCTAGAAGCAGTGGGTTACCGCAACATTCTTACCGCTGGGCGTGATGAACTGGATCTCACCAATCAGGCCCAGGTACAGGCCTACTTTGAACGCAATGCCATCGATCAGGTCTACCTGGCGGCGGCTAAGGTCGGTGGCATTCAGGCCAACAACAACTATCCCGCGGAATTTATCTACCAGAACTTGATGATCGAGGCGAATCTCATCCACGCCGCCCATCAGGCAGGGGTGAACAAGCTGTTGTTCCTGGGCTCGTCGTGCATCTATCCCAAGCATGCCGAGCAGCCGATGCGCGAGGAGGCACTGCTCACCGGCACCCTGGAGCCCACCAACGAGCCCTACGCCATCGCCAAGATTGCCGGCATCAAACTCTGCGAGAGCTACAACCGACAGTATGGCCGAGACTATCGCAGCGTGATGCCCACCAACCTCTATGGGCCGCACGATAACTTCCACCCCGAGAACTCCCATGTGATCCCGGCACTGCTGAGGCGCTTCCATGAGGCCAAGCGGCAGGGGAATAGCGAGGTGGTGGTGTGGGGCAGCGGCACGCCAATGCGCGAGTTCCTACACGTGGACGACATGGCGGCGGCCAGCGTGCATGTGATGGAACTCGACGAGGAGACCTATGAAGCCAATACCTCACCGGTGCTCTCGCATATCAACGTGGGCACCGGGGTAGATTGCACCATCCGTGAACTGGCAGAGACGGTCAAGAGGGTCACCGAGTTCGAAGGTGCGCTGAGCTTCGATTCTAGCAAGCCCGATGGCACTCCGCGCAAACTTATGGATGTCTCGCGGCTCAAGGCGCTGGGTTGGCAGGCTAGCATCACCTTAGAGGATGGCCTGCAGAACGCCTACCGCTGGTTCCTGGATAACCAGGATCGCTTCCGCGGTTGATCGCCATGTGTGAGACGCCATCGACCGGCCAGGGCTGGCTAAGCGACGATACTTTTCGCCAAGTGGTAGCGAATACCCCCCTGGTCTCGCTGGACTTTGTGGTAACTAACCCCCAGGGAGAGTGGCTGCTGGGCCAGCGGGTCAACCGCCCGGCGCAGGGCTGCTGGTTCGTGCCCGGTGGGCGGGTTCGCAAGAGCGAGACCCTTGAAGCCGCCGCCCAGCGCTTGACCCGGGATGAGCTGGGCCAGGCCAGCGAACTGGCTGACTTGTGCTTCCTAGGTGTTTACCAGCACTTCTACGCTGACAGCACACTCGACCCTGAGCACTCTACCCACTATGTGGTGCTGGCCTATCAGCTGATGCTGGAGCCTGAACTCGAGACCTTGCCACGTCAGCAGCATTGCGGCTATCGCTGGTGGTCGCCACACGCCATCGTTCACGATGAAACAGTGCACGCCAATACGCGTGCCTACTTGCCCGCAGTTCAATCCTGATACCCAAATATGGAGTTCCCATGATCACGCCCGTCATCATGGCCGGAGGCAGTGGCTCGCGGCTATGGCCTCTGTCGCGCCAGTTGCGGCCCAAGCAGTTCCTGCCGCTGACTGGCGAAGGCAGCATGCTGCAGGAGACGCTCAAGCGTCTTGCTCCACTTGAGCATCGCTCAACGTTGTTGATCTGCAACGAGGAGCACCGCTTCCTGGTAGCCGAGCAAGTGCGCCAGCAGGGCATCAACGACGCGCGTATCCTGCTTGAGCCGGAAGGGCGTAACACCGCCCCGGCCATCGCTCTGGCGGCGCTGCAGGCGGCGGAAGAGGATCCCGAGGCGCTGCTGCTGGTGCTGGCCGCCGATCATCTGATTCGCGACGTGGCGCAGTTCCACGAGAGCGTGATTCACGCCCGTCGGCTTGCCGAGCAGGGTCAATTGGTGACCTTTGGTGTGGTGCCCACTCATGCCGAGACTGGCTACGGCTATATCCAGCGAGGCGAGGAGCAGGGCGACGTTGGCTTTCGGGTCAAGCGCTTCGTCGAAAAGCCCGACAGGGTCACCGCTCAAGACTACCTGGTCACCGGCGACTACTACTGGAACAGCGGCATGTTCCTATTTTCAGCCAAGCGCTATCTGGAGGAACTCGAGCGCTTCCAGCCGGCCATGGTCAAGGCCTGCCGCGCGGCGCTGGCCGGGGCCAGTGAGGATCTCGACTTCTCGCGGCTTGATGCCGAGGCGTTCAAGGCCTGTCCGGCCGAGTCCGTCGACTATGCGGTAATGGAGCGTACTGAATATGCCAGCGTGGTGCCGCTGGACGCCGGCTGGAGCGATATCGGCTCTTGGTCGGCATTGTGGGAGGTCAGCGCGCGCGATTCCGAGGGCAATGCTTGCCATGGTGACGTGATGCTCCACGACAGCCATAACCTGCTGGTGCATGCTGACCATCGCCTGGTGGCCACGGTAGGCGTTGAGGATCTGGTGGTGGTAGAGACCAAGGACGCTGTGTTGGTGGCTTGCAAGGACCGGGTGCAAGAGGTCAAGCAGATCGTTGCCCGGCTCAAGGCGGAAAAACGTAGCGAGCAAGAAAGCCACCGTGAGGTCTATCGCCCCTGGGGCGTCTACGACAGCATCGATCACGGCGAGCGCTATCAGGTTAAGTGCATCACCGTGAATCCCGGCGCCAAGCTCTCGGTGCAGATGCACCACCACCGAGCCGAGCACTGGGTGGTGGTCTCCGGTACGGCCAAGGTCACCATCGGCGAGGATACCCGCCTTGTCACCGAGAACGAGTCGATCTATATCCCCATCGGTCAGGTTCATGCCCTGGAAAACCCCGGCAAGATTCCTCTGGAGCTGATCGAGGTGCAATCGGGGGCCTACCTGGGCGAGGACGATATCGTGCGTTTCAACGACCGCTATGGGCGCTGCTGATGAGTGAGCCGCTGAAGATCTCCGTGATCACTGCCTGCTACAACAGCCAGGCGACCATCGGCGAGGCCATCGCCTCCCTCAAGCAACAACGCTGGCCGCATATCGAGCATGTGGTGATCGACGGGGCCTCGAAGGATGGTACCGTGGCCGTCGCCCGGCAGACCCTAGGGGAGGGCGATGTGCTGGTCTCCGAACCGGACCGGGGTATCTACGATGCCCTCAATAAGGGCATCGAGCGGGCCAGTGGTGAGGTGCTGGGGTTCCTGCACTCCGATGACCTCTTCGCCCAAGACGAGGTTCTGGCCAAGGTCGCCGCCTATTTCGAGGATCCCAAGGTGGGCGCGGTCTACGGCGATCTGCAGTATGTGGATGCGGCCGACACAAACCGAGTAATCCGCCATTGGACGTCCGGCGCCTTCAGCCATGGCAAACTCAAGCGTGGCTGGATGCCGCCGCACCCGACTTTCTTCATGCGTCGTGAGCTCTACCGGGAGCTGGGTGGCTTCGACCTGGACTACCGGATCGCCGGCGATTACGACGCGCTGCTGCGTTATCTCTCCAGCGAGAAGGTCAAGGTCGCCTATCTGCCCGAGGTGCTGGTCAAGATGCGCGTGGGCGGCGCCAGCAATGGCAGCCTCAAGCAGATCCTGCGAAAGTCGCGGGAGGACGTTGCTGCGATGCGCAACAACGGTATCAATCCCTTAGTGGCACTGCCGTATAAGAACCTCTCCAAGCTACCGCAGTTCTTGGCCAAGAGCAAAAGCAAGACGAAGGAAACAGGATGAGTATTCTTGTCACCGGCGGCGCCGGCTATATCGGCTCGCACACCGTGGTGCAGCTGTTGGAAGAGGGCCACGAGGTGGTGGTGTTGGATAACCTTTGCAATGGCTCCCGCGAGGCTTTGCATCGTGTGGAGACGATCTTCGGCAAGGCGGTTGGCTTCATTGAGGGCGACGTGCGCGATCGCGCGCTGCTCGATCGGCTGTTCGCTGGGCATGCCATTGAGGCGGTGATCCATTTCGCTGGCCTCAAGGCGGTGGGCGAGAGCGTGGAACAGCCGCTGGCCTACTACGACGCTAACGTTCACGGCTCGCTGGTGCTGTGCCAGGCTATGGCCGCTGCGGGGGTCTACAAGCTTGTGTTCAGCTCCTCGGCTACGGTCTACGGCCCGGATGCACCGGTGCCCTATATGGAGACAATGCCGCGGGGGAGCACCTCCAACCCTTACGGCAGCTCTAAGGCGATGGTGGAGCAGCTGCTCACTGACCTGTGCCGCGCCGATGCGCGCTGGTCCGTGGCGCTGTTGCGCTACTTCAATCCCATCGGCGCCCATCCCTCCGGGCAGATCGGTGAGGACCCTCAGGGTATACCCAATAACCTGATGCCATTCATCGCTCAGGTGGCGGTGGGGCGACGCCCGGAGCTTGCGATCTTCGGTGACGACTACCCCACCGAGGACGGCACCTGCGTACGCGACTATCTGCACGTGATGGACCTAGCAGATGGACACGTCGCCTCGCTTGCAAGCCTCGAGGAGTCCGGCGTGCATATCTACAACTTGGGCACTGGGCAGGGTGTCTCGGTTCTGGAGATGGTCACCACCTTCGAGAGGGTGAGCGGCCAGCGGGTGCCGTATCGCATCGACCCGCGACGCGAGGGTGACCTCGCTGCCTTCTGGGCCGACGCCTCCAAGGCTGAGCGCGAACTGGGCTGGCGGGCTGAGCGCGGGTTAGAGGCCATGCTGCGCGATACTTGGCATTGGCAGAGAAATAACCCTGCAGGCTATCAGCAGAGCTAAATTCGGATGAGCAGCGGTTCTTTGAAGCTTGATACTGCCCATTATCGATACCTCGGACAGCAGAACATGCAGCGTGCAGGGCACGGATTGCGCCATGTGGCTCAAACCGTGCGCGGCAAGGGCCGACAAGGACGAGGGGCTGATGTAAGATGCAGCCGGACGCGGAGAGTTGATGGAAGGCATGGATGTGACATACCCGTATGAACGTCGCCACTCTAGATGGTATGAGCAATTTCTGCTGGGACTGCCCTTTCAGCTGCTGGTAGGGCTATCGCTGGTGATTGCTCTTCCGTCGCTTGAGCGGTGGGGATGGGGCTTCTGGCAGGTGCTGCCGGATCACCGCGTCAATACTATCGTGGCTATCGGCGTGGCGTTCGTGACTATCGTACTGTGTCTGCGCCGCTTCACGCGCTTTCCCGGTGTTCAGGTTGCGGCCTACATAGCGCCTACCGTCAGTCTGGCCTTTCTCGTGGTGGTTGCCATTCTCTTCTTCGCGAGGGAAGAGTATACGCGCCAGGTGCTGTTTACGGGCTATCTGGCCTCACTGATCTGGTTTTTTGCTGGCTACTTCATCGGAAGGCGTTATCGGCGTTTGAAGATTGCGGTGGTGCCGGCAGGTCAGGCGTTGAAGTTACAACCCTCGCCGCGTGTCGAGTTACGTCATCTAAGTTCACCAGAACCGGATGGCACGCGTTACGATGCCATCGTGGCCGATCTGCGCAGTGAAAGCCTGGGTGCAGAGTGGGAAAAGTTTTTGGCGGAGTGCACCCTGTGTCGTATTCCCGTATATCACGTTCGCCAGATGCAGGAGTCGATCAGCGGCCGTGTGCGAATCGATCATCTCTCGGAGAACGAGTTCGGCTCGTTGTTGCCGTCGGCCATATACGCAAGATTCAAGAGAGTCTTTGATATCGTAGGGGCATTGCTGTTACTTCCCGCTCTTACCCCAATCATGTTGGTTACTGCTTGGGCAATCAAGAAAGATAGCGCGGGACCAGCGCTGTTTTTGCAGCAGCGGATGGGATATCGCGGTGTGCCCTTCAAAGTGTTTAAGTTTCGCAGCATGTACATCGACCAGCGCGGCAAGGGCTTTACTGATGGCGATGATGATCCACGCATTACGCCTGTCGGAAAAGTGATTCGCAAATATCGCCTGGATGAGCTTCCCCAGTTATTCAATGTGCTGAAAGGCGAGATGAGCTTCATTGGGCCCCGTCCAGAGTCGATGGAGTTGTCGGAATGGTACGAGCGCGATGTCCCCTTCTTCAGGTATCGCCATGTGGTCAGACCGGGCATCTCCGGCTGGGCTCAGGTCGAGCAGGGCTATGCGGCGGAAGTGGATGGCATGATCACCAAGCTGCAGTATGATTTTTTCTACATCAAACACTTCTCGCTGTGGTTGGATATCCTTATCGCTTTCAAGACGTTAAGGACGATTTTCACCGGGTATGGTTCCCGGTGATGATCCCAGTTGATTAATGGCGCTTGAAAAAGCCATCATCTTTCAGGCCTTTGAAAGAGGCTGTAAGGAGATTCTCTACAACAGCATCGGTAATCGCCTCCTATCTTGGTGGGCATCGGTCGACTGGATCGCGGAGCATCCATGGTTGAGTGGGGCAAGAGGGGCGTAACTTGGTGACGGCTGAGACGCAGCGGTCGTGGTATTTTGATAAGAGTCTGCTTTTATCGTAAAATTAATGCGATATGGTTGTCGGTATGATCTAAAGACCCGGCTATGTGCCGGGTCTTTGGGTTACGGCTGAAGTGCCCCCTCCAGAGCTGCACAGGTGATAGTGCAGCCATCAGCTGGGCTGGGTGCGCAACGTCAACTCCATCAAACGATGGGCCGTCACAAGCTAGGTCGCCGGGGCCGTGGATGTCTCGAAGATTCAGACCAATGCCGTAGGGCAAGACCGGCGTCTTTTGCCTTCAATTCTGATAGCATGCGCCCCCATCTCAATTCCAACTACAGGCGCAGGTGTGAGACACCCCATCCCCTCTCTCGATTCTTCTTGTTTTCCCGCTTGGAAAGCCCCCATAGCACTGTGGTGGGTCGGTTTGGCGGGAGTCATGCTTTTTGCTGCGCTCAGGTTGGTGCTGCCCGAAGCCGGGGAGACGGCCGGAACGCTGATGGCGTTGACGGGGCTTATAGCGGCTCTGGTCTGGGGGAAGGGCGTTCGCTCCTCGGCACCGTTCTGGCTGTTGCTGGGAGCCATCGCCGTGCAGCTGATCAGCTGGGTCGCGGGCTATTTTCACCATCCCGACTGGATGACGGATAACCCTCAGCTCGACCGGTTGGCCAAGTGGTTCCTCTTTATCGGTGTGGCCTGGTGGCTCGGCGGCAGCACTCGGTTGACCCTGTGGGTCTGGGTGCTTGGCGTGGCGGGCTTGCTGACCGCCGTATGGATTTCTGATGACAGCCTTGCCGCCTGGCTGCGAGGGCTTGAGGGTGGGCGAGTCGACTTCGGCATCCGCAACGCTCAGCACACGGCACTGTTCTTTGGCGCGGCGCTGACCGGCCTGCTGTGTTTTTCACAGCGGTGCCTGACGGCTGGCAGGTTGGCATGGCTACGTCGTGCGAGCTGGACGCTTGGGACGGGGATGTGCCTAATCGGGGTAGGCATAACCCAGACGCGGGCCGTATGGCTGGGCATGCTCCCGGTGTTGTTGGTGGCTAGCGCGGCATTAGCGCTGCATCACTTTGCTGGCAGATCGACGACCCGTGTTAAAACATCTGCATGGATAGGCTTTGCCTTAGTGTGCTTCACCGTGGTTTCGGCGGCGTGGGCATTCAAGGGTACTATTGAAAATCGGCTGGAACGTGAAAATGCCATCATTGTTCAGGCCATGGAGGGAGACTGGAAGGAAATACCTTTCAGCAGTATCGGTAATCGTCTGCTTTCCTGGCGGGCATCGGTCGACTGGATCGCGGAGCGTCCCGTAGTGGGGTGGGGTGAGGAGGGTCGTGGTCTGGTCATCGATCACACCGAGTGGTTGCCTCCTCAGACCCGGAACAACTTTGGCCACCTGCATAATACTCTGCTCGAGCTTCAGGTCAGTTACGGCGCTTTGGGGCTGCTCGTGATGTCCGCTCTCGTTGTCTGGGTCGGGATAGGCACATGGAAAGCGTGGCGTGACGGCGCCATGCCGAGTGATATGGCACTGTTCGGCTTGGCATATTTCGTTTACTACATGGTTGTGAATCAGTTCGAGTCATACAGTTTCTTCTGGACGGGGACCTACCTTCAGGCTCTGGTGCTGGGCGGCTTGGTGACACATATCTGGCGCTGGCAGGTGGAAAGTGGCCAGCGCGTCTTTCCTGTCCTCTTCCGAAGGGGTAGCTGATGCGTACCCTGGTGGTGGTTCGTTCGCTGAAGATGGGTGGCATGGAGCGTGTCGCCGTGAACCTGGCCGATGCCTTTGCTGAGGCCGGCCATGAGAGTCATCTGCTCAGCCTGCGCCAGGTTGACAGGCCGCTGGCTCCGGAACACCCGAAAGTGCAGCAGCATAAACTGGCACTGCGCTGGTGGAGTCGGCTGACCGGGTTGGGCCTGGTGCTGGAACTGCTGGCGAGGGTCCTTCTGAATCCCTTGGTAAAGCGCTCTTTGTTCCTCGGTACTGGCATTATGGGGGGCGTGGTGTTTCGGGTATGGCTCAGGGCCTTCGAGCGTCGTCATGGCCGGGTCGATCGTATCGTCTTCCGTGGGGTCGGCACCTTTGAGCTCATCTGGACCTTCCGTGATGAACGGGCGCGTTATGTGTTGGAAAACATCCTGCATGTGGGTGGGTGCGACTGGCGTCGTCGGCTATTTGCGCGTTGCTTGTACCATCGCCGACATCTAGTGACCGTCTCCGATGGCGTCGCCGAGAGCGTGCGAGAGGCCATGCGCGTCTGGCACTTCGAGCCGGCCTCGCTGAACGTCATTCCCAATCCCTGTCCACTTGAGAGCATTCGCCGGCAGATGATCGCGCCCGAGCCTGACCTGCCCAGTGAGCCTTATATCGTCAACGTGGCGCGGCTGGTGCCGGCCAAGGATCAGGCGCTGTTGCTTAAGGCCTATGCGCTTGCGGAGATTACGCTGCCGCTGGTGCTGGTCGGTGACGGTCAGGAACGAGAGCGGCTCGAGGTCCTGTCACAGGAGCTTGGCATCGCCGATCGCGTGATCTTCGCCGGTCAGCGCAGCAATCCCTACCCTTGGATGCACCATGCGCGCCTCTTCGTGCTGAGTTCGCGCTTCGAGGGCATGGGGATCGTGCTATTCGAGGCCATGGCCTGTGGCACACCGGTGCTCAGCGTGGACTGCCCCGGTGGTATTCGCACCATCCTGAAAGGAGAGCTGGAGGAGTGTGTGGTTGCCCATGACGAGGCCAGCCTTGCGGCGGGCATGAGAAGGGCCCTGTCAGGTGATAAGCCGCTGGTGAAAGAGCAGTGGCTGGATGACTTTCGACCGGAAGAGGTGGCGGCGCGGTTTGTACGCTGAGTCAGATTCTGATGGGGCCGTGTGCAACATGCCGGTTAGCAAAAGCGCCGATATCGCTATGACAGCGCGTTATTAGTTTGCTAGCATATTATTTCCTTGCGTAAGAATTGCGTCCATCAGCATGCAGTTTGTATCTGGCTCCGAAAAGCGTGTCCCCATCGCACCTGCCGGTGATCCGGCCTTTGCTCCGCTCTATGACCGGCGAATGTTCTGGCCGGTGCAACGTGCCCGTGCACAAGTCGCACTTCGTGATCGCACGCTGGAACGTGTCGCGCTGCCGCTGGAACGATGGCTTTTTACGCTATGGTCTCGGGGAAGACCCAGTCCTGAGTTGATGGAGCGCCGTGGGCTACCCAGGCGTGCCGTGGAAGAAGCGCTGGAAGATGACCTGGTGCTGCATGTCGATCCCAGAGCATTGATTCGCAGCACCCACTGGCGCGGCTATCCCAAGCGATGTAGACCTTCATCCTCGGCGTTCATTTGGGATGGCGAGTGGGACCAACGGCGTGGCAATCTTCTACGTAGTTCGCGCTATCGTTTCATCAGCGATCTCGATGACCATAGGGATGATCTGCGCAAGACCGAGCGGTTCCGAGAACTGAAGGCGCGACTGAACGCCGGGCAGCCGTGGTCGTCGCACCAGCAGGGTATCCTGCTGGATTCGGAGGACCGTATCCTCACCTACCTGCGCGTGTATCTGAGCTTTCTCGATGACATGGCGGTACGCGGTTTTGATGCCGGACGCGGAAAGGATCAGCTCGGGGTCGCCGTCAGTCGTGAAGGCCGGCTCATCAAGATAAACCGGGGCCTGCATCGACTGGCCATGGCGCAGCGGCTCGGCTTACCCTTGGTGCCGGTGACGGTAAAGGCGGTACATCGAGAGTGGTGGGAGAGCGTCACGCAGGGGGCTTTCGGGCAGGAAGCGCTGGAGCGCGTAAGGGCTGCCTTGGTCGAGTGTCTCCCCGAGACCGAGCCCGGACCGCTGGATCCAGTACTCCCCTGATCCATCATTGCAAAAAGATTGTATTTCTTGGGTGAGCAGGCAAGTTGTAGGAGGACTTCCATTAACCTTCAGCATCTAAAGGGATTGATTCAGGAAGAGACCTTCAAGCCTAAGCAGCGGTGGTCCTGGTGGCGTCTGTGCTATCAGTTGCGCATTGGCAAGCCGGCCACCCAGGTCCTTTCGCGACTTCGGCTTGCGCAGTGGTTACAGCATGTTGGAGCCAGGGGATTGGCCCGGTGGCTATTCAATGGGCTGGCGCTTCGGTTTGGTGTCTATGTGGGGCCCAGAACCACGATCGGAGAGGGGCTGCACTTTCCTCATCCGATATCGGTGGTGATTGGCGATAGACTGGTGCTCGGTGAGCGATGTCGGCTCTACCAGCAGGTGACGTTGGCAGGGGCGCCAAAGGGCCAGGCGCCATTTCCCCGCTTGGGGAATGACGTCGTCGTCTATCCCGGTGCCAAGGTTGTCGGCAAAGGGCGGGTAGGCAACAACGTGATCATCGGCGCCAACGCGCTGGTCAATCAGCCCTTTGGTGATGATGTGGTGCTGGCGGGGGTGCCGGCACGCGTGATCAACACGATGAGGTAGGATCGAAAAGGCTTGTCGATCCGACTGGTCAGAGTAGCGGCAGCTCAGAAGCCAGAATGTCTTTTACAGGGCCCTTCTCCTATTAGTTCATGGTAGGCGGCAGAGACGGTTTCCGGCATGTACGGGGAAATGTGGTTGGGTTCGATGCTGGGAGAGTGATCAATGACGTCGCGTATCGCTTTCCCGAAGGCCTCAGTATCCTCCAGGGGTACAAGACCTCTGGCCAGATCGCCCACCAGGATGTCCCGAGGGCCTGACAGACAGTCGGTGCTGACGACCGGCGTGCCACAGGCCAGCGATTCCAGCAGCACATTGGGAAGCCCCTCGTAGTCCGAAGAGAGCAGGAGCGCGCTTGCTCTCTTCATGTAAGGGTAGGGGTTGTCACGAGACCCCAGTGCCCAGACCCGATCCTGCAAATCCAAGCGAGTCACTTCCTGCTGCAGTCGCTTGCTTTCCCCGTCACCGATCAGTACCAGTGGCAGTTCGATGCCGCTGGCAAGATAGCCTTCCAGCAGACGATCCAGGCGCTTTTGCCGAAAGTTGAGACGACCGACAAACAGGCAGAAGCCGGTATCCTGAAGCGCTGGTTCTGCCACCGACTCTTCCATGAGTTTGTGAATGCGCTCCACCTCAAGCACGTTGGGAATGACTCGTGTCGCATCCGGCTGGCTGCCGATGCGATCGAGCGATTCCAGGTTGGTGCGTGAAAGGGCAATGATGCGCTTGTTGTCATAGAGTCGACGGACCTTGTGGCGTTTGAGTTGCCTTCGCCAGCCTCGCTTGTTAGACAGCAGCTCCTGCCACGGGTCGGATCGCAGGCAGTACCAAGCCTGCTTGGCCAGCGATGAGCGACTGACGACCTGGTGGGCTTGGTGCAGGTTCGAGACCACAAGATCCAATGGCGTCATGTGGCTACTCAGGAAGTCATCTAGCCGCCTGGCATGAATCTTATAGCGATGAAGTTTTTCCCAGCGGGTTGAAGGCGTGAAAGCGACGACATGACACTCAGCCCCTTCCGGGATCGGGAGTCCCACCCGATCCGACAACGAGATCAGTGACACCCTGATATGGCTCTCCAGCAGGGCGCGGGTCAGCTTCAGGACAGAACGGGGCGCTCCGCCGCTGGCCAATTGGTCGATGACAAGGAGTACATGCGGCATGTTGGAAGGTTCCCCGGGTCTGTAGATAGAGCAGTCACATCAGCGCGCTGCCAGGCCATCAGGCGAGGCCATGCCTGGCTTCTCATTGCACGACTTGTTTCTGAACGCTTTTATCCTTTGAAGCTCCCACGATATGACTCATGGAGGCAGCGCTCAGCATAAGCCTCATAGCGATTACCCCTGAGTTTTTTCGCCGTCAACGACCGCTTCAGCGCCGGCCACTGGTCGGCGCGTTTCGTTGGTAACTGGCGCACGTGGGCATCGATCCACAGAATCTCTTCGTGTTCGTCGATCAGCAGGTTGTTGTAGTGCAGGTCGCGGTGCACGTAGCCGGCGTGGGCGAGCCGGGCCACCTCCTGGCAGAAGCGCTCTAGGAAAGCGAGACGCCCCGGCTCGTCCAGTTCGTCGAAGACCTCGCCGCCCGGCCGTGCGTTCTGCACGTGCTCCATCAGCAAGAGCGAGCCGTTGCGGTTGCGGGTATTAAGCGATATCCCCCAGCCGTGGCACTGAGGGGTGGCGAGGCCGGCACGGCGCAGGACCTGCAGGCTGAGATACTCCTTGCGGGCGTCGGACTGGCCCAGGCAGCGTTTCTCGAGGTAGTCCCTCAGTAGCCACTTGAACGGGGCCTGGCGCCTAGCGAACTTGTCCGGCACCACCTTGGCGAGAATCCGCCGATCCTGCGAGACATAGAAACGACTGCTGCCAACGGCCTCGAAGGCCTGGGTGGTGGCGGTACTGACGAGGTTCAGCCGATACGGCAGGCCGGCCGGGTGAAAGACCAGGTAGCGGTGCCGGCCATCATCGAAGGGGAGCTCGAGCAGTTTCACGTCATGTCCTGATGGCGAAGGCCTTTGATCATAGGGCCTCGAACTGGGGCAGTACGCTTTCCTTGAGGAACTGCCGGTAGTGGCGTTCCTCGATCTTCACAGGGGCTTGGTCCATGCGAGCGATCGCATCGGCCAGGCCCTTTTCGTTCTCGGGTGCCACCAGGAAGTCGGCGAGTTCCTGGGTCAGGATCTCCTTCGGGCCGCTGGGGCAGTCCACGCTGATTACCGGCGTGTGCAGAAGCAGGGCCTCGATGAGCACTCTGGGTAGCCCCTCGGCGTCGGAGGTCAGGATCATCGCCTTGGCGTTGGCGATCCAGGGATAGGGGTTGTGATGATAGCCGGCCAGACTCACGCGATCGCTCAGGCCCAGCTCGATGATCTGCTCGCGGATTGCCGCTTCATGCTCGGGTTTGCCCTTACCCATGATCAGGAGTGGCGTGCTGATGCCACTTGCAGCGTAGGCGCGCAGCAGGCGGCCATGGCGCTTTCGGGGTTCCAAGGCGGCGACGCAGAGAAAGAAGTCACCCTCAGGCAGCGCGGCGGGCTCTTCCGCCATCGCCACGAAGGGCTCGCGCTCGTAGGGGTTGTAGATGGGGAGGATTCGCTCGGCCTTTAAGCCCACCACGCGTTCCAGGTTCTCTTTCACGCCCTTTGAGACGGCGATGACCTGCCGGCCGCCGTAGAAGCGGCGTACTTTCGCGAAGGCGCGCTCGCGCTGTCTTGGATCGCTGAACTTGGCCGATACGTCGGACTTCACCCAGAAATACAGATTGGGATGTTTCAGGTGGCGGGTGATCTTGTCGCAGGAGCAGGAGATCACCACGTCGGGTCGCCAGTGTTTCAGGGCGCGGGCGATGCGCGAGGCTTGCCATTTCTCGGTCAGCACCGTGGTGGTGGCCTTGGTAAACGCCGTTACCACACCGAGGTTCTCGATCTCGAGGCCGTCCGGCAGCCGGTGTTCGATGCGCTCGCGAAGCGTGTAAACAATGACATCGTGGCCGCGCTGGCGCAGCTGGTCGGCCGTGTAGAGCAGCGACTTCTGGGCGCCGCCGCCGTACAGATCCTCGATAACGAAGGCGAAACGTTTTGGGGCCATGGGGCTCTCGTGGCTGTAAATCTGCGCAAGGCTATCATAGTGAGCTGGGCAAGTGGCGGGGACGCGGCGTTGGAGTGATTGCGTTACAATTCCGCTCGGCGCCACCCAAGGAATCACCATGAAGCTCTTAATTACCGGCATGGCCGGTTTCATCGGCCATGCCGCGGCCAGGCGATTGGCCGGCCAGGGTCATGAGATCGTCGGCATTGATAACCTCAACGACTACTACGATGTCTCGCTCAAGCGGGCACGTCTCGATGACCTTGCCGACTGCGACGACGTGCGGTTCATCGAGCTGGACCTGGCCGATCGCGAGGGCATGGCGGCACTGTTCGCCAAGCATCGTTTCGATCGGGTGATTCACCTGGCGGCCCAGGCCGGGGTGCGCTACTCGCTGGAGAATCCGCACGTCTACGCCGACAGTAATCTAGTGGGGCATCTGAACGTGCTCGAGGGCTGTCGGCAGGCGGGCGTGGAGCACCTGGTCTATGCATCCTCGAGCTCGGTGTATGGCATGAACGAGAAGGTGCCCTTCGCCACCGGGGACGGCGTGGATCACCCGATCAGTCTCTATGCGGCGACCAAGAAGGCCAACGAGCTGATGGCGCATACCTATGCGCATCTGTATCGGGTGCCGATGACCGGGCTGCGCTTCTTTACGGTCTACGGGCCCTGGGGGCGACCCGACATGGCGATGTTCAAGTTCACCCGCGCGATTCTCGCCGGCGAGCCGATCCAGGTCTACAACCATGGCAACATGGAGCGAGACTTCACCTACATCGACGATATCGTCGAGGGCGTCGTGCGAGTGCTCGATGTCATTCCCCAGGGCGATCCACAGCGGCCGTCCAGTGACTCGGCGCCTGATTCATCCAGTGCGCCCTATGCGCTCTACAACATCGGTCATGGCAGTCCAGTGCCGCTGATGGCCTTCGTTCGGGCGGTCGAAGCCGCGATCGGTCGCGAGGCGATCTGTGATTTTCAGCCGATGCAGCCGGGCGATGTGCCGCGCACCTGGGCCGATACCGAGGCGCTCTACCAGGCGACGGGGTATCGCCCCGAGGTCAGCGTGGAGGAGGGCGTGAGAAAGTTCGTGGCGTGGTACCGCGAGTTCTATGGGGTGTAGTCAGGCGTCCTTTTATCGCCACGAACACGCACTGCCCCCACAACCACAGCTTCCACTGGATAGAACAGAACATCGAGACTGATCAGGAGACAGGGAATGAAGATCACCATTTTTGGCACGGGATACGTGGGCCTGGTCACTGGCACCTGCCTGGCTGACGTCGGGCATGACGTGCTGTGCATGGATGTGGATGCCGACAAGATTGCTCGCCTGGAGGCCGGGGAGATTCCCATCTACGAGCCCGGGCTCGAGAGCATGGTGCAGGCTAACGTATCGGCGGGTCGCCTCTCCTTTACGACCGATTCGGCTGAGGCGGTGGCCTTCGGGACCTTGCAATTCATCGCCGTGGGTACGCCGCCGGATGAAGATGGCAGTGCCGATCTCACGTACGTGCTGGCGGTGGCGGAGACCATCGGCCGTCACATGAACCAGTACAAGGTGATTGTCGATAAGTCGACGGTGCCGGTCGGCACGGCCGATCGCGTGCGCGAGACGGTGAAGAAGACCCTCGAGGCCCGCGGCGAGCGCCTCGATTTTGACGTCTGCTCCAACCCCGAGTTTCTCAAGGAAGGGGCCGCCATCGAGGACTTCACCCACGGTGCGCGGATCGTCGTCGGCACCGAGTCAGAGCGGGTGAAGGGGCTGATGCGCGAGTGCTACGCGCCCTACATCCGTCAGCAGGAAAAGCTGATGTTCATGGACGTGCGGGCCGCCGAGCTGACCAAGTACGCCGCCAACGCGATGCTGGCGACCAAGATCAGCTTCATGAACGAGATCGCGAATCTGGCCGAGCGGTTGGGTGCCGACGTGGAACAGGTGCGCCGCGGGATCGGTTCCGATCCGCGTATCGGCTATCAGTTCATCTATCCGGGCTGCGGCTATGGCGGTTCCTGTTTCCCCAAGGACGTGCAGGCCCTGGCGCGCACGGCGGCCGACGTGGACTATCGGGCGGAGCTGCTCACTGCCGTTGAGTCGGTGAACCAGCGCCAGAAGCAGACGCTGTTCGCCAAGCTCCGTCAGGCCTTCGATGGCGACTTGGCCGGCAAGACCATCGCGCTGTGGGGCCTTTCCTTCAAGCCGAATACCGATGACATGCGCGATGCCCCGAGTCGCACCCTGATGGAGGCGCTGTGGGACGCCGGTGCCCGTGTGCAGGCTTACGACCCGGAGGCGATGCGGGAGTGCCGCCGGATCTACGGCGAGCGTGACGACCTGGTGCTGGTGGGCGATCGTATCCAGGCGGTGAAAGGGGCAGATGCCCTGGTGATCTGCACCGAGTGGAAGGAGTTTCGCACCCTGGACTTCGCCTGGCTGAAGCAGCAGCTGGCCACACCGGTGGTGGTCGATGGGCGCAACCTCTTCGAGCCCGACGCGGTGAAGGCGGCCGGTTTGCTCTACTTCGCCGTGGGAAGAGGCCATTCGCTGCGCCATACTGAGTGACTCTACGAATGACGGGGAGATCGCCTGCGATGATGGATTCGATTCAGCGCTTCTTCAGCGACTTCATTGCCGGCGGCGGTGAGGCCAATCCGCCGGCTCACAGCCTTGAGCTGGCCGTGGCCGCGTTGCTCTTCGAGGTGGCCCGTGCCGACTACCACCTCGATGATAGTGAAGTGGCCCTGCTGCGCCAGCTGTTGCAGCGACGTTTCGACCTGGCGGAGACGGATCTGGACGACCTGATGCGCCTGGCGCGGGAAGAAGCCGAGTCGGCCGTGGATCACTATCAGTTCGTCAGCATGATCAAGGAGCATTTCGACTACGATCAGCGCTGGGAGCTGGTGCGTATGATGTGGTCGCTATCCCTGGTCGATGGCGAGCGCCACCACCTCGAGGAGCATCGCATTCGTCGTCTGGCCGAGCTGTTGCACGTCAGCCACGCGGATTTCATCCGTGCCAAGCTCGGTGTGCAGGAGCGCGACTCACGCTGATCTCGTGCTCATCGCTTCCCCTCGCCTGTTAGAACATGCAATCCTATTGAATTGCCTAAGGATTTTTCACAAGGAGTGACTCGATGTCGCGTGAGATTGTGGTGATGGGAGCTGGAATGGTAGGCGTGTCGGTCGCCTGGCACCTGGCCCGGCGCGGACACTCGGTGACCCTGGTCGATCGCCGTGAGCCCGGTCGAGAGACCTCGTTCGGCAACGCCGGCATCATCCAGCGTGAGGCGGTACGCCCCTATCCCTTCCCGCGCGATCTCGCCACGCTGCTGCGCGTGCTGCCCAACCGCCAGGTGGACATTCGCTATCGCCCCGGCGGCATGCTACAGGCGGCCGGGCCGCTGCTGCGCTATTGGCATAACTCCTCCAAGGAGCGTTACCAGAAGATCGTGCCGGAATACGCCTCGCTGATCGGGCTGTCGCTGGAGGCGCACGCCCCCATGATGCAGGCCGCCGGTGCCGAGCAGTTGGTGCGTAAAGAAGGTTGGCTCGAGGTCTATCACACGGCGGCGGAGCTCGAGGCGCGGGCCGCAGCGGCCCGTGACGACGAGCAGCGATTTGGCGTGCGCCACCGCGTGCTGGACGCTGCCGAGCTGGCCGCCTTCGAGCCCGGTCTTGGCAAGGGGCTGGCGGGAGCCATCCATTGGCAGGATCCCTGGACGGTCGCCGATCCCGGTGAGCTGGTTAAGGCCTACGCCAAGAGCTTCGAGGCGGAAGGCGGGCGAGTGCAGCAGGCCGAGGTGTCGGGCATCGCGCGCCAGGGCAGCGGCTGGCGTATCTCCACCAGCGAAGGGGAACTCGACGCCGAGCAGCTGGTGATGGCCATGGGGCCCTGGTCGCGTGAATGGTTGAGCGACCTGGGGCTCGAGATACCGCTGTTCGTCAAGCGGGGTTACCACATGCACTATGCCAACGCGGGGAGCGAGCCGTTGCGCCACTGGGTCATGGATGCCGAGGTGGGTTACGTGCTGGCGCCCATGCAGGCCGGCATCCGGTTGACCACCGGTGCCGAGCTGGAGCGACTCGATGCTCCGCCGCACCTCGCCCAGCTGGAGGCGGCGGAACAGGCGGCGCGGCGGCTGCTCCCTCTGGGCGAACGGCTCGAGGCCGAGCCCTGGAAGGGCGCACGCCCCTGTACGTCTGACATGAAGCCGGTGATCGGGCCCGCGCCGGGGCAGCCAGGGCTGTGGCTGGCCCTCGGCCATGGTCATCAGGGTTTCACCCTGGGTCCGGCGACCGGTCACCTGCTTGGCCAGCTGATGGATGGCGAGACGCCCGATATCGACATGGCGCCGTTCCGGGCTGATCGGTTCTGACGTTAGTGGGGTTCGGTCGACAACTCATCGCCGTGCTTGCACGGCGAAGTGCGGCGGCGAATAAGGAGGTTAACGCTTCTCCTTGCGCCTTTGCTGAATGAGGTGGATCACGAGCTTGAAGAGCAGGGTGACGACGAACACCAGCCAGCCGGCCGTGGCCAGCGTATTGAACAGCAGCATCTTGTGCTCGCCGTTCATTGGCGTGATCAGGTGTTCGATGACGATGGCCAGCAGGAAGGCCAGAGTCAGGGGTAGGGCGAGGATGTGCATCCACATCTCGGTGCGCCGCTTGCGGACGTGGTAGCGCCCCAGCAGGACGCGGATCGGGCGGTGCACGAAGCTGATCAGCATCAGACTGCCCACCATCAGCAGCGCGGCCAGCGACGGTTCAATGCTGCCCAGGTGGGCCGAGATGCTGACTGACCAGTAGAGCACCAGCCACATGAAACCGGCCAGGATGGCGACGATGTCGGCGTAGTGTCTTACCTTGGGCATGCTGTCCTCGCGAATGGTGCGGCCTGTCAGGCTGGGGGCACATGATACGGCATTCGGCGTCGCTTGAAGAGTCGCTGTGGCCGGATGCCCAGGTATCCGCGTGTTATCGCGAAGTGAGGACGTGCGGTAAGACTCCCGGGCGGGAGAGCTTGTCCGGCAGTAGTCGGTCGAGAGGCCAGGCGAGCTAATCAAGCGCATCGTGGCCTCGGGAACGCGGGGTGGTTGCGATATACTGGCGGCTGCGCTTCTTGCCGCTCGACGCAGCTCGTTTGGCACAGCCCCGACAGCCTCCATTTTTATCCTGTCGTCGCAGGCGGCAGGTGCTCTCGATACAGACTCTCGATACAGACTTTCGAAACAGACCCTCGACACAGGACCCGCCGTGAACTCGATTACCCTGACCCGCCCGGACGACTGGCACCTTCACCTGCGAGACGACGAGGTGCTCTCGGCCGTGGTGGCCGCCAGTGCGCGCCAGATGGGCCGTGCGATCATCATGCCCAATCTCAAGCCGCCGGTGACCACCACCGAGCAGGCGCAGGCCTATCGGGAGCGGATCCTGGCCGCCTTGCCCACCGGGTCGAGCTTCGAGCCGCTGATGACCCTCTATCTCACCGACGCCACCTCGGCCGAGGAGATCGAGCGGGCTCATGCGAGCGGCCTGGTGCATGGCGTGAAGCTCTATCCGGCCGGGGCGACCACCAACTCGGCCTCCGGGGTGACCGATCTGGCGCATTGCGATGAGGCCATCGCCGCCATGGCGCGGCTGGGCTTGCCGCTGCTGGTACACGGCGAGGTGACCGATGCCGAGATCGACATCTTCGATCGCGAGGCGGTGTTCATCGAGCGGGTAATGAAGCCGCTGCTGGAGCGCCACCCGACTCTGAAGGTGGTGTTCGAGCACATCACTACCGCCGAGGCCGCGGCGTTCGTGTCTAGCGCACCGGCCAACGTGGCCGCCACCATCACCGTTCACCACCTGCTGTTCAACCGCAACCACATGTTGGTCGGCGGCATTCGTCCGCATTACTACTGCCTGCCGATTCTCAAGCGCGAGCGCCATCGTCAGGCGCTGCTGGAGGCCGCGACCTCGGGTAGCCCCAAGTTCTTCCTGGGCACCGACAGCGCACCCCATGCCCGGGGCGACAAGGAGAGCGCCTGTGGCTGTGCCGGCGCCTACAGCGCCCCGGCGGCCCTGGAGCTTTACGCCACCGCCTTCGAGCAGGCCGGCGCCCTGGCGCGTCTGGAGGGCTTCGCCAGCCATCACGGCCCGGATTTCTATGGCCTGTCCCGCAATGCCGAAACCGTGACCCTGAAGCGGGAGGACTGGCAGCTGCCCGAGACGCTGCCCTATGCCGGCGGGCAGGTCATCGTGCCCCTCGCCGCCGGCGAGACGCTCGGTTGGAAGCTCGTCGATTGAGGCCGGGCGCTCGGCTCAGGTAACAGGCCGACGGCCGCCCCCGAGGGGCGGCCGTCGTCGCTTGAGCCGTCGTTGGGGCTCGCCAGGAGAGCGCTTACTCGTCGTGCAGCTGGCGATCCAGGAAGGCGATGCCGGCCTCGATGGCGCCGTCGCGCAGTAGGAAGCTGGTGAAATGCCCGCGGTAGTGCTGCAGGTAGAGCTCGCTCGTAATGCCCTGCGCCTCAAGCGCCGCATGGAAGTCGGTGGCGTGATCCACCGGCACGAGGCCATCCCAGCGGCCGTGGAAGAGGAAGTGGGGCGGCGCATCGGCATTGACGTGGTTGATCGGTGAGGCCTGTCGATAGGCCTGGGGTTTCTCGGCGCGGGTGCCGCCGATGAACTCGACCACCAGGCGGCCGTCATCGAACTTCATCAGATCGCTGGGCAGGCCGCCGGCCAGCACCGCAGCCAGTCGACTCTGATCACCTGCCTGCTCGCCTGAGAGGGCCAGCAGGCTGACCAGGTGGGCGCCGCTGGAATAGCCGACGCCGGCGATGCGCGCGGTATCGATGCGCCAGGCCTCGGATTGCTCGTGGATCCAGTCCATGGCCTGCTCGAGGTCATCCAGCTGGGCGGGAAAGCGGTATTCGGGAGCGAAGCGGTAGGCGACGTTGATCGTGACATAGCCGCGACTGGCGAGTCGCTCGGCGATCGCCTCCATGTCGTCGGGCGTACGCCGCTGCCAGCCGCCGCCGTGGACGAGCAGGGCGGCGGGGCGAAGCGCATCGGCAGGCGTGTCGGGCAGCAGCACGCGCGCCTCAAGGGCCTGAGGCCAGTCGGGCGGCGTGTAGGTGAGCGGTGCCAGGCGCCGGAAGTCGACGTCGGGGCCTGGCCCCGACTGGGTGATGGCGGGCGCGTCGGTCGTGGAAAGATGCGTGGCGCAGCCCGCCACCAGCAGCGGCAGGCACAGGGCGATGGCTCGCCACCCGCCGACCGCCGGGCGGGGCATGGCTCAGCCCTCCACGGGCTCCGCCTGGGGGCAGGGCTGGCCCAGGCGGTCGACCATGGCCGTGACCATGCGCATCGAATGGTCGGCGGCCTGCTCCAGGAACTGCTCGAAGGAGAGGTGGTTGTCGCCGCCGCCGGCGATATCGGACAGCGCGCGGATCACCACGAAGGGGCAGCCGTAGTGGTGGCAGGTCTGGGCGATCGCCGCGGCCTCCATCTCGGCGGCCAGCATGGTGGGAAAACGCGAGCGCGTGGTGGCGACGAGCTCCGGGCAGGCCATGAAGACATCGCCGGTGGCGATCAGCCCCTCGACGACCTTGACCTCGCCCAGTGACTCGATGCACTCCCGCGCGACCTTGACCAGGCGCTCGTCCGGCAGGTAGGCGGCGGGCATGTTGGGTACCTGGCCATGCTCGTAGCCAAATACCACGGCGTCGACGTCGTGGTGGCGGACTTCGCTTGAGACCACCACGTCGCCGATCGCAAGCCCCTCACCGAAGCCGCCGGCGGAGCCGGTATTGATGATCGCCTCGGGATGATAGACATCGAGCAGCAGGGTGGTGCCGATGGCGGCGTTCACCTTGCCGATGCCGGACTGCAGGATCACCACCTCGACGCCATGCAGCCTGCCGAGGTGAAAGGTGCAGCCGACGTGATGGCGGGTGCGGCGATCCTCCAGTTGGGCGGCGAGCTGCTCGACCTCCTGGGCCATGGCGCCGATGATGCCGATGCGCTTCATGCGAAAATTTCCGCCCACTCGTTGCGCTTGGCCAAAAAGCCGCGGGCGATCTGCTGGGCGCCCTCCAGGCTATGGCTTGCTGCCCAGCCGCACTGCATCTCGTTGCAGGCGGGCACGTCTGTGGCCTCCAGCACGTCCTTGAGGGTGCCCTCGACCAGGTCGAGTACGCCGTCGTAGTCGTCGTGATTGATCATCGCGATGTAGAAGCCGGTCTGGCAGCCCATCGGGCTGATATCGACGACCTTGTCGGAGTGGTTGCGCGAGAGTTCGGCCATCAGGTGCTCGAGCGAGTGCAGCCCGGGCATGTCCATGTGGTCCTGGTTGGGCTGACAGATCCGCATGTCGTACTTGTGGATGGTGTCGCCGTGCTCGCCGGTCTTGATGTCGGCAAGGCGGATGTAGGGGGCCTTCACCTTGGTGTGGTCGAGGTTGAAGCTTTCGACGTTCATCTTCTTGTCGGTCATCGGACGACCTCGCGAGTCGGAAAAAGTGGATGGGCGATTCTAGCGGAATTCGCAGTGTGGTGCATTGTGGATGCGGTGCTTGCACCGCGCCCACCACCCCGCACCCTTGTTGAGTGCGGGGCTCTTTTTGTCTTATTCCGCGGCGTCGTGGAGGTCGGCGGCCTGCAGGGTGTTCTCGAGCAGGGTGGCCACGGTCATCGGGCCGACGCCGCCGGGTACCGGGGTGATCCAGCTGGCGCGCTCGGAGGCGACGGCGAAGTCGATGTCGCCGATCAGGCGCCCGTCTTCCTGGCGGTTTATGCCCACGTCGATGACGATGGCGCCGGGCTTGATCCACTCGCCCTTGACCAGCCCTGGTTTGCCGACCGCAACCACCAGCAGGTCGGCGCGGCGCACGTGCTCCTCGAGATTGCCGGTAAAGCGGTGGCAGACCGTGGTGGTGCAGCCGGCAAGCATCAGCTCCAGCGACATGGGGCGGCCGACGATGTTGGAGGCGCCAACCACGGTGGCATCCAGCCCGCGCACCGAGAGGCCACTCTGCTGCAGCAGGGTCATCACGCCCTTGGGCGTGCAGGGGCGCAGCAGCGGCAGGCGCTGCGCCAGGCGGCCGAGGTTGTAGGGGTGGAAGCCGTCGACATCCTTGTTGGGCAGGATGCGTTCGAGGATCGGTCGAGCGTCGAGATGCTCGGGGAGCGGCAGCTGCACCAGGATGCCGTCGATGCGCGGGTCGTCGTTGAGCTGGTCGACCAGGCGCTCGAGCTCATGCTGGCTGGTATCCGCCGGAAGCTGGTGCTTGAACGAGAGGATGCCGGCCTCTTCGCAGGCGCGATGCTTGTTACGCACGTAGACGGCGGAAGCGGCGTCTTCGCCCACCAGGACCACGGCAAGCCCCGGGATGCGCCCGCCGGCCTCGCGGCGCGCCTGCACTTGGCGCGCGACCTGCTGGCGGACTCGGGCGGCAATGGACTTGCCATCGATCAGTTGGGCGGTCATCGAGCTTCCCTCTGGTGGTTCGGGGTGAGAGTGGGGCGTGGTGAGTGGTGAGTGCACGCCATGTTCGGGCGGGATTTTCGCATGCCGGGACCCGCAGGCAAAGCGCGGGGCGGCAATGCTGCGGTTGTCGCTTGACCCGCCGCTAAAGTTACGTAGAATACGCATCGCTTGACGAGGCCCCTGCGGCGACGTCGAGGCCGTGCAAGAGCCGGCGGGGTGTAGCGCAGTCTGGTAGCGCGCCTGCTTTGGGAGCAGGATGTCGGGGGTTCGAATCCCTCCACCCCGACCACAACCTATTGATTGGAAAGTTTTATTTTTCCTCCAAGGGTTGCGGTCAGGCGCCCGGTTACGTATTATGCGCCCATAGCTCAACCGGATAGAGCAACGGCCTTCTAAGCCGTAGGTTGCGGGTTCGAGTCCTGCTGGGCGCGCCATGCAATGCATGGAAGTGTCGGCAACGGTTCGAATCGTTCGTTAGAGCTTCGCGCTTGCATCAGCAAGTGCATTGGCAAGACCCATGTCGTAGTGGTGGATGTAGCTCAGTGGTAGAGCCCCGGATTGTGGCTCCGGTGGTCGTGGGTTCGATCCCCATCATCCACCCCATCTCGATATGACCTCCAGGCAGTGGTGGATGTAGCTCAGTGGTAGAGCCCCGGATTGTGGCTCCGGTGGTCGTGGGTTCGATCCCCATCATCCACCCCATTGCCTCCCTCAGCGTGACCCGTCCTTTCGCAGTGCTTCCTTCTTTTCGTCCGTTATGGCCCGTGCCATGCGGCAGATCGTGATGCCGTGTCGTGATGTTTCCGATGCGCATTTCGTCGATCCCGCGCGTCCCTGGTCGGTAGAAAATCTCGGCGACGGCCCTTGTAATGCGTCGTCGGGCCCCCATCTGATCAGGCACGGCGCTTGCCAGTAACGGGCGGGATTCTTAGAATCAGCCCTTTGAACTTTTCACGCTTTCAGAACGCCCCAGTCGGTAGAGGACATTTCATGCAAGTTTCCGTCGATACGACCTCCCAGATTGAACGCCGCATCACGGTTCAGGTGCCGGCCGCCGAGGTCGACGAGGCCGTTGCCTCCCGTCTCAAGGATGCCGCCAAGAACGTGCGCCTGGATGGGTTCCGCAAGGGCAAGGTACCGATGTCGGTGATCCGTCAGCGTTACGGCCACGACGTCCGCAACGAAGTGGTGGGTGAGGTGATGCGTGAGCGCTACGTGCGCGCCATCTCCGAGCACGAGCTCAATCCGGCGGGCTACCCGCAGATCGAAGCCACCACCAACGAGACCGGCAAGGATCTGGAGTTCACCGCCACCCTCGAGATTTATCCCGAGGTCGAGCTCGCGTCCATCGAGGGCACCGAGGTCGAGCGTCCGGTGGTCGAAGTGACCGAAGCCGACGTCGACGAGATGATCGATACCCTGCGCAAGCAGAATGCCGGCTGGGAAGAGGTCGAGCGTGCCGCCGAAGACGGCGATCAGGTGAAGATCGACTTCCAGGGCTTCCTGGGCGACGAGCCCTTCGAGGGCGGCAGTGCCGAGGGCCATGAGCTGGTGATCGGTTCCGGCAGCTTCATTCCCGGTTTCGAGGAGCAGCTCATCGGTGCCAAGGCCGGTGAGGAGAAGGAGCTCAAGGTCACCTTCCCCGAGGACTACCAGGCCGAGCAGCTGGCCGGTCAGGAAGCGACCTTCAAGGTCAAGGTCCACGCGGTGAAGGGTCAGGCCCTGCCCGAGGTCGATGCCGAGTTCGTCGCCAATTTCGGCGTCGAAGACGGCGATCTCGACAAGTTCCGCAGCGAGGTCAAGCAGAACATGACCCGCGAGGCCGGCCAGGCCGTCGACACCCGCGTCAAGCAGCAGGTGCTCGAGGCGTTGAAGAAGGCCAACGACATCCCGGTGCCCCAGTCACTGGTGCAGCAGGAGACCGACGGCCTCAAGCGCCAGGCGGCCCAGCAGTTCGGTCTCGGTGAGGACTTCGACGTCTCCCAGCTGCCCGACGAGCTGTTCAGCGAGCAGGCCAAGAGCCGCGTCCAGGTCGGCCTGCTGCTGGCCGAGGTGATCAAGAGCCACGAGCTCGAGGCCACCGACGACGAGATCAAGGCCAAGGTCGAGGAGCTGGCTCAGCAGTACCAGGACCCCGAGCAGGTCGTCGCCCACTACATGGGCAATGACCAGCTGAAGACCCAGGTCCAGTCCGCCATCCTCGAGGAGAAGGCGGTCGACGCGCTGCTCGCGCAGGCCACCGTCAAGGACGTGGAAATGGGGTATCAGGAGGCTCTCGCCGCGGCCCAGCAGCAGGGCGAAGCGGCCGAGGAAGACGAAGAGGCCGAGGGCGAAGCCAAGGCCTGATCCTCGCTTCGAGAGCGCCTGCCCGGCCGTGCGGTCGGTCAGGCGCTCCATGCTCCGCTTCCATTCATCGGATCCAAGGACATCATCAGATGAGCAACCCGTTCGAACCCCAATCCGCCGGCGGCCTGGTGCCCATGGTGGTCGAGCAGAGCGCGCGCGGCGAGCGGGCCTACGACATCTACTCCCGCCTGCTCAAGGAACGCGTGATCTTCCTGATCGGGCCGGTGGAAGATTACATGGCCAACCTGCTGGTGGCGCAGATGCTGTTCCTTGAGTCCGAGAATCCGGACAAGGACATCCACCTGTACATCAACTCGCCGGGCGGTGGCGTCACCGCGGGCATGTCGATCTACGACACCATGCAGTTCATCAAGCCCGACGTCTCTACAGTGTGCATCGGTCAGGCGGCGAGCATGGGCGCGCTGCTGCTGGCCGGCGGTGCCGCGGGCAAGCGCTACTGCCTGCCCAACTCGCGGATGATGATCCACCAGCCGCTGGGCGGCTATCAGGGTCAGGCCTCGGACATCGAGATCCACACCCGCGAGATCCTCGGCATCCGCGACAATCTCAATCAGATCCTTGCCCACCACACCGGCCAGGATATCGAGACCATCGCCAAGGATACCGATCGCGACAACTTCATGAATGGCCCGCAGGCCGCTGAATACGGCCTGATCGATGCGGTGCTGGAACAGCGCCCGACATCCTGATAGCGTGAAATTCACCCGAGTGCCTTTCATGCACTAAGACGTTTCCCGGTGGCCGCGGCCACCGTGGTGAACCCGACGCCCCGTGAGCCATACTGTACGGGGCGTCATCAAGAAAGAGGTACGCGAATGGCCGACGGCAAAGGCAAGGACGAAGGCGGCAAGCTGCTCTACTGCTCGTTCTGCGGCAAGAACCAGAACGAGGTGCGCAAGCTGATTGCCGGCCCGTCCGTCTATATCTGCGATGAGTGTGTCGACCTCTGCAACGACATCATTCGCGAGGAGGTGCTCGATGCCGATGCCGAGACCGACGAGGAGCGCCTGCCCGCTCCCCGCGAGATTCGTCACACCCTCGATGACTATGTGATCGGCCAGGACCGCGCCAAGATGGTGCTGTCGGTGGCGGTCTACAACCACTACAAGCGCCTGCGCTTCGGCAGCAAGGAAGACGGTGTAGAGCTCGGCAAGTCGAACATCCTGCTGATCGGTCCCACCGGCAGCGGCAAGACCCTGCTGGCCGAGACCCTGGCACGCCTGCTTAACGTGCCCTTCACCATCGCCGATGCCACGACCCTCACCGAGGCGGGCTACGTCGGCGAGGATGTCGAGAACATCATCCAGAAGCTGCTGCAGAAGTGCGACTACGACGTGGACAAGGCCCAGCGCGGCATCGTCTACATCGACGAGATCGACAAGATTTCGCGCAAGTCGGACAACCCGTCCATCACCCGTGACGTCTCGGGCGAGGGCGTGCAGCAGGCGCTGCTCAAGCTGATCGAGGGCACCACCGCCTCGGTGCCGCCCCAGGGTGGTCGCAAGCATCCCCAGCAGGAGTTCCTGCAGGTGGATACCGGCAACATCCTGTTCATCGTCGGCGGCGCCTTCGCCGGTCTCGACAAGGTGATCCGCGATCGCGCCGAGGTGGGCGGCATCGGCTTCAATGCCGAGGTCAAGAGCAAGGACGAGTCCAAGGGTATCGGTGACCTGCTGCTCGACGTTGAGCCCGAGGATCTGGTCAAGTTCGGCCTGATTCCCGAGTTCGTTGGTCGTCTGCCGGTGATCGCGACCCTCACCGAGCTCACCGAGGATGCCCTCATTCAGATCCTCACCGAGCCGAAGAACTCGCTGATCAAGCAGTACGCTCGTCTTTTCGAGATGGAAGACGTGGAGCTCGATTTCCGCGACGACGCCCTGCGCGCGGTGGCCGGCAAGGCCATGGCGCGCAAGACCGGCGCTCGCGGGCTGCGCTCGATCCTCGAGTCGGTGCTGCTCGACACCATGTACGAGATCCCCTCGCTCGAGGGCGTCTCCAAGGTGGTGATCGATGCCTCGGTCATCGCCGGCGAGAGCGAACCGCTGCTGATCTATTCCCAGCAGGAAGCGGCGCGGGTCGACGGCACCGACGGCTGACGCATGTCGGGCGTTCGTCGCCCTGTTGCGGGAGCGGCTTCATCCCCGGGGTGCCCATCGGGTACCCCGGGGGAGGGCCGCTCCCCTTCTTGTGTGTGGCCGCCCGCCATTGCCTTGCAATGCCGCCGCTTCGCCCCCATTCCCTGGGTATCCATCCGATTTCGTGTGAGGAACGTCTGCGATGCAGCAGAACGCCGAACAGACCCTGAGTCTGCCCCTTTTGCCGCTGCGGGACGTGGTCGTCTACCCGCAGATGGTCATTCCGCTGTTCGTCGGCCGCGAGAAGTCGATCCAGGCGCTCGAGGCCGCCATGGAGGCCGACAAGCGCGTCCTGCTGGTGGCCCAGCGGGAGGCCAGCAAGGACGATCCCGATAGCGAGGACATGTTCGCCATCGGCACCGTTGCCGAGATCATGCAGCTGCTCAAGCTTCCCGATGGCACCGTCAAGGTGCTCATCGAGGGCGAGTCGCGGGCCGACATCCGCGAGATCGTCGCCGTCGACGGTGGCTACAGCCGTGCCGAGGTGAGCCTGCGCGAGAGCGAGCCGCTCTCCGAGCGCGAGCAGGAGTCGCTGGTGCGCGTGCTGCTCAACCAGTTCGAGCAGTACGTGAAGATGTCGAAGAAGGTGCCCAACGAGGTGCTCAACTCGCTCTCCGGCATCGAGGACCCGAGCCGCCTGGTGGATACCATCTGCGCCCACCTGTCGTTGAAGATCGACGACAAGCAGCAGCTGCTGGAGATGGATCGGGTGCGCGACCGCATCGAGCACCTGATGGCGCTGATCGAGTCCGAGATCGACCTGCTGCAGGTGGAGAAGCGCATCCGCTCGCGGGTCAAGGACCAGATGGAGAAGTCTCAGCGCGAGTACTATCTCAACGAGCAGATGAAGGCCATCCAGAAGGAGATGGGCGAGCTCGAGAACGTGCCCAACGAGGCCGAGAAGTACGAGCAGGCCATCGAGGAATCCGGCATGCCCAAGGAGGCCCGTGAGAAGGCCCTCCAGGAGCTGGGCAAGCTCAAGATGATGTCGCCGAACTCCGCCGAGGCCACGGTGGTGCGCTCCTACCTCGACTGGCTCGTCGCGGTGCCCTGGAAGAAGCGCACCCGCATCAAGCACGACCTGGTGCATGCCCAGAAGGTGCTCGACGAGGATCACTACGGCCTCGAAGAGGTCAAGGCGCGCATCCTGGAGTACCTGGCGGTGCACAAGCGGGTCAAGAAGCTCAAGGGACCCGTGCTCTGCCTGGTGGGGCCGCCCGGGGTGGGCAAGACCTCCCTCGGCCAGTCCATCGCCCGGGCCACCAACCGCAAGTACGTGCGCCTGGCGCTCGGCGGGGTGCGCGACGAGTCCGAGATCCGCGGCCATCGACGTACCTACATCGGCTCGCTGCCCGGCAAGATGGTGCAGCGCATGGCCAAGGCCGGGGTCAAGAACCCGCTGTTCCTGCTCGACGAGGTCGACAAGATCGGCATGGATCACCGCGGGGATCCCTCCTCGGCGCTGCTCGAGGTACTCGACCCGGAACAGAACGACACCTTCAGTGACCACTATCTGGAGCTGGACTACGATCTCTCCGAGACGCTGTTCATCTGCACCGCCAACTCGATGAACATTCCCGGGCCGCTGCTGGACCGCATGGAAGTGATCCGCCTGCCGGGCTACACCGAGGACGAGAAGCTGGCCATCGCCAAGCGCTACCTGGTGCCCAAGCAGCTCAAGGCCAACGGCTTCAAGGATGACGAGCTGTCTCTCTCCGACGAGGCGCTGCTCGAGCTGATCCGCTATTACAGCCGCGAGGCCGGGGTGCGTGAACTCGAGCGCCAGATCGCCAAGGTGTGTCGCAAGGTGCTGCGCGAGCGCATCGAGAAGGAGAGCAAGGAGGGCGCCCAGGCCCCGCAGCGGCTCTGCGCCGACGACGTCGAGCCCTATGCAGGGGTTCGCCGTTACAGCTACGGCCTGGCCGATCAGCAGGATCAGGTGGGCCGCGTGACCGGCCTGGCCTGGACCTCGGTAGGTGGCGAGCTGCTCAGCATCGAGTCGGTGATCACCCCGGGCAAAGGCCGTCTGGACAAGACCGGCTCGCTCGGCGACGTCATGAAGGAGTCGGTAAGTGCCGCCCAGACCGTGGTGCGGGCTCGCGCCCTGGCGCTCGGCATCGACCCCGAGCGCTTCGAGAAGGAGGACCTGCACATCCACGTGCCCGAGGGCGCCACGCCAAAGGACGGTCCCAGCGCCGGTGTCGCCATGGTCACTGCGATGGTCTCGGCCTATACCGGTCGCCCGGTGCGCTGCGACGTGGCCATGACCGGCGAGGTCAACCTGCGTGGCGAGGTGATGCCGATCGGCGGGCTTAAGGAGAAATTGCTGGCCGCCAGGCGCGGTGGTATAAAGACCGTGCTAATTCCGGAGGAAAACCGCCGTGACCTCAAGGAGGTTCCGGATAATATCAAGGAAGCACTCGATATTCGGCCGGTTAGCTGGATTGACGACGTTCTGGAGGTGGCCCTGGCGGCGAAGCCTGAGCCGAAAAAGGAGGGTTCCAGCGCGGAAGACTCCTCCTCCAAATCATCGATGATCAGTACGCACTAACGGTAATTTTTCTCGCCATGCCGGAGGACAAAGCCCGGTATGGCGGGGTTTGGCTGGTAAGGTTGCTTGACAGGGCTTTCGCCGCATTGCTATAAACTATCGCCATGCTGTGATCGTGTCAGTCAGCCGAAAGTCTCGCCGATTAGAGCCAATTTACGAAATAGTCAAGGGGTGAAGTGTGAACAAATCCGAGCTGATCGAAGCTATTGCCGCGTCTGCCGACATTCCCAAGGCGGCTGCTTCCCGCGCACTGGATGCCATGGTCGACACCGTGTCAGAGAGCCTGAAGAAGGGCGACAGCGTGTCCCTGGTGGGGTTTGGTACCTTCACCGTCAAGGAGCGTGCTGCTCGTACTGGCCGTAACCCGCAGACCGGCCAGCCGATCGAGATCAGCGCTGCCAAGGTGCCGAGCTTCAAGGCCGGCAAGGCGCTCAAGGACTCCGTCAACTGAGGCAACGGCGCCTGCCGTAGCATTGACGGTGGTTACTTAAACAGGCGCATCGCCCCGGCGGTGCGCCTGTTCCCGTTCATGGGTATCAACGCCGCGCGTCGCGAGGCGCTCGGTTAGGCGTATAACATACGCGACCCGACTCATTTGATCCGCAGAGGCCTGCATGCTGCAAAGTATTCGTGACCGCTCCAGGAGCTGGGGCGCCAAGATCATCATCGGTGCCGTGGTCGTGACCATGGCACTGTTTGGCGTGGAATCGCTGGTCGGGCTGCTGGGCAACAGCGGCGATGAGGTTGCCCAGGTCAACGATGAGCCGATCACCCGCCAGCAGCTCGAGATCGAGGTGCAGCGCGCCATCCGCAGTGGCCAGGTGCCACCGGACCAGGAGCGCGCGCTGCGCGCCGAGATGCTCGACATGCTGATCACCGAGCGATTGCTGACCCAGTATGCCGAAAAGGGCGGCCTCTACGTCTCCGAACAGCAGCTCGATCAGCTGATCGTCACCCTGCCGGAGTTTCAGGATGCCCAGGGGCGCTTCGACCGTGAGCTGTTCCGCAATCGCCTGGCCAGCGCCGGCTTCACGCCGCTGTCGTTCCGTCGCCAGCTGAGTGTCGATCTGAAGCGTCAGCAGGTCCAGCAGGGCCTGGCCGTCAGCGACTTCACCCTGGAAGAGGAGCGCGAGCGCCTCGCCGAGCTGCAGCGTCAGACCCGCACCTTCCGGCACCACATGTTGACGCCGGACGACCTTGCCGCCAGGCCCGAGATCGCCGAGCAGGATCTGCAGGCCTACTACGACGCCCACCAGGATGACTACCGCCGCCCCGAGCAGGTGAAGCTCAACTACGTGGTGCTCGATCGCCAGCAGATGGCCGGCGAGATCGAGGTGAGCGAAGAGGCGCTGCGCGAGGCCTGGGAATCCGGGTCGGCCGAGGCCGATCGCCGTGTTTCGCACATCATGGTGAGCTTCAGTGACAGTGATGGGGGCGACGATGCGGGTAGCCGCGAACAGGCCCGGGCGCGCCTCGAGCAGGTTCAGGCGCGTCTCGCCGAGGGCGAGGCGTTCGACGAACTGGCAGCCGAGGTCTCCGACGATTCCTCGACCAGCGATGCCGGTGGCGACCTGGGCGTCATCTCCCGCGGCTTCTTCGGCGAGGCCTTCGAGAACGCCGCCTTCGCCCTCGGCGAGGGAGAGGTCTCCGGTATCGTCGAGACCGATAACGGCCTGCACCTGATCAAGGTCACCGAGCTCGATCGCCCCGCCTTCGAGGAGCGCCGTGAAGCGCTGCGCGCCGAGCTGGCCCTCGAGCAGGTCGACGACGCCTTCAACGAGCGCGCCCAGCGCCTGATCGACGACAGCTTCGCCGCCGACGATCTGGCAAGCGTTGCCGACGATCTCGGGCTCTCGCTTGAGCAGAGCGACTGGATCGGTCGCGAAGGGGGTGAAGGCGTGCTCGCCGAGCCCGGCGTGATGGAGCAGGCCTTCAGCGGCGACGTGCTGGAGGAGGGCTACAACAGCGAAGTGATCGAGCTCGACGAGGACCGTCGCCTGGTGCTGCGCGTGGCCGAGCATCGCGACGCCACCACGCTGCCGCTTTCCGAGGTGCGCGATGAGGTCGAGGCGGCCGTGCGCGAGGCCAAGACCCGCGAGGCGCTGGTGGAGCTGGCGACCCGGCGCGTCGAGAGCCTGCGTGCCGGCGAGACGCTCGACATCGACTGGAAGCAGGCCGAGTCGGTCAGCCGCCAGGGTGGCAGCGCCCTTCCTGAGGCGCTGGTTCAGGCCGCCTTCCGCCTGCCGCACCCCGAGGGCGAGCAGCCGGTCTTTGGGCACGCCGTGGACGGTGAGCGCGTAGTGCTGATCGCCCTCGAGCGCGTCCAGGACGGCGAGCCCAATGCGCAGATGGAGGGCTTCGTTGCCAACATGGCGGAGCGCCTGCGGGCTCAGGCCGCCATCCAAGGCCTGCTCGACGACCTGCGCGAGAAGGCGAGCATCGAGCGGCTCTGACGATAAGCGCCGAGCTACAAGCGCCGAGCTACACACAAACCCCGAAGGTCTCGATCTTCGGGGTTTGTTTTTTATCAGAGCATCGGCCGCCTGGTCTTTATGTTACTTTATAACATTATTGCTGAGAACATCCTGGAGCCCCCATGCCCGCGCCGCTCTCCGCCATCCCCGTCCATCTGATCACCGGCTTTCTCGGCAGCGGCAAGAGCTCGCTGATCCGGCGCTTGATCGAGCAGAAGCCCGCCGAGGAGCGCTGGGCCGTGGTGATCAACGAGTTCGGCCGGGTGGGGATCGACCAGGCGATGTTCGAGGAGCGCGATGATCTGGTGGTCAAGGGGCTGCCCGGGGGCTGCCTGTGCTGCCAGCTGGCCTTCGTGTTGCAGGCGTCGCTGGTGAACCTGCTGCATCGCTATCGCCCGGATCGGCTGATCATCGAGCCCTCGGGGCTCGGCCATCCGGCGGGCCTTATCGAGGTGCTGCGCGGCGAAGGCCTGGCCGAGGCGCTGGCAGTGCGCGACGTGATCACGCTGCTCGACCCGCGCCGGCTCGATGACCCGCGCGCACGGGCGCATGAGACCTTCCGTGACCAGCTGGTCATGGCCGACGGCGTGGCGCTGACCATGACCGACCTGGCCACCTCCGCGCAGGTGCAGGCGGCGAAGGACTGGCTCGGCGAGCTGTGGCCGCAGAAGCACTGGATTCGCGAGGCGCCCCATGGGGACCTGTCGTTCGCACTGTTGCACGAGGGTGGGCTTCACGCCGTCGGCGCCCAAGCGCCCGCCTCGCCGATCCATCGGGCGGCCCGCGAGGGCGCGTTACACTTGGAGCAGGACGCGGCACAGGACGCGATGACCGCCGCGCAGGAGCCGGTCCCCGGCAGGCCGATCCGCGAGGAGAGGGCCTCGCTGGGTCACGCGACCCTGGGCTGGCGCTGGCACGCCGAGGAGGTCTTCGATCTGGATCGACTCTCGGCGCTGCTGGGCGAGCTGCCCGCGGCCCTGAGGGTCAAGGGGGTGCTGCACACGGCCGATGGCTGGAAGCTCTACAACCGCGCCGCGGGCGCGGTCACCTTGTCCGGCACGGCCTGGCGGCGCGATTCGCGTCTGGAGCTGATCGGCGAGGCGGGTCGCCTGCCGGATGCCGAGGTGCTCGAGGCTCGGTTGGCAGGCTGCCTGATCGATCGATAGCGCCGGCGATGTCTTGGAAGCGTTGCCGGTCGCTCGGCCGCTCGCTGAAGAGATGCGCCCCGTCAGGACAGCGCGAATTCTCTGAGGTGCGGTTCACCGCCACCCTCGACGACGATCTCCCAGCCCCGGTCGGGCTGCCAGTCGCCCAGTACCAGGCGCTTGGCCGGGGCGCCGTTGACCTCGAGGTCATGCACGGCCGGGCGATGGGTATGGCCGTGGATCAGGGTATCGACCCCATGGGCCCGCAGCGCCTCGACCACTTCGTCGGGGGTGACGTCCATGATGTCCTCGGCCTTGTTGGAGTTGGCCTCGCCTGACTGATCGCGCAGCTGCCGGGCCAGCTGGAGTCGCTCGGCGAGCGGCATGCCGAGCACCTGTGCCTGCCACTGCGGGTCGCGGGCCTGGCGACGAAAGGCCATGTAGGCCTCGTCCCGGGTGCACAGGCTGTCGCCATGCATCAGCAGCACCGGGCGCTCGCCCAGGGTCACCACGCTGGGGTCCGGCAGCAGGCGGGCGCCGGCGGCCTTCGCGAAGCGCTCGCCCAGCAGGAAGTCGCGGTTGCCGTGCATCAGGTAGATGGCGGTGCCGGCCTCGGCGAGGGTCTTCAGCGCGTCGGCGACGCGGGAGGCCAGCTCGGCGGTGCCGGTCGGATCGCTGGCGCCGAGATCCAGCAGGTCGTCGCCGATCCACGCCTCGAAGAAGTCGCCGAGGATGTAGACGGCCTCGGCGGCCGGGGCACGTTCGGCGAGCCAGTTCAGGAAGCCGTCGGTGATCTCGGGGGCGGCGGGCTGCAGGTGCAGGTCGGATATCAGCAGGGTGGTCATCAGATTTTGCGCGAGATACCCCATACTTTGAGTGTGGGGAGGGATAGCGCGTCGTCCGCCAGGACGACCCTGTTCTCGCTGCCTCCTACTTTGGTGGTTGCTATCTATATATGTTTATTTATACAGTACGAAAATGACGAAACGCGCTTACAAATACCGCTTCTATCCGACGTCTGAACAGGAACAGCTCCTGGCCAGGACCTTCGGGTGCGTGCGCTTCGTCTACAATGCCGTGCTGCGTTATCGCACCGATGCGTTCCAGCAGCGCCAAGAGAAAATCGGCTTTACAGCGGCAAATGCTGAGCTGTCGCGGATGAAGAAGGCCGAAGACACCGCGTTCCTCAG
>NZ_FPAQ01000016.1 GCF_900116405.1 Halomonas saccharevitans | reverse complement strand
AGCAGAGGCTGCCCCGCGAAGCGCTGGCTCAGCTGGCGGATCAGCGTGTCGATGGCCGTGGGCTCATTGGCGATCTCACCACGAAACTCCGGCTCATGCCGTCCCGCCTCGGCGATGGATACCGCAATGCTGGCCTTATGCACATCCAGCCCGATATAGGCGGCATGGACGTCGCTGGCGGCGCTGAGCCGCTCGGCGGCAGTGCGCTCCACAACGACCTGCTGAGTTGCGTTAGACTGTGTCATGACCTGCCTCCCTCAATAGTGGCTCTGTGTTGTTGCCCAACCTCAACGTAACCCACGACGTTGAGGAGGGGCAGGTCAATCCATCATGTCTATGCCAGGGGTGAGGAGCACTGCTCCGAACGGGCTGGCCATGGATGGCCAGCACCGGACCTGCAAGCGGAGCGGGACGCGAGAGCGCAGCAGGGCATCGGTAGCGCCCAGGGAGGGGTTCACAGCGCCCCCTCGACGCTTCGCTTCCGGGAAGCCGAATGAAAGGGCGGGTTGGATCAGTCTCCGCTGGGCGCCAGCCGGATGCCGCCGGGCTCCAGGAGGATCCTCCGCTGCTTGTAGAGCCGCCCGATGGCCTGCTTGAAGGCGTTCTTGCTCACCCCCAGGCGCGCCTTGATCTCCCCGGCGTCGCTCTTGTCGCCCAGCGGCAGGTAGCCGCCGCTCTCGCGCAGCGCCTTGAGCACCCGCTCGCCGACCACGTCGAGGCGTGCCGACCCCGGCGGCAGCAGCGACAGGTCCAGGCGGCCATCGTCACGCACGCGCTTCACGTAGCCGGCGAGCCGCTGGCCGCGGCGCAGCGGCCGGTTCACGTCGTCGCGATAGAGCAGGCCCCAGCAGCGCTGATCGACCACCACCTTGTAGCCCAGGTCGGTCTGATCGGCGATCACCAGCGCCACCTCATCACCCGACGCCAGGCCCTCGGCCTCGTCGGCCAGCAAGCGGTCGAGTCGCTGGGAGGCGACCGGTCGGCCCTGCTGGTCCTCGTAGATCATCACCAGCACCCGCCGGCCCACGCTGGGGCGGAAGCGCTGCTCGCCGTAGGGCAGCAGCAGGTCGCGGGGGTGGCCCCAGTCGAGGAAGGCGCCGGTCTCGTTGACGGTCACCACCTCGAGGTAGACCACCTCGCCGACGGCGGCCCGAGGCGCGCGATGGCGGCGCGGGGCGGCGGCATGCGGGGCGGAGGAACGCGGCGAACGGCGGTCTCGGGAATCGGGCATGGCGGGCATCCGGTAGAGAGTGGGGAGCGGGAAAGCGTGGGGGAGCCAGGGAGGAGGATAGCCGAGCGCGGGGCTCAGAGATCGCCGAAGCGGGCCTGCAGCAGCGATAGCGCCACCACCGGCGCGGTCTCGGTGCGCAGCACGCGCGGGCCAAGGGAGAGCGGGGCGAAGCCTTCGGCCCGGGCGGCCTCGACCTCGGCCTCGGCGAGCCCGCCCTCCGGGCCAATCAGCACCGCGGCGCTGGCGGGCGCCTCGGCCACATCCAACGCCCCGGGGGTGCCGGGATGCAGCACCAGGCGCAGCGCCTCGTCGCGGGCGGCGAGCCACTCGGCCAGGCCCATCGGGGCATGCACCGGCGGCAGGGTCGCGCGGCCGCACTGCTCGCAGGCGCTGGCGGCCACGGCCTGCCAGTGAGCGAGCTTCTTCGCCGCCCGCTCGGCCTTGAGCCGCACGTCGCCGTGCTCGGTGTAGAGCGGAGTGATGGCCGCCACCCCGAGCTCGACCGCCTTCTGGATGGCGTAGTCCATGCGATCCCCCTTGGAGATCGCCTGGCCGAGGTGCACCGCCAGCGGCGACTCGCCGCGCCCCGGCTCGACGGCCTCGAGGCGCGCCACCACCCGCTTGCGGGAGGCCTCGACGAGCACCGCCCGGGCCTCCAGGCCGGCGCCGTCGAAGAGGCGCAACACGGCCCCCTCGCCCAGGCGCAGCACCCGGGCCACGTGGCGAGCGGGCCCCTCTGGCAGAACGACGTCGCCGCCGACGTGGAAGTCGGCGGCGACGTGGATGCGCGGCGCCTTCACGGGCGGTTCTCGCTCATCAGGATCGGCATCGGCTTTACTGGGTCGCCTGCTCGCCAGCGGCCTGGGCCTGCTCGGCCTCGCGCTTCTTCTTCTGGGCGTAGATCGCCTCGAAGTTGACCGGCGCCAGCATCAGCGGCGGGAAGCCACCGCGGTTGACCAGGCTGTCGATGCACTCGCGGGCATAGGGGAACAGCACGTTGGGGCAGAAGGCACCCAGGGTATGGTCGAGCTGCTGGCCCTCGAGGCCGCCGATGCGGAACAGGCCGGCCTGCTCGATCTCGGCCAGGAAGGAGGTGGTGCCCTCCTCGCTGTGGGTGACCTGGGCGGTGACCTTGATCACCACCTCATAGAGGTCTTCACCGACCTGCTGATGGGTGGTGTTCAGGTCCAGGCCGACCTTGGGCTTGAACGGCTGCTGGAAGATCGCCGGCGAGTTGGGCGCCTCGAAGGAGAGGTCCTTGACGTAGATGCGCTGCAGGGCGAACTGCAGCTGCGGCTTGTCCTGCTGGCCCGACGCCTGACCATCGGCGCCGGCGTTCTGGTTGTTCTCTTCCGCCATGGGAAAGGTCCTTTGTCCGGTGAAACTATCGGGTAAACGGGTCCGGGAAATACGGGGGCGTCGTTTGCTTCTCGACGGCCAGGCCTACTTCTTGACGACCGGCAGGCCATCCGCCTGCCACTGGGCCATGCCGCCCTTGAGCTTGAGCACGCGCTCGAAGCCTGCCTTGGTGAGCTTGGCCTGGGCGACGCCGGCGCTTTGGCCGTGCTTGCAGGCCACGATGATCGGCTTGCCCTTGAACTTCTCGAGCTCGCGCAGGCGCTCGTCGAGCTTGCTCTGCGGGATGTTTCGCGCCCCGGCGATGTGGCCCGCCTTGAAGTCGTTGGCCTCGCGGAGGTCGACCACCACGGCGTCCTCGCGATTGACCAGCTGGGTGGCCTCGCTGGAGGTCACGCCGCCGGCGCTGCTGTTGCGGGCCTCGTAGGCGAGCCAGGCGATCAACACCACCAGGAAGGCCCCCACCAGCAGGGGATGATTCTGCACGAATTCGAACAGCTGATCGATCATGGGTTCGGCTAACTCTTTATCGGGTACACGGTGAACGGGGCCGGCCAGTCGCGGCGGCGCCCAGTATACACAAAGCCGCGGCGCGCCGCGGCCCGGGCGCCGGCCAAAATGACGTCCGACGGTGCCGTGCGATATGATGCCGCAAGCAGATGCAAGTCGCGACCCTGGCCGCCCGAGAGGCCGGTCGGCGCGACCCCGACCACGAGGCCCTCCCCCATGACCGACCCCCGTACCCCGCGTCCGGTAGCCCTGATCATCCTCGACGGCTACGGCTACAACGAGTCGCCCACCGACAACGCCGTGCTCGCCGCCCGCACCCCGGTGATGGATCGCCTGTGGCAGGAACAGCCGCACAGTCTGATCCATACCGACGGTCGCTACGTGGGCCTACCGGACGGCCAGATGGGCAACTCCGAGGTCGGCCACATGAACCTGGGGGCCGGGCGCGTCGTCTATCAGGACTTCACGCGCATCACCAAAGCCGTCGAGGAGGGCGAGCTTGCCACCGTCGAGGCGCTGACCGCGCCGATCGATGCCGCCGTGGCCGCGGGCCAGGCCGTGCACCTGCTGGGCCTGCTCTCGCCGGGCGGCGTGCACAGCCATGAGGATCATATCCTGGCCATGGCCGAGCTGGCCGCCCGCCGCGGCGCCCGGCGCATCTACGTGCATGCCTTCCTCGACGGCCGCGACACGGCGCCGAAGAGCGCTCTGGCCTCGCTTGAGCGCACCGACGCGCGTCTCGCCGAGCTGGTGGGCGCCGAGCACGGTTTCGTGGCCTCGATCATCGGCCGCTACTTCGCCATGGACCGCGACAACCGCTGGGACCGCGTCGAGCAGGCCTACCGCCTGATCACCGAAGGGGCGGGCGAGTTCGAGGCGAAGAGCGCCGAGCAGGGCCTCGAGCAGGCCTACGCGCGCGGCGAGACCGACGAGTTCGTCACCGCCACCAGCATCCGCCCCGCCGACGCCGTGGTGGCCATGGCCGACGGCGATGCGGGCATCTTCATGAACTTCCGCGCCGACCGTGCCCGGGAGCTGACCCGCGCCTTCGTCGAGGACGGCTTCGAGGGCTTCACGCGCCGGGTACGCCCCCGGCTTGCCGCCGACGGCCTGGTGATGCTGACCCAGTACGCCGCCGACATCCCGGCCCCGGCCGCCTTCCCGCCGGCCGAGCTCGTGAACACCCTGGGCGAGGTGATGGAGAAGCGCGGCCTCACCCAGCTGCGCATCGCCGAGACCGAGAAATACGCCCACGTCACCTTCTTCTTCTCGGGCGGTCGCGAGCAGGAGTACCAGGGCGAGACCCGCGTGCTGGTGCCCTCCCCCCAGGACGTGAAGACCTACGACGAGAAGCCCGAGATGAGCGCCGTGGAGGTCACCGACCGCCTGGTGGAGGCGATCGAGGGCGGCCAGCACGACCTGATCGTCTGCAACTACGCCAACGGCGACATGGTCGGCCACACCGGCAAGTTCGACGCTGCCGTCAAGGCCATCGAGGCCGTGGACGCCTGCGTCGGGCGGGTGGTGGAGGCGATCCAGCGCGTCGGCGGCGCCTGCCTGGTGACCGCCGACCACGGCAACGCCGAGCAGATGATCCACCCCGAGACCGGCGCGCCCCAGACCGCTCACACTACCTTCGACGTGCCGCTGATCTACGTCGGGCCGCGTACGGTGCGCCTGCTCGACGACGGTCGGCTGTGCGACATCGCCCCGACCCTGCTGACCCTGATGGACCAGCCGGTGCCCGAGGAGATGACCGGACGCGTGCTGATCGAGGCCGAGTGAGCCGGGGCCCGGAGCGCCAGGGAATGGCAATGCGGCGCGCCCTGCAGAGAGGGCCGAGAGGCCTGAGCGGCCTGGCCTTGGGGCTGGGCCTTGGCCTGACGCTGGGCTTGATGCCAAACCCGGCCTCGTCGCTTGCCGCCGCCCCCTCCGAGCGCGAGGCCCAGGCGCGCCTCGACGCCCTGGGCGAGGAGATCCTGGCCGCCTCCGGGGAGCTTTCCACCACCCGGGAGGCCCGCGACGAGGCGAGTGAGGCGCTGCGCGAGGTGGAGACGGCGCTGGCCGAGACCCATCACCGCCTCGACGCGCTGCAGGCCGAGCGGCGTGCCCTGAACGACGAGATCGCCGATCTGGAGGCCCGGCGCGAGCGCCTGGCCGACGAGCGGCGCGAGCAGCTCGAATCCCTCGAGGTCCAGCTCGAGGCCTTCTATCGCCTGGGCCTCACGCCCCAGCTCAAGCTGCTGCTCAACCAGGACGACCCGGCCCGGCTCGACCGCCTGCAGCACTACCTCAATCGCCTGGCCCGGGCCCGTCACGAGCGCCTCGATCGCATCGAGCGCCTGGAGAGCGAACTCGCCGACACCCATCAGGCCCTGGCCGAGCGCGGCGAGCGGCTGGAAGCCGTGACGGCACGCCTTGCCGAGCGCAGCGCCGCCCTGGCCGAGCAGAGCGCCGAGCGCGCCGCGCTGGTGGCGACACTGGACGAGCGCTTCGCCAGCGAGCAGGCCCGGCTGGCGACCCTCGCCCAGGACCGCGCCCATGCCGAGCGCACCCTGCGCGAGGTGCAGGAGCGGCTGGCCCGCCTCGAGCGCCCGCCCCCCTCCACCGCCATCGACGAGACCCGCGGCGCGCTGCCCTGGCCGGTGCAGGGCGCCATCGCCTCGACCTTTCGCCACGGCGAGGGAGTGCACCTCAACGGCCTGGTGATCCGCGCCGCCGAGGGCACCCCGGTCACGGCCGTGCATCCGGGCCGAGTGGTCTTCGCCGACTGGATGCGCGGCTTCGGCAACCTGCTGATCATCGATCATGGCGACCGGGTGATGACCCTGCACGCCCACCTGCAGCACTTCTCCGCCGGGGTGGGAAGCGCGGTCTCCCGCGGCGACGCCCTGGGCGCCGTAGGCGCCAGCGGCGGCCAGGATCAGCCAAGGCTCTACTTCGAGGTGCGCCGTAACGGCCAGCCCATCGACCCGCGGGGCTGGATCGCCAGCCGCCCCTGAGCGTCGCCGCACGCCCCGGCTATTCCATCGACGCCGGGGCGCGAGCTATGCTGGGCCGCCCGCCACGCAACCGCGAGAGTCTGCATGCCCCTACGTCCCGCCGCCCTGCCTACCGTGACGCGCCACCTGGTGTCGGTGCTGCTGCCGATCGCCCTGCTGGCCATCGCTCCGCTGCCCGCCGCCGCCCAGGAAGCGCCACGGGCGGGCGATGACCTGCCGGTGGCCGAGATCCAGGCCTTCGCCGAGGTGTTCGAGCGCATCAAGCGCGCCTACGTGGAAGAGGTCGAGGACGAGGACCTGTTGCGCAACGCCATGCGCGGCATGCTCAGCGAGCTCGATCCCCACTCCGCCTACCTGGACAGCGAGGAGTTCGAGAGCCTGCGCGAATCCACCCAGGGCGAGTTCGGCGGCGTGGGCATCGAGGTCGGCATGGAGGAGGGTCAGCTGACGGTGATCACGCCGATCGACGACACCCCGGCCTCCCGGGCCGGCCTGCGCTCCCGAGACCGGATCCTGCGCATCGACGACACCCCCACCGATCGGCTCTCGCTACAGGAGGCGGTCAATCTGATGCGCGGCGAACCGGGCACCCAACTGCGGCTGACCATCCTCCACCAGGATGCCAACGCGCCGCTGGAGGTCACCCTGACCCGCGAGGTCATCCGCACCCGGAGCGTGAAGCACGAGCTACTGGAGGACGGCTACGGCTACCTGCGCGTCAGCCAGTTCCAGAGCCGCACCGGAGCGCAGGTCGACGAGGCCCTGGAAAGCCTGGAACAGGACGGGCCCCTCGACGGCCTGGTGCTCGACCTGCGCAACAACCCCGGCGGGGTGCTGCAGGCCGCGGTGGACGTGGCCGACGCCTTCCTCGACAGCGGGCTGATCGTCTACACCGAGGGGCGCCTGGCCGACAGCGCGATGCGCTTCTCCGCGGGCCGCGAGACCGCGGCCCCCGAGGTGCCGCTGGTGGTGCTGATCAACGGCGGCAGCGCCTCGGCGGCGGAGATCGTCGCCGGCGCCCTGCAGGATCAGCGCCGCGGCGTGGTGATGGGCACCCAGAGCTTCGGCAAGGGCTCGGTGCAGCAGATCATGTCGCTGGGCAACGACGAGGGGCTCAAGCTGACCACGGCGCTCTACTTCACCCCCGACGGCCGCTCGATCCAGGCTCAGGGCATCGAGCCCGACGTGGAGGTGATCCGCGGCCGCCTGGAGGTCGCCGAGAGCAGTCGCCTGGATGTGCGCGAGGCGGATCTCGAGGGTCATCTGGACGCCCCCGATGAGCAGCGGGCCCGCCGCGAGGTGAGCCAGCGGCTGCGCGAGGACTACCAGCTCGGCGAAGCCCTGAACCTGCTCAAGGCCCTCAACGTGCTCAGCCAGCGTCGCGACGGCTGAACGGGCGACAGGCGGCGGGCAGCCGGCCGCGGTGGCCGGTGGCCTGCTGCATCAGCAGCCGCTTGAGCGGCCCGAGCCGGTCCACCCCGGAAAGCCCCAGATTGCGCGCCAGGGTCAGCGCCGGATGGCGCGCCCCGAACAGCAACCGAAAGCCATCCATCAGCGCCAGCATGGCGGCATTGTCGCCGCGACGCCGACGGGCATAGCGGGACAGCACGTGCTCGTCGCCGGGTGACAGCCCCCGCCGGCGCCCCTCGACCACCTCCTCGGCCAGCACCGCGGCATCCATCAGCCCCAGATTCACCCCCTGGCCCGCCAGGGGGTGAATGCTGTGCGCCGCATCGCCTACCAGGGCGAAACCCGGGCGCACGTAGTGCTCGGCGTGGCGCTGGATGAGCGGCACCGCGAGTGCCCGGTCGACCACCGTCACCTCCCCGAGGCGATGTTCGATGGCCGCGCCCAGCGCCTGGCCCAACGCCTGGGCGGACAGGGCCGTCAGGCGCTCGGCCTCCTCCGGCGTCGTCGACCAGACGATCGAGCAGTGGCGAGCGTCGCCCTCGACGCAGAGCGGCAGGAAGGCCAACGGTCCCGTCGACAGGAAGACCTGGCGCGCCACGCCACCGTGATCGCGTGCCGTGCGCACCGTGGTGACCACCGCCACCTGGCCGGTGTCGCGCTCGCGGGTCTCGATGCCGGCCCGCTCACGCAGCGGCGAACGGGCGCCGTCCGCGGCCACGATCAGCGGCGCCTGGAGCCGCTCGCCACCCTCCAGCACCACCGTGCGCCGCTCGCCCGCGCTCTCGGTATCGAGCTCGGCCACCCGGGCGTCGAAGCGCACGGTCACCGAAGGCAGCTCGGCCAGGCGCGCCTCCAGGGCCGCCAGGGTCACGTCGTTCTCGACGATGTGGCCGAGCAGCGGAACCCCAGCCTGTTCCGCGGAGAAGTTCACCTCCCCACTGCCCTCGCCGTCCCACACCTGCATGAAGCGATAGGGACTGACCCGGCGCGCGGCCATCGCCGGCCAGGCGCCCAGCCCCTCCAGCAGCTGGCGGGACACCGGCGTCAGGGCGCTGACCCGCAGGGAGGGCGCCCCCGTGCCCGCGGCCTGCCCGTCGAGCGGCGCCTCTCGGGCATCCAGCAGGGCCACCGAGAGCCCGGCCCAGCCCAGCAGGCAGGCCAGGGTCGCGCCCACCATGCCACCGCCGACGACGATCGCCTCGAACGGTGCCGTCGCGTGTGCCTGTTCTGCGCTCATGGCATCTGCTCCTCGTGATGGCCCGGATGGCCATGCCGTCTGTTCATGGTGTTCGTTCCAGCCTCTGTCGTTGCCGCCTCTGTCGTTGCCGCCTCTGTCTTTCCCACGCCTATCGTTCCAGCCCCATGGCCCGCCGCGCCAGGGTACGGCGCAGCGGCCCCACCAGGTTCAGCCCGACGAGCCCCGCCGCCCGGGCATGGGAGAGCACGGGGTGGTCGAGGCCGAACAGCCGGATCAGGCCGTCGCTGAAGCGGATGACGTCCTGGCGATCGCCGTCGCGACGCGCCTCGAAGTCCTGCAGCACTGCCACGCTCCCCGGCGCCTCGCCCCGCTCGCCGCCGGCCTCGATGGCCGCCACCAGATCCATCACCCCGCGCAGCGCCAGGTTGAAGCCCTGGCCGGCCACCGGATGCAGCGAGTGGGCCGCGTTGCCGAGCACCGCCAGCCCCGGGCGCACCGTCTCCCGCGCCGTGACCAGCGACAGCGGGTAGGCGTGACGGCGTCCGACCCGGCGAAAGTGCCCGGCGCGATCGCCGAAGGCCAGCTGCAGCTCGGCCAGGAAGTCGCCATCTGAGAGCGCCTGCCGCCGCGCCTCCTCGCCGCGCGGGTGGGTCCAGACCAGCTCCATGGCCTGCCCGGGGAGGGGCAGCAGGGCGATGGGGCCCTCGGCGGTGAAGCGCTCATAGGCGATGCCGTCATGGGGGCGGCTGATCTCGACGCTGGCGATCAGCGCCACCTGCTCATAGGGCCGCTCGCGGCTCTCGATGCCCAGGCGCTCCTTGAGCCCCGAACGCCCACCGTCGGCGAGCACCGTCAGGCCCGCCTCCAGCGTGCTGCCGTCCGAGAGCGTGAGCCGATGCCCCTCGGCGACGGGCTCGATGGCCTCCACGCTCGCCGGGCAGTGCCAGTCCACCGGCAACTCGCCCAACCGGCCGTGCAGGGCGCGTCCCATCCAGGCGTTGGGCACCACGTGCCCCAGCGCCTCGACGCCGAGCTCCGCGGCGCGCAGCCGGGTCACGCCCATCCGACCCCGCTCGCTGACGTGGATGGTGCGGATCGGTGCCGCCTGCTCGACCATCGCCTCCCACACGCCCAGGCGCTCGAAGTGCCGGGCCGAACCGCTGGCGATGGCGCTGGCCCGGGCGTCGAAGCTCGGCTGCCAGGGCTCGGCCAGCTGGCGATCCAGAGGCGCCGGCTCGATCACCGCCACCCTGAGCCCCGTCCGCTCGACCAGGGCGGCCAGAGCGCAGCCCAGGCTGGCCCCCACCAGGCCGCCGCCGACGATGGCGATATCGACCCGCTCTTCCTTTTTATTCTCCACACCCTCTAACCGCGCTTCCCGCATCGACGCCATGGTCACCGCCTCTTTATTTCATAACGTACATTACATAAAGGCATATGAATCCTCACAAAAACTGATCACTCGCCGACCATCAGCGCCTCGATATCGGCCACCCGCTTGGGCACCGCCGAGGTCAGCACCTCGCCGCCCTCGACGGTGACCGCCACGTCGTCCTCGATGCGAATGCCGATCCCCCGAAAGGCCTCGGGCAGGTCGTCGTCGGCGGGCACGTAGAGCCCGGGCTCCACGGTGAGCACCATGCCGGGACACAGAGCCCGCGGCTCGCCCTCGCGGCGATAGGCGCCGACGTCGTGCACGTCGAGGCCCAGCCAGTGGGAGGTGGAGTGCAGATAGAAGCGCCGGTAGCTGCCGTCGTCGATGCGCGCCTGGACGTCACCCGCCAAGAGCCCCAACTCGATGAGGCCGGCGGTGAGGTCGTGGACCACGCCCGCGTGGATCGACGCCAGGGTAGTACCGGGGCGCACCGCCGCGATGGCGCGCTCCTGGGCCGCCAGCACCACCTCGTAGAGGGCCCGCTGGGCCGGCGTGAAACGGCCGTTGACCGGGAAGGTGCGGGTGATGTCGCCGGCATAGAGATCGAACTCGGCGCCGGCATCGATCAGAACCAGCTCCCCGTCCATCAAAGGAGCGTGATTCTCGATGTAGTGCAGCACACAGGCATTGGGGCCGCCACCGACGATGCTGGCGTAGGCCGGCCCGCTGCCTCCCTGCCAGCGAAACTCGTGCTCGAGCTCCGCTTGAAGCTGATACTCCGAGAGCCCCGGGCGGCAGGCCCTCATGGCGCGCGCGTGGGCTCGGGCGGAGACCTCCCCGACGTGGCGCATCAGCGCGAGCTCCGTGGCGCTCTTGATCAGGCGCTGCTCGTGGATCAGCCCGCTGATGTCGGCGAAGGCGCTCGGGGCCTGCTCCCCACGGCGGGCGAGTGCCGTCAGCTCGCCGCGCACCTCCTCGGCGAGCGCCAGGGCGCCGGCATCGTCCAGCGGCAGGTAGAGCACCTCGCGGCCCTCCAGCAGCGTGGCCAGGCGCTCGTCGCGTTCGGCATTCTCGAAGGCCTGATCGAGACCGTGGCCCTGCACCGCGCCCTCGGCACCCAGGCGCCTGCCGGTCCAGGTCTCAAGCGCCGGGTCGCGATCCTGGCAGAACAGCACGCTCTCGCCGCCCTCGAGGCCGGGCAGCAGCACCAGCAGCGCCTCAGGCTCGGGGAAGCCGGTCAGGTAATGGAAGTCGCTGTCCTGGCGGAAGGCAAATTCACTGTCGCGCGAGCGGGTGACCAGCGCGGCACCGGGCAGCAGCACGGCGCTGCCGGCGGGCAGCTGCGCCATCAGGGTGCGTCGACGGGCGCGGTATTCGTCGGGGGTGATCGGCGCGGGCCGGGGCAGGATCTCAGGGGGCATCGCGGCTCCTGGGTGGCGGGGTGGGGCCAAGGGTTCAGTGGTGGGTCGGCTCGTCGGCCTGCTCGACCTGGGGCTTGCCGGGATGCTGCTCGGTGTAGAGCAGCATGGCGGCCATGCGCGCATGCTCGGTGAGGGCGAAGAGGTCGTTCTCGTTCTCGGCGCTGTCCTCGATGTCGGTCTCGATGGCGGTCAGGCCGGCCAGGTCCTCCAGGGCCTCGCGAAGGGCCGCCGACCAGTCGCGACGCGGGGCGTCGCCGGCATCGGCCACCACCTCGAGGAAGCCCAGGGTCCACTCCTGCAGGCCCTGAGCCCGCTCGGCCAGCGAGAACAGCTCATCGGGCAGCAGCGGTTCGAGGTTGAGCTCGGCCGCCGACAGGGCCTCGAGGGTCTGGCGGCGCCAGCCCAGCAGGCGCTCGGCGCTGGCTTCGTCACGGGGCTGCTCGACGCCCAGGCTCAGGCAGACCTCCTCCAGCCAGGCCTCGGGGGTAATGTCGTGCAGGGCGAGGGAGGCGCTGAGGCGACCGTCGAGGAAGGCCGGCGACTGCATGCTGCCGTGCAGCAGGAAGGTGTCGGCGATGGTCGAGAAGTCCTGGCGCTCATTGATCAGTGACATGGCAAGTTCCGCTGGTGGAGCCGGCGGGCGCGTTGACCGCCCGCGAACGGCTCTCTTATAGTGACTGGGTTTCGCTTCAGGCCTTGATGTTAACGCATCGACCCTGCATGACGCGCACCCGGTGCGCCCCCTCTGCCACTGGCCCTTGCCGGAGCCTGCCATGACCGAGCCGACACGGCCGACCACCGAGATCACCCTCCTGGAGCGCTCCTACTCCATCGCCTGCCCGCCGGAGGAGCAGGACAAGCTCGAGCGGGCCGCCCGCTACCTCGACCGCGCCATGCAGGGCATCCACGCCCAGGGCCGGGTGGTCGACCGCGAGAGGATCGCCATCATGGCGGCCCTCAACATCGCCCATGAACTGCTCGAGACCCTCGACGACCAGCGTGCCGGCGAAGAGAACCTCAACGCGCTCACCGCCCGCCTCGAGAAGGCGCTGGACGCCGTCCCCACCCGCTGAGCGGGCACGCAATTGCCCCTTTGGCCCGGCCCCGGCCTCTGATAGGATGGAGGGGTTCCCTGGGGTGTTGGCCAGTCGTTATAGTCCCTCGAGCCTATGCGCAGTACCCAGGGGGCCAATGCTAGCCGAACCCGTGTGCACGTCCGTGCGTCGGAAAGCCTGACGGTTCGGCTGCGGCCACCCACCTTGAACCACTGGGTTCAAGGGCCAGAACGACAGCGGCACTCTGGGGAACTCTGATCCGACATGACCGCCATGCAGGATATCGCCGCACCCACCCCCACCGACGATGATCGTCGCCGGCTGAGACGCGAACTGCGTCGTCGCCGACGCGAGCTATCGCCTCGAGAGCGCCGCGAGGCCTCCGAACGACTCTGCAGGCGCCTGCGCCGCCTCCCCGAGCTCCAGCGCGCCCGACGCGTGGCCCTCTATCTGCCCAACGACGGCGAGATCGATCCGACCCCCCTGATCGACTGGCTCGAGCGCCGAGGCAGCCGCGTGTACCTGCCGGTGCTGAAGCCGCTGTGTGACAACCAGCTGTGGTTCGTGCACTACCATGCCGGCACGCCCATGGTGGCCAACCGCTACGGCATCCCCGAACCCGAGACCCGCCACGGGGCGCACCGCGCCCGGCGCACGCCGACCTGGGCGCTGGACCTGATCCTGCTGCCCCTGGTGGGCTTCGACGAGCAGGGCCAGCGCATCGGCATGGGCGGCGGCTTCTACGACCGCACCCTGGCCTTCACCCGCCGCCCGGGGCCTCGCCCACGCCTGATCGGCCTGGCCCATGACTGTCAGCGAGTCTCAGCCCTGCCGGCGGCCCCCTGGGATGTGCCGCTGGACGCTATCGCCAGCGACGCCCGCCTGATTCGCCCCTGAGGCCTCCCTGATACCGCCATCAGGGCCGCTTGTCACAACCCGCCAGGAACCAGAAACGACGACGGCCGATGCGAATGCATCGGCCGTCGTCGGCAGGCGGGGTCGGGCAGGGCGGTGGCCGCCATCCCGCGGGGGCTCAGCCTCCCGCCAGCGCCTGGGCATAGCCGGTGGCCACGATCCCGATGCCGAAGACCAGCACCAGAGTCATGACCAGATCGGGCTTGCGCTTCATTGTGGTTAACTCCATGGGAGACGGGACCACGCGGGTCCTGAGTAAAAATGATGACAGCGCGGTGACTATAGAGCCTCGTGCTTACGCATGACAACCGGCAATCTCGGTACGTTACATATCTAAACACTCGCGTGACCGCGACTGCAGAGTGAGTCAGCGCTCACTCTACGATCTTGCCCTGCCACCTTCTTCGAAACCCTTCCTCGCAACCCTTTCTCGAGGACCTATTGCTAAACCGTCTCACAACACCGCGACGCTACCCTCAGGCCATGAAGAGGCGGTAGGCCGGGTTGTCGCTCTCCTTCCAGTAGCGATAACCGATCTCGTCGAAGTAGCCCTCGACGTGGCGGCGGTCGCCGTTGGGCACCTGCATGCCGACCAGCACCCGGCCGTAGGCCGCGCCGTGGTTGCGGTAGTGGAACAGCGAGATGTTCCAGTCCTGGGGCAAATGGGTGAGGAAGTTCATCAGCGCGCCGGGACGCTCCGGGAACTCGAAGCGATAGACCTCTTCCTCGAAGTGCTCCTTGGGGCGGCCGCCGCCCAGATGGCGGATGTGCAGTTTGGCCAGCTCGTTGTCGGTCAGATCCTCTACCGGGTAGCCGGCGTCGCGGAGCCGATCGATGACCGCCTGGCGGTCCTCGCCGCCGGGCTTCACCTGCACACCGACGAAGATGTGGGCCTGATCGGGCTCCGCGTAGCGATAGTTGAACTCGGTGACCATGCGCTTGCCGATGGTGCGGCAGAATTTCTTGAAGCTGCCCGGCTTCTCGGGGATGGTCACGGCGAGGATCGCCTCGCGCTGTTCGCCGAGCTCGGTGCGCTCGGCGATGTGCTGCAGACGGTCGAAGTTGGTGTTGGCTCCGGAGTTGATGCAGACGAGGGTCTCGTGCTCGGCGCCGGTCTGCTGGATGTACTTCTTCAAGCCGGCCAGCGACAGCGCCCCGGAAGTCTCGGAGACCGCCCGAGTGTCCTCGAAGATGTCCTTCACCGCGGCACACATCTCGTCGGTGTTGACGGTGATGACGTCGTCCACCAGGTCACGCATCACAGCGAAGGGCGCCTCGCCGATCTGCGCCACGGCGACGCCCTCGGCGAACACCCCGACCTGATCAAGCACCACGCGCTCGCCCGCCGCCAGCGCCGCCTTGAGGCAGGCGCTGTCTTCGGACTCCACGCCAATCACCTTGATCTCGGGGCGCAGGTACTTGATGTAGGCCGCCATGCCGGCGATCAGGCCGCCGCCGCCGACCGGAACGAAGATGGCATCGATGGGCCCACCGTGCTGGCGCAGGATCTCCACGGCGATGGTGCCCTGCCCGGCGATGACGTCGAGGTCGTCGAAGGGCGGAATGTAGGTGTAGCCGTGCTCGGCGATCAGCTCCTGGGCATGCGCCGCCGCCTCGGCGAAGGCATCGCCCTTGAGCACCACCTTGGCACCCCGCGCCCGCACTGCGGCGACCTTGATCTCCGGGGTGATGCGCGGCATGACGATCACCGCCTTGACGCCCATCAGCTTCGCTGCCATGGCCAGGCCCTGGGCATGGTTGCCCGCCGAGGCGGCGATCACGCCCTTGGCCTTCTGCGCCTCGTCGAGCTGGGCCATCTTGTTGTAGGCGCCGCGGATCTTGAAGGAGTAGACCGGCTGCAGGTCCTCGCGCTTGATCAGGATCTGGTTGTTGAAACGACGGGAAAGGAAGGGGGCCGGTGAGATGGGGGTTTCCCGGGCGGCCTCGTAGACCCGGGCCTGGAGAATCTTCTTGACGGTAGCTTCGAGCATCCTGATATCCCAGAAGTGACGCGAGGGGCACCGTGAGCGGCGCCGCGAGGAACCCTTATTGGTAGCATTCCGGCGACCGCGGCGTCCAGCATCCATCGGCGCCATGGCCTATAATGGCGCCGCATTCGCCCCCCATCAGACAGCGAGCCCGACATGACCCAGGACGAACTCAAGGACGCCGTGGCCGCCGCCGCCATCGACGAGATCCGCCCGCACCTTGGCCGTGATAGCGTCATCGGCGTCGGCACCGGCTCCACCGCGAACCGCTTCATCGACCGACTGGCCGGCCTGCGCGACGACCTGCGCGGTGCCGTGGCGAGCTCCGAGGCCAGCGCCGAACGCCTGCGCGGCCACGGCATCGAGTGCTTCGAGCTCAACGAGGTGGGCATCGTGCCGGTCTACGTCGATGGTGCCGATGAAGTGAACGCTCACCTTCACATGATCAAGGGCGGCGGCGCGGCCCTGACCCGCGAGAAGATCGTCGCCGCCTGCGCCGAGCGCTTCATCTGCATCGCCGACGCCTCGAAGCGGGTCGCGACCCTGGGCGATTTCCCGCTGCCGGTCGAGGTGATCCCCATGGCGCGCTCCTACGTGGCCAGGGAACTGGTCAAGCTGGGCGCCGATCCGGTCTACCGCCAGGGCGTGGTCACCGATAACGGCAACCAGATTCTCGACTGCTATGAGTTCATGATCGAGGACCCGGTGGCCATGGAGGCGCGCATCAATGCCATCGTCGGGGTGGTCACCAACGGGCTCTTCGCCGCCCGGGGCGCCGACCTGCTGCTGCTCGGCGGCGAGCAGGGCGTGGAGCGACTGACGCCGCAGTAGAAGGCCATGTCGAGCTTCAGGTGATGAGCGCCGGGGGCAAGACGAAGCGAGGGTCTTTTGCCATGGATGGCAAAAGTAGCGCCCAAGGAAGGGTTTACAGCGCCCTCGCGCAGGCTTGGCGCCGGAAAAGCTCATCGCATTTGGCAAGATGAGCACAGACCTCGCCAGCACTCACTCCGCGGGCAGGAGCCTTTCCAGGCCCGCCAGGGTGCGTGCCAGGGCCCCGCGGTTGGCCGCCACCACGCCGCGGCCGGCCTCGGCCAGGCGCCGGCGCTCGGCGGCGTCGTCGAAGAGCCGCCCCAGGGCGTCGCTGAGCGCCTCGCCATCGGCCACCTCGACCAGCGCCTCGGCCTCGCGCAGCGCCTCGGCCACGTCGAGGAAGTTGGCAAGTTCCGGGCCGGTGAGTACCGGCACGCCCAGTGCCGCCGGCTCCAGCAGGTTATGCCCGCCGATGGGCACCAGGCTGCCGCCCACGAAGGCCAGGTCCGCCGCGCCGTAGAGCGCCAGCAGCTCGCCCATGGTGTCGCCGAGATAGACGGCCGTGTCGTCGCCGGGCCACTCGTCGCGGGAGCGGCGCGCCACCGAGAGGCCCTCCCGGGCGCACAGCTCGGCCACGGCCTCGAAGCGCCGGGGGTGGCGCGGCACCAGCACCAGCAGCGCCCCGGGAAGGCGCGCCCGCAGCCGCGCGTGGGCCGCCAGCAGCGCCTCGTCCTCTCCCGGATGGGTGGAGCCCGCCACCCAGACGGGCCGGTCGCCCAGCTTTCCGCGCAGCCGCGCACTCGCCTCGCGGCTCGCATCATCGACGGCGATGTCGAACTTCAGGCTCCCCACCACCTCGCTGCGCTCGGCGGGCATGCCCAGCACGCGGAAACGCTCGGCATCCGCCGCGGACTTGGCCGCCAGCCAGCTCACATGGCCGAGGGCGTCGTGCATCAGCGGCCCCAGCCGGCGATAGCCCTGGAAGGCGCGGGGCGAGAGCCGACCGTTGACCACCGCCACCGGCACCGCGGCCCGGTCGCAGGCAGCCAGCAGGTTGGGCCACAGCTCAGTCTCGAAGAAGATCGCCAGTGCCGGGCATAGACGGTCGACGAAGCGGCGCGCGGCGCCGGGGAAGTCCAGCGGCACGAAGTAATGGCTCACTTCGCCGGAAGCCCTTCCCCCACCCGACGCCTCCGACAGCGCCAGCACCCGCTGGGCCCCGGTGGCGGTCATGGTGGTGATCACCAGGCGATGCTCTGGCCAGCGCTCGGCGAGGGCCGCGATCAGCGGGCGGGCGGCCTGCACCTCCCCTACCGAGGCGCAGTGCAGCCAGATCACCCGCTCGCCCTCGCCGGAAGGGAGAATGAGCCCCAGCCGCTCGCGGCGGGGGCGGCCGGGGAGCTGCTCGCGCCAGACGCGCTTCCAGGCCAGCGGGGCGAGCAGATACAGGGCCGCCGAGTAGGCGCGGCGGGCCCAGGCGGGAGAACGTCCCATCAGGTCTCGCGATCGAGGATAGTCGAGATCATCGCGGTGGTGGAGACGCCGTCCTCGAAGCCCAGCACCCGCACCTCGCCGCCGGCCTCGCGCACGGCGGCGCCGCCGGCGATCTCCTCGGGCCGGTAGTCGCCGCCCTTGACCAGCACGTCCGGCAGCACCGTCTCGATCAGCCGCTGGGGGGTGTTCTCGCCGAAGGGCACCACCCAGTCGACGGCGCCGAGACCGGCCAGCACCTGCATGCGCCGCGCCAGGGGATTGATCGGGCGCTTGGGCCCCTTGAGGCGTCCGATAGAGGCGTCGTCGTTGACCGCCACCACCAGGCGGTCGCCGAGCCGGCGCGCCTGCTCAAGGTAGGCGACGTGGCCGGCATGCAGGATGTCGAAGCAGCCGTTGGTCATCACCACCCGTTCGCCGCGGGCCTGGGCGGCGCGCACCGCCTCGACCAGGGGCGACTCCTCGATGACGCCGAACTCGGCCAGCTTGTCGCCGTGCAGGGCGGTGTAGAGCTCGGCGATGGAGAGGGTCGCGGTGCCGGGTTTGGCCACCACCAGGCCGGCGGCCAGGTTGGCCAGGGTCATCGCCTCGGCGAAGCCGTGCCCGGCGGCGAGCGCCAGGCCCAGCACGCCGATCACGGTGTCGCCGGCGCCGGTGACGTCGTAGACCTCGCGGGCCCGGGTCGGCAGGTGCAGCGGCTCATGCCCCTCGCGGATCAGCGTCATGCCCTTCTCGCTGCGGGTGATCAGCAGCGCCTCGAGCTCGAGCTCGGCGCGCAGGGTCTCCCCCTTGGCGGCGAGCTCGGCGTCGTCGCGGCAATGCCCCATGACCGCCTCGAACTCGCCGAGGTTGGGGGTGATCACGCTGGCTCCGCGGTAACGGTCAAAGTCGCTGCCTTTGGGGTCGACCAGCACCCGCTTGCCGGCGCCCCGGACTATCCGGATCAGTTCCTCGACGCGATTCAGGGTGCCCTTGCCGTAGTCGGAGAGGATCACCAGGTCGCAGCCGGGCAGGGCCGCCTCGACCTGCGTCAGCAGCCCCGAAGTATCCACCTCGCCGAGCCCCTCCTCGAAGTCCAGGCGAATCAGCTGCTGGTTGCGGCTCATCACGCGCAGCTTGGTGATGGTCGGAATGCCAGGGCTGCGTGCGAAGCGAGTGCTCACTCCGACATCCTCGAGCCGGGTCACCAGCCGGTCGGCGTTGTCGTCGTCGCCCACCAGGCCGGCCAGGGCGGCGTGGGCCCCGAGGGAGGCGATATTGAGGGCCACGTTAGCGGCGCCGCCGGGACGGTCCTCGGACTCGTCGACCTTGACCACCGGCACCGGGGCCTCCGGCGAGATACGCGAGGTGCCGCCATGCCAGTAGCGGTCGAGCATCACGTCGCCCACCACCAGCAGGCGGGAATGCTCCAGGGCGGTCAGGTCAAGCTTCATCGGGGGACTCCGTCTCGATGGGGGACTCGGGGTGGGTCAGCAGTGCTTCGAGGCGGTCGATCACGTCCTCGGCACGAATCAGCGACATGGCGTCGGGGTGGCGGACCCGCTGGCCCCAGGGCAGCGTCTCGGGATCCTTGTGCAGGTAGCTGCGCACGGCGTCCGGGTAGCGATTCACCACGAACGCCCGCCAGCAGTAGGGGCCCGCCCGATCGGGATTGGTGGTGGCGTAGAGCCCGACCACCGGGGCGCCCAGGGCGTTGGCCATGTGCACCGGCCCGGAATCCGGGGCGATCACCGCCCGGGCGCCCTGGATCAGCGCCAGCAGGCCCTTGAGCGAGGTCTCACCGATGACATCGGTCACCACCTCGTCGGGGCAGAGGGCCTGGATGCGCTCACCGAGCTCGCGCTCCTGGGTGCTGCCGCCACCGGTCAGCACCGTCTTCAGGCCGCGCTGGCGCCAGGCGTGCTCGATCACCGCCGCATAGCCCTCGGCGGACCAGTTGCGGAAGTTGCGCAGCCGGGGGTTGGCGCAGGGGCTGATCAACAGATAAGGCGACTCCCCCGTGATGCCGCGCGCCTCCTCGACGGCGGCCTCGGGCACCGGCAGGTCCCAGGCGAGCGAGAGATCCTCGACGCCCAGCAGGCGGGCGAAGTCGAGGTAGGACTCAAGCACGTGGGCGCGGGAATGGGGTGCCAGCTGACGCTGGGTGAACCAGTGCTGCGCATCCTTGGCGCGCGCCTTGTCATAGCCTATCCGCAGGTCGGCCTTGAGCCCCAGGGAGAGGACGCTGGCGCGCAGCGCCTGCTGCATGTGCAGCAGCACATCGAAGCGCGTATCGGAGAGCTGCCGCCACAGGGCCCGCATGCCGGCCAGGCCCGTCGCCTTGTCGTAGACGACGAACTCGACCCCGGAGAGGCCCGCCAGTAGACTGTGCTCGCCCTTGCCGACGATCCAGGTGATCCGCGCCTTGGGCCACTGACGCTGCAGGGCACGGACTGTCGGCACCAGGTTACAGACATCGCCCAGGGCGGAGAGTCGCAGCACACAGATGTGCTGGGGTCGATCGGGCAGAGGATGCTTCATGCGGTTGGCAACGTATCGAGCGGGAAAGACTTGCATTCTATATGATGCGGACAGTTTATGTGACGCCGACCGGGCGCCACAAACCGCGCCGCAGCTCATGCTCAAGGGCTTCGACCCCGCCTGGTGGCGCGACGCCGGCCGCGTCACCGGCGAGGCGCCGGGGCGCGGCGCCAGCCTCTTCCTGAACGTCGGCGAGGGCGTCGAGTGGGTGCTGCGCCCCTATCGCCGCGGCGGCCTGATCGCCCGGGTGAGCGACGCCCGCTACCTCTGGACCGGCCTGGAGCGGACCCGCGCCTTTCGCGAGCTGCGCCTCACCGCCCTGCTGCACGAACGCGGCCTGCCCGTGCCCCGCCCGGTAGCGGCACGGGTGACCCGCCACGGCCTCACCTACGAAGCGGCCCTGATCACCGTGCGGCTTCCCGGCGCCCGCGCCCTGGCCGAGCTGATCACCCGCCAGCAGGCCGATTCGGCCCTGCTCGAGCGGGTCGGCGCCACCGTTCGCCGCTTCCACGACGCCGGCCTCGACCACGTCGACCTCAACGCCCGCAACCTCCTGATCGACCCCGAGGGGCGGGTCTGGCTGATCGACCTGGACCGCTGCCGGCTGCGGCGTCCCGGCCGCTGGCAGGCCGCCAACCTGGCGCGCCTGCAGCGCTCCTTCGAGAAGTTCGGCGCCGCCGAGGCCATGGCGGCCGTGCGCCGCGGCTACGCCGCCTCGGCGTAGGCGGCCAGAAGCCCGGCGACGTGGGTCTCGAGGGTAAAGTCGCGCGCCACGCGCGAGCGGGCCACCTCCCCCAGCGCCTCCCTCAGGGCCGCATCGTCCGCCAGCTCGGCCAGGGCTTGGCCCCAGGCGGCAGGATCCTCGGGCGCGGCGAGTCGCCCCGTGGCGGGATCGATCAGCTCGGGAAGGGCGCCGCTGTCGCTGCCGACCACCGCCTTGCCGGCCGCCATGGCCTCGATCACCGTCAGCCCGAAGGCCTCGTTACGCGACGGCACGCAGACGATGTCCATCGCCTCGAAGAGCCGCGGCAGGTCGCGGCGAAAGCCGACGAAGGTGATGCGCTCCTCCAGGCCGAGCTCGCGGACCCGGTCGCGCAGCTCGGCCACGAAGGCCTCGTTGCTGCCCTCGGCGGCGGTCAGTCCGCCGACCAGCAGGCCCTGCCAGGCAAGCGCCGGCCGCTGCTCGGCCAGCCAGGCCAGCGCCTCGATCCACACCCGCTGCCCCTTGCCCGGGGTCACACGCCCCGCCAGGCCGATCGCCACGGTGCCCCGCGCCAGGCCGAGTTCCTCGCGCAGCGCGGCCCGCTCGACGTTCGAGAGACGCGGCGCATAGGGCGCCGGGTCGATGCCCAGATAGAGGCGCTGGATGCGCTCGGCGGGCAGGGAGAAGGCCGCCAGGTTGCGCCGGCGAGTCGTCTCGCTGATGGAGAACACCCGGGTGACGCGGCCGTAGGCCCAGCGGTGATAGGGATCCTTCTTGGGGCGGGTGACGCCCATGTGGTCGGTGAAGAAGAGCCGCAGGGAGGGACGCAGGCTCACCAGCAGAGCCCCCAGGCGCAGGTCGCTGGATTTGTGGCAGTGCAGCACGCCGATCTCGTGGGCCTTCAGGTAGGCCAGCAGCCGGCCGAGCCCCAGCAGCGCGCGGCCTCGCGAGGGCACCGTCAGCGGCGTGACGCCGGCCTCGGTGAGGCTCTCGGCCACCCGGGAGCCGGCCAGGGCCAGGCCGTGGGCTTCCCACCCCTGTCGCCTCAGCTCGGGTATAATGCGCGACGGATACATTTCCAGTCCGCCCCAGCCGTTCGAGAGGCAGATATGCAGGACCTTGCGGGACGACTTGCAGGACAAGGCGCTCTCCTTTCTTGCGGTTGCGGGGCCCGGGAGCCCGGATGATGACACTTTCTCCTGCCAGGGACGGCGGCCGCCCTCGCCTGCTGGTCGTGCGCAATGACAAGCTCGGCGACTTCATGCTGGCCTGGCCGGCGCTGGCCTGCCTCAAGGCGGCCGACCCGGCCCCCCACGTCAGCGTGCTGGTACCGGCCTACACCGCGCCGCTGGCCCGGCAGTGCCCGTGGATCGACGAGGTGCTGCTCGACCCCGGCGAAGATGCAGGACGCGAGGCGCAACGTGAGCTGCTGAGCACCCTGCGCGAGGGCCGCTTCGATGCGCTGCTGACGCTCTTCTCCACCCCGCGCATCGGCTGGCTGGGCTGGCGAGCCGGCATCCCGTTGCGCCTGGCCCCGGCCACCAAGTGGGCGCAGCTATTCTACAACCGCCGGGTCACCCAGCGCAGGTCGCGCTCCGAGAAACCCGAGTACGTCTACAACATGGAGCTGGCCGAGGCCCTGCTCGACGCGCTGGGCCTCGCCGTGCCGCCGCGCCCCGGGCCGCCCTACTGGCCGCTGCCGGCCGACACCCGCGACGCCGAGCGGGCGCGCATCGTCGATGAACTCGGCCTGAGCGCCGCGGCTCCCTGGGTCTTCCTGCACCCCGGCAGCGGCGGCTCGGCGGTCAACCTCACCCTCGATCAGTACGCGACCCTGGTGCGCGGCGTCGAGGCACGCCTCGACGCCGCCGGCGCCGTGCCGCCACGCTGGGTGCTGACCGCGGGACCGGGCGAGGAGGCCGCGGCCGACCGGCTTCGCGACGGGCTCGCCGATGCCTCGATCACCGCACACCGGCTACCGGCCCGCCGCGGCATCGACGACTTCGCCCTGAGCCTCTCGGCCGCCGACCTGTTCATCGCCGGCTCGACCGGCCCGCTGCACATCGCCGGTGCCTTGGACCGGCCGACGGCGGGTTTCTATCCCTCGCGCCGTTCGGCCACCCCGCTGCGCTGGCAGACCTGCAACGCGCAGGCCCATCGCCTGGCCTTCTGCCCTCCACAGGGCGCGGGCGAACGCGACATGTCGAGCATCGACCTCGAGGCCGCGGCGCACCGAATCGCCGAGCGCCTGCTGCCCCTCACGACCCGCGAGACGACCCCATGACGCCCATCACCGGAATCATCATCACCCTCGACGAGGCACAGAACATCACCGACTGCATCGCCTCGCTGCGACCGGTCTGCGACGAGATCATCGTCGTCGACTCGGGCAGCCGGGATGATACCGTGGCCATCGCCGAGTCGCTGGGCGCCAGCGTCATCCACCAGCCCTATCTCGGTGACGGGCCCCAGAAGGCCTTCGCCGTGCCCCGGGCGCGGCACGACTGGATCCTCGCCCTGGATGCCGATGAACGCCTCGACGACGATGCGGTCGCGGCGATCCGGTCACTGCCGCTGGACGACCCGAGCAAGGCGTACCGCTTCAACCGCCGCAACTTCGCCGGGCATCACTGGATCAAGGCGGCCGGCTTCTATCCCGACCCGGTCACGCGGCTCTACAACCGCACCACCTCGGGCTACCTGCCGAAGAAGGCGCACTCCTCGGTGCAGGCCCCCGCCGTCGTGGACACGCACAGCCATATCCGCCACTTCACCTATCGCGACCTGTCACACTGGATCACCCGCATCGATCAGCTCTCGAGCCGCGATGCCTGGGCGATGAAGGAGCGGGGCAAGGGCCCCTCGCGCTGGCGCCCCACCCTGCATGCCGCCAGCGCCATGCTGCGCAAGCTGATCCTCAAGGGCGGGCTCTTCCAGGGCGCGGACGGCATGACGGTGGCGATCACCACGGCGTTCCATGCCTACATGAAGTACGCCAAACTGAACGAACTTCATGAGAACGAACGGGCCGCGACGCCTTCCGATCATGCTTAGGATGCCACGCCGCCTCCGTCATCCGCGCTGGTGGGCCCTGCTGGTGCTGGGCCTGTGGCTGGGCTACGCCCTGGCCATGCTGACCCGGTTACCCACCTGGGCTTTCCCCCTCGTCACCGGGGCCTGGCTGCTGCTGGCGCGCTGGCGGCGCTGGGGGGCCCCCGCGAATCCCCGGCCGGCGATCCGGGTATGGCCCTGGTCGCTGTTCCCCCTGTCCCTGTGGGGGTTCTATGTCTACCTGGCCGCCAGCTTCGGGGAGGTCGATCTCGGGGCGGTGTTCTTCCACCTCCAGGCCGGCATCTCGGAGCACGGCGGAAGTGGGCGGATCCTCTCCGCCCTCCTCCACACCCTGGGCATGCTGCTGCTGCTCGCCGCCTTCACCTGGCTGGTGCGGGTCGATCGCCGCTGGCGCACGACGGAGCGCCTGCTGGCCGTGATGCTGCTGGCCGCCAACCCCATGCTCTACGGCCTCGGCCAACGAGGCGCCGCCATCGTCACCGACGACGGCGCCTGGCTCGATCGGCAGTACGTGGAACCGGTGATCCTCGACGCGCCCCGCTCGCCACCCAACCTGGTGCTGCTCTACCTGGAGAGCCTGGAGCGCACCTACGCCGATCCGGAGCGCTTCGGCGATGCCTACGCGCCCCTAAAGGCCCTGGGGGAGCGAGCCCTGGTCGTCGAGGGCGTGCGCCAGCTCGACAACACCGGCTGGACCATGGCCGGCATGATCGCCAGCCAGTGCGGCACGCCGCTGATGCCGGCCGGCCTGCTCCACGACAGCCAGTTCGAGCCGCTCGGCCGAGTCGTGCCGGGGATCGACTGCCTGGGGGACCTGCTCGCCGAGCGCGGCTATGCGCTCTCCTACCTGGGCGGGGCCAGTACCCGCTTCGCCGGCAAGGGGGTCTTCTACCGCGATCACGGCTTCGCGCGGGTGATGGGGCGCGAGGAGCTGGAGCCGCGACTTGCGGATCCCGACTACGTCAACAGCTGGGGCCTCTATGATGACACCCTCTATGACCTCACGGTCGAGGAGATCCGCCGCCTGGAGCGCCAGGGCGAGCCCTGGGGGCTGGTCAACCTGAACCTCGCCGCCCACGCCCCCAACGGCTATCCGGCCCGCGCCTGCCGCGATCGCCAGGGCGAGTTCGACGGCGCCGACATCCTGTATTCGGTGGAGTGCTCGACCTGGCTGGCGCGCCGCCTGGTGGAGCGTCTCGAGGCCGAGGGGCTGCTGGAGAACACCCTGGTGGTGGTCGCCAGCGACCACCTGACCATGCGCGTTTCGGCCTGGGAGCAGCTGGTCGCGGGACAGCGGGAGAACACCCTCATGCTGCTGGGCGAGGGGATCGAGCCGCGCCGGCTCAGCGTCGAGGCATCGACCATGGACGTCCTGCCGACGGTGCTCGAAGCCATGGGGTTCGTCATCGACTGGCACCGGGCGGGACTCGGCGTCTCGCTGCTCTCCGACCAGCCGACGCTGATCGAGGAGCACGGGCTGGAGACCCTGAACGCCCGCCTGCGGGAGGAGACGACCCTCCAGGAGCGACTGTGGGAAGGCCTGGCACCCTCGCAGCGCACCCCGCCGCCCGACGCCGTCATCGCGCCCCGGGGCTGATCCGACGCACCCACGACGCTGAGGTTGCCCTAGGGCGTCGCCGCCAGCACCGCCTGCAGTACGCGCTCGGGAGTGAGCTGCTTCAAGCAGTTCGTATGCCCCAGCGGACAGGTACGCTGGAAGCAGGGCGAGCAGTCCAGGGCCAGGGAGTGGATCTCGGCGTTCTCGGTCAGCGGCGGCGTGTAGGCCGGTGACGAGGAGCCGTAGAGCGCCTGGACTCGGGTTCCCACCGCCGCGGCCACGTGCATCAGCCCGGAGTCGTTGGTCACCACCTGCCGGCAGTCCCCGAGCAGGTCGACGGCATCCGCCAGCCGAGTCCTGCCGCAGAGATTGTGAGTATGGGGCAGGCCGTCGGCGATCACCTCGCCGGCGTCCACATCCTTGGGTCCGCCCAGCACCCGCACCTCGAACCCCTCCACCACCAGAGCCCGGGCCAGCTCGCGGAAGTGCGTGAGGGGCCACTGCTTGGCGGGGCCGTACTCGGCACCCGGCATCATGCCGATGGCCGGGCGCGACGAAAGCCCCAGCGCGACCCGCTGCTCGACCAGGTTGTCGATATCCAGGCGCAGCGAGGGGCGCGGAATGGCGAAGTCGCCGGCTGCGGCCTCCTCGCGGGGCAGCCCCAGCGCCACGAAGCGCTTGACGGTCTGATCCAGCGTCGCCTTGTCGAGGGGGCGGCGATCGTTGAGCAGCCCGAAACGCTGCTCGCCGGTGAAGCCGGACCGCCGGGGGATGCGCGCCAGGAAAGGCACCAGCGCCGATTTCCAGGAGCGCGGCAGCACGATCGCCCGATCGAAGCGCCCCTTGAGAGAGGCGGCCAGCTGCCGACGGCTCACCAGGCCGAACTCACCGTGGCCTACCCCGAGCCCCGCGACCTCGTCGACCTCGTCCATGCGCTCAAGGATCGGCCGCGACCAGCCGGGTGCCACCACGCCGATGCGACAGCCCGGGTGGCGCGCCTTGAGGGTCTTGAACAGGCTCTGGGCCATGACCATGTCGCCGACCCAGGAGGGACCCACGACCAGGATGCGCTCCCCTTCACCGCCGGGCGGCCCTGCGGCCTCAGCCATTCAGCCACTCCAGATAAGCACTCACGCCCTCGGCCACGGTGCGAAACTCGCGATCGTAGCCCGCTTCGCGCAGCCGCGAGATGTCGGCACGCGTGTAGCTCTGGTAGCGCCCCTTGAGCTCGTCGGGAAAGTCGATGTACTCGATCTCGCCCTTGCCGTAATGCTCGATGACCGCCTCGCCGATCGCCTTGAAGGGTTCGGCGCGGCCGGTGCCCAGATTGAAGATGCCGGAGGCCTCGGGGTGATCGAGGAACCACAGGTTCACATCCACCACGTCGCCCACGTAGACGAAGTCGCGGCTCTGCATGCCGGCCTCATAGCCATCCCAGGCGCCGAACAGCTTGAGGTCATGGCCATCACGGATTTGGGTATGGTGATGGTAGGCGACGCTGGCCATCTTGCCCTTGTGCTGCTCGCGGGGCCCGTAGACGTTGAAGTAGCGAAAGCCCACCACCTGGCTCTCGAACTCATCGTGACGGGCCCGCACGTACTGGTCGAACAGCAGCTTGGAGTAGCCGTAGACGTTGAGCGGCTTCTCGTGCTCGGGCGCTTCATAGAACACCTCGCTGCCGCCGTAGGTGGCAGCCGAGGAGGCGTAGATGAAGGGGATGCCCTCGCGCTGACAGAAGTGCAGCAGCACCTTGGAATACTCGAAGTTGTTCTCGAGCATGAAGCGGCCGTCCCACTCGGTGGTGTCCGAGCAGGCGCCTTCGTGGAAGATCGCCTCGATGGGCGGCAGATGCGACTCCTCGCCGTTCATCGCCGCCTTCACCCGAGCCAGGAAATCGTCCTTGTCCAGGTAGTCGCCCAGCGTGCAGTCGGCCAGGTTGACGAACTTGGTGCCGTCACTGAGGTCATCGACCACCAGGACGTCGTCGCGGCCACGGGCGTTGAGCGCCTTGACCAGATTCGAGCCGATAAAGCCGGCTCCGCCTGTTACTACGATCATGGGAATCCTCTTCTCCGGGCCTGCGCCTATAACCGATCTGCCAGTAATTGTATACTTGACGGCTCGTGAATTCATGGCCAACGGTGCTTCCAATGACACAGTCGACGCCAGACGTGACAACCTTCCAGGGCCTGATCCTCGCCCTGCAGCAGTACTGGGCCGAACAGGGCTGCGTGATCCTCCAGCCCCTGGACATGGAGGTCGGTGCCGGCACCTTCCATACCGCCACCTTCCTGCGCTCCATCGGGCCCGAGACCTGGAACGCGGCCTACGTGCAGCCCTCCCGCCGCCCCACCGATGGCCGCTATGGCGAGAACCCCAACCGCCTGCAGCACTACTACCAGTTCCAGGTGGTGATGAAGCCCTCTCCCGCCGAGCTCCAGGAGCTCTACCTGGGATCGCTCAAGCGCCTGGGACTCGATCCGCTGGTCCATGATATCCGCTTCGTCGAGGACAACTGGGAGTCGCCGACCCTGGGCGCCTGGGGCCTCGGATGGGAGATCTGGCTCAACGGCATGGAGGTGACCCAGTTCACCTACTTCCAGCAGGCCGGCGGCCTGGAGTGCTACCCGGTCACCGGCGAGCTGACCTATGGCCTCGAGCGTATCGCCATGTACCTGCAGGACGTCGACAGCGTCTACGACCTGGTGTGGACGGTGGCCCCGGACGGCACCAAGGTGACCTACGGCGACGTCTACCTGCAGAACGAGCGCGAGCAGTCGGCCTACAACTTCGAGCATGCCGACGTCGACTTCCTGTTCGCCTCCTTCGACCACCAGGAGCGCGAGTGCACCAAGCTGCTGGAAGCCCGGCTGCCGCTGCCCGCCTACGAGCAGGTGCTGAAGGCCTCTCACACCTTCAACCTGCTGGATGCCCGCCACGCCATCTCGGTCACCGAGCGCCAGCGCTACATCCTGCGCGTGCGCACCATGGCCCGAGGCGTGGCCCAGGCCTACTACGATTCACGCAAGGCCGCCGGCTTCCCGCTGGCCTCCGAGGCCCTGCGTCATGAACTGCTGGCCGACGAGCCGCTTGCCGAACAGGGAGATGTCTGATGGCTGCCAATACCCTACTGGTTGAACTGGGTGTCGAGGAACTGCCGCCGAGCGCCATCGATGAGCTCTCCGACGCGCTGGCCGAGGGCATCCGCCGCGGCCTGGCCGATGCCGACATCGACGCCGGCGAAGTGCTGGCCTACGCGAGCCCGCGACGCCTGGCCGTGCAGATCCAGGAGCTCGCCGACAAGCAGCCCGACCGCGAGGTCGAGCGCCGAGGTCCGGCCCTGGCCGCCGCCTTCAAGGAGGGCCAGCCGACCAAGGCCGCCGAGGGCTTCGCCCGCTCCTGCGGCGTCACCGTGGATCAGCTGATCCACCTGGAGACCGACAAGGGCACCTGGCTCGGTTACCGGGAGCACCAGCCGGGGGAGGCCACGACTGCCCTGCTGCCCGCCATCGTCGAGAAGGCCATCGGTGCCCTGCCGGTGCCCAAGAACATGCGCTGGGGCGCCTCGCGAATCGAATTCTCCCGCCCCGTGCACTGGCTGGTGATGCTCTACGGCAACCAGGTGGTCGAGGCCACTGCCCTGGGTCTGACGGCCGGTCGCACCACCCGCGGCCATCGCTTCCATGCCCCCGCGCCCATCGAACTCACCCATGCCGACGACTACCTCGCCGCCCTCGAGGGCGCCTGGGTGCTGGCCGATCGCGAGCTGCGCCGTGAGCGCATCCGCGAGCAGGTGCTGGCCGAGGCGGAGGTCCAGGAGGCCACGGCGGTGATCGACGAGGACCTGCTGGTCGAGGTCAGCGGCCTGGTGGAATGGCCCGTCGCCTTGACCGGCAGCTTCGACGAGCGCTTCCTCGAGGTCCCGCCCGAGTGCCTGATCTCGTCGATGAAGGCCAACCAGAAGTACTTCCACCTGCTGGATGAGGCGGGCCGGCTCAAGCCGCTGTTCATCACCGTCTCGAACATCGACAGCACCGATCCCGACCAGGTGATCCAGGGCAACGAGCGGGTGATCCGTCCGCGCCTGGCCGATGCCGCCTTCTTCTATGACACCGATCGCAAGCACACGCTGGCCGAGCGCGCCCCGGCGCTGGCCAGCGTGGTGTTCCAGAAGCAGCTGGGCAGCCTGGCCGACAAGGCACACCGCAACGCGGCCGTGGCCGCCTTCATCGCCGGCCACATCGAGGGCGACGTGCACGATGCCCGGCGCGCCGCCGAGCTCGCCAAGTGCGACCTGGTCACCGAGATGGTGCTCGAGTTTCCCGAGCTGCAGGGCACCATGGGCCGCTACTACGCGCTCAACGACGGCGAGCCCGAGGAGGTGGCCCTGGCGCTGGAGGAACAGTACCTGCCGCGCTTCGCCACCGATGCCATCCCCCAGGGCCGCACCGGCCTGGCCCTGGCGCTGGCCGATCGCCTCGACACCCTGACCGGTATCTTCGGCATCGGCCAGCGCCCCAGCGGCACCAAAGATCCGTTTGCCCTGCGCCGCGCCGCCATCGGCGTGATCAACATCCTGGTCAAGGGCGAGCTCAGCCTCGACCTGCGTGAACTGCTTGAGCTGTCGGCCGCCCAGCACCAGGAGCTGCCCTACGCCGAGGGACTCGTCGACGAGGTCCTCACCTACATGCTCGATCGCTTCCGCGCCTGGGCCGGCGACGAGGGCATTGCCACCGAGGTCTACCTGGCCGTGCGAGCTCGCCCGGTTACCGAGCCCCTCGACTTCGCCCGCCGCCTGCGCGCCGTGCAAGGCTTCGCGCGTCGCGAGGAGGCCGCCGCCCTGGCCGCCGCCAACAAGCGCGTCTCCAACATACTCGCCAAGCAGCAGCACGATGGCGACCTCAGCGTCGATGCCGACCAGCTGCAGGAAGCCGCCGAGAAGACGCTTTTCGAGGCGCTGGAGGCCTGTCGGAGCGAGGTCATGCCACTGTTCGCGGAGGCGCGCTACAGCCAGGCCCTGGACGCCCTGGCCACTCTGCGTGAGCCGGTGGACCGGTTCTTCGACCAGGTGATGGTCATGGCCGAAGACCCCGCCGTGCGTCGCAACCGCCTGGCGCTGCTGGCCGGTCTCCAGGCGCTGTTCCTAGAAGTGGCCGATATCGCCCTGCTTCAGCAGTAGCGATAGCCCGCTCCAGAACCCAAGGGCCGGCGAGATTCTCGCCGGCCCTTTTTCGTGCAATGTTCCACGTGAAACAGGCCGGCCTTGCCGGAGCTGGAAGCTGGAAGCTGGAAGCTGGAAGCTGGAAGCTGGAAGCTGGAAGCTGGAAGGCAGCATCTTGCTTCCAGAGCCTGAGCCAAGGATTTTCTTACAACTTAAAGCTTACGGCTTATAGCTCCCGGCGAAGCCGGGCAGGCTTGGCACACGATGTTCCACGTGAAACACTCCCGCCATCTCTTGGCTGCTACCGAACGGATCCGACACATGCCCCATTCCTCGAAGCTCGTGATCCTGGATCGCGATGGCGTCATCAACCGCGACTCCGATGCGTACGTGAAGTCCCTGGACGAGTGGGTCCCCTACCCCACCGCCATCGAGGCCATCGCCAGGCTTAGCCGGGCCGGATGGACCGTGGCGGTCGCCACCAACCAGTCCGGCATTGCCCGGGGCTACTACAGCAAAAGCGTGCTGGAAAGCATGCATCAACGGCTACGCGAGCTGGTCCGCCAGGCCGGCGGGGAGATTGCCCACATCGCCTACTGCCCACACGGTCCGGACGATGGCTGCGACTGCCGCAAGCCGCTGCCGGGACTGCTCGAAGAGATTCGCCAGGCGCTCGGCCTGGAGACCCTGGCCGATAGCTGGATGGTCGGCGATAGCCTGCGCGACCTGCAGGCGGGCGAGCCGATGGGCTGCCGGCCAGTGCTGGTCAGGACCGGCAAGGGGCGTCGCACGGAGGCGAAGGGAGAAGGCCTGTCGCAGGCGATGATCTTCGACGACCTGGCCGCCTACGTGGATTGGCTGCTGGCTACAGAAGCGGATAGCGCCGACTGAAGCGAGGCGCTACCAGGCATCCCAGAACGCGACGAGGCCGGCTATTAAGCCGGCCTCGTCGTCAATGCCACCCGTCCGCGGGTGGCGAGAACCGCGATGTTCCACGTGGAACATCGCATGGACGGTCAGATGTCCAGGTTAGCCACCAGGGCATTGCGCTCGATGAAGTCGCGCCGCGGCTCCACCTCGTCGCCCATCAAGGTGTTGAACATCATGTCGGCGGCCACCGCGTCCTCGATGGAGACCCGCAGCATACGACGGGTGTTGGGATCCATGGTGGTTTCCCACAGCTGCTCCGGGTTCATCTCGCCCAGCCCCTTGTAGCGCTGGATCGAGAGGCCTCGCTGCGCCTCGGCCATCAGCCAGGCCAGGGCATCGTAGAAGTTCGTCACGGGACGCTTGCGCTCGCCGCGCGCTACGTAACTGCCCTCTTCCAGCAGGCCGTCCAGGGTCTCGCCCAGCGTCGCCATGGCACGGTAGTCGGCGCTGGTGAAGAACTCGACGCCCCAGACGTAGTCGGTGGTGACGCCATGCGCGGTCAGCGTGACCGCCGGCAGGAAGAAGCCGCGCTCGCCGTCCTCTTCGAGGCGGAAGGTATAGCGCGGCCCGCCCTCATAGGAGACCAGGGCGTCCATCTCCGTCTGCAGGTAGTCGATCCAGTTCTGCATGGTGCCGCGGTCACGCAGGCTCTGCTCACCATCCAGATGGGCGGCATGCACGATCTTGCGCAACACGACGTCGGGATAGACCCGCGACAGGCGATCGATGCGCTTCATCACGTCGCGATACTGGTTGACCAGCTCCTCGAGGTGGGCGCCGGCGATACCGGGGGCGTCGGCATTGACGTGCAGCCGCGCCCCGTCCAGGGCGGTCGTCGTCAGGTAGTCGACCATCGCCTGCTCATCCTTCAGGTAAAGCTCCTGCTTGCCGCGCTTGATCTTGTAGAGCGGCGGCTGGGCGATGAAGACATTGCCCCGCTCGATAAGCGCCGACATCTGACGGAAGAAGAAGGTCAGCAGCAGCGTGCGGATGTGCGAGCCATCCACATCGGCGTCGGTCATGATGATGATCGAGTGGTAGCGCAGCTTGTCGGGATTGAACTCCTCGCGCCCGATGCCGCAGCCCAGGGCCGTGATCAGCGTGCCGACTTCGGCCGATGAGAGCATCTTGTCGAAGCGCGCCTTCTCCACGTTGAGGATCTTGCCCTTGAGCGGCAGGATCGCCTGAGTGCGGCGATCGCGCCCCTGCTTGGCACTGCCGCCGGCCGAGTCACCCTCGACCAGGAACAGCTCGGAGAGGCTGGGATCCTTCTCCTGGCAGTCGGCGAGCTTGCCCGGCAGGCCGGCGATATCCAGTGCGCCCTTGCGGCGCGTCATGTCGCGCGCCTTGCGTGCCGCCTCACGGGCGCGGGCCGCGTCCAGCATCTTGTTGACGATGGCCTTGGCTTCGTTGGGCTTCTCGATCAGATAGTCCGAGAACAGGCGACCCATCTCCTGCTCCACCGCGGTCTTGACCTCCGAGGAGACCAGCTTGTCCTTGGTCTGGGCCGAGAACTTGGGGTCCGGCACCTTGACCGAGATGATCGCGGTGAGTCCCTCACGGGCATCGTCGCCGGAGGTGTTGACCTTGGCCTTCTTGAGTAGGCCCTCGGCCTCGATGTAGTGGTTCAGCGAGCGCGTGAGCGCGGCACGGAAGCCGGCCAGGTGGGTGCCACCATCGCGCTGCGGGATATTGTTGGTGTAGCAGAAGATGTTTTCCGAGAAGGTATCGTTCCACTGCATCGCCACCTCGACGCCGACCCCATCCTCGCGCTCGGCGTTGAAGTGGAACACCGGATTGAGCACCGTCTTGTTGGTGTTCAGGTGGTTGACGAAGGCCTTGAGGCCACCCTCGTAGTGGAACAGCTCTTCCTTGCCGCTGCGCTCATCGATCAGGCGGATCGCCACGCCGGAGTTGAGAAAGGAGAGCTCTCTCAGTCGCTTGGCGAGGATATCGTAGTGGAATTCGATGTTATGGAAGGTTTCGGAAGAGGGCCGGAAGTGCACGCGGGTGCCACTCTGCTCGGTCTTTCCGACCACCGCCAGCGGGGAATCGGGCACGCCGTGGTGGTAGAGCTGCTCAAATACCTGGCCGGCGCGCCAGATGGTCAGCTTGAGCTCCTCGGACAGGGCGTTGACCACCGAGACCCCGACGCCGTGCAGGCCGCCCGACACCTTGTAGGAGTTGTCATCGAACTTGCCGCCGGCGTGCAGCACGGTCATGATCACCTCGGCCGCCGAGACCCCCTCTCCCTCGTGGATATCGGTGGGCACGCCGCGACCGTTGTCGGTCACGGTGATCGACTCATCGGGGTGAATGATCACCCGGATCTCGCTGCAGTGCCCGGCCAGCGCTTCATCGATGGAGTTGTCCACCAGCTCGAACACCATGTGGTGCAGGCCCGTGCCGTCGTCGGTATCGCCGATGTACATGCCCGGCCGCTTGCGTACGGCATCCAGGCCCTTGAGGACCTTGATGCTCGATGAGTCGTAAGCCTGTTCGCTCATTGACTACTCCGTCATGAAGTCTGTCTGTCCATTGGCAGCAGCTGCCCCTGGCCTGATTCGGAATGTTCCACGTGGAACATCGTCAACTGGGTGTCCGCCTGCCACAGGCCCGCCAGGGCTTCGGGGTCGACGCTGGTGATGAATACCTGGCACTGCATGCGCTCCAGCCACCGGCAGAAGACGCGCCGATGGTCGCTGTCCAGCTCGGCAGGCAGGTCGTCGATCAGGTAGATGCAGGTCCGCCCGGTCAGCTGCTCGAGCAGACGCCCCTGAGCCAGCTTCAGGGCGCTCACTACCAGCTTCTGCTGGCCGCGGGAGAGCACCTCAACCGCCGGCCGCTTGCCGAGCCGTATGCCCAGTTCGGCGCGCTGTGGCCCCTGCTGGGTGAAGCCCATCTGGTGGTCGGTGTGACGCGCCTGGCGGAGAATGTCGCTCAGCTCACGCTTGCGGTCCCAGCCCCGCGCGTAGCGCACGGCCAGGCCGGGCAGCGTGATGAGCTCCTGCAGAGTGTCCTCGAACACCGGCAAGAACCTGTCGATCCATTCACGGCGCATGCCGTCCAGCAGCCCGCTCCAGTGCACCAATTCCTGTTCCCAGGCATCCAGTGAAGCATCCGATATTCTACCATGCCTGAGAAGGGCATTCCGATGTTTCAGCGCGCGCCGGAAGCGTCGCCAGGCGTCGAGAAAATCGTGTTTCACGTGAAACACTCCCCAGTCCAGGAACTCGCGGCGGCCGGCCGGCGGGCCTTCCAGCAGGCGAAAGGCATCGGGGTTGATCAGCTGCAGCGGGAGGGTTTCCACCAGCCGCGAGACGCGATCGAGACGCTCACCGGAGAGACGCATCTCGAGCTCCGCCGCGTCACGCTGGCGGCGCACGCCGATGGACACGGCCGGGTCGCCGGCCAGCCTCGCGTGCAGCGTCATGGCATTGGCCTCGTGGGCGATGGCCTGGCGCAGCTGGCGCGCCCGGAAGGAGCGACCCATGCCGAGGACGTGAATGCCCTCCAGCAGGCTGGTCTTGCCGCTGCCGTTGGCTCCGGTGAGGAGGTTGATGCGTGGACCCGGGGCGACGTCGATGGCCTGCAGGTTGCGCAGGCCCTGGAAGGTAAGGCGTTCGAGAGGCATTAGACAGGTTCGACAGCGTCGGCGGCGCCCTCGTCAGGCACCGCCGGACGGCGTCTTAGAGGCGCATGGGCATGACGACGTACATGGCGTCGCCGCCACCGGGTTCTTCCATCAGCGCGCTGCTGTTAGGGTCGGCCAGGGTCATCTGCACACGATCCTCGTCCAGCACGCTGAGCACGTCGACGAGATAGCCGACGTTGAAGCCGATCTCCATGGCCGGACCGTTGTACTCGATGGCCACGTTCTCCTCGGCCTCCTCCTGCTCTGGGTTGTTGGCCATGACCCGCAGGTTGCCCTCCTCGAGGTGCAGGCGCACGCCGCGGTATTTCTCGTTGGAGAGGATGGCCGTACGCGACAACACCTGACGCAACTCGGCACGATCGGCGATGAAGACTTTGTCGCCACCGCGTGGCACGACCCTCTCATAGTCGGGGAACTTGCCGTCCACCAGCTTGGAGGTGAAGGTAAAGTCGCCGGTATGGGCCCGCACGTGGGTGGCGCCGAGGGTCAGGCTGACCGGCTCCTCACCGTCGTCGAGCAGGCGCACCAGCTCCATGATGCCCTTTCGCGGCACGATCAGCTTCTGGGAGGGCTCCACCTGGATGTCGGCGGAGCGCGAGCAGACGGCCAGGCGGTGGCCGTCGGTCGCCACGGTGCGCACCAGGTTGGGGCCCATCTCGAGCAGCATGCCGTTGAGGTAATAGCGCACGTCCTGCTGGGCCATGGCGAAGGAAGTGGCATCGATCAGGTGCTTGAGCGTGCCACGCGGCAGGCTCAACTCCACGTTGCCCTGGTCGTCCTCGATGTTCGGGAACTCGGCCACCGGCAGGGTCGAGAGCGTGAAGCGCGAGCGGCCGCTGCGCAGCACGGCCCGGCCCTCTTCGAGGCTCAGCTGGATCTCCGACTGATCGGGCAGCGACTTGCAGATATCCATCAGCTTGCGGGCCGGTACGGTGGCGGACCCCGACTCCTCCACGAGGCTGGCCGCGGTGCGCCCGATCAGTTCGACCTCGAGGTCGGTGCCGGTCAGCGATACCTGATCCTGATCGACCTGAATCAGCACGTTGGAGAGTACCGGCAGGGTCTGGCGGCGCTCCACCACGCCGGCAACCAGCGTCAGCGGGCGCAGGAGCGCTTCTCGGGAGATGGAAAATTTCATGTCGACTCCACTACTTGTCCTGGAGGGATTGAGGCCGGCGTCCCGACCGCTGGTGTTCCGTTCAGCTGGTCAACAGCCTCAGCAGATTCTTGTAGTCCTCGCGGATGTCCGCGCTCTCCTCCTGCAGCGACTTCACCTTGCGGCAGGCATGCAGCACCGTGGTGTGATCGCGGCCGCCGAAGGCGTCGCCGATCTCGGGCAGGCTATGGTTCGTCAGCTCCTTGGCCAGCGCCATGGCCACCTGGCGGGGACGGGCCACCGAACGCGAGCGGCGCTTGGAGAGCAGGTCGGAGAGCTTGATCTTGTAGTACTCGGCCACGGTGCGCTGGATGTTATCCACCCCGACCTGCTTGTCCTGCAGGGCCAGCAGGTCCTTGAGCGACTCGCGGATGAAGTCCTGGGTGATCGTCTTGCCCATGAAGTGAGAGTCGGCGATCACCTTCTTCAGCGCCCCCTCCAGCTCGCGAACGTTGGAGCGGATCTTCTGGGCGATGAAGAAGGCGGCGTCGTGGGGCAGGTCGACCTTGGCCTGATCGGCCTTCTTCATCAGGATGGCCACGCGTGTCTCCAGCTCCGGCGGTTCGATGGCCACCGTCAGCCCCCAGCCGAAGCGAGACTTCAAACGCTCCTCTACCCCACTGATTTCCTTGGGATATCGGTCGGACGTCAGGATCATCTGCTGGCCGCCCTCGAGCAGCGCATTGAAGGTGTGGAAGAACTCCTCCTGGGAGCGCTCCTTGCCGGCGAAGAACTGGATATCATCGATCAGCAGGGCATCGACGCTCCGGTAGAAACGCTTGAAGTCATTGATCGCATTGAGCTGCAGCGCCTTCACCATGTCGGCCACGAAGCGTTCCGAGTGGAGATAGACGACGCGGGCATTCTCGCGCCGTGTCGCCAGGGCATTGCCGACGGCATGCATCAGGTGCGTCTTACCCAGGCCGACGCCGCCGTAGAGGAACAGCGGGTTGTACGCCCCGCCGGGGTTCTCGGAGACCTGGCGGGAGGCGGCACGAGCCAGCTGGTTGGACTTGCCCTCGACGAAGGTTTCGAAGGTGAAGTTGGGATTGAGGCCGCTGTTGTGCTTGAGGCTGCCCTCGACCTGCACCTGTCGCTCACCGCCTCGCCGCTGGCCGGCCCCCTCCTCGCGCATCTGATCGATCTCGCGCTCGTCACCCACATCTCCCCGAGGGAGCACCTGCACGGCGGGCGCCGCCGGTGCTCGGGGCGCGGCCGAGACCGGGTTGCCCAGCTCACGGGGCTGCGGGTTCGGCGCCGCGCTGCGCCGGCTGCCCACGGTCAGCACCACCTTGGGCGGCTTGGCCGGCGAGAGCTCGCGCATCAGCTCGCTGATCCGCTTGGCATACTTGTCGCTGACCCAGTCGCGCACGAAGCGATTCGGCGCCAGCAGACGCAACTGATTGGACTCCCCTTCCTCCGCCTGCAGCGGGCGGATCCAGGTATTGAACTGCTGCGAATTCAGTTCATCCTGCAGGGTATCCAGACATTGTTGCCAGAGAGCCAGTGACACGCGAACTCACCTTTGCGTAGAAAACGACCGCCTATTGTATCGTTCAGGCCCTGGGTTATCCACATGACCGGCCTAACGCCTCGTGCTGTGGAAAACCTGGCCGCCGTGTCCGCTGTTTTTCGACAAGACACGACAAGCAGGCAAACGCGACGACACCTCAGACGCCGCAAGCCTTCGAGCCGGACCCGATACGACGACACCACGCAGGCACCGTTACCTCGCTCCCCACCCCATCCCCACTTTTTCCACAGCAAGGACACCCTCTCAATACGCTGATATATATAAATTAAATCATCTTATTCACACTACCCGTCCCCAGGAGTGACCACAGGGCCCGGCACGTTACGACATGCCGCGAGGGCAACCGAATGGTGGATAGCGGTCGAACGACCACGCCGGAGGCCGCGCCAGCAGGGCGCTCGAGCGACCGCGAAACGCAGGTAAGAATTGCACCGCAGGGCTGGAATCACTACAATTTCCGGTCTTGAGTCGAATACCCCCGGATCCGCCTGCGGCTTCCGGATCTCTACGAGTGATCAAATCATTCAGAAAACCACGTGGGAATAACGAGTTATGAAACGTACTTTTCAACCCAGCGTCCTCAAGCGCAAGCGCGCACATGGCTTCCGTGCTCGCATGGCCACCAAGAACGGTCGTGCCGTGCTGGCTCGCCGTCGCGCCAAGGGCCGCAAGCGCCTGAGCGCCTGATCGCGGCCCTCGCGTGTCAGATCAGGGCTATCCCCGGCAGCTGAGACTGCTGACTGCCGGGGACTATCGTCGTGTCTTCGAAACGGCAGCCTTCAAGGTCCATGGCAAAGGGCTGATGGCTCTGGCCTCGCCCAACGCGCTCGGCCACCCGCGACTCGGCCTGATCTTCAGCAAGAAGAACGTGCGCCGGGCCGTCGATCGCAACCGGCTCAAGCGCATCGTGCGCGACTCCATCCGGCTCCGGCAACAGCGCCTTCCCGCCGTGGATATCGTGGTACTGGCCAGGCGAGGCGTCCACGAGCTGGACAACGCCACCGTGCATCGCCAGCTCCACGGCATGTGGCGGCGCCTGGAGCGTGAGGCGAACAAGTCCGCCCGCGAGCCAGAGCTAGAACGGGGCGAAGACACGCAGCGCACATGATGACCGACCCCCCTGAGCGCCAGCGCATCCCGGAGCCTGCATGAGCATGACCACCTCGCTCTTTGCCGCGCCCCTCCACGCCGACGCGTCAGATGCCGCCGGACAGCGTGCGTTTCCTAGCCTGCCTCCGGCAGGCTTTCGTGTATCTCGGGTGTGCGACCTGCGTTGCGCCATCGGAATGTTCACTACCCATCGGGCAGACCCCTCATGGACGTAAAACGACTACTCCTGCTGATTCCCCTGGCGGTACTCGCCTACCTGTTGATGGTCCAGTGGAATCAGGACTACGGCCAGGTTCCCCCTGAGCCGCAAGCCCCCGCCATGACCAGCAACGCAGCGGACAGCAACCGCGCGTCGACCGACGGCGGCGATGATCTCTCGGTCCCCACCAGCGCCTCGTCGTCGAGCGACATGGCCGGTGGCATTCCCGGTGAAGCCGAGGCGCCGACGGGCAGCCGCGACCTGGTGGCCGTGGTCACCGACGTGCTGGACGTGCGCATCGATCCCCAGGGCGGTGACATCGTCTATGCGGCGCTGCCCCAGCACCGCTTCAGCCTCGATTCCGAGCGCCCCTATGTGCTGCTCTCCGACAGCGAGACGCGCAGCTACGTGGCGCGCTCAGGGCTGCAGCTCGAGGGCCATGAGGGCCGGATCACCTTCACCCCCGAGGCGACCGAGTACCGGCTGGGCGAGAACGACGACCGCCTCGAGGTCGATATGACCGCCGAGGTCAACGGCGTCGAGGTGATCAAGCGCCTCACCTTCGAGCGTGACAGCTACGCGGTCGACGTGAACTACTTCCTGGCCAACAACACCGAGGAGCCGGTCACCGCCCGCTTCATCGGCCAGCTGGTCCGCGACAACAGCAGCGATCCGTCAAGCGGCCCGAAGATGGGCATGCGCTCCTATCTCGGTGCCGCCTACTCCACGCCGGAGGATCGCTACCTCAAGGTCGACTTCGAGGAGATTCAGGAAGGCGCCTTCAACAACCGCGACGTCGAGGGCGGCTGGGTCGCTATCATCCAGCACTACTTCACCTCCGCCTGGGTCCCGGCTCAGAACCAGCAGAACCTCTACTACGCCACCACCGATGCGCGCGACCGCAACGTGGCAGCCTTCGCCGGCCCGACCAGCACTGTGGCCGGCAACGGGGAAGCGACGCTGGCCGCGACCCTCTACATGGGGCCCAAGGTGCAGGACCGCCTCGAGGCCGTGGCGCCCAACCTGGAGCTGACGGTGGACTTCGGCTGGCTGTGGTTCATCGCCAACCCGCTGTTCTGGCTGCTCGACCACATCCATGACCTGATCGGCAACTGGGGCTGGTCCATCGTCCTGCTGACCATGCTGGTGAAGGCGGCCCTGTGGCCCCTCTCCGCCAAGGCCTACAAGTCCATGGCTCGCATGCGCAAGCTGGGCCCGGAAATGCAGCGCCTCAAGGAGCAGTTCGGCGACGACCGCCAGAAGATGTCCCAGGAGATGATGAAGTTCTACCAGAAGGAGAAGATCAATCCTCTGGGGGGCTGTCTGCCGATCCTGGTACAAATGCCGGTGTTCATCGCCCTGTACTGGATGCTGCTGGAATCCGTCGAGCTGCGCCATGCGCCCTTCATGTTCTGGATCCAGGATCTGTCGGTGAAGGATCCGTACTTCATCCTGCCGATCCTGATGGGCGCCTCGATGTTCGTGCAGCAGATGCTCAACCCGACGCCTCCGGACCCCATGCAGGCGAAGATCATGAAGATGCTGCCGATCGTCTTCACCTTCTTCTTCCTGTGGTTCCCGGCGGGCCTGGTCATCTATTGGGTGGTCAACAACTGCATCTCGATCATTCAGCAGTACACCATCACCCGCAAGATCGAGGCCGATCCGAGCATCGGCAAGGGCATGAAGACCAAGTAGCCGAGGTTTCATCCCGCGTCTCCAGACCCCCGCCTCGGCGGGGGTCTGGCGTTTGAGGGGACCCGGTTTTTGAAGGGCTGGCCTTTGAGAGCCCCGCCCCGGACAATGCCCTCTCCAAGGCCCCTCGATCACTCCTCTTTCTACCACAGGAACCGTCCATGGCCGCCAGCCTCTACGATCAGGACACCGTCGCCGCCCTGGCCACGCCGCCGGGACGCGGCGGCGTAGGGATCATCCGCGTCTCTGGCCCCGCCTGCACGACGATCGCCCAGGCGATGCTGGGCCACTGCCCCGCCCCGCGCCAGGCACACTACGGCCCTTTCCGGGGCGCCCGCGAGGTGATCGACGAGGGCATCGCACTCTACTTCTCCGGCCCCCACTCCTTCACCGGCGAGGATGTGCTGGAGCTGCAGGGGCATGGGGGGCCGGTAATCATGGATCTGCTGCTCGAGCGCTGCGTGCAGCTCGGCGCCCGACTGGCCCGGCCCGGCGAGTTCTCCGAGCGGGCCTTCCTCAACGACAAGCTGGACCTGGCCCAGGCCGAGGCCATCGCCGACCTGATCGAGGCGAGCTCCCGAGGGGCCGCCGAGAACGCCCTGCGCTCCCTGCAGGGCGAGTTCTCGCACCGCGTCGAGGCGCTGGTCGAGCGGCTGGTCGAGCTGCGCATCTACGTGGAGGCGGCCATCGACTTTCCCGAGGAGGAGATCGACTTCCTCGCCGACGGACACGTGGCCGGCAAGCTCGCGGCCATCCAGGCGGAGCTGGCCGAGGTGCGGGCCGCCGCCGGCCAGGGGGCGCTGATGCGGGAGGGCATGAGCGTGGTGATCGCCGGACGCCCCAACGCCGGCAAGTCGAGCCTGCTCAATGCGCTGACGGAGCAGGAGACGGCCATCGTCACCGACATCGAGGGCACCACCCGAGACGTGCTGCGCGAGCACATCCACCTGGACGGCATGCCGCTGCACGTGATTGATACCGCCGGCCTTCGCGACACCCCGGACGCCGTCGAGAAGATCGGCGTGGCGCGCGCCTGGGAGGAGATCGAGAAGGCCGACCGGGTTCTCCTGATGGTCGATGCCGCCACCACCGAGGCCGTGGATCCCATGGCCATCTGGCCGGAGTTCGTCGCGCGCCTTGCCGATCCCTCACGGCTGACCCTGGTGCGCAACAAGATCGATGCCAGCCATGAATCCCCGGGGCTCGATACCGGAAGCGAGCGGCCGGTGATCCGGCTGTCGGCGAAGAGCGGCGCCGGGATCATTAGCCTCAAGGAGCACCTCAAGGCGGTGATGGGCTTCGCGGCCACCACCGAGGGCCGCTTCTCGGCGCGTCGACGACACCTGGACGCCCTGGACCGGGCCGAGGCGGCGCTCGCCAACGGCGAGGCGCAGCTGGCCGGTCATGGCGCCGGCGAGCTGCTGGCCGAGGACCTGCGCGATGCTCAGCAGGCGCTGGGCGAGATCACTGGGGAGTTCAGCGCCGATGACCTCCTGGGCGAGATCTTCGGCAGCTTCTGCATCGGCAAGTAGCCCCCTGCTCCCCCCTGGGCTATTGCAGTTAGCGTTGTGGCTTGGGACTGATCCGTCGACAGGTCTGCGAGGGGGCGCTGTGAACCCCTCCCTGGGCGCTACCGACGCCATCCCTGGCGTAGGACCCCCTCTTCGACCTGTCCCCGGCGTCCCTCGCTAGACCCAACTGCAATTGCCCTGCTACTCCCCCACCCACCAGTCGCCGCGATGGCGACTGGTCTCGCCCAGCAGCGGCAGAATCTTCGCCACCGCGGCCTCCAGGCGTTCATCGAGCCCCCAGGGCGCATTGATCACCAGCATGCCGCTGCCGATCATGCCGCGTTCGCCCTGCTGCGGCTCACGGAGGTGCAGTTCGCTGCGCCAGATCTTGCGTACCCCGCCGTCGCGCAACCCCTCCAGCAGCTCACGATGGCGTCCCGCCGGCAGCAGCGGATACCACACCAGCACCACCGCATGGCGCGCCTTGCGCATGGCCTGGCACACCGCCTCGGCCACCTCGGCGTATTCTTCCTTGCGCTCGTAGCTGGGGTCGACCAGCACGCAGAGTCGTGGCGAGGGCACCGGCAGGCGCTTCACCAGTCCCTGGAGACCATCGCCATGGATGCGCTGCACGTTATCCGGCAGCGCCTGTTGGGCCAGATGGCCGTGCTCGCCGGGGTGGAGCTCGAAGAGCATCAGCCGGTCCTGCTCGCGCAGGCGCTGAGACAGCCACCAGGGTGAGCCGGGATAGTGATCGAGTCCGCCCGCGCGCGACTGCATGCGGCCCAGGGCGGTGAGCCAGTCGCCGAGCAGCAGGTCATCGCCGAGGCGCTCACGGGCCTGCCATAGCCTGGCAACGCCCTCACGATACTCCTGAAGCTTCGCCGTCTCCTCGGCCGCCAGGGGATAGAGGCCACGACCGGCATGAGTATCCATGTACGTAACAGATGATCTCTTACGTAACAAGTGATCGATGACGGCAAAGAGCGTCAGATGCTTGTGAACGTCGGCGAAATTGCCGGCATGGTAGGCATGCTGATAGGAGAGCATGGAAGGGATCCGTGGGTTAGAGACAGAAGGGCCCGCCACTTCAGCAGTGGCGGGCCCGAGGGTGCATGGTGCCAGGCGTCGCTGATTACTGCTGGAAGCGCTCCTGGATCGGCGTCAGGGTGATCTCCACCCGGCGGTTCTGGGCGCGCCCCTGCTCGGAGTCGTTGCTGGCGACGGGCTGGTTCTCGCCATAGCCAGTCGTGTACAGGCGGTTGCGGGTCACGCCGGACTGGGCCAGGTAGTTGCCCACCGCGCTGGCTCGACGCTCGGAGAGCCGCTGGTTATAGCCGGCATCGCCGGTGCTGTCGGTATGGCCGGCGATGTTGACCCGGGTGTCCGGGTACTGCTGGAGCACGCGGGCCACATCATTGAGGGCATTGCGCGCATTGGGGGTCAGGTCGCTGGAGTCGAAGGCGAAGGTCACCTCACTCGGCATGTTGAGCACGATGTCGTCGCCGCGACGATCGACCCCGATGCCGGTGCCCTGGGTGCTCTGCCGCAGCTGCTCTTCCTGCTTGTCCATGTAGGCACCGATACCGCCACCGGCGGCCGCACCCACGGCGGCACCGATCAGGGCCCGGTCGCGCCGACTGGTGCTGCCGTCGCCGCTGAGGGCACCGGCCGCCGCGCCGATGGCCGCGCCGATGGCAGCACCGGTGCCGGTCTGGCTGCGCTGGGTCTGACCGCTATAGGGATCGGTGGTGGTGCAGCCCACCAGCAGCGCCGAAGCGGCCAGGGGGGCCATCCATCGCATTACTCTTCTCATCGTGTCCTCTCCTCCTTGGTAATCAGGGGTCATCCTTCACTGGCCGACATCGTCCATCATGGCCAGCAGTTCGTTCAAGAATAATAGACCCTGGGCCGAGGCCCCAACCCTGTCGGCATCTTCCACGAGAAGTCCTTTTTCCCGCGCCGCCGAGAGCCTGGCGAGCAGAACCGAGTCGCTGCGCCCCGTGTGGGCCTGCCAGGTCGAGAGCGGCACGCCCTCCACCAGGCGCAGGGCATTCATGGCGAACTCGAGGGGCAGTTCCCGCTCGTCGATGAGGTCACGGCCGGCCACGAAGCCGCGGGGGTCATTGGCGCGGCGCAGGTAGTCCTCGGGCCGCCGGGACTTCCAACGACGCTCTATCTCAAGCCCCGCGGGGCCCGGCATGCTGAGCTTGCCGTGGGCGCCGGCCCCGATGCCCAGGTAGTCGCCGAATTGCCAGTAGTGCAGGTTATGACGCGACGCCCGGCCGGGACGCGCATAGGCGGATATCTCATAGCGCGCGAGGCCGGCGGACTCGAGGCGCTCGTGCCCGGCATCCTGGATGTCCCACAGCACCTCCTCCTCCGGCAAGACCGGCGGGAAGGAGTGAAATTCGGTATTGGGCTCCAGGGTCAGCTGGTACCAGGAGAGATGCTCCGGCTCGAGCGCCAGGGCCCGCTCCAGATCCGCCAGCGCCAGCGCCGGAGTCTGGCCGGGCAGCCCGTGCATCAGGTCGAGGTTGAGGTTGCCGAAGCCGGCCCGGCGCGCCTCGTCGAAGGCCGCCACGGCATCGTCGCCGCCATGGATGCGACCGAGTGCCGACAGCTGAGCATCCTGGAAGCTTTGCACTCCCAGCGATAGCCGGTTGATGCCCGCTGCCCGGTAGCCGGCGAAACGCCCCCGCTCCAGGGTGCCGGGATTGGCCTCCAGGGTAATCTCGATGTCCCGAGCAAGCGGCAGGCGATCCGCCACGGCCTGCAGCAGCCGCTCGTAGAAGCCGGCCGACATCAGGCTCGGGGTGCCGCCGCCGATGAAGATGCTGACCAGCTCGCGCCCCGCGGCGAGCGGCAGGTCGGCCTCGAGATCGGCGATCAACGCCTCCAGGTAGGCCGCCTCGGGGAGCTCGGCTCCCCGCCCGACACCGTGGGAGTTGAAGTCGCAGTAGGGGCACTTGCGCACGCACCAGGGCACATGCAAATAGAGCGACAGCGGTGGCAGGCCGGTCGTAATCGAGCGCGACTCACTCATGAGCGCGCCGGCTCCGGCGCCATGGCGGCCACCAGTGCCTGGAGGGCCCGCCCTCGATGGCTGAGGCGGTTCTTCTGCTCGGCATCGAGTTCGGCGGCGCTGGCCTGCTGGTCGGGTAGCCAGAACAGCGGATCGTAGCCGAAGCCGCCCTCGCCGCGGGGCGCCTGAAGGATCTCGCCCTCCCAGCTACGCTGCACGATCAACGGCACGGGATCCTCGGCGTGACGCAGCAGCACCAGTACGCACCAGTAGCGCGCGCGGCGGCGACCCTCCGGCACTTCGGCAAGGGCCTCGAGCAGCCTGGCATTGTTGCGGGTATCGCTCTTGGGCTCGCCGGCATAGCGAGCCGAATAGATACCGGGCGCCCCCGCCAGGGCATCCACCTCCAGGCCCGAGTCATCGGCCAACGCCGGCAGCCCGCTGAGACGGCTGGCTTCCCGGGCCTTGAGCAGAGCGTTCTCGACGAAGGTCAGGCCGGTCTCCTCGACGTCGGCCACCCCGTAATCGGCCTGGGCGTGCACCTCGAGGCCCAGCGGTGCGAGCAACTGGTGAAACTCGCGCAGCTTGCCGGCGTTACCGCTGGCCAGGACCAGCAGGGCTGGACTCATGATCGATTCTCCATGACGTCAGGTAAGCCCCCATTCTACGAGCCCGCCTCGCCCCAGGGAAACGCACGCATCATGCGCCGAATGCATGAAATGCCAAGTGACGACTTTTCTCATTATTACGAATGAGCTATTCGCTTGGAAACGACGAGCGAGGGGATGAATTTCCTTGAAGGTCGCCCCGAGCGCTGGGGTTATCGAACCCTCAAAAGAGTAAAAATACGCTTATTATCAAGAACAAGCTCGACTGGCTGCAAAGACGTGAAAAAAAGGCATATAAATATAGCTAAAAGTTAGTAACTAAAACTTACATTCTGACCAAGACTTACTCCCAGTATGACAGGGCATACCACCTTTATCTGATGGCCTCACCAGAAACGTCATCGCACTTGCGCAGGGGTCGGGATCATGGAGCAAGAGCAACGCCTGGTGTTGCTGGTCACCGCCAACAACCCTCAATCGCAACTCTTCATCGACTACCTGCACCAGCAGCTCGACTGTCAGGTCTCGGTCGTCGCCCCCACCGCGGAGTGGAAGGGCATGGAGGCCTCACCGACGGTAGTGCTGCTCGATGCGGATCATATCGATGAGGCCACCATGCAGCAGTGGCACGTCAGGGCCGCCGAGGCCGATGACATGTCACTGGCCGCCTTCAACCTGCGTGACGAGGAACATGCCGTCGAGATCCTCTCGGCCATGAACCTGCAAGGCGTCTTCTATCGTAGCGATGCGCTGGAGATGATCTGCAAGGGGCTGACCATCCTCCTGGAAGGCAACCTGTGGATGTCTCGCTCGCTGATGACCCGGATGATCCAGTTCTTCCGTCGCCAGCAGCTCAACTCCTATCGGCCGGTCTGCGGCCTGACGCACCGAGAGCTTGAGATCATCGCCATGCTCGGCACGGGCGCCTCGAACATCGAGATCGCCGATCAGCTCTTCGTCAGCGAGCACACCGTCAAGTCACACCTCTACAACATCTTTCGCAAGATCAAGGTGCACAATCGCCTGCAGGCGGTGAACTGGGCGCGCCAGAACCTCGGCGCCCCGCCGCCACTGGTGGGACGACGCCAGCGGGACAACCCGGCATCGATCATCCCGCCCCCCTCCTGAGCAACCCGGACGGGGTCTCCGGTGCTCGGCCAAGGCCAGGGGGGAGCACAGGTCTTGCCCCACTCCTTCACGTCAGGCGTACATGCTCCTGGATGAGCCCGGCCAGGGTCTCGGCGGCATTGTCGGCGGTGGTGTCCAGGCGCAGCAGGTGCAGGCGCTCCTCGTCGCCGATCGCCTCGAAGCCGGCCTGCTGAGCCTCCAGTATCGCCAGGCTCTCCTGAGGCGCGACGCCCTGGCGCCCGGCCCGCTTCTCGATGCGACGACGCAGGGTCGCCTCATCGGCCTCGAAGCTGACCAGCAGCACCGGCAGGCCTCGGGCCTCGGCCTCCTGGCGCAGCAGATCGCGCTGGTCACGCTTCAGGAAGGTGCCGTCGACACAGGCCGGGAAACCTGCCTCTAGCAGCATGCCGGCGCACTCGGCCATGCGGTGATAAGTCTGTGCGGTGGCCTCTCGACTAAAGATATCCACAGCCGGTGGCGTTAACAGATCCTGTGGATCGAGGCCGTGGACGCGACGCCGTTCCACGTCGGAGCAGACCCGTACGGCGCCTAACCGTGAGACCAGAGTGCGCGTGAAGCGACTCTTGCCGCTGCCGGAGACGCCGATGCCGATCACCAGCGGCGGGAAGCGGAACTCGGCATAGGACTCGGCCAGAGTCAGATACTCGTGGCAGGCCCGCATGGTCTCGGCCAGCAGCGCCGGACGCTCGGCGTCCTCCCCCGCCGTGCGCCGACGCTCCAGGGCTCGACGCGCACCGGCGAGGGCCTCGACGACGCGAAACACCGAGAGCAGCCGGGCCATGCCGTAGTCGCCGGACAGGCGCAAGTAGCGATCCAGCGCCTGGCGCGCCAGGGCGGTCTCGCCGCGCGCCTCCAGCCCCACCAGCAGCGCGGCCAGGTCGTTACCGGGATCGAGGATCCCATCGGCGCCGGGTCCCAGCAGGTCGCGGCCGATGGCGTTGGCGAGCAGCACTCGGCCCTCATCGCACAGCCGACTCTCGGGATGCTCGACCGCCCAGCTGGCCGCCAGCAATCGATCCCGGCGCTCGAGGAAGACCGAGGCCAGGCGCTGCACGTCCTGATCGAGCCACTCGCGAAGCGAGGCGAGGCGATGGCGATCCTCCTCGCCGATCAGCAGCGGCTCGAGGGCCGTCACCTCGCCCTCGATGCGCTGCTGGAAGGCGACCAGGCCAGCATCGTCAGCAAGGGCCCCCACGCTTTTGCGACGGTGGAAGGCCACCAGTCGATCGATCAGTGCCTCCAGCGGCAGGGCGTCATCGCACGCCACCTCGTGTTGCGCATCTTTCTGGCCCATCTCGGGTCTCCCGATCGGTAAAGGGAATCAGCGACGCTGCATCGTCGCAAACGCGCGCTCAGCCGCATCCAGGGTCAGCTGGATGTCCTCCGGGGCATGGGCGCTGGACATGAAACCGGCCTCGAAGGCCGAGGGTGCCAGGTAGACTCCCTCGTCGAGCATCGCGGTGAAGAAGCGACGGAAGGCGTCTCCGTCGCAGGCGGTGGCCTGAGCGAAGTTGTCGACTCGACTCTGACCGGTGAAGAAGAGACCGAACATGCCACCGGCGCGCTGGGTGATCATGTCGATGCCCGCCGCCGCGGCGCGCTCCTCGAGACCATGACAGAGCGTTTCGACCCGCTGTGCCAGGGCATCGTGGAAGCCAGGCGCCTGCAGCTTGTTCAGCAGGGCGATGCCCGCCGACATGGCCAGCGGATTGCCAGAGAGGGTGCCCGCCTGATAGACCGGCCCCAGCGGCGAAATGACCTCCATGATCTCGCGACGCCCACCGAAGGCCCCCACCGGCATGCCGCCGCCGACGATCTTGCCCAGGCAGGTCAGGTCGGGCTTCACGTCGTAGTGCGCCTGGGCCCCGCCCATGGCGACCCGGAAACCGGTCATCACCTCATCGAAAATCAGCAGGCTGCCGAACCGGTCGCAGACCTGGCGCAGGGTCTCCAGGAATCCCGGCTGGGGCGGAATGCAGTTCATGTTGCCGGCCACCGGCTCAACGATAATGCAGGCCACCTCGCTGCCGATCTCCTCGAAGCACTGCTCCACGGCCTCGGGGTCATTGAAGGAGAGCGTCACGGTATGTTCGGCCAGGGAGGCCGGCACCCCAGGGGAGCTGGGCTCGCCGTGGGTGAGGGCGCCGGAACCCGCCTTGACCAGCAGCGAGTCGGTATGGCCGTGGTAGTTGCCCTCGAACTTGACGATCTTGTCGCGCCCGGTGAAGCCGCGCGCCAGGCGTACCGCCGACATGGTGGCCTCGGTGCCGGAGTTGACCATGCGCACCATCTCGATGGAGGGGATCATCTCGCAGATCAGGTCGGCCATGGTGGTTTCGACGGCCGTGGGGGTACCGAAGGAGAGGCCCGCATCGAGGCGCTCGCGCACCGCGCCCAGCACCTCGGGGTCGGCGTGTCCGGTGATCATCGGCCCCCAGGAGCCGACGTAGTCGACGTAGCGCTTGCCTTCCACATCGAACAGATAGGCGCCCTTGGCACGTTCCATGAATACCGGGGGACGATCCATGCCCTTGAAGGCGCGCACCGGCGAGTTAACCCCGCCGGGGATGTGCCGGCAGGCCTGTTCGAAGAGCTTTGCGGATGTGGTCATGTCAACCTCTTGCCCTGTTGCGGCCTGCCCGTCGGCAGGCTGTGGATAGTTCTCTGGATAACCCTGTAGCGGGCGGGAAAAGCCGGTGAATGTCGCCAAACGAAGCGCGGCCGGCACGGCCCGAGTTTGTCCCTATTCTCATCTGCCGGCAGGGCGATGACCAGCCCATCCCGGCTCAGCGTCCGCCCGTTGCCCCGGGGGCCAGACAGGCGGGCAGCGCCGGCAGCTCCCAGAGGCGACGCGGCAGGCGCTGATCCTTGCCGGGCTGCCAGCCGTGGGCCAGCGCCTGCCAGGTGAAGGCCTGGGCCTGTTCGCAGGCGGCAACCAGCGACTCGCCCACGGCCAGACGCGCCGCCAGGGCGCTCGCCAGGGTGCAGCCGGAGCCGTGATAGACACCGGCCAGGCGCGGCCAGGTCCACTGGCGGCTGGTGTCCGTGGCGTGCAGGGTGTGCTCCACGCGATCGACCGGTACCCGCCCCTCGGGATCGTCGGTACCGGTGACCAGCAGCGCCTGGCAGCCCAGCGACATCAGTTCCACCGCCCGCTCGATATCATCACCGCTATCGGGGTCGGCCAGCCGAGCCAGCTCGCCCCGGTTGGGCGTCAGGATATCCACAAGCGGCAGCAGATGGTGGCGGACGACATCGATCAGCTCGATTGTGGACAACTTGCTGCCGCCACCGGCACTGAGCACCGGGTCCATTACCACCGGCACGCCCGGACGCCGCCGCACGATGTCCACCACGGCATCCAGCACGGCCACGTCGGGGATCACGCCGATCTTGATGGCGGCGATCTCGAAGTCGTCGAGGGCCGCCGCCATGGCGCGCAGATCATCGGCGCCGACGGGGCGCACCGCGCTGACATCGCGGCAGTTCTGCACCGTCAGCGCCGTGGGCAGGGTCAGGGCCCAGCCGCCGCAAGCGGCGACCGCCTCGCTGTCGGCGATCAGGCCGGCGCCGCCGGTGGGGTCGTGACCCGCCAGCACCAGCACGGTCGGCAGGTGGGGCATCAGTTCCGTGTTATCGGCCATCAGAAGGGCTTCATCACGGCCAGGAAGATGATCAACAGCAGGGCGATCACCGGCAGCTCGTTGAACCAGCGGAAGAAGACGTGGCCGCGCGTGCAGCGCGCCGCGGCGAACTGCTTCAAGTAGATCAGGCAGACATGGTGATAGGCCACCAGTAGCACCACCAGCGCGAGCTTGGCATGGAGCCATCCCTGGGAAAGCCAGGCGGGATTGAGCGCCAGCATGGCGCCGCCGAAGAGCAGCACGGCGATCATCGACGGCGTCATGATGCCGCGATAGAGCTTGCGCTCCATGACGAGGAAGTGGTCGATCGCCTGCTGCTCGCCGCGGTCACGCGCCTGAGCGTGATAGACGTAGAGGCGCGGGAGATAAAAGAGGGCAGCGAACCAGGTCACCATGGCCACCAGGTGCAGGGCCTTCATCCACAGGTACATGACGACTCCTCAGCCGTTTATGAATCGGAAAAACGATAGTGTCGCTCGATGGCGTCACGGGTGATGATACCGGAAATCCGCTTGTTCTTCGGCCGATGGCCGTGCTCCACGTAGAGGGCATCGACCGCCTTGTCGTTGAGCCGGTCGAAGGCCTCGGTGAGGGTTGCCTGCAGATGGATCGGCGCCATTTCCAGACGCTGACCGGGGATCTCGACCAGATCCAGCAGCGCGCCGGCGGCGGCGTTGTCCTCCTGATGCTCGAGCAGCCAGCGCGCCAGGTCGGCGGCCTTGAGCGCCAGCAGCGGCTTGTCGGCGGAAGAGCGCTCGATCAGCACCCAGACGGGATTGGCCTCGAGCAGGGCCCGAGCCTGGTCGCGGGTCACCATCCGCGGGCTGCGCACCAGGCTGCGCTCCATGACCGCCGGCACCGACACCCGGGATAGCGCCTGCATCAGCGGCTGCTGCAGCGGGTGCATGCCGTGTCGGGTGACGCTGATGAAGAAGCCGTCGCAGCGACACAGCTGGCGGGAGGTCAGTCCCGCCACCACCACCGCCAGCATCCCCGGCAGGATGATGTTGGGGTTGCTGGTCAGCTCGAGCAGCGCCATGAGCGCGGCCAGCGGGGCCTGCAGCACCGCCCCCATCATGGCGGCCATACCGAGCATGCCGTAGATCTCGGGGCCGGCGGCCAGGCTCGGCATCAGCTGGGCGCCGAGCAGACCCAGCAGCGTACCGGCCGCGGCCCCGACCACCAGCACCGGCCCGATGATGCTGACGGGGATACCACAGGCCACGGCACCGGCGGTGAGCAGCAGCTTGCCGACGGCCACCGCCAGCAGCACGTCCAGCGGCAGGCTACCCGAGAGGGTCAGGGCCAGGGTGTCGTAGCCCATGCCCTGCACCTGGGGATACCACCAGGCCACGCCGCCCACCAAGACTCCGACCAGCGCGCAGCGCACGCCCCAGGGCAGGCGCTCAAGGCGGCGTCCGGCGCGCGCCACCCGCACGAAGAGCCCCGCCAGCAGCCCGATGATCAGCGCGCAGACCACCAGCCACGGCAGATTGACCAGCGAGCCCAGCGCCACGTCGGAGGACTGGAAGGCGCGCTCGGTGCCGAAGACCAACTGCGCCACCACCGCGCCCATGGTCGAGGCCAGGATCACCGGCATGAAACCGACGATGGTGTACTCCATCATCACCACTTCCATGGCGAAGATGACCCCGGCGATGGGAGTATGGAAGGATGCCGAGATGCCCGCCGCGGTGCCGCAGGCGACCAGCACCCGCAGGCTGTTGTGGGGCAGCTTGAGCCGCTGGCCGAGGCCGCTGACGGCCGCGGCCCCCAGGTGGATGGCCGGCCCCTCGCGCCCGGCAGAGAGCCCGCCGAGCACCGAGATCAGCCCGACCCACCACTGGGTGATCCAGTTGCGCAGCGGGAAGCGACCCTGGTGGTAGGTCAGGCGCTCGATCACGTGGGCTACGCCGATCTTGCGGTTAGCCACCGGCTGACGCCACAGCCACAGGCCGATCAGGGTCACCGCCAGCAGCGGCAGCAGGGCGCGCCCCCAGGGCGGGAGCTGCTCGAAGGCTTCGGGGTTGCCGTCGGGCATGAAGGCCATCGCGCCGAGGGTAAGCAGCAGCCGGAACGCCACCATCAGCCCCCCGGTGATCAGCCCCGAGACCACGCCCAGCACGCATAGCTGGGGCAGGGCATCCACATTGGCGAGCTGGCGACGGAAGCCATCCAGGCTGAAGTCGGGTAGCGAGAAGCGCGGCACGGCGACGTTCCTGTTCGGCCTCGGCATCGAGGATCCCCCGTCTGGGTGGACCCTGCCCTCTTGTGTATCATATCCAGACGCGGAGGTCTCAGCGCTTCCTATCCCAGCCCCGTTCCCAGGAGTCCATCGTGATCAAGGTCGGAATCGTCGGCGGCACCGGATACACCGGCGTCGAACTGCTCAGGCTGCTGGCTCGTCATCCGAACGTGGAGGTGGATGCCATCACCTCGCGCTCCGAAGCGGGCATGGCCGTCAGCGAGCTGTACCCCAACCTGCGTGGCCACTACGACGAGCTGGTCTTCAGCCTGCCCGATGCCGAGCGGCTGGGACGCTGCGATGCCGTATTCTTCGCCACCCCCCACGGCGTGGCTCACGCCCTGGCGGGCGAGCTGCTCGAGCGCGGCACCCGGGTCATCGACCTGTCGGCCGACTTCCGGCTGCGCGATGCCGACGAGTGGGCGCACTGGTACGGTCAGGCCCACGGGGCGCCTGCGCTGCTCGGCGAGGCCATCTACGGCCTGCCGGAGGTGCGTCGCGAGCGCATCCGCGAGGCCCGGCTGATCGCGGTGCCCGGCTGCTATCCCACCGCCGTGCAGCTCGGCCTGCTGCCGCTGCTGGAGGCCGGCCTGATCGATGTCGAACACGTGATCGCCGACTGCAAGTCCGGCGTCACCGGGGCCGGGCGCGGCGCCAAGGTGCCCTCGCTGCTGGCCGAGGCCAGCGAGTCCATGAAGGCCTATGGCGCCTCGGGTCACCGCCACCTGCCGGAAATCCGCCAGGGGCTCGGCGATGCCGCCGGCGGCCCGGTGGGCCTGACCTTCGTGCCGCACCTGACGCCGATGATCCGCGGCATCCACGCCACCCTCTACGGGCGCCTTACCGGCGAACCGGGCGATCTTCAGGCGCTCTTCGAGCGCCGCTTCGCCGACGAGCCCTTCGTCGACGTGATGCCCGCCGGCAGCCATCCCGAGACGCGCAGCGTCAAGGGCGCCAACGTCTGCCGGCTGGCGGTGCACCGCCCCGGCGACGGCGACACCGTGGTGGTGCTCGCGGTGATCGATAACCTGGTCAAGGGCGCCTCGGGCCAGGCCGTGCACAACCTGAACTTGATGTTCGACCTCGACGAGACCGCCGGCCTCGACGCCCCGGCGATCATGCCCTGACAATCATCCCTCATGGACGAGAACGGGGACACGTCGTAACCAGGGTCTTTTTCCAGGGAAGGAAAAAGTAGCGTACAGGGAAGTATTCACAGCGCCCTGGTGGAGACGTGTCGCCGGAATACCTCGCCTTGGCCCCGGTAAAAGTTGACCCTTTTGATGGGGAATGGGGATAATCGCCAGCTGTCACGTCATTCATCGATCCAGGGGAGGTCACCCATGAGCGGTGCCGAATCCTTCGTTCCCACCCCCTTGATGCTCTCCGACGGTGCCCGGTCTCGACTCGCGGCGCTGATCGAGGAACAGGGCAACCCCCGGCTCAAGCTTCGCGTCTACGTCACCGGCGGCGGCTGTTCAGGCTTCCAGTACGGCTTCGACTTCGCCGATGAGACCGCCGAGGATGACACCCTCGTCGAGTTCGGCGCCGTGTCGCTGGTGGTCGACCCGCTCTCCTACCAGTACCTGGTTGGCTCCACCGTCGACTACGAGGAGGGCCTCGCCGGCGCTCGCTTCCTCGTCCAGAACCCCAACGCCACCACCACCTGCGGGTGCGGCGCCTCCTTCATGGTCTGAACGACAACGTTGGCTCAGCGGCCAAAGGCCGCCTTGCCCGTCACTTGACGCTTCTCCGGGAACTCGCCATCGTTGAAGGCGCGAATGAATAAGAAATCCTTCCACGGGGAATGCCATGAAACCGCAACTGAAGAGAGCCACACTGGCCGCCAGCATCGCCATCGGACTGGGTGGTGCCACGCTGGCCAACGCCGACGAACACATGCTCGAGGTCGTCACCGACCCAAGCTTCGTGCCCTTCGAGATGATGGATCAGGAATCCGGCGAGATGGTCGGCTTCGACATGGACATCATCAGCGAACTGGCCGAGCGGGCCGGCTTCGAGTACAACCTGCGCACGATGGACTTCAACGGCATCATTCCCGCCGTGCAGACCGGCAACGTCGACATCGCCATCGCCGGCATCACCATCACCGATGAGCGCGCGGAGATCGTCGACTTCTCCGATCCCTACTATGACAGCGGCCTGCGCATCCTGGTCGGTGCCAACGACGACAGCGTCTCGGAACTCGACGACCTGAACGGCAAGAAGATCGGTACCAAGGTCGGCTCCACCAGCTACGACTTCCTCCAGGAAAACCTCGGCGACGGCGCCGACATCACCCCCTACCCGGGCAGCAGCGACATGTACATGGCCCTGCTCGGCGGCAGCGTCGATGCGGTCTTCTACGATGCGCCCAACGTCGGCTACTTCTCCCAGACCAAGGGTGAGGGGCGCGTGAAGGTCGTGGGTGACCTCTACGAGGGCCAGCAGTACGGCATCGTCTTCGTCGAGGGCAGCGAATGGGTCGAGCCCGTCAACGAGGCCCTGGCCGAGATGAAGGAAGACGGCACCTACGACGAGATCCACGCCAAGTGGTTCGGTAGCGTCAGCGACGAGTAACGACCGGCGACTTCCGCCTGCGGGGTCGGGTCATGTGGCCCGGCCCCGCTGCGTTGCGCCTCCGTTACCTTCCCCTGTCGTCATCCCACGCGTCTTGACGGAGAAACCTTGTGGACGTCACCTTCCAATTCGACTGGCAGGCGGCCTTTGCCTCCATTCCCTTCCTGCTCGAGGGTATCCCCTATACCCTGCTGATTTCTTTCGGCGGCCTGGCCATCGGCTTTCTGATCGGCATCCTGTTCGGCCTGCTGCGCATCAGCCGCCTCGCCTGGCTGAAGATCCCGGCCGTGGCCTATATCGAGATCTTCCGCGGCACCCCGGTGCTGGTGCAGGTGCTGTTCATCTTTTACGGCCTGCCACAGCTGCTCGGAAGTCCGATCAACGCCCTGGTGGCCGGTATCGCCGCCATTGCCGTCAACTCCGGCGCCTATATCTCGGAGATCGTGCGCGGCGGCGTGCAGTCCATCGAGCGCGGCCAGCGCGAGGCCGGCCTGTCACTGGGCCTGTCACGCCGCCAGACCTTCCGCTACATCATCTGGCCCCAGGCCTTTCGGCGCATGATCCCGTCGCTCGGTAACCAGGGCATCATCAGCATCAAGGACACCTCGCTGTTCTCGGTGATCGGGGTCGGCGAGCTGGTCCGCCAGGGCCAGGTCTACATCGCCACCACCTTCAATGCCCTCGAGGTCTACCTGATGGTCGCCCTGCTCTACCTGGCGATCACCCTGACCCTCTCGCTCGTGCTCCGCCAGCTCGAGCGCAGAGGCCTGGTCGGACAATAAGGAACGCGCGACATGACACACCAGAAGTCCACGTCCGGCAGCGATCCCATCGTGCGCATGGACAAGGTCAACAAGCATTTCGGCAGCCTTCACGTGCTGAAGGATATCGACCTGTCGGTCTCCCCCGGCGAGGTGGTGGTGATCATCGGCGCCAGCGGCTCGGGCAAGTCGACGCTGATCCGTTGCATCAACGGCCTCGAGGAGTTCCAGCAGGGCTATCTGGAGGTCGATGGCAGCCCGCTGGTGCCCCATGGCAAGGCCACCCAGGCGCTGCAGAAGATCCGCACCGAAGTCGGCATGGTCTTTCAGCAGTTCAACCTCTTCCCCCATCTGAGCGTGATGGACAACGTGACCCTGGCGCCGATGAAGGTGCGCGGCTGGAGCCGCGAGGATGCCACCGAGACCGCCGAGCGCCTGCTCGAGCGGGTAGGCATCAGCGACCAGGCTGCCAAGCATCCCGGCCAGCTCTCCGGCGGCCAGCAGCAGCGCGTGGCCCTGGCCCGTGCGCTGGCCATGGAGCCGCGCCTGATGCTGTTCGATGAGCCCACCTCGGCGCTCGATCCAGAGATGATCGGCGAGGTCCTGGACGCCATGCGCGAGCTCGCTCGGGAAGGCATGACCATGCTGATCGTGACCCACGAGATGGGCTTCGCCCGCGAGGTCGCCGACCGGGTGATTTTCATTCACAAGGGCGAGATTACCGAGGAGGGGCCACCCGAAGAGGTCTTCGATTCGCCGCAGAACGAGCGCACTCAGAGCTTCCTCTCGCGCGTCCTCAAGCACTGATCTCGCCTACTCCGCTCACCTCGTGAGCCACTCTTAGGCACTTTGAAAGCTCTTCTGAAGCCCTTCAGACAAGGCCCTGTCGTTATCGACAGGGCCTTTTTTTGCCTGTGGATAGAAAAAATTTGATACCCGCCTCTGCCCGTCTGCAGGCCCCGTCATACGCGGGTATGGCGACCTCACAGGCAACTGTTCACAGTCGCGGTAACAAGCCCGGTAGAAAGCGGTGGACAAGGCGTGATCGTTTTCGCGTGTGGACAAGGCGCCATTTCATCCACAGTCTCCGGACACCTCGTCCGCAGGCAGTCACGGCTTTCTCCCGCGAGGGGTCAACAATGCAAACTGTTGATAAAAAAAGGCTTTATTATCTTATCCACCAAAAATGTCCACACCAGTAGTTACAACAACAACAGAACTTCTCTTTTATATTCTGTTTTATTGTATATGGAGAGTGACGACGGCCACGGTGAGGAAATTCGGGTGTGGAAAACCCTGACGATTACCCACAGGGGGTTTATACTGCCCCGCTGATTTCCACCCCTGACTGCCACATCGGCGCACCGCGCCAAGAGGTGACCCTTGGAGTATCCCGACCGCTTTGACGTCATCGTCATCGGCGGCGGCCATGCCGGAACCGAAGCCGCCCTGGCCTCGGCCCGCATGGGCTGCCGGACCTTGCTGCTGACCCATAACATCGAGACCCTCGGCCAGATGTCCTGCAATCCCGCCATCGGCGGGATCGGCAAGAGCCATCTGGTCAAGGAGATCGATGCCCTGGGCGGTGCCATGGGCCTGGCAACCGACCTCGGGGGCATCCAGTTCCGGGTGCTCAACGCCCGCAAGGGGCCAGCCGTGCGAGCCACACGGGCCCAGGCCGATCGGGTCCGCTACAAGGCTGCGATCCGCACCATGCTGGAGAACCAGGCCAACCTGACCCTCTTCCAGCAGGCCGCGGGCGACCTGATCGTCGACGGCGATACGGTGCGCGGCGTGGTCACCGAGACCGGCATTCGTTTCCTCGCCGAGACGGTGGTGCTGTGCACGGGGACCTTCCTCGGCGGGGTGATCCACATCGGGCTCGATACCAGCCGCGGCGGACGCGCCGGGGATCCCGCCTCCAACGGCCTGGCCGACCGGCTGCGGGCGTTGCCGTTCCGGGTCGATCGCCTGAAGACTGGCACGCCGCCGCGTCTCGATGCCAAGAGCGTCGATCTCGCCTCGCTCGAGGAACAGCCCGGCGACACGCCGACGCCGGTGATGTCCTACCTGGGCAACCGCGAGATGCACCCCCGTCAGGTGAGCTGCCACATCGCCCACACCAACGAGCGCACCCACGAGATCATCCATGCCAATCTTGATCGCTCGCCGATGTACTCGGGGGTGATCGAGGGCGTCGGGCCGCGTTACTGCCCGTCGATCGAAGACAAGGTCCACCGCTTCGCGGACAAGGCCAGCCACCAGGTGTTCGTCGAGCCCGAAGGCCTCGATACCCACGAGCTCTATCCCAACGGAATCTCCACCTCGCTGCCCTTCGACGTGCAGCTTGAGGTCGTGCGCTCGATCAAGGGCTTCGAGAACGCCCATATCACGCGCCCGGGCTATGCCATCGAGTACGATTTCTTCGATCCGCGGGACCTCAAGCACTCGCTGGAAACCAAATTCATCCACAACCTGTTCTTCGCCGGCCAGATCAACGGCACCACCGGCTACGAGGAGGCGGGCGCCCAGGGGCTGCTCGCCGGACTCAACGCGGCCCGCCGGGCCCGCGGACGGGACGCCTGGTCGCCGCGTCGCGACGAGGCCTACCTCGGCGTGCTGGTCGACGACCTGATCACCCTGGGGACGAAAGAGCCTTACCGGATGTTCACCTCCCGGGCCGAGTACCGCCTGCTGCTGCGCGAGGACAACGCCGACATGCGACTCACCGAGCTTGGCCGCGAGCTCGGCCTGGTCGACGACGCACGCTGGTCGGCCTTCGCCACCAAGCGCGACGCCGTAGAGCGTGAGAGCGCCCGCCTCAAGGCCAGCTGGGTGCAGCCGGGTAGCGCCGCCGCAGCAAGGGTCGAGGCCAAGACCGGCGCGCCGCTGCCGCGCGAGTACCGCCTGATGGACCTGCTCAAGCGTCCCGAGCTCGCCTACGCCGATCTCGCCGACCTGCCCGGCATCGAGGGGGCGCCCGTCGAGGACGAGACGGTGGCCGACCAGGTACAGATCCAGGCCAAGTATCAGGGCTACATCGATCGCCAGCAGAACGAGATCGATAAGCTCAAGCGCCATGAGGCGACCCCGCTACCGACCGACCTCGACTACCAGCGTGTCGAGGGGCTCTCCAACGAGATCCGCCAGAAGCTCGAGGCGGCACGCCCCGAGACCCTGGCCCATGCCTCGCGCATCTCCGGCGTGACGCCGGCCGCAGTATCGATTCTGCTGATTCACCTCAAGAAACGGCGGCTGCTCGACGACAGCCGGGCGGTCAACGCATGACGGGCGTCGACGCGACCGTCGAGGCGACCGTCGAGGCGCGCCTCGACCAGGGCCTGGCCGCGCTGGACATCCCCGTGGACGCCGAGCAGCGCGGTCGCCTGCTGGCGCTGGTGGGGCTGTTGCACAAGTGGAATCGCGCCTATAACCTCACCGCGGTACGCGCGCCGGAGGAGATGGTCAGCCGCCACCTGCTCGACAGCGCCGCGGTGCTGCCCTTCGTCGAGGGGCCGACGCTGCTCGACGTGGGCTCGGGCCCGGGGCTGCCCGGGCTGGTCCTGGCGATTCTCCGGCCGTCTCTTGCGGTCACGCTGCTCGACAGCAACGGCAAGAAGGTGCGCTTCCAGCGCCAGGCCGTGATGGAACTCGGCCTGACCAACGTCACCCCGGTGCAGGCAAGGGTCGAGGCCTTCACGCCGATCGCCAATGGCTACGCGCAGGTGATTTCGCGAGCCTTTTCGAGCCTTGGCGATTTCGTCGCGCTGACCTTGCCCCTGGTGGCCCCCGACGGCGAGTGGCTGGCCATGAAGGGCCCTGCCGTGGATGATGAGCTGGCCGGCCTTCCCGAGGGAGTCGACGTGGCGGCCCGTCATGACCTCGCGGTCCCCCTCGCGTCCGGCAGCCGACCGCTGGTGGTTCTGCGCCACCGGGCGTCCGTCGAGGCCCGCCCCTGAGGCGTCTGTTTCCCCAGCAAGGGAGTTGCACGTGACCAAGATCATTGCCCTGACCAACCAGAAGGGCGGCGTGGGCAAGACCACGACCGCCGTCAACCTTGCCGCCAGCCTGGCGGCGCTGGATCGCCGCGTGCTGCTGGTCGACCTGGACCCCCAGGGGCATGCCACCATGGGCAGCGGCGCCAACAAGCACGAGCTGGACGGCAGCGTGCTCGACGTGGTGCTGGGCGACAAGAAACCCACCGAGGTGATCCTCGACTGTCCTGAGGCCGGCTACGCTCTGCTTCCCGGCAACGGCGATCTGACCGCCGCCGAGGTGGAGCTGCTCGCCGCCGGCGAGGGCCGGGAGCGCAATCTGGTCACCGCCCTGGCGGAGGTGGCCGGCGAGTACGACGTGGTGCTGATCGACTGCCCGCCATCGCTGAACATGCTCACCGTGAACGCGCTGACCGCGGCCGACGGCGTGCTGATTCCGCTGCAGTGCGAGTTCTATGCCCTGGAGGGACTCTCCGCCCTGCTCGATACCGTTGAGCAGATCAAGGACAGCGTGAACCCGCAGCTCGAGATCTTCGGTATTCTGCGTACCATGTTCGACGCTCGGAACAGCCTGACCCGGGACGTCAGCCATCAGCTGCGCGACTACTTCGGCGATGCGCTGCTCAAGACCACCATTCCGCGTAACATCCGGGTCGCCGAGGCGCCCAGCCACGGGCTGCCGGTCACCAAGTACGCGCGATTATCGCGAGGCAGCCAGGCCCATCGGGTGCTGGCCAAGGAACTGATCCGACGCCTGTCGCTGTAGGCCGGCCGTCGAACTCCGCTGGTAGTGATGAGGGAATGTCGATGACGCGTAAACGCGCCCTGGGACGTGGCCTGGATGCCCTGATCGGTGCCAACGCCCGCCGTCGTGAAAGCCTGGACCTGCCCGAGGTCGAAATCGAGCAGGGCGTTGAATCGGCGGCGCCGCGCACACCTGCGCCCGAGGAGCGCCTCGAGCGCCTGCCGCTGGGGCAGCTCTCCCGCGGCAAGTACCAGCCGCGGCGCGATATCCAGCCCGAGGCCCTCGAGGAGCTGGCCGACTCGATTCGCGCCCAGGGCGTGATGCAGCCGATCGTGGTGCGCCCCGTGGGGGAGGCTCGCTACGAGATCATCGCCGGCGAGCGCCGCTGGCGGGCCGCCCAGCTCGCCGAGCTCGACGTGATTCCCGCGGTGATCCGCGAGGTGAGCGACGAGGTGGCGCTGGCGCTGGCGCTGATCGAGAACATCCAGCGCGAAGACCTCAATCCCGTCGAGGAGGCGATGGCGCTGAAGCGCCTGCTCGAGGAGTTCTCGCTGACCCAGCAGCAGACCGCCGACGCCGTGGGCCGCTCCCGCGCCCAGGTGGCCAACCTTCTACGGCTGCTGACGCTGGACCCCGAGGTGCAGACCCTGCTCGAGCGCGGCGATCTGGACATGGGCCACGCCCGGGCGCTGCTGGCGCTGACGGGGGCCAAGCAGCGCAAGGCCGCCCACGAGGTGGTCAACAAGGACCTTACCGTTCGCGCGACCGAGGCGCTGGTCAAGCGGCTGGCCAACGGCGAGCCGGCGAAGCCCGCCCCCGAGGCGCCGTCCGCGGACGTGGCCGGCCTCGAGACGCGTCTCGCCGAAGTGCTGGGGGCGCCGGTGAAGATTCAGCACGGACGCGGCGGCAAGGGGCGCGTGACGATCCGCTATGCGAGCCTCGACGAGCTCGACGGGATCCTCGAGCACATCCGCTAGCGGGCCGTCGGCGAGGTCACGATAAAATTAGCCGACTAAGCATACTGGGCGCATTTATCGACTTTTAGTCGTAGAGCAATGAGATATCGCGTCCAATGGCGACGTCCTCGGTTGAAGCTTAAGTGGGGCTTCCCTATAATCGCGCCGGACCTTTCGTTGACCTTCGCGCGACGAGAAGCAGCGAAGCACAGGGGTCACCGGCCATCGGCAGCGCGAACGGAGACCCCCATGGCAGCCAGGATCAGGCGCCCTAGCCTGCGACCACTATGGGTCGCACAGCTCGCCGCCATGGCGATCATGGTCGGGCTCTCGGCCGGGTTCGAGGGCCCCGCCGATGCCACCTCGGCCCTGGTGGGAAGCGCCGTGGCGCTGCTGCCGAACATCTATTTCGCCTGGCGCGTGTTTCGCCACCGCGGCGGTCGCCAGGCGCGCCGAGCGGTCCACGGGCTCTACCGAGCGGCGGCCGGAAAGTTTGGTTTGACAGTGGCACTCTTCGCACTGGTATTCGTCACAGTGCCCCTCTCAAATCATGCTTTATTCTTTGGCGCTTATGTGGTGACCCTGTTCGCGTATTGGCTGGCCTCCTGGCAGATGACGCGACAGACACCCAACTGAAATCGAGGCAGCTCATGGCAGGCAACAACTCGACTCCTACGGAGTATATTCAGCACCACCTGCAGAACCTGACCTATGGTTACCATCCGGAGAATGGCTGGTCGCTGGCCCACTCGGCCGGCGAGGCTCAGGAGATGGGTTTCTGGGCCATCCATCTGGATTCCATGGGCTGGTCGCTGGCGATGGGCGCGCTGTTCATCTGGCTGTTCCGCATGGTCGGCAAGGCCGCGACCACCGGCGTTCCCGGCAAGCTGCAATGCGCCATCGAGATGGTCTTCGAGTTCGTCGAAGGCACCGTGCGTGGTGCCTTCCTGCACGGCAAGAACCCGGTAATCGCCCCGCTGGCGCTGACGCTGTTCGTCTGGATCTTCCTGATGAACCTGCTGAAGCTGGTGCCGGTGGATCTGGCCCCGCAGCTGTTCGCCAAGTTCGGCGTTGAGTACATGAAGCTGGTGCCGACCACCGATCCTAACGTCACCCTCGGCATGGCGCTGGGCGTGTTCTGCCTGATCATCTACTACAGCATCAAGGTCAAGGGCGCCGGCGGCTTCGTCAAGGAGCTCTCGTTCACCCCGTTCAATCACTGGTCGCTGATCCCCTTCAACCTGGTCATGGAGCTCATTGGCCTGCTCGTGAAGCCGCTCAGCCTGGGCCTGCGTCTGTTCGGCAACATGTTTGCCGGCGAGGTCATCTTCCTGCTGATCGCGCTGCTGCCGTTCTGGGTCTCCTGGACGCTGAACGTGCCCTGGGCCATCTTCCACATCCTGGTCATCACCCTGCAGGCGTTCATCTTCACCGTCCTGACGGTGGTGTATCTGAGCGCGGCACATGAGCATCACTGAATCACGTAACACCCGCTAAACCCTTGAACCTAAACGTAAACTCGATAGGAGCACCACCATGGAACTCGTCTACATTGCTGCCTCCCTCATGATCGGCCTGGGCGCACTGGGTACCGGCATCGGCTTCGCCCTGCTGGGCGGCAAGCTGCTCGAAACCACCGCTCGCCAGCCGGAGCTGGGTGACCAGCTGCAGACCAAGACCTTCCTGATGGCAGGCCTGCTGGACGCCGTGCCGATGATCGGCGTCGGCATCGCGATGTACCTGATCTTCGTCGTTGCCGGTTAACGTTTGGCACACCGGGCGCTCCGCGCTCGGTTTGCTTGTTTCCGGACGCCACGAATCTGTCAGAGGTACGTCCCTGTGAATATCAACATGACGCTAATCGGACAGATGATCGCCTTCGCGATCTTCGTCGGATTTTGCATTAAGTTTGTGTGGCCGCCGATCAGCAACGCGCTCCATGAGCGTCAGAAGAAGATCGCCGACGGCCTGGACGCGGCTAGCCGCGCCTCGCGTGACCTGGAGCTGGCCGAAGAACAGGCCGGCGAGACACTGCGCGAGAGCAAGGAGCAGGCCGCCGAGATTCTGGAGCAGGCCCACAAGCGGTCCAGCCAGATGATCGAGGAGGCGCGCGACCAGGCGCGCCAGGAAGGCGAGCGGATGATCGCTCAGGCCAAGTCCGAGATCGACCAGGAAGTGAATCGCGCGAAGGAAGATCTGCGGGTGCAGGTGTCGCGTCTCGCCATCGTGGGTGCGGAGCGGATCCTGGAATCCTCCATCGACGAGAAGAAGCACGGCAAGCTCGTCGACGAACTCGCCAACGAGCTTTGAGGAGGTGACCCATGGCGGAAACGTCTACCGTCGCACGACCCTACGCCAAGGCGGCTTTCGAGTACGCCGTTGAGCAGCAGGCACTGGATGACTGGGCCGCGATGCTCGAGACCGCGGCGCGTGTCGTCACCGATGACGACATGCAGCGCCTCGTGCTCGGCAACCCGCAGCTGTCGAGCACCCAGAAGGCCGATGTGGTCGTCGACGTCTGTGGCGACGCCGTGAGCGACGCCGTCCGCAACTTCTTGCGCCTGGTCGGCCAGAAGGGTCGCCTGGCGGCGCTTCCGGCCATCGTCGAGCAGTTCACCATGCTCAAGGCCCAGCAGGAGAAGCGCATGGACGTGAACATCGTCTCTGCCTTCCCGCTGGACGATGCTCAGCAGGACAAGCTCGCGAGTGCACTGGCCAAGCGTCTGAACCGCGAAATCTCCATTACCACTCAGGTGGATTCCACCCTCCTGGGAGGCGTCATCCTGCGTGCCGGCGATACCGTCATCGACGGTTCGGTACGCGGTCGACTGAATCGCCTCCACGAGGCCCTTTCCGCCTGAGTCTGAGGGACATGGCATGCAGCAACTGAATCCTTCCGAGATCAGCGACATCATCAAGCAGCGTATCGAAAAGCTGGATGTCGCATCTGAAGCCCGTAATCAGGGCACCATCGTCAGCGTGTCTGACGGTATCGTGCAGATCCACGGCCTGGCCGACGCGATGTTCGGCGAGATGATCGAATTCCCCGGCGGCATCTTCGGCATGACGCTGAACCTCGAGCGCGACAACGTCGGCGCCGTGGTGCTGGGCGACTACCTGCAGCTCGAAGAAGGCATGACCGCCCAGTGCACCGGGCGCATCCTCGAGGTGCCGGTAGGTCCCGAGCTCGCCGGCCGCGTGGTCGACGCCCTGGGCAACCCCATCGACGGCAAGGGTGATCTCAACACCAAGCTGACCGACGCGGTGGAAAAGGTCGCCCCCGGCGTCATCACCCGTCAGTCCGTCGACGAGCCGATCCAGACCGGTTTCAAGTCCATCGATGCCATGGTGCCGATCGGCCGTGGCCAGCGTGAGCTGATCATCGGCGACCGCCAGATCGGCAAGTCGGCCATCGCCATCGATGCGATCATCAACCAGAAAGGCAAGGGCGTCACCTGCGTCTACGTGGCCATCGGCCAGAAGCAGTCGACCATCGCCAACGTGGTGCGCAAGCTCGAAGAACACGGTGCCATGGAACACACCATCGTGGTCGCCGCCGGCGCCGCCGATCCGGCCCCGATGCAGTTCCTCGCCGCCTACTCCGGCTGCACCATGGGCGAGTACTTCCGCGACCGCGGCGAAGACTCGCTGATCGTCTACGACGATCTCTCCAAGCAGGCCGTGGCCTATCGTCAGGTCTCCCTGCTGCTGCGTCGTCCGCCGGGCCGCGAGGCCTTCCCGGGTGACGTCTTCTACCTCCACTCCCGCCTGCTCGAGCGTGCCGCTCGCGTGAACGCCGACTACGTCGAGAAGTTCACCAACGGCGAAGTGAAGGGCAAGACCGGCTCGCTGACGGCCCTGCCGATCATCGAGACCCAGGGCGGCGACGTCTCCGCGTTCGTTCCGACCAACGTGATCTCGATCACCGACGGTCAGATCTTCCTCGAGACCGACCTGTTCAACTCGGGCATCCGACCGGCCATCAACGCCGGCCTCTCGGTGTCTCGTGTCGGCGGCTCGGCCCAGACCAAGATCATCAAGAAGCTCGGCGGCAGCGTGCGTCTGGCCCTGGCCCAGTACCGCGAGCTGGCGGCCTTCGCCCAGTTCGCCTCCGACCTGGACGAGGCCACGCGCAAGCAGCTGGAGCACGGTCAGCGCGTCACCGAGCTGATGAAGCAGCACCAGTATGCGCCGATGTCCGTGGCCGAGATGGCCGTCTCCCTGTATGCCGCCAACGAGGGGCATCTGGAGAACGTCGAGGTCAACAAGGTGCTGGACTTCGAGCGCGCGCTGCAGGACTACATGAAGTCCGAGCACGCCGATCTGCTCGAGACGATCAACCAGACCGGCGACTACAGCGACGAAATCAAGTCGGGCCTCAAGGCCGGTCTCGAGAAGTTCAAGGCCACTCAGAGCTGGTAATGCCGACGGCCCGCTCCTCCGGGGCGGGCCCTGGAGCTTTCTGAGGGCCACGAACGATAAGGTAGATCGCTATGGCAGCTGCAAAAGAGATTCGCACCCAGATCGGGAGCATCAAGAACACGCAGAAGATCACCAGCGCCATGGAAATGGTGGCTGCGTCGAAGATGCGCAAGGCACAGGACCGGATGAAGGCCAGCCAGCCCTATGCCAAGCAGATCCGCAACGTCGTGGGCCACGTCGCCGATGCCAACCCGGAGTACAAGCATCCGTGGATGGAAGAGCGCGAGGTCAAGCGGGTCGGCTACATCGTGGTCTCCTCCGACCGTGGACTGTGCGGGGGCCTCAACGTCAACCTGTTCAAGTCCGTGGTGAAGGATGCCAAGGCCCAGCGTGAGCAGGGCGCGGAGCTCGACTTCTGTGCCCTGGGCAGCAAGGCCACCGGCTTCTTCCGCAAGTTCGGCGGCAGTCTCGTCGCGGCCAAGAATGGTCTCGGTGAGGCGCCCGATCCGGAGGACCTGATCGGCAGCGTGAAGGTCATGCTGGATGCGTACGACGAGGGCAAGCTGGACCGCCTCTACGTGGTGTTCAACGAGTTCGTCAACACCATGACCCAGAAGCCGGTGGTTCGTCAGCTGTTGCCCCTGTCGGCCGAGATGGGGACGGACACGTCCACCGAGGAAAACAAGCGTCCCGGTAGCTGGGACTACCTGTATGAGCCGGATGCCAAGGCGCTGCTGGATAGCCTGCTCGTGCGTTTCGTCGAGGCGCAGGTCTATCAGGCGGTGGTCGAGAACGTGGCGTGCGAGCAGGCCGCTCGGATGATCGCCATGAAGAGCGCCACCGACAACGCCGGCAATCTGATCGACGACCTGGAGCTGGTGTACAACAAGGCCCGTCAGGCGGCCATTACCCAGGAAATCTCCGAGATCGTCGGTGGCGCCGCCGCCGTTTAGCGTCGGGGAGGGCGGTGCCCTCCCGGCATGCAGGTTTCATTTGCAGGTATTTGAGAGGAACCAAGATGAGCGGACGTATCGTACAAATCATCGGCGCGGTGATTGACGTAGAGTTTCCGCGGGACGATGTGCCCAAGGTCTACGACGCGCTGAATGTCTCGGACACCGGGACCGTTCTCGAGACCCAGCAGCAGCTGGGTGACGGCGTGGTGCGCACCATCGCCATGGGCACCACCGAGGGCCTCAAGCGCGGCCTGAACGTGGTCGGCACCGGTGCCCCGATCTCCGTGCCGGTCGGCAAGGAGACCCTGGGCCGCATCATGAACGTGCTGGGCGAGCCCATCGATGAGGCCGGCGACATCGGCGAAGAAGAGCGCATGCCGATTCACCGCAAGGCGCCGGGCTACGCCGACCAGGCGGCCTCCAGCGAGCTGCTGGAGACCGGCATCAAGGTCATCGACCTGGTGTGCCCGTTCGCCAAGGGCGGCAAGGTCGGCCTGTTCGGCGGCGCCGGCGTCGGCAAGACCGTCAACATGATGGAGCTGATCCGCAACATCGCCACCGAGCACAGCGGCTACTCCGTGTTTGCCGGCGTGGGCGAGCGGACTCGTGAGGGTAACGACTTCTATCACGAGATGACCGAATCCAACGTCATCGACAAGGTGTCGCTGGTCTACGGTCAGATGAACGAGCCGCCCGGCAACCGCCTGCGCGTGGCCCTGACCGGCCTGACCATCGCCGAGAAGTTCCGCGATGAAGGTCGCGACGTGCTGCTGTTCGTCGACAACATCTACCGCTACACCCTGGCCGGTACCGAGGTCTCCGCACTGCTGGGCCGCATGCCGTCCGCGGTGGGCTACCAGCCGACTCTGGCCGAGGAGATGGGTGTCCTGCAGGAGCGCATCACCTCCACCAAGGATGGCTCTATCACCTCCGTGCAGGCCGTCTACGTGCCCGCGGATGACCTGACCGACCCGTCCCCGGCGACTACCTTCTCGCACCTGGATGCGACCGTGGTACTGGCGCGCTCGATCGCCGAGCTGGGTATCTACCCGGCCATCGATCCGCTGGATTCTACCTCGCGCCAGCTCGACCCGCTGGTCGTCGGCGACGAGCACTACGGCATCGCTCGCGGCGTGCAGGGCGTGCTGCAGCGCTACAAGGAGCTCAAGGACATCATCGCCATCCTGGGCATGGACGAGCTGTCCGACGAGGACAAGCTGGCCGTCTCCCGGGCGCGTAAGATCCAGCGCTTCCTGTCGCAGCCGTTCTTCGTGGCCGAGGTCTTCACCGGGGCGCCCGGCAAGTACGTGTCCCTGAAGGACACTATCCGCGGCTTCCAGGGTATCCTCAACGGCGAGTATGACGAGCTGCCCGAGCAGGCCTTCTACATGGTTGGCACCATCGACGAGGCCGTCGAGAAAGCCAACCAGATGAAGTAATCCCTCCACCTGGGAGACGTCATCATGACGAAAAGCTTCAAGTGCGAGATCGTCAGCGCCGAGGCGTCGATCTACTCCGGGTCCGCCGAGCAGGTCGTGGCGGCCGGTACCATGGGGGATCTCGGGATACTGGCCGGGCACACGCCGTTGCTCACCGAGCTGGCGCCGGGTCCGGTACGGATCGTCCATGGCGGAGGTGAGGAAGATCACTTCTACGTCTCGGGCGGTTTCCTCGAGGTTCAGCCCGACGTGGTCACGGTGCTGGCGGATACCGCCGTGCGTGCCGACGACCTCGACGAGGCGGCCGCCGAGGAGGCCCGTCAGCACGCGCTGAAGGAGATGGGCAACAAGTCTGCGGAGCTTGACTACAGTCACGCCGCCGCGGAACTGTCCGAGGCCATGGCGCAGCTGCGTACCATCCAGCAGGTGCGTCGCAAGTCCGGCCGCGGCTAACGCTCGGCTCGTGTCTCGACCTCGACGCCCTCCGGACCCTGTCCGGGGGGCGTCGTCGTTTCTGGGTACGTGAGGCGCCGCCTCGAGGCACCACCGTTCTCTTCCCGCCGGCCCAGGGGCCGGCTTCGCCGTCGGGAGGCCCGCCATGTCATTGAGCGAACCCCTGCAGACGCACAAGTCGACGCTGCTCGCCGCCCTGGAGGGCGGCGACGCGCGTCTTCAGGGTCTGCTGCCGGAGCTGCGTTCCGCCGATATCGCCGAGATCCTCGAGACCCTGGTCGAGGACGATCAGGACATGCCGCGAGCCCTGGCGCTCTTCGCGCGGCTGCCGCTGGAGCGCCGCGCCAGCGTGCTTGGCTATCTCGCAGGCGACGAGCAGCTGGCGATCACCGAGGCGCTGGATGACGAGGACCTGCTGGCGATCCTCGAAGAGATGGGCGCGGACGAGCGCGCGGATCTCTTCAAGACGCTGGGTGACGATCGTCGCGAGGCTCTGCTGCGACGCATGGCCCGGCAGGAGCGTGAGGCGCTCAAGCGCCTGGCGAGCTACGCCGAGGGCACCGCCGGTGCCCTGATGACCTCGGATTATGTGGCGATCCCCACCGGCCTGACGGTGTCCCGGGCGATGATGCGGGTGCGCCAGACTGCCCCGGATGCCGAGACGGTCTACCAGCTCTATGTCGTCGATCCCGACGGTCGGCTGGCCGGTACCCTGTCGCTGCGCCAGCTGATAGTGGCCCGCCCCGGGGCGCGGGTCGACGACCTGATGATTCATGAAGTTATCCACACCCGAGTGGACGCGACCCAGGAGGACGTGGCGCGTATCGTCGCCCGCTACGACCTGCTGGCGCTGCCGGTGGTCGATGCCGAGAGCCGCCTGATCGGCATCGTCACCCACGACGATGCCCTGGACGTGGTCGAGTCCGAGGCCACCGAAGATATCCACAAGGGGATGTCGATCGGTGCCCTGGAAGGGGGCGTGCGCCGGGTGCCGCTGTGGAGCCTGTATCGCAAGCGGGTGCTCTGGCTGGTGCTGCTGGTGTTTGGCAACCTCTTCTCCGGGGCGGGCATCGCCTACTTCGAGGAGACCATCGCCGCCCAGGTGGCGCTGGTGTTCTTCCTGCCGCTGCTGATCGGCAGCGGCGGCAATGCCGGCGCCCAGGCGTCCACCCTGATGGTGCGCGGCATGGCCACCGGTGATGTAGGCGTCAAGGACTGGGGCAAGCTGCTCGGTCGTGAGCTGCTGGTGGCGGGGGCTCTGGGGCTGACCATGGCGCTGGCGGTGGCACCCATTGGCATGATCCGTGCTGGCGAGGCGGTGGCGCTGGTGGTGGCGGTGAGCATGATCGCCATCGTGCTGTTCGGCAGCCTGCTCGGCATGTGCCTGCCCTTCGTTCTCGATCGCCTCGGCTGGGACCCGGCCACCGCCTCGGCGCCACTGGTCACGACCCTGATTGATGCCTCGGGGGTGGTGATCTACTTCGGCTTGGCTTCCGCCATGCTGTCGGCGTCCTGAGCCGCTGGCGGCGGACAGGCGGGCCGCACGGGTGTATCCTCTTGGGCCGCCCGAGCCGCCTTATTCCACCACACGGACCGTTCCATGGACTGGCTACAGATCTTCGTCCTCTCCATCGTTCAGGGATTGACCGAGTTCCTGCCGATCTCCAGCTCCGCCCACCTGATCCTGGTGCCGGTCTTCACTGACTGGGACGACCAGGGCCTGGTCTTCGATGTCGCCCTGCACATCGGCAGCCTCAGCGCGGTGGTGCTCTACTTTCGCCACGAACTGGTCGGTATGACCACCAGCTGGTGTCGCAGCGTGGCGGGACGCGGCACCGACGACGAGGCGCGCCTGGCCTGGTGGGTGATCCTGGCCACCATCCCGGTGGGGCTGGCGGGGCTGGCCTTCGAGGACACCGTCCAGGGGGTCATGCGCTCGCCGCTGGTCATCGCCGGGGGGCTGATCGGCTTCGGGCTGCTGCTGGCCTACGCCGACTGGCGCCATCGCGGCACCCGCAACGAGTATCGCCTGAGCTGGCGGGATGCCCTGTGGATCGGCTTCGCCCAGGCGCTGGCGCTGATTCCGGGCACCTCGCGCTCCGGCATTACCATGACCGCCGGCCTGCTGCTGGGCCTGAGCCGTGAGGGCGCGGCGCGCTTCTCCTTCCTGCTCTCGATCCCGGTCATCGTGCTCGCCGGGGGGCTGGAGATCCTCCATCTCGCCGATGCCACCGTGCCGGTGGACTGGGGCGCCCTGATCATGGGGGCGCTGCTCTCCGGCGTCAGTGCCTATCTGTGCATCCACTTCTTCCTGGTCTTCATCAAGCGGATCGGCATGCAGCCCTTCGTGGTCTATCGCCTCGTGCTGGGTGTCGCGCTGCTCTGGCTCTTCGGAGGCGCCTGACATGACGATACTGCGTTCGCTCCTGGTTTCCCTGCTGCTCGGCCTGCTGCTCTCGGGCTGTTCCGAGCGTGATCGCCCGCTGGAGTCCCCGGTGACCCTCGAGGGGGAGATCTTCGGCACCTTCTATCAGGTGAGCATCGCCGACCCCCTGACTCAGGGCGAGGCCAACGAGCTCGAGGCGGGACTGCTCGCCGAACTCGAGGCGGTGGACGCCGCCATGTCCACCTGGCGCGACGATTCGGAGCTAATGGCCTTCAATCGCGCCCCCCTGGGCAAGTGGCAGCCGCTCTCCGATCCGCTGATCGAGGTGCTGGCCATCGGCCAGTCGGTGGCCAGGGCGAGCGGCGGGGCCTTCGACATGACCATCGGTGATCTGGTCAACCTGTGGAGCTTCGGCCCCGAGGCGCGACCCCAAGAGGTGCCGGGTGACGCGGCGCTGGCCGAGCGGCTGGCCGAGATCGGGCCCGACAGCCTGGAGGTCGACGCCGAGGCCCGCCAGGCGCGACGCCTGCGCGACGTCTTCGTCGATCTTTCCGGCGTGGCCAAGGGGCATGCCACCGACCGGGTCGCCGCCTATCTCGCCCGCCAGGGGCTCGACCACTACCTGGTCAACCTGGGCGGCGAGCTCAAGGTGAGCGGCCATCGGGACGCCGAGTCCGAGCCCTGGCGGATCGGCATCGAGGTGCCTCGCGACGGCCGCCCCGAGGCCCGCCACGTGCTCGCTCTGGAACGCATCGCGGTGGCCACCTCTGGCGACTACCGCAACTACTTCGAGGAGGACGGCCAGCGCTACTCCCACACCCTGGATCCGCGCACCGGTCGCCCCATCGAGCACCGCCTGGCCTCGGCGACCGTCGTGCACCCCTCCGATGCCTGGGCCGATGCCTGGGCCACCGCGCTGATGGTGCTGGGCGAAGAGGCGGGCATGGCGCTGGCGCGCGAGCGGGGGCTCGCCGTGCTGATGCTGGTGCGCCAGGGCGAGGGCTGGACGAGCCTGGCGAGCCCGGCCTTCGCCGAGCGCTTCGGCCGCGCGGCGATCGACGCGCTGGGCGTGACGGTGGTCGAGGGCCCTTCGGCCGACATGGCGGCAGAACCCTCAGGCCCCCTAGAATAGAAGCCAAGCAATGAACGCGGACAAGGAGTCATGATGACGCTCGACGTGGTGATACTGGCAGCCGGGCAGGGGACCCGGATGCGCTCGACCCTGCCCAAGGTACTGCACCGCCTGGCTGGCAAGCCGATGGTGCGACACGTGATCGATACCGCCGAGGGACTCGCCGCCGAGCGCACCCACGTGGTGGTCGGTCACGGCGCAGAGCACGTGCGCGAGGCCCTGGCCGAGGCGCCGACCGAGGGTCGCCTGCGCTTCGCCCTGCAGGCCGAGCAGAAGGGCACCGGCCATGCCGTGGCCCAGGCCCTAGACGGCCTCGGCGAGGGCAAGGTGCTGGTGCTCTACGGCGACGTGCCGCTGATCCGCCGCGAGACGCTGGTCGAACTGCTGGCGCGGGTCGACGAGCAGCACCTGGGCCTGCTCACCGTCACCCTGGACGATCCGACCGGCTACGGGCGCATCCTGCGCAACGCGGAGGGCGAGGTGGTGGCCATCGTTGAGCACAAGGACGCCTCCGAGGCCGAGCGGGCCGTGCGCGAGTGCAACACCGGCATCATGGCCATGACCGCCACCCAGCTGCGTCGCTGGCTGCCGAGCCTCTCCGCCGACAACGCCCAGGGCGAGTACTACCTCACCGACGTCATCGCCATGGCCGCCGCCGAGGGCGTGCGGATCGCCACCGTCCAGCCGGCGCGCGCCCAGGAGGTCGAGGGCGTCAATAATCGCGCCCAGATGGCCCGCCTGGAGCGTGCCCTCCAGCACGACATCGCCGAGCGGCTGATGGAGCAGGGCGTGGCGCTCGCCGACCCGGCGCGCCTCGACGTCCGCGGGCGCCTGACCTGCGGCCACGATGTCGAAATCGACGTGGGCTGCGTCTTCGAGGGCGACGTCGAGCTCGGCGAGGGGGTGCGCATCGGCCCTAACTGCGTGATTCGCGACAGCCACGTCGGCGCCGAGTCGGTGATCGAGGCCCACAGCGTCCTCGAGGGCGCCGCGGTGGCCGGCCACAACCGCGTCGGGCCCTTCGCCCGGCTGCGGCCCGGCTCGCGCCTGGCGGTCGGCGCCAGGGTCGGCAACTTCGTCGAGACCAAGAACGCCGAAGTGGGTGAGGGCAGCAAGATCAACCACCTGAGCTATGTCGGCGACGCCCGGCTGGGGCGCGACGTCAACGTCGGCGCCGGCACCATCACCTGCAACTACGACGGCGCCAACAAGCACCATACCGAGATCGACGACGGGGCCTTCATCGGCTCCAACACCGCCCTGGTGGCGCCGGTGATCGTCGGCCGGGGCGCCACCGTGGGGGCCGGATCGACCATCGCCAAGGACGTGCCCGACCATGCCCTGGCGGTCACGCGCGGCCGCCAGATCAGCAAGCCCGATTGGCCGCGACCGACCAAGCGCCAGGAATCCTGAGGAGAAATCACATGTGTGGAATCGTCGGCGCCGTTGCCGAGCGCAACGTCCAGGGCATCCTGCTGGAGGGCTTGAAGCGCCTGGAGTACCGCGGCTATGACTCGGCCGGGATGACGGTGCGCTCGCCCGAGGGGCGCCTGCAGCGCCAGCGGGCGCTGGGCAAGGTAGCCGCCCTTGAGGAGCGCTTGGTGCCCGAGCCGCTGCCGGGGCGCAGCGGCATCGCCCATACCCGCTGGGCGACCCACGGTCGCCCCAGCGAGGCGAATGCCCACCCTCACCAGTCCGGCGAGCGCTTGGCGGTGGTGCATAACGGCATCATCGAAAACCACGAGGCCCTGCGTCGCGAGCTCGAGGCCGAGGGCTACGCCTTCACCTCGGAGACCGATACCGAGGTGATCGCCCATCTGCTGGAGCGCGAAAGCCGCCGCGTCGGCGACCTGCTCACCGCCGTGCGCGGCGTGCTGGCCCATCTCGACGGCGCCTACGCCCTGGGCGTGATTCATGCCGACGAGCCTGACGTGATCATCGGGGCTCGCAAGGGCAGTCCGCTGGTGGTGGGCGTGGGCATCGACGAGGCCTTCCTCGCCTCCGACCCGCTGGCGCTGCTGCAGGTCACCGACCGTTTCCTCTACCTGCAGGAGGGCGACGCGGTGCGCCTCTCTCAAGGTGGCGTGATCGAGGTGGTCGATGCCGAGGGACGCGCGGTCGAGCGCGAGGTACAGGTCTTCGAGCACGGCGACGGCGCGGCCAGCAAGGGCGACTACCGCCACTTCATGCTCAAGGAGATCCATGAACAGCCGACGGTGATCGCTGCGGCCCTGGAAGGACGACTGGGCGAGCGCTCGGCGCTGGTGGAGAGCTTCGGTCCCGAGGCCGAGGCGCTGTTTGGGCGGGTCAAGCAGATCCATGTCGTGGCCTGCGGCACCAGCTATCACGCCGGCATGGTGGCCCGCTACTGGCTGGAGCGTTACACCGGAGTGCCGGTCCAGGTGGAGGTCGCCTCGGAGTACCGCTATCGCCAGGTGGTGGTGCCCGAGGACACGCTGTTCGTGACGCTCTCCCAGTCCGGCGAGACGGCCGACACCCTGGCGGCGCTGCGCTTCGCCAAGGAGCGTGGCTACCTGGGCAGCCTGGCGATCTGCAACGTGCCGGGCAGCTCCCTGGTGCGTGAGTCGGACCTGACCCTGATGACCCGGGCCGGCCCCGAGATCGGCGTGGCCTCCACCAAGGCCTTCACCACCCAGCTCACCGCCCTGATGCTGCTGACTCTGGCGCTGGGTAGGGTCAAGGGCCTCGCGGCCTCCGAGCAGGCGAGCCTGGTCGAGGCGCTGCGCGGCCTGCCGGGCCTGGTGGCGCGGGTGCTGGCGCTGGATCCGGCCATCGAGGTGCTCGCCACGGCCTTCGCCGAGAAGCAGCACGCGCTCTTCCTGGGGCGCGGGGCCCACTTCCCCATCGCGCTGGAGGGGGCGCTGAAGCTCAAGGAGATCTCCTACATCCATGCCGAGGCCTACCCGGCGGGCGAGCTCAAGCACGGCCCCCTGGCGCTGGTCGACAGCGAGATGCCGGTCATCTCGGTGGCGCCCAACGATGACCTGCTCGACAAGCTCAAGTCCAACCTCCAGGAGGTGCGGGCCCGGGGCGGCGAGCTGTTCGTCTTCGCCGATGCCGAGGTGGGACTGGTCGAGGAGGAGGGCGTGCAGGTACTGCATCTGCCCGGCGTGCATGAGGCGCTGGCGCCGATCCTCTACACCGTGCCGCTGCAGCTACTCAGCTATCACGTGGCGGTGCTCAAGGGCACCGACGTGGATCAGCCGCGTAACCTCGCCAAGTCCGTCACCGTGGAGTGAGCGTGCCACCGCCGCGCCTGTTCCTGTGGGAGGAAAATAAAGTGTCATCCTTAAAAATAAAGTATCATCCTTGAGAATAAAGTGTCATTCTAAGCCGGTGTCGGCTATGTTGGACTCAAGAACACAAGGCGCTGGCTTTTTTATGGCTGGAACATTCAAGGGACTCAATCAGGCGCAAATCGACAAGCGACTGAAAGAGGGGCGTGGCCAAGGCCGCGGCCCTGACTACAAGCCATTCATCTATACCCGGGACGTTTCCTCGCTGGGGCGCTCACATCGCCTGTTCGGCAACAAGTGCCAGCGGATGCATCATCTCTTATCTGATCTTGAGCTTGCGGTCTTCCTGTCGTTGGACTGGTCGCCCAAGGTCGTCGACGTCCGAGAACAGTTTCCCTTGCGGGTTGAGGACACGGTCCGGATCGCCGAAGAAGCCGGCCTACCTCATGCAAGGTTCAAGGGCACTCCACAGGTACTGAGCAGCGACTTCCTGGTCGATTTTGATGATTCCGCGAGGCCGGCTATGGCCATCCAGGCCAAGTACAGCAGCGATCTCGAGAAGTCAGAGGTCGTCGAGAGGCTGGAACTCGAGAGGCGGTACTGGGCTGAGAAGGGAATTCCTTGGGCCATAGTCACCGAAAGGGAAGTCTCCAAGACGGCATTCGCTAACATCCAATGGCTTTATCCTGCCCAATCTGAAAATGAGCTCTCCCTGGACGAGCTCGATAACTACCAAAAATTGTATCTTCACGAGTTCCAGCGCGATCCCGGCAGGACGCTTACGACCATCGCCCAAGGTTTGGATATGGCCTACGGGCTGGAACCTGGTCAAGCGCTCTATTGGCTTCGTCAGTTGTTGGCGCAGCACTATTTCCTTTTCGATATCAACAAGCCGTATAGGGTGCTTAAGCCAGTAGATATTGCCATCACCCTCCAAAGCCAACGGCAGGAGGTACTTCGTGCTTCCCGTTAATCAGGTTTTTCGAATTGATGAACATCGAAGGCGCTTGCTCTGGTGTGATGCGAAGCTGGCGATTTGGATCGACATCGATTCGACCACTGCCCTACCAGCTTCAATTCCAGTCACCGACTTGGAACGGTTGCTCATGGATGGGGCCATTCAGCGAATAGATGATCCCTTCCTGGACAGAACGTTACGGGAAGTAGAAGAAGGCTCCGTTGACCGGCAGAAGCGCGATGCCGCCTGGGCCATCATTACCGAGGCAGTGATGGATACCGGTCTATTCACGCGCCAGTCCAGGGGGCGAATCGTCACGACCATCATGCAGCGCAACGGTGTCACCAAGCAGACGGTGTACAGGCTTTTGAGGCGTTACTGGCAGCGCGGAATGTGCAAGAATGCCTTATTGCCGGACTATGTCAATTCCGGGGGACGGGGTAAACGCCGCAAACCGGGCCACGTCAAGCTAGGAAGACCACGTATCATTCGGGATGGACGGGGAAGCAACATCACTCCCGACATTGAGCGTATCTTCCGACGAGTTATTGAAGAGCGGCTGCTCAAGGAAAAGCATCCGTCGGTCACCGATGCCTACGCCGCCGGCTTGAACTTGGTCGGCGCCATCCGGCCCGACCTGCCGGCGAAAGAATTGCCAACGCTGGAACAATTCCGCTATTTCTACAAGCGCGAATACCACTTTTTCGACACATTGGAGCGTCGCACTTCCGCTGTCGATTTCGCCAAGGACGTTCGTCCCCTGACGAGCACCTCGACGACCGAGACGCTGGGACCAGGCTATCGTTACCAAATAGATGCCACCATAGCTGACATCTACCTGGTGTCCGAGCATGACCGTAGCCTGATCGTTGGCAGACCGGTCGTGTACATGGTGGTGGACGTGTTCAGCCGCATGGTGACCGGCATGTACGTCGGTTTCGAGGGGCCATCCTGGGTCAGCGCCATGGTGGCCTTGGCGAATACCGTGTTGGACAAGGTGATTTACTGTCGCCAATATGGATTGGACATCGATGCCGATGATTGGCCAGTGCAGGGTTTACCTGACGTGGTGCTGGCCGATAAAGGTGAATTGAACGGCACCAAGGTCGAGGCATTTTCCCAAGCATTCGGTGTACGTATAGAAAATGCGTCAGCTCGGCGCGGGGATGCCAAGGGCATAGTAGAGCGCTATTTCAGGACGGCTCAGGATCGGTTTAAGCCTTACGTCAGTGGTGTGGTCGAAGGAACCACCAGCCGTAAGCGTGGCGGGCGTGACTACAGGCTAGATGCCAGCCTGACGCTGGCCGAGTTCACCAAGACCATCATCGCTGGTGTTCTTTGGCACAACAACTTCCATACCCTGAGCAAATACGACAGGACCATCGGCATGCCTGCAAGTCTGCCGGCCATACCTGTGAAGCTATGGAACTGGGGACTGGCTAACCTGACTGGGCGGTTGCGCACGGCACCAGAGAACTTGGTCCGCATCAATTTGCTGCCCCACGAACAGGCCACCGTATCGGACCTTGGGATCAGGATCTTCGGCTGCTTCTACACGTGCCAGGAGGCGCTGAAGGCAGGGTGGTTCCACCGGGGTCAAGGTCGCAGACCGCAGAAGATATTGGTGGCCTACGATCCACGTAGTGCCGATCATATTTACATCCGGCCGTCCAGCAACCTCAAGGAATACTGGGTTTGCGACCTTGCTGATCGCAGTCGGCGTTTCAGGGGTATGACCTTCTGGGACGTTTGGTTGTTATCCCAGGCTGAGCGTAGGAGTGATGCCAACGCCGCCATGGAGGCAATGAAGGAAAAAGGCAAGCTGCTGGAGACGATCGAATCCATTGCCGACGAGGCGGAACAGAGCAGCCCCGTCCGTTCAGGTATCGTCAGACAGGACCTGGGCGCACAGGTGAGGAAGAACAAGCAGGAAGAAAAGCAGATTGAGCGTCACACCACCGCCTTCAGGCCCGCCAAGCCGGAGCGGCAGACCCCGGCTGAGGTCGTGCGCATCCACGGCGAGAGTGAAGATGACTATGCCTATCCCGACATGACGGATCTGCTGTTTGGGGAGGATGGAGATGAGTGAGTCGTCAACTCAGGGGCAGATCCCCGAAGCGAGTTACCAGGATCCTGGTCTCGTGGAATACCGGGACAACCCCTTGATTTGCGCCCTCCCTCCAGTGATGCCATTAGCGCAGTTGGTATCTGGGTTGCAGCTCAAACCTCGCTATGACGAGCAGGAACTCAACTTGGACGGCAGGCTGAGGGTTCACGCCATCGCCAGGCTTCTTCACTCCTTCTTCCAACCCTTGGGTCACCACTTGCAACTGGAAGCCAAGATCTCCTTGTTGATTCGGCAAGGCTACTTGGGCCGGAACCCGGCTAACGGTTCCTTGTATGCGCACTTACAGAATGGTTTCCAAAGGGTGATGACGGAGGACCTGGAGGCGCGAGCTTTCGAAGGCGTCGTATCCACGGCTAACAGCCTGTCCCTCTTTGGATGCTCGGGGTGCGGCAAGAGCCGAACACTCGAGCGGATCCTCGGCATGTATCCGCAGGCGATCTATCATCCTGATCACGGTGTCACCCAGTTAACCTACCTCAAGGTTGACTGCCCCATTGACGGCGACCTGGATGAGCTATGCCTGAGCTTCTTCAACCAAGTCGATAAGGTACTGTATACCGACTATAGCCGCAGTCACGGACGCAAGAAGCTCGGTACCAAGCGATTGTTGGCAAGTATGTGCCAAGTAGCCAACCTGCATGCCCTCGGCGTTCTTATTATAGATGAAGTACAGAATCTTAACGAAGCAAGATCCGGCGGTGCAGAGAAGATGCACAATTTCTTTGTGTCCCTGGTGAACACCATCGGGGTGCCGGTGATTCAGGTGGGTACCCATAGAGCCAGGAAATTCTTTCAACGGACTTTCCGGGCTGCACGGCGAGTCTCAGGCATGGGCAGCCTCTTCTGGGACAGGCTACCCAGGGACAAGCAGTGGAGCAAGCTGATGAAACGCCTCTGGCAATACCAGTGGCTACGCAATGCTCGTCCCTTGGATGACGAGCTCGAAACAACGATGTACGACCTCACTCAGGGCGTGATGGATATCGTCGTGAAGTTGTTTGTCTTGGCTCAGATCCGTGCTATCGCCACCGGTGATGAGTGCATCACTTCGGCTCTGCTTCGCAAGGTCTACGAGGACGAATTGAAGCCGGTGCATCCCATGCTGGCCGCCTTGAGGAGCAACCGACCGGAACTCATTGCTCAGTACGACGATCTGCAGATGCCGGAGATCGAGACGAGAATGCTTGCTATGGCGGCATCAGTGCAGGAAAAGCTGCCGGAAACCAAGGCAGCGCCAAGGGTGAAAGATGACAAGGCCAAGCGTCTGCTTGACCTGCTGAATCAGATGGAGATCCCGGAAGACATCGCGATACCGATGGCCGACGAGATTCTATCCAGTCACCCTGACCTACCATTGGCCGCCCTGGTCCATAAGGTAACCGCCTATATGTCCGGGACGAAGCCCGAGCAACCCAAGGCTAGCAGGGTGAAACGGGCCGAGTGGAAATCCCTGCCCCAAGAGGATCTACGCCGGATTCACGTCTCGGGTCCAGAGAGCCAAGCCTACCGGCGGCTCAAGGATCAAGGGATGGTGTTTGACCTTGGTAGCCTTTGGGGGGAAGCGGGCTGATGTACTTCCCCATGCTGCATCAGGATGAACTACTCTACAGTGCCTTGGCTCGTTGCCGGGTCCACTTGGGCTTGGACAGCCAAAAGGAGTTGTTAAGGCAGCATTTTTCGGACCCTTGGGTGGCTGCTACCACAGATCTGCCAAGCCACTTAGGGAAGCTGGTAATGAACGTTGGTAGGCCATTGGGCCTGGACGCTGCACTTTTGGTGCGTCGTCATACGCTATTCCCGCTGTATGCACCTTTCATGCCCCTAGAGCGCCGGAACCGCCTAGAGGCAGCTATAATCGGTGAGGGTCAGCCCGGTACCTTGGGCCTTTCGGGGATCACCACGGCCACGGTGAAATGGCCTCCTTGGCTGCGATACTGTCCCATCTGCCTAGCCGAGATGCACGCTCGGCATGGGGAATACTATTGGCGCCGCGAGTGGCAAGTCATCGGGGCAAATGCTTGTCTCGAGCACCTGTGTCGCTTGTTGGGTTCCAGCGTGCCCTTTAGACGTAGGTCGCGATACGATTTCCAAGCCGCCTCCCCCTGGAACTGCCCGCACAGAGGGCTACCGGCTCCGGCGGACGCAAGCGATCTGCTGATTACTAGAGGCGTTCGCCAGTTACTGTCGTCCCCCAATGCCCCGTCGCCAACTTTTCGCCAGTGGAGCCGTTTCTATTACAACCTGGCTGTTGAGCAAGGAGCGACAAAGGGCCACCACATTCGTTTCGACATCCTTTGGCGACGGGTGCTGTCCAGCCATTCCAGTAACTGGTTGGCTTCCAATGAGGTGTTGGTCTCGGAAGCGCCCTACTGGTTCGTTGCCATGTTCCGCAAACATCGCAAGTCCTTCAGTTTCCTCCAGCATCTCACTGTATGGACCTGCTTCAAGCAGGGGCAAGATGCCGGATCCCTTTTGGTGGAAGTGGCTCAGTTTCCCGATGAAGACAAGGTGAGAAGCAGGGCGGCTCCAGTCACTGCACATACCGATTCGCAGCTTTTTCGGCAGAGGGAAAAGTGGCTCAAGGCGCTGTGCAAGGCTGGGGGAACGAAACGGGCGAGGGATCAAGGTAGTCAAGCTCTCTATTTCTGGCTATACCGCCACGACCGTCAGTGGCTGATGTCTACGAATGCCGTTAGGAAAGTTAAGCATGGCAACCATCGTCAGATCGATTGGTCTAGGCGAGATCGGCAACTGGTCAGGCGTTTGATCCGTATTGAGACAGAGAGTGGAGAAAACCTGTCTGCCCCCAGGCGAAGCCAGGCTTGGTTCCTCAGTCAGCTCCCCCATTCCGCTTCGGTATCGAATAACCTCCATCGACTGCCACTCTGCAGGGCCTTCTTGGATAAGTATTCTGAGATTTTGAGTGAGTACCAAGTGAGGAGACTAACCAAGGCACTCATCAACGACGCCTTGGCAGGCAGGACACGGAAGAAATGGGAATTGAAGCGCTTGTGTGGATTGCAGCCATCGCGTACGACCGAACTGGCTAGCCTGAATATTGCATCAGTATCGCGAGTTTGGCCTGGCGGGTGAGCAGGCCAGCTCTTCATGCTGGATGGCGCGAGAATCGCTCACTTTTTGATCGATTTCCCGCCTTCAAGACGCACTGCCCCCTACCCCCATTGTTTATCTCGTGCCGGGGACAGCACCCTGCCGGTCATCCCGGCACCAGTTTCTTGATCAGCTTGAGGAAGAGGTCTTGGTCGGGGTAGTGGCTACTCAGCATCAGCCGGACGCGCCGGGTATTGCGGATCACCACGCCACCGATCTTCAGCAACTTCAGGCGCAGGGTGGTGACCTGGGCCGTGGCGTATACCGTGCGCTTGAGGT
>NZ_FPAQ01000021.1 GCF_900116405.1 Halomonas saccharevitans | reverse complement strand
GGTCCTCGTAGCCCAGCGCCAGACCAAAGACGCGCTGCCGGAGCATGGTCTCGGCGCGGTGCTGGCAACGGCGAGTGGCCCGAGCATCATCGAGGCGGCGCGCGATGGTACGGGTCAGCCCCATCTCGCGATCCAGCTGGCGAAGCAGCAGGACACCGCCATCGGAGGTGATCTCGCCCCCGTCGAAACCGGCGGTGACCTGGCGGCCTTTACAGCGTGGAAAGGAGGCAGTCGGCGTGGTACATTTTGTCATGGCGGCTGATGCGGTTGATTCTTGGTTAGGCTCTTGAATTATAACCGATTTTCAGCCGCCTTTTTCATGTCTGGTGCAATTTCCGGGCTAGTCAGCTCCAGGCCGAGCCGAGCCACGCTATGCTGAAAGTCACCGAGCCTGCTTTAACACTCAATCAACGCCAAGGAGAGCGCCCATGCTGGACCTCATTTCCCACCCTGCGGAGCATGTCGTGGCGATGAAGGCGAGTGGCGTCGTCACGGCCCAGGAGTTGCAGCCCGCCATCGATGCCATCGAAGGTGCCAAGCAGGCCCATTCCCGGGTCAGCATGGTGGTCGAGATCGACGGGCTTCGCTGGATGACCCTGACCGCCCTGCTGAAGGATGTCGGCTACGGCCTGACCCAGCTTGGCGATCTCGAGCATTACCACCGGGCCGCCGTCGTCACCGACCAGCAGTGGATCAAGCACCTCGCCCATCTGGAGGAGCGGCTGTTCAAGGCTGTGGAGATCCGCACCTTTTCCAGGCGCGAGCACGCCGAGGCCATGGCCTGGGCCGCTGAGCTGCCCAAGGGGGACCACGAGGAACCCGAGGAAGATGGCTACCATGGCGCCTGACCGTGCCGTCTTGCCGACAAGGATGCCAGCCTTGCCAACGGGTGGGACGGGAGGTGTCGTTGCCGGGATCTCGAGCGCCTGTGATCCGGTTGATGGAGCCGCCGGCAGGGCGGTGACCTTCTGGTCGCACCGGGGCTCGGAGTGGTAGTTTCGGGCGGTGGCAAGTCTTGAATATTGAGGGTCGCTGGCGATGGAGAGTGAGTCGCTGGCGCCCAAGCGGCGAGAGGTGGTGAATGGTCGAGCAGCGAGCGCCGCATCTGGTGGTGTTCACCGGGGCGGGGATCAGTGCCGAGAGCGGTATCCAGACCTTCCGCGCCAGCGACGGCCTGTGGGCCGACCATCCGGTCGAGGAGGTCGCCACCCCCGAAGGCTGGCGGCGCGATCCCGAGCGGGTGCTGCGCTTCTACGACCAACGCCGCGACCAGGTGCGCCGGGCCCGTCCCAATGCCGCCCACAAGGCGCTGGCGAGCCTCGAGAAGCAGGGCTTCGCGGTCAGCATCATCACCCAGAACATCGACGACCTGCACGAGCGCGCCGGCTCGCGCCGGGTGCTGCACCTGCACGGCGAGATCCTCAAGGCGCGTTCCACGGTGGATGCACGCATGCACTACCCGCTGCCCCGCGGCGGTATCCGCCTCGGCGATCTCTGCGACAAGGGAAGCCAGCTGCGCCCCGACGTGGTGTGGTTCGGCGAGGGCGTGCCGCATTTCGCTGATGCCTGCGAGACCGTGGCCCGGGCCGACCTGCTGCTGGTGGTGGGCACCTCGCTTGCGGTGATGCCGGCCGCGGCACTGCTCGAGCATACTCCCCTGGATGCGCCCTGCGTGCTGGTCGACCCCGAGGCCAGTGCCCTGGCGCCGCCCGGCACGGCGGGGCTCGAGCAGCCCGCCGGCAAGGGCGTGCCCGCCCTGGTGCGCCACTGGAAGCGCGAGCGGCGCCTGTGGCTGCCGGAGGCGCTGCTGGGCGAGGCATGATGCGGGCGGCATGCTAGAATGCCGCCCCCTTCGCCGCCGGGATCACGCCAGCATGCAGGACGACACCTTCAATGACGCCGTCATCGAGCGCGACCCCGCTACCGGTCATCCGCGGCCGCCGCGGCGCGAGTTCAAGGCCCGCGGCAGCTTCGTGACGCGCTGCGAGGGCTGCCACCTGCCGGCGCTTAACTGCCTGTGTCCCTATCGGGTCAGCGCCGAGAGCGAGGCGAAGGTGTGGCTGTTGACCCATCCGCTGGAGCACCACAAGCCGACCAACACCGGCCGGCTGATCGCTGACGTGCTGAGCGATACCGAAGTCTTCACCTGGTATCGCACGGCGCCGGACGCGCGGCTGCTGGCGCTGCTCGATGACGAGCGCTTCGATCCCTTCGTGATCTTCCCCGACGACCAGCCCGACTATGCCGACCGCGTGGTGGGCATGGAGCGCGTCGCGGCCGGCAAGCAGTCGGGCCGGGTGCCGGTCTTCATCATCCTCGACGGCACCTGGCGCCAGGCGCGGCGCATCTTCCGCAAGAGCCCCTATCTCGAGCGGCTGCCGGTGCTGCCGCTGGCCACCGAGCGGCTGACTCGCTATCGGCTGCGCAAGCCGGCCTCGGCGGCCCACCTGTGCACCGCCGAGGTGGCCATCGAGCTGCTGCGCCAGTCAGGCGATCGTGAAGCGGCCGAGGTGCTCGACGACACCTTCGACGCCTTCAACGACAGCTACGCCGCCAGCCGGCGCCACCACAAGCTCGAGGCACCCACGCCAGCGATGCGGCGACTGCTGGAGCGAGCCGCTCGCTAGGAGCCTGCGACGGGGCGTTCTGCTGCTTCTCATGTCATGCACGGGCTCGCCGTGTCTCATCAGGCGATCCGCCATCGCCTGAGTCGCGATGACGGGCGCCTTCCCGTCCGCCGTCTGGCGGCGGAATCAGCCGCCGAACAGCTTGCCGGCGATGCGAAAGCCGGCGATCCAGGTGCCGGCGGCGGAGCCGAGGGTGGCGGTGAGGAATACCAGCAGGGTGCGTGACACCCGGTTGCGCCACCAGCCCTTGAGCTCGGTGACGTCGTGACGCAGGGTCGAGAAGTCGCGCACTTTGGGCTTGCGCAGCCACAGCTCGACGCCGGCAGCCACGAAGCCGGCGCCGACGGTGGGGTTGAGCGAGGTCAGCGGGGCGGCGACGAAGGTGGCGGCGACCGTGAGCGGATGCGCCAGGGCGACCAGGGTGGCGGCGCCGGAGAGCATGCCGTTGATCAGGAACCACTCCACCACCAGCTGCCAGCCGAGCTCGGTGTTGCGCGAGAAGCCGATGGCGAAGCCGGTCAGCACCAGCGCGGTGATTGCCCAGGGCAGCGCCTTCCAGACCTTCGACGGCGGCGGCGTGGCCTCCAGGGCCTCGCGCTCCGGATACGGCGCCTCGGGCAGCGGCTGTTCCAGGTGTTCGGCCATGCCCTTCATGTGGCCGGCACCGACCACCACCAGCACGCTTCGGTAGCGGCCGGGCGCGGCGTCCTCCGCCAGGCGCAGCACCATGTAGCGGTCGCGCTCGCTGATCAGCGGCTCGTAGAGCGAGGCCGATTCGGCGGCGAACTCGCTGAAGGTGGACTCCAGGACGTCGCCCTCCTTGAGCCGCTCGATCTCCTCGGCGGAGACCTGCTGGCGCGACAGCACGCTGCCGAGCAGCCCCGAGAACAGCGAGAAGCGCTGCCACCAGGGCACGTTGTGATAGATGCGCTTGAGGGTGATGCCCACGTCGCGGTCGATCAGCAGCAGCGGCAGGTCGGCGTCGAGGCTCTCCTCCAGGGCGGCGCGCATCTCGGCGCCCGGCTCGATCCCCGACTGCTCGGCAACGCGCTGCTGGAAGGCGCCCAGTGCCAGGCTGGCGGCGACCATGCCGGCCTTGCCCTGGCGAAAGATCTGGAACAGGTCCTGCTCGCCCAGGGCGTCGGGGTTGGTCAGGCTGTGATGGCGCGAGTCGCACAGCTCGATGGCCACGGCATCGAACTCGCCGGAGCGGATCAGCGCGCGCACGTCCGCGGCGCTCTCGGCGGAGACGTGGGCGGTGCCCAGCAGGGTGTAGCGGGTCTCGCCCACCACGAGGTCCTGGCGCGGGCCGCTGGTGGTCGCGTCCTGCGGGGGAGTGATCACGGAGTCCTGGGAGTCGGTCATGGACGCTCGGGCTGTGGGAGTGGAGGCTCGATTATCCACGAAGCGCCGAGGCAGGCCAAACCCGCCGCGACGCCTGCACGATGTCTGAGCTATTGCAGATAGCGGTAGTGCTCGGGGCTGCCTCGTCGACAGGTCTTCGAGGGGGCGCTGTGAACCCCTCCCTGGGCGCTACCTTTGCCATCCATGGCAAAGGACCCCCTCTTCGACCTGCCCCCGGCGCCCCTCGACCGTTCCAACGTCATAGTTCTGGTGCAGGATGTGGCCTACTTGCGCCAGAAGGCCGGGGTGAAGAGCACCAGCACGGTGAAGATCTCCAGGCGGCCCAGCAGCATCGCCACCACCAGGATCCACTTGGCCAGCATCGGCAGGTCGCCGTAGTGCGCGCTGGCCTCGCCCAGCGCCGGGCCGAGGTTGTTGAGCGCCGAGCCCACGGTGGACCAGGCGGTGACCTGGTCCACCCCGGTGGCCATCACCCCCACCAGCATCAGGAAGAACAGCATCACGTAGGCGGAGAAGAAGCCCCACACCGCCTGGGCGATGCCGTCGGGCACGCTGACCTTGCCGATCTTCACCGTGATCACCGCATTGGGGTGGATCAGGCGCATCACCTCGCGCATGCCCTGCTTGAGGATCAGGATGATACGGATCACCTTCATGCCGCCGCCAGTGGAGCCGGAGCAGCCGCCGACGAAGGCCGCGACGAACAGCAGGAAGGGCAGGGCGCCCGGCCAGGTGGAGAAGTCCGCCACCGCGAAGCCGGCCGTGGTGGCCACCGAGACCACCTCGAACACCGCGTGGCGCAGCCCCTGGGCGGTGGAGTAGATGTCGGTCAGCCACAGTGACACCGCGGTGATGATCGTCAGGCCGCTCAGGAAGAGCATCAAAAAGCGCGCCTCGGGATCCTGAAAGTAGTGGGTCAGGCTGCGCTGGCGCCAGGCCAGAAAGTGCAGGCTGTAGCTGAAGGCCGAGATCAGCAGGAAACCGGTGCAGATCATCTCGATGGCGGCGCTGTCGAAGTAGCCGATGCTGGCGTCGTAGGTCGAGAAGCCGCCGATCGCCACGGTGGAGAAGCTGTGTCCCAGGGCGTCGAACCAGTCCATGCCGGCGGCCATGTAGGCGAGCATGCAGGCGACGGTCAGGGAGGCGTAGATGTACCACAGCGCCTTGGCGGTCTCGGTGATGCGCGGCGTGAGCTTGGAGTCCTTGAGCGGCCCCGGGATCTCGGAGCGATAGAGCGCCATGCCGCCGACCCCCAGGGTCGGCAGGATGGCCACGGCCAGCACCACGATCCCCATGCCGCCCAGCCACTGCAACTGCTGTCGATAGTAGAGCACCGCCTTGGGCAGGAACTCGATGCCGGTGATCACCGTGGCGCCGGTGGTGGTCAGCCCCGAGAAGGACTCGAACACCGCATCGGTGGGCGACAGGGCCGTGTCGCCGGTAAGCATCAGTGGCAGCGAGCCGAACAGTCCCAGCACGCTCCAGAACAGCGCCGCGATCAAGAAGCCGTCGCGGGTGCGCAGCTCCTTGAGGGCATGGCGATTGGGCAGGTACATCACCGCCCCGGTGGCTACGGTGATGCCAATGGCCACCGCGAAGGCCTGCCACATGCCGTCCTGGTACAGCAGCGAGATCAGGATGGGCGGCACCATGGTCAGGCTGAACATCATCAGCAGCAGGCCCAGGATGCGCAGGATCATGCGCAGGCTCATCGGGCGGCTCTCCTCGGGTCGCCGGGGGGGTCGAGACGGGCCATCAGAAGAACGTCAGCCCGACCTGGAAGAGCCGCTCGACGTCGCGCAGCCGACGCTTGTCGATCACGAACAGGATGACGTGGTCGCCGGACTGGACCACTACGTCGTCGTGGGCGATCAGCACCTCCTTGCCGCGCACCACCGCACCGATGGTGGTGCCCTGGGGCAGGTCGATCTCGCCGATGGCGCGGCCCACCACCTTCGATGACTGGGTGTCGCCGTGGGCGATCGCCTCGATGGCCTCGGCGGCGCCGCGGCGCAGCGAGTGGACGTTGACGATGTCGCCGCGGCGCACGTGGGTCAGCAGGCTGCCGATGGTGGCCTGCTGGGGGGAGATGGCGATATCGATCTCGCCGCCCTGCACCAGGTCCACGTAGGCCGCGTTGTTGATCAGCGTCAGCACCTTCTTGGCGCCCATGCGCTTGGCCAGCATCGACGACATGATGTTGACCTCGTCGTCGTTGGTCAGGGCGCAGAAGATGTCGCAGTCCTCGATGTTCTCCTCCTCGAGCAGCCGCTTGGCGGTGGCGCTGCCGTGCAGCACCACGGTGCGGTCGAGGCGTTCGGAGAGCTGGGTGCAGCGATTGAGGTCGTGCTCGATGATCTTGACCTGGTGGCTGTGCTCCAGGTGTTCGGCGAGGCGCTCGCCGATGTTGCCGCCGCCGGCGATCATCACCCGGCGGAAGTCGCGGTCGAGGCGGCGCAGTTCGCTCATCACCGCGCGGATGTCGCGGCGGGCGGCGATGAAGAAGACCTCGTCGTCGGCCTCGATCACGGTGTCGCCGCGGGGGATGATCGGCCGGTTGCGCCGGTAGATGGCCGCCACTCGAGTATCGACGCTAGGCATGTGGCGGCGCAGGAAGCCCAGCTCCTGGCCGACCAGCGGGCCGCCGTAGAAGGCCTTGACCGCCACCAGCTGCACCAGGCCGCTGGCGAACTCCAGCACCTGCAGGGCGCCGGGGTGCTCGATCAGCCGGCGGATATGGTCGGTGACCACCTGCTCGGGACTGATCAGCACGTCGATCGGTACCGCATCGTGGGCAAACAGCCCCTTGCGGGTGAGGTAGGCGGTGGCGCGCACCCGGGCGATCTTGGTGGGGGTGCGAAACAGCGTGTGCGCCACCTGGCAGGCGATCATGTTGACCTCGTCGGAGTTGGTCACCGCGATCAGCATGTCGGCGTCCTCGCCGCCGGCCTGGCGCAGCACCATCGGGTAGGAACCGGCGCCGGACACCGTGCGGATGTCGAGCCGGGTATGCAGCTCGCGCAGGCGTTCACCGTCGGTGTCCACCACCGTGATGTCGTTCTCTTCCCGGGCCAGATGTTCGGCCAGGGTGCCGCCGACTTGGCCGGCGCCCAGAATGATGATCTTCATCGATGTGCTATCCGCTCTGGTCAGACCCGGGGGATCGAAAGCGGCGCACCGTGTGCGCCGCAGCATACCGAGGCAAGCCTAAATCAGCCGTCGGCAGAAGAACAGGCCGCACCGGCTTCAGTCCAGGGTGAAGCCGACCTTGATGGTGACCTGCCAGTGGGCGACCCGCGCCTGCTCGATGTGGCCGCGGGTCTCCGTGACCTCGAACCAGCGCATGCCGTGCAGGCTCTCTGCTGCCTTGGTCAGGGCGTTCTGGACGGCGCTCTCGATGTCCTTCTCCGAGGACCCCGTCAGCTCGATATGCTTATAGGTATGGTGGCTCATGCAACCTCCTGTCTGGTGAGTCGGGCGCCCCGCGATCAGGCGGGACGCTTCCCCAGTCTGGCATAGAAGAACCCGTCATGACTGTCGGGCTCGGGCAGCAGCTGGCGGCCGGCGCCCGCGGCGCGGCCCCAACCCAGGTCGGCCGGCATGGTGACCTCGGCATCGGGGGTGCGCGCCAAAAAGGCGTCGATCTGCTCGGCGTTCTCCGCGGGCAGTACCGAGCAGGTGGCATAGAGCAGGGTGCCGCCCGGTGCCAGCAGCGGCCAGAGGTTGTCGAGCAGGCGGGCCTGCAGCTCGGCCAGCTTGGTGATGTCCGAGGGGCGACGCAGCCGCTTGATGTCCGGGTGGCGGCGGATCACGCCGCTGCCGGAGCAGGGCGCGTCGAGCAGGATGGCGTCGAAGGGCGTGCCGTCCCACCAGTCGCGCAGGGTGGCGTCGCCGGCGGCCAGGGTCGCTTCGAGCCCCAGCCGGGAAAGGGTGTCCTCGACCCTGGCCAGGCGCACGTCGTCGCTGTCTACGGCCTGCAGGTCGAGATCGAAGAGCTCCAGCAGGTGGGCGGTCTTGCCGCCCGGGGCGCAGCAGGCGTCAAGCACGCGGGCGCCGGGGCGCGGGGCGAGCGACGGGCCGAGCAGCACGGCGGCCAGTTGAGCCGCCTCGTCCTGAATGCTGACGTGGCCCTCGGCGAAGCCGGGGAGCGTCTCGACATCGCACGGCGTCTCCAGCGTCAGACCGTCCGGGGCGTGCAGGCAGAGGCGCGCCTGGAGGCCGGCACTGTCGAGACGGTCCAGGTACATCTCACGGTCGCCGTGGCGGCGGTTGACGCGCAGCGTCATGGGGCCGGCCAGGTTGTTGGCCTCGCAGATGGCCTGCCAGTCGTCCGGCCAGGCCTGGCGCAGAGTCTTGAGCCACCACTTGGGGTGCAGCAGGGCCACCGCCGGGTCGCGGTCCACCTCGGCCTGGAGCTCGGCGCTCTCGCGCTGCAGGCGGCGCAGGCAGCCGTTGAGCACCCGGGTGGCCCACTCCTTGCCGAGCAGGCGCGCGGCGCCGGCGGTCTCGCCCACGGCGGCATGGGCCGGAATGCGCAGGTAGAGCTGCTGGTAGATGCCGAGCAGCAGCAGCGCCTGGACATCGGCGTCGCGGGCCTTGAACGGCTTGGCCAGCAGCGTGTTGGCCAGCGCCTCGAGCCGCGGCAGGGCGCGGCAGGCGCCGTAGCACAGCGCCTTGAACAGGGCGCGGTCCCGGGCGACCACCTGATGGTCGTCGAGGCCAGCGAGTGAGCCCTTGCCGGCGATCACCGGGGCGAGGGCGCGGGCGGCGGCGGCGCGGACGGCCAGGCCGTTATCGCCCGTCTTGGCGCCGCGGGCTTGGGTCTTCTGGCTCATGCCGGGCTCTCCTCGTCGTGGTGTCCCAGGCGGGTGCCGGGGGTAAATCGCTCGGCGCGGGCCTTGAGCAGCTCGCGCACCGCCATGGCCTTGCCGCCGGGGAGCTGGGCGCGGCTCACCGCCAGCACCTGGTCGCCGGACTCGCCGCAGGCGATGCGCAGGGTCTCGGCCGACGGCGACAGCAGGGTGCCGGGGCGACTCGCTGCCCCGTCCGGCGCCGCGGGTTCGCCGTGGGCCATCAGCAGGCGCAGGCGCTCCTCGCCCAGCGCGCACCAGGCCACCGGCCAGGGATTGAAGGCGCGGATCCGCGCGGCCAGCTCCCCGGCCGGGCGGTGAAAGTCGAGCTCCGCCTCGGGCTTGGAGAGCTTGGCGGCGTAGGTGACGCCCCCCGCGGGCTGGGGCGTGGCGGCGAGTCCCTCGCCGGCCAGCGCCTCCAGGGTCTCGATCAGAGCCTCGCCGCCCAGGCTCGCCAGGGTGTCGTGGAGCTCGCCGCCGGTGGTGGTGGCGGTGATCGGCGTGCGCTTGATCAGCAGCATGTCGCCGGTATCCAGGCCCGCGTCCATCTGCATGATGGTCACGCCGCTCTCGTCATCGCCGGCTTCGATGGCCCGCTGGATAGGCGCGGCCCCGCGCCAGCGCGGCAGCAGAGAGGCGTGCACGTTGAGACAGCCGCGCGGGGGGATATCGAGTACGGCCTGGGGCAGGATGAGGCCGTAGGCCACCACCACCATGATATCGGCCTCGAGGGCCGCCAGTTCCGCCTGAACCTCGGGAGGCTTCAGGCTCGCGGGCTGATGGACCGGCAGATCATGGCGCAGCGCCAGCGCCTTGACGGGGCTCGGGGTCAGCTTGCGGCCGCGGCCCGCCGGGCGGTCTGGCTGGGTATAGACGGCGATGACGTCATGGCGGCTCGCCAGCAGCGCCGACAGGCTCTCGGCGGCGAAGTCGGGAGTGCCGGCGAAGATGACGCGCAGGGGTCGGGACATGTTGAGGGCCTTGCCAGTGGGCGATGGTGCTCATGATAACGGAGGCGGCCGGAAACGACGAAGGCCGACGTGAAAACGTCGGCCTTCGAGGGCTGTAGAAGCGAGCAGGGCGGCGCCGCTGGGCGCAACCGAACGTCAGGCCGGCTGCATCTGCCTATGGCGCTTCTGCATCTTCTTCATCACCCTGTCCCGCTTGAGCGGCGAGAGGTAGTCGACGAACAGTATGCCTTCCAGGTGATCGAACTCGTGCTGGATGCAGTGGGCGAGCAGCCCCTCGGCCTCGAGTTCATAGGGCTTGCCGTCGCGGTCCAGGGCCTTCAGGTGCACCTTAAGGGCGCGCGGGACCTCGGCGTAGTACTCGGGTATCGACAGACACCCCTCTTGCATCGGGTCGCGCTCGTCGCCGATGGGCGTGTATTCGGGGTTGATGAGCACCAGCGGGCTCGAGCGGTCGTCGCTGACGTCCATGACGATGACCCGGCGATGGACGTCCACCTGGGTCGCGGCGAGACCGATGCCACTGGCGTCGTACATGGTCTCTAGCATGTCATCGACAAGCCGGCGCACCTCGTCGTCGACCGTCTCGACCGGCGTGGCTACGGTGCGCAGCCGCTCGTCGGGAAATTCGAGGATGGGTAATTTGGCCATGGCGTTGGAATCACCGTTATGCTGTCATTTACAGGATGACGCTATTCTAGGTGCGCGCGATCAACGGCGAAACCGTTGAACGTGCATCGCATCGAAAGCCTCTGACTATATCACGTCGCCAACGTTCCATGGATGACCGGCGCGGGGCAGCCACCCGGGGAGAGCAGGGATGAAACACACAGGACGTGCGAAGCGCTGGTCTCGGCGAATCAAGGTGGGGCTTGGTGCTGCCTTGATGGCCGGGATGTTCGGCCTTCCCCTGGTCCATGCCCAGGGGCTCTCCTGGGACAACGGCCTGAGGGGCGATGCTCCGGATCGCTACACCGTGGTGCAGGGCGATACCCTGTGGGACATCTCCGGTCGCTTCCTGCGCCAGCCGTGGCAGTGGCCGTCGGTCTGGCAGGTCAATCCGCAGATCGAAAATCCCCACCTGATCTACCCCGGCGATGTCGTTTACCTCTACGACTGCAATGGTCGGGCCTGTCTTGGCCTGGAGCGCGGTCAGGGCGTGGTGCGGCTGTCGCCGAAGGTGCGCACCGCGCCGCATCGTGAGGCCATCGAGCCGATTCCGCTGGACGCCGTGCGCCACTTCCTGCGCGATCATCGCGTGATCGAGGATCCCGAATCGCTGGACGAGCTGGCCTACGTGGTCGCCGGTGACGACGGCCGGCTGGTCAGCGGCCGCGGCGATCGCCTCTACGCCCGCGGGCGTGTCGAAGGTGGTGGCCTCGTCGGCCTCTATCGAGTCGGCGAGCGCTACGTCGACAGCGCTACCGGCGAGTCGCTTGGCCTCGAACTCGAGAGCGTCGGCGAGGCGCGTCGGCTGCGCCAGGAGGACGACATCGTGGTGATGGAGGTGACCGCTTCCCGCCAGGAGATCCGCGATGACGATATCGCACTGCCCCTTGAGGATCGCCGCCTGGTGACCGAGTTCCTGCCCCGGGCGCCCGACCGCGAGATTGACGGCCACCTCCTGGCGGTGCCGGGCGGCGTGCGCTTCATCGGGCCGCTGCAGGTGGTGGCGCTCGATCGCGGCCGCCGCGACGGCCTGGAAACGGGGCACGTGCTGAGGGTCGAACAGCGCGGCGAGCTGGTCGACGATCCGCGCACCGGCGAGCCGCTGCGCCTGCCCGGCGAGGAGGCCGGCCTGGTGATGGTCTTCCGACCCTATGAAAAGATGAGCTACGGCCTGGTGATGGAGGCCAGCCGCCCCCTCTCGGTGGGCGATCGCATCCACAGCCCCCAGCGCCAACCGGACACGGCGCTGCGCTAGGGGCCAACCCTAGAACAGCCTCTGACATCGTGAAGGCAGATACGATGCAGTCTCGCGAGTGGCGTGCCCTGGCCCGGTTGCCCGGCGTCGGATCTCGACGGCTCGGCGAGCTTCTGGCGGCGCGCCCCGACTGGCCGGCGGGCGTTCTCGCCGCGCTGCCCCGGGAGGCCGCCACGGCCCTGCGGCTGTGGCTCGATCATCCCGCGCGCAGCCCCCTCACCGCCGAGCTCGACGCCGAGGAGGCCTGGCTCGCCGCCGGGCCCGCCCGTCACCTGCTCCATCCGGGGCATCCCCGCTGGCCGCGACTGCTCGATCAGATCGCCGATCCGCCGCCGGTACTCTGGGCGATGGGCGATCTCGCCGCGCTCGCGCCGCCGCGGCTCGCCATGGTCGGCTCGAGGCGTTCCACCCGCGAGGGGCTCACCAACGCCGCCGGCTTCGCCAGGGAATTCGCCGGGCGCGGCTGGTGCGTGGTCAGCGGTATGGCGCTGGGCATCGATGCCGCCGCCCAAGAGGCCGCTCTGGAGGCCGGCGGCACCAGCGTCGCGGTGCTTGGCTGCGGCGTCGACGTGGTCTATCCGCCGCGTCATCACCGCCTGCATCGGCGGCTGCAGGAGACGGGCGGGCTGCTGCTCTCCGAGCATCCCCCCGGCACTCGCGCGCGGGCCGGCTTCTTCCCGCGGCGCAATCGCATCGTCACTGGCCTCTCGCTCGGGGTGCTGGTGGTCGAGGCCGCCGAGAAGAGCGGCTCGCTGGTCAGCGCCCGCCTGGCCCTCGAGCAGAACCGCGAGGTCTTCGCCCTGCCCGGTTCCATCCACAACCCCATGGCGCGCGGCTGCCTGCAGCTGATTCGCGATGGCGCCGTGCTGGTGCGACAGGTCGACGACATCCTCGCCGAGCTGAGCCAGTGGTCCGCGGCGACTGCCGTCGCACCCGCCGCGACCCCCGATCCGATCGAGGCCCGGGAAGACTCGCTGCTGCGCTGGCTGAGCGACACGCCCACCCCGGTGGATGTTCTGGTGTCGCTGACCGGCCGCGGCGTCTCCGACTGCCAGCGCGGCCTGCTGGAACTCGAGCTCGAGGGTGCCGCGACCCAGGCCGCCGGCGGCTGGGTGCGCCTGCCGACTCGCCCGGGAGCGTGATAGCATACGCCTCCCCGGATGCCGCCTCGCGGCATCGAAAGCCGAGGCGAGGAGACCCATGAACGAGGCCAGCGCGCTTGCCGATGCCGTCGCCGCCCTGCGGGCCGGCGGCGTGATCGCCTACCCCACCGAAGCCGTCTGGGGCCTCGGCTGCGACCCCGACAACGAGGCGGCGCTTTCGCGCCTGCTGCGCCTCAAGGCGCGCGACCCGGCCAAGGGCGTGATCCTGGTGGCCGCGAGCATCGCCCAGTTCGCGCCCTGGCTCGAGAGACTCACGGCGGCACAGCGCGCGCCGCTGGAAGCGAGCTGGCCGGGCCCCACGACCTGGCTGGTGCCCGACAACGGCCGCGCCCATGCCCTGGTGCGCGGCGACCACGATCGCGTGGCGCTGCGCGTCAGCGACCATCCGTGGGTCATCGCCCTGTGCGAGGCCGTCGGCGGCCCGGTGGTCTCGACCTCGGCCAACCGCGCCGGCGAGCCGCCGGCAATGAGCGCCGACGAAATCCGCCGCGTCTTCGGCGGCGAGCTCGACGCCGTCCTCGAGGGCGCACTCGGCGGGCTCGAGCGTCCCAGCACCATCCGCGACCTGGCGACCGGCCGGGTCCTGCGTTCCTGAATCACCCCGATTTTCCCCTGGAGGCACCGGTGGCCCACGCCAATCTCGATGACGTCAAGACCTACCTGCTCGACCTGCAGGACCGCCTCTGCACGGCCCTGGCCGCCGAGGACGGCGGCGACTTTCACGAGGATAGCTGGCAGCGCGAGGAGGGCGGCGGCGGTCGCTCCCGGGTGATCGAGCAGGGCCGGCTCTTCGAGAAGGGCGGCGTCAACTTTTCCCACGTGTTCGGCGCACGCCTGCCACCCTCGGCCACCGCGGCGCGTCCCGAGCTCGCCGGGCGCAGCTTCCACGCGGTGGGGGTCTCCTGGGTGCTGCACCCGGAGAACCCTCATGTGCCGACCAGCCACGGTAACGTGCGCTTCTTGATCGCCGAGAAGGAAGGCGAGGCGCCGGTGTGGTGGTTCGGCGGCGGCTACGACCTGACCCCCTACTATCCGGTGTTCGAGGACGTGGTGCACTGGCACCGGGTGGCTCGCGACGCCTGTGCGCCCTTCGGCGAGGCGGTCTATCCGCGCTACAAGGCATGGTGCGACGACTACTTCACCCTCAAGCATCGCGACGAGACGCGCGGGGTCGGCGGGCTCTTCTTCGACGACCTCAACGAGGAGGGCTTCGAGGCGAGCTTCGCCTTCCAGCGCGCGGTGGGCGACAGCTTCCTGGAGGCCTACCTGCCCATCGTGCGTCGTCGTCGCGACACGCCCTTCGGCGAGCGCGAGCGGGACTTCCAGCTCTACCGGCGGGGCCGCTACGTGGAGTTCAACCTGGTGTGGGACCGCGGCACGCTGTTCGGCCTGCAGAGCGGCGGTCGCACCGAGTCGATCCTGATGTCGATGCCGCCCCTGGCGCGCTGGATCTACGACTGGAAGCCCGAGCCGGGCAGCCCCGAGGCGGCACTCGACGATTACCTCAAGCCTCGGGATTGGCTGGGCGAGGCGGCCAGGGAGGACGAAGCATGATCGATCGCTACTGCGTGTTCGGCCACCCGATCGGCCACTCGAAGTCGCCGGCCATCCACCAGGCCTTCGCCGAGCAGACCGGCGAGCGCCTGGCGTACACCGCCATCGAGGCGCCCCTGGACGACTTCGCCGGCGCTTGGCGTGCCTTCGTGGCCGAGGGCGGGCGCGGGGCCAACGTCACCGTGCCCTTCAAGGAGGCGGCGTTCGCCCTCTGCGATACCCTGAGCGAGCGCGCCCGCCGCGCCGGCGCGGTGAATACCCTGATCCTGGGTGGCAACGGCCTGAGCGATGATTTCAAGGTCTATGGCGACACCACCGACGGCGTCGGCCTGGTGCGCGATCTCAAGCGTCACGAGGTGAGGCTTGCCGGAGCGCGGATCCTGGTGCTGGGCGCCGGCGGCGCGGTGCGCGGCGTGCTGGAGCCGCTGCTGGCGGAGGCGCCGTCGAGCGTGCGGATCGCCAACCGCACCGCGGCCAAGGCCGAGGCCCTGGCCGACGACTTCGGCGACCTGGGCACGATCGCCGGCGGCGGCTTCGAGACGGTGGGGGGGGGCTTCGATCTGGTGATCAACGGCACCAGCGCGAGCCTCGCCGGCGACCTGCCGCCGCTGCCCGACGCGCTCTTCGCCCCCGGGGCGACGGCCCACGACATGATGTACGGCGCTGCGCCCACGGTGTTCCTGCGCTGGGCCTCCGAGCGCGGCGCCCGCCCCCTCGACGGCCTGGGCATGCTGGTGGAGCAGGCCGCCGAGTCGTTCTTCCAGTGGCGCGGCAAGCGCCCCGACACCGCCCCGGTTCGCGAGGCGCTGCGCCGCGCGCTGTGAGCGCCGGGCGGCGCCCTCAGCGACGTTTCACATACAGCCCCACCATGCACATCGCCAGGCCGGCCACCGAGAGCAGCATGCCGCCGTTGACCAGCCAGGGGTGGCGGTCGACCCAGGGCACGAAGGGCTGGGCGGTCTCGCGGCAGACGCCGGCGCGATAGTCCCAGTGCCCCTCCTGGAGCAGCAGGCAGTCCCGCACGTCTCCCAATTCGACGAAGTAGACGCCCATCAGCACCAGGATGGGCAGTATCAGCAGCAGCAGTCCGATCTTCAGCATGAGTGTCGCGCGTTCCTTCAGGGGCGTGGGCAGTTAGGGGTGCGGCCGGTCCGACGGGCCTGCTCGTAGCGCGCCATGGCCTTGCCCAGCCCCGCTTCCAGGCCGGCGATTCGCTGCCCGTGGCTCGGGTGGGTGGAGAGCCAGGCCGGCGGGCTGGCACCGCCGGCCTGGCTCATGTTGTTCCACAGCGCGACGCTTTCCCGCGGGTCGAAGCCGGCCTCGGCCATCAGGGTCAGGCCCAGGGTATCGGCTTCGCTCTCGTGGCTGCGCGAGAAGGGCAGCAGGATGCCGTACTGGGCGCCCATGCCGAGAGCCGCCATCATGGTCTCGCCCCCGGCGCCCTGCATGCCGGCGGCCGATGAGATCGCCGACAGGCCGAGCTGGGTGGCGGTCTCGGTGGAGGCGCGCTCGTTGGCATGGCGGGCCAGCACGTGGGCGATCTCGTGGCCGATCACCGCGGCGAGCTGGTCTTGGTTGCGCGCCACGTCGAGCAGGCCGGTGTTGATGCCCACGTAGCCGCCGGGCAGCGCGAAGGCGTTGGCCTGCTCGGAGGCGAAGACCTTGACCTGCCAGTTCTGGTTACGCTCCCGCTCCGGCAGGGCGCGGACCACGGCCTCGGTCACGCACTGCACGTAGCGCAGCGGTGCACCGCCGACCGTCGGCAGTTCCTGCTGGTACTGGGCGAAGGCCTGGGCCCCCATCTGGTCGAGCTGCTCGTCGGACATGAGGGTCAGCTGCGAGCGTCCGGTGGGTGAGGTGGTACAGGCGGCGAGGCTGACGCTCAGGGCGCCAACGGCAAGCATATGGGTCCAGCGCATGGTGGGCTCCTGTGGTGTCCAGGTCACTATGACGCTGGACGGGGCGTCGAGGTTCGCCACAAGATACCCCGACCACCGGTCAGGTCAACCGGGAACGCTATACGCCGTGTCTTGCTTAGAGGGAGGAACCGCCATGGACGCCGAGCTCTCGCGTCGCCTGCTCACGCTGCTCGACCACCTCGAGCCCTGGCTGCCACCGCCACCGCAGGAGGTCGACTGGGCGCGGGATGTCGCCGCCCTCTGGCAGCGCCATGCCCTCGGCGGCCGGCTGCTGCCGGTGCCGCCGCGGGATGCCCTGGGGCTCGACGATCTACTCGGCATAGAGCGCCAGAAGCTCGCGCTGGTCGACAATACCCGCGCCTTCCTGCAGGGGCTGCCGGCCAACCACGCCCTGCTGTGGGGCTCGCGGGGCAGCGGCAAGTCGTCGCTGATCCGTGCCCTGCTCAACGGTCTGGCGCCCGAGGGGTTGCGCCTGGTGCAGGTCGATCGTCACGACCTCGCGGCGCTGCCGACGCTGGTGGAGCAGCTGCGCGGCGAGCCCCAGTGCTTCGTGGTCTACTGCGATGATCTGTCCTTCGAGGGCCACGACGATGCCTACAAGGCGCTCAAGAGCGTGCTCGATGGCGCCCTGACCGGGCCGCCGCCCAACGTGCTGCTCTACGCCACCTCCAACCGTCGCCACCTGCTGCCGGAGTCGATGGGTGACAACGACGCCTCGCGCCTGGTGGGCGACGAGCTGCACCACGGCGACGCCGTCGAGGAGAAGATCTCGCTCTCCGACCGCTTCGGGCTGTGGCTCGGCTTCCACCCCTTCAATCAGGACGTCTACCTGGAGGCCTGCTGTCACTGGGTCACCCAGCTGGGCAGTCGCGAGGACTGGAACGCCGAGGCCCGGGCCGAGGCGATCCGCTTCGCCACCCTGCGCGGCGGGCGCAGCGGCCGGGGCGCCTGGCAGTTCGCCACCCAGTGGGTGGGCAGGCGGCGCCTGCATGAAGGCGGTGCGCCTCGCGACGCGTGACGCCGGGCCGTACTTGCTCATGCCACCGCGACCCCATGCGACGATCACCAAAAACCGCAACCACCACAATCGCCAAGAGCCGCCATGACCTCATGCCATAACGACACCGCCCGGCCCGTCATCGATGACGGGCCGGGCGGGCAGTGGGCCGATCAGGCGGCCGGCGGGGCAAGGCCTCAGCGGCGGCTCTTGCGTGCCTCCTTGGTGCGGCCGAGCTCACGCTTCTTGGCCTTCTCCCGGTCGCTGGCCCCCGCCATGCTGTCGTAGGGGTTGTCGCCAGAGCGGAACTCGAAGCGCATCGGCGTGCCGCGCACCTTGAGCACCTTGCGGAAGGTGTTGGTCAGATAGCGCTTGTAGGCCTCGGGCAGCGAACTCGTCTGGTTGCCATGGACCACGATGATCGGCGGGTTGCTGCCGCCCTGGTGAGCCATGCGCAGCTTGATGCGCCGACCGTGAACCATGGGCGGCTGGTGCTGCTCCACCGCATCCCGAAGGATCGAGGTCAGGCGGTTGGTCGACCAGTGGCTGTTGGCCGAGTCGAAGGCGCGCTCGATGGAGGGGTAGAGATCGCCCACCCCGGTGCCGTGCAGCGCCGAGATGAAGTGCAGCTCGGCGTAGTCGGCGAAGCCCAGGCGGCGCTTGATCTCGGCGCGCATCTTGTCCCGGGCCTCGCTCTCCAGGCCGTCCCACTTGTTGACCGCGAGTACCAGGGCGCGGCCGCTGGTCAGCACGTAGTCGAGCAGGTGCAGGTCCTGCTCCACCAGCCCCGTGCGGGCATCGAGCACCATGATGGCGACATGGCACTCCTTGATCGCCTCCAGGGTCTTGATGATCGAGAACTTCTCGGCCGCCTCGCGAACGTTCTTTCGGCGTCGCACCCCAGCGGTGTCCACCAGCACGTAGGGCTTGCCGCGGCGCTCGAAGGGGATCTCGATGGCGTCGCGGGTGGTGCCGGCCTCGTCGAAGACCACTACCCGCTCCTCGCCGAGCAGGCGATTGACCAGAGTCGACTTGCCGACGTTGGGGCGGCCGATGACGCCGATGCGGATGCCCTTGGTGCCGGTGTCCGCGGGGATGCTCTCGTCGCGGGCCGGGAAGGGCGAGAGCACCTCCTCGATCAGCGTGGTGACGTTGCGCCCGTGAGCGGCGGCGATGGCGTGGGGGTCGCCGAGCCCGAGCTGCCAGAAGTCGGCCATGGCGCTGTGCTCTTCCAGGCCGTCGACCTTGTTGACCACCAGCCAGGTCTTCTTCTGGTTGACCCTCAGGTGGTTGGCGATGGCCTCGTCGGCAACGTTCAGGCCGGCGCGGGCGTCGACCAGGAACAGCACGATGTCGGCCTCGTCGATGGCGGCCAGCGACTGCTCGGCCATGGCCGCGTCGATGCCTTCCTCGTCACCGCTGATGCCGCCGGTGTCGATCACCGTGTAGGCCTTGTCGCCGAGCATGCCGTTGCCGTACTTGCGGTCGCGGGTCAGGCCCGGGAAGTCGGCCACCAGGGCATCCCGCGAGCGGGTCAGGCGGTTGAAGAGGGTCGATTTGCCGACGTTGGGTCGGCCGACCAGGGCGATCACCGGGGTCATGGGCGAAGCTCCAGGGCTTCCAGTGTGCCGTCGTCGGCCAGCGCGTAGACGCGGCGACGATCGGTGAGCGGGCGCACGCTGAGGCCCGAGCCGTCGACGCGGGTGCGGCCGACGAGCTTGCCCTCGCGTGCATCGAGCAGGTGCAGGTAGCCGTCGGCGTCGCCCACCACCAGGTGATCGGTGGCGAAGGCCGGCGCGGTGAGCGAGCGGCCCTCGAGGGCCTCATTGCGCCAGATTTCGTTGCCGGTGCCGGCATCCACGGCGATCAAGTGGCTGGCCTCGTCGACCACGAACAGGAAGTCGCCCACGAGTATCGGGGTCAGGTAGCTGGAGAGCTCCCGCGACCAGAGCACCTCGCCGGAGGGCGCCTCCAGCGCGGCCAGGCGGCCGTTGTAGCTGGTGACGAACAGGCGGCCATCCTGAGTCAGTACCGGTTGTCCGGCCAGGTCGACCAGGCGATCGATCTCGCTGCGCCCCTGGGGGACGGCGATGCGCCGATCCCACAGCGGCTGACCGCTGCGGTTATCCAGGGTCACCAGGCGACCGTTGGCGAAGCCGGCGAAGGTCACCGGGTCGATCACCGTGGGCGTGCCGGTGCCGCGCAGGCTCAGCGCGGGGCGTGGGCCGCTGTAGACCCAGCGCTCGTCGCCGCTGACGCGATCCAGCGCGGTGACGCGCCCGTCGACGGCCTGCACCACCACGAGCTGCTGGTTAGCCTGGGGCGCGGCGAGCACCTCGCTGGTGACCCGGGCGCGCCACTGGACGCGACCGTCGGCCTGGTCGAGGGAGAGCACCTCGCCGTTGCGGGTGGCCAGGAAGAGGCTGTCGGCGACGGCGGTCAGGCCGCTGGAAACCGGCGTGTCGAGCTCGACGTCCCAGCGGATCTCGCCGCTGTCGGCGTCCAGGGCCTCGATCAGTCCGCGGCCGTCGGCGGCGAACAGGGTGTCGCCGTCCTGGGCGGGCGCCACGGGGTAGCCGGCATCGCCCAGGCCCTGGCCGACGCGCTCGCTCCACAGGGGCTTGAGCTCGGTGGTGGCGTTGATATCGGTGAGCTCGCGCGGGGCGTACTGGGGCTCGGGGCCACTAGCGCAGCCGGCCAGCATGGCCAGGGCCGCGCCGGCGGCGATCAGCAGAGTCGGTCTCATAGGATGGCCTCCTTGGTGCCGAGGTCATCCAGCTTGAGCTGGACGCCGTAGAGCGGTTGATTGTGCTGTTCGGCGAGGGAGAGCGCCTCTTGCCAGGCCTGACGCGCCTGATCGACGCGTCCCAGGGCATGCTGGGCGTCGCCGACCACCTCGGCGCGCTGCGCCGCGAGGGCTTCGGACACACCCTCCAGGGTAGTCAGGGCGGTCTCGGCCTCGCCCTCGACGAGCTGCAGGCGGGCCAGGCGCAGGCGCGCCAGTCCCTCGAGGTAGCCGCGTTCGCTCTCCTCGATCACCGTTTCGAGGGCGGCGCGGGCGCGCGGCCGGTCGTCCGCCTCGACGGCCAGGCGGGCGTCGAGCAGACGGGCCAGGTCGGCATAGAGGGTCGTGCCATGCTCGTCGGTGATCTCGGTCACCAGCTCCTCGGCGCGACGGCGGGCGTCCTCGCCCAGCGCGTCGCGGCCGGTGAGATCGACCAGCTGCTGGTAGCGCAGTGAGGCGGCCTCACCCTGGCTGGCCTGGTAGTCCTGCCAGGCGTTCCAGCCGAACACGCCGGCCGCCGCGATGGCGACGCCGGCGATCAGCGAGGTGCCGTTCTCCTTCCACCAGCGCTTGATCGCCTCAAGCTGTTCTTCCTCGGTTCTCAGCTCCGCCACGGGCGGTCTCCTTTGATGCGGGTGTCTGTCAGGCGAGGGTGTCGCCGTCCAGCAGGGATGTCAGGGTGTCGGCGAGCTCGGCCCGGGGCAGGCGCTGCTGTTCGCGCTCTTCGCGCAGGAACTTTAGGGTCACGCTGCCCTCGGCCAGCTCGTCCTCGCCGAGTAGCAGGGCCAGGCGGGCGCCGCTCTTGTCGGCCTTCTTCATGCGGCTCTTGAAGCTGCCGCCGCCGCAGTGCAGCTGGGCGCGCAGCTCGGGCAGCGCCTCGCGCAGGCGCTCGCCGAGCAGCAGGGCCGGTCCGGTGGCCGCCTCATCCATGGGCAGCAGATAGACGTCCAGCGCGCCGCGGGCCTCCTCGGGCACGAGCTCCAGGGTCTCGAGCAGCAGGATCAGCCGCTCGATACCCATGGCGAAGCCCACCGCCGGGGTCGGCTTGCCGCCGAGCTGCTCGACCAGGCCGTCGTAGCGGCCGCCGGCGCAGACCGTGCCCTGGCTGCCGAGCGCGGTGGTGGTCCACTCGAAGACGGTGCGGCCGTAGTAGTCCAGGCCGCGCACCAGCCGCGGGTTGATCACGTAGTCGATGCCGGCGGCGTCGAGCATGGCGCAGAGCCGCTCGAAATGCTCCCGGGATTCGTCGTCCAGGTGATCCATCAGCTTGGGGGCGCCCTCGATGACATCAACCATCGCCGGATTCTTGGAATCGAGGATGCGCATCGGGTTGCTGGTGAGGCGGCGCCGGGAGTCCTCGTCGAGGGTCTCGGCGTGCTGTTCGAAGTAGGCCACCAGCAGGTCGCGATAGGCGGCGCGGGCCTCGGATGAGCCCAGCGAGTTGAGCTCCAGGGTCACGTGCCTGTCGAGGCCGAGCTGCTGCCACAGCCGCGCCGAGAGCAGGATGACCTCGGCGTCGATGTCCGGGCCCTCGAGGCCGAAGGTCTCCACGCCGATCTGATGGAACTGGCGATAGCGGCCCTTCTGGGGGCGCTCGTGGCGGAACATCGGCCCCTGGTACCACAGCCGCTGGGTCTGGTTGTGCAGCAGGCCGTGCTCCATGGCGGCGCGCACGCAGCTCGCCGTGCCCTCGGGACGCAGCGTCAGGCTGTCACCGTTGCGGTCGTCGAAGGTGTACATCTCCTTCTCGACGATGTCGGTGACCTCGCCGATGGAGCGCTTGAACAGCGCGGTCTGCTCGACGACCGGGGTGCGGATCTCGTCGTAGCCGTAGCGGCCCATCAGCGCGCGCACCTGGCCCTCGAAGTACTGCCAGAGCGGGGACTGCTCGGGCAGCAGGTCGTTCATGCCACGAATGGCCTGAATCTTCTTCTGATTCGTGTCGGACTTGCTCACTGCTTGCTCCTTGTGGGGGCGCCGGCTCAGGCGTCCCGGGCGATCACATCCTGCTCGGCCTGCTGCTTCTCGCGGACCTTGTCGCGTATCAGCCGCTCCAGGTCGTCGACCAGGTGGTCGTTGCGCAGCTTGCTGGCCGGCTTGCCGTCGAGGTAGACGAGGTTGGCCGGGGAGCCGCCGGTCAGGCCGACGTCGGTCTCCTTGGCTTCCCCGGGGCCGTTGACCACGCAGCCGATCACCGAAACATCCAGCGGCGTCATGACGTCCTCGAGGCGCTCCTCGAGGGCGTTCATGGTGCCGATGACGTCGAAGTTCTGGCGCGAGCAGCTGGGGCAGGCGATGAAGTTGATGCCTTTGGCCCGCAGCTTGAGGCTCTTGAGCATGTCGAAGCCGACCTTGATCTCCTCGACCGGATCGGCGGCCAGCGACACGCGGATGGTGTCGCCGATGCCGTCCATCAGCAGCATGCCCAGGCCAATGGAGGACTTGACGGTGCCCGAGCGCAGCCCGCCGGCCTCGGTGATGCCCAGGTGCAGCGGCTGCTCGATGCGCGTGGCGAGCTCGCGGTAGGCGGCCACGGCCATGAAGACATCGGAGGCCTTGACGCTGACCTTGAAGTCCGGGAAATCCAGGCGATCGAGGTGGTCGATGTGGCGCATCGCCGATTCGACCAGCGCCGCGGGGGTCGGCTCGCCGTACTTCTTCTGCAGGTCCTTCTCCAGCGAGCCGGCGTTGACGCCGATGCGGATCGGAATGCCGTTGTCCCGGGCGGCGTTGACCACGGCGCGCACCCGCTCCTCGCGGCCGATGTTGCCGGGGTTGATGCGCAGGCAGTCGACGCCGAGCTCGGCCACGCGCAGGGCGATCTTGTAGTCGAAGTGGATGTCGGCGACCAGCGGCACCTCGACCTCGCGCTTGATGCGCCCGAAGGCCTCGGCGGCGTCCATGTCGGGCACGCTGACGCGGACGATGTCGGCGCCGGCGGCCTCTAGCTGGCGGATCTGGGCCACGGTGGCGGCCACGTCCAGGGTATCGGTATTGGTCATGCTCTGGACGGAGATGGGAGCGTCGCCCCCGACCGGCACCTTGCCGACGTGGATCTGGCGCGACTTGCGACGAACGATGGGGGATTGTGCGTGCATGATGACGGAATCATTCTCCCAGTGTGAAGCGGGCGACGTTGTTGGCACCGGCGCGGGCCGTGAGGTCGACGGGCTCGCCGCCCCAGCTCAGCTCGACGCCGGTGGCGTTGCCCACGGTCAGGCGAAACGGCGGCGTGCCCTCGACCCGGGCCGATGTGCCGGGCTGCTGGAGGCCGACGAAGATGCGCTGGTTGTCGGCATCGAAGATCTCGGTCCAGGACTGCTCGTTGAAGGTCAGCTCCAGCACGCCGGCATCGACGGTCTCGGTCGCCTCGTCGGCATCGCTGGTGGCGACGTCGGCGCTCTCGGCCGCCGGGGCATCGCCCTCGCCGGTGGTCTCGGCGCTCTCGGCGGCGGTCGCCACGCTATCCTGCGCGGAAGGCGTCTCGCCGCCAGCGACGGCCGATGCGTCGCTCTCCGCGGCGGTCGTCTGAGCCTCGTCGTCGGCCGCGGCGGACGAGGGTGCCTCGGAGGCGCTCTCGTCGGTCAGGCCGAGGTCGCTCCCCTCGTCGGGCAGCGGCGGCAGCTCATCGGCGTCGGCGCCCGGATCTTCGGTGATGGTGGTGCTGCCGTCGAGGCTGTCGACTGCCACCGGCCCGCTGTCGCCGGGGGTAGGCGGCTGGCTGCCGCCGCGGCTCTGCCACCACATCAGCGTCAGGCCGATCATGCCGGCGATCACCAGCAGGGTGACCAGGCGAAACAGCCAGGCGCCGAGCCGCGAGGGCGGCCGGTTGAGTTGCACGGGCGTGACCCGCTGCTCGGCGTCGTTGCCGCCGAAGTGAGTCTTGTAGGCCTCGAGGACCTCACGGTCGTCGATACCCAGCAGCTGGGCGTAGCTGCGCAGGTAGCCGCGGCGATAGGCCGGAACGGGCACTTCCTCGTAGCTGTCGCTCTCCAGCCCCTGAATCACCGCCGGGCGCAGGTTGAGGGCGTCGGCCACCTCGTCGCGAGCGAGCCCCTGGGACTCGCGCTCGCGACGCAGCAGTTCACCGGGCGAGGCCAGGCGGGGCGGGGTCTCGGCGGCATCGTCGTTATGAGTGTCGCTCATGTCTGAGCATCCTTCGTCAGAAAACGGTGGTCAGGGCCCGGCACGGGTGCCCTCCAGCTGATCGGCATAGAAGTCGGCGGTCGCCGCGTCCCCGCGGCGGCGGGCCACATCGCGGGCCAGGCGCAGGGCCTCGACCCGGGGGCCGGCCAGGCGCATGTAGCGCTCAAGCTGTCGTTCGGCGCGCTCGAGGTTACCCGCGTCGGCCTCGAGTTCGGCCAGCAGCAGATAGCTGCGCGCGCCGCGCGGATCGATGGCCTGGGCGCGGGCGAGGCTCCGGCGAGCGGCGGTGACGTCGCCCATCTCGAGGTGGCACTGGCCGAGGTTGGCGAACAGCTGGCCGCGATTCGCATACTGGGTGTCCTCGGAGGCGCGCTCGAGCTGCTCGCAGGCCTTTGCAACATGGCCCCGATCATACAGGAAGGCGGCGTAGTTGTTACGCGTGCGGGTCAACGTCGGGTCGGCCTCGAGGGCGCGACGGAACGTCTCGTCGGCCAGCGCGTCCTCGCCCTGGCGCTGGTGGACCATGGCCATGGCCTGCAGCGCCTCGGCGTCGTCGGGATCGTTCTGCAGGGCGCGGTCCAGGGCGTTCATGGCGCGGGGCAGGTTGTCGCGCTCCAGGTAGGCTACACCGAGGCGGGTATAGGCCTCGGCAGCGTCGCCGCCATCGTCAGCGGACAGGTTGGTCTGGGTGGCGCAGCCGGACAGCCATAGCGTGCCGAGCAGCATGAGGGCGGCGGGACACTGCCGAAGGCCGGTCATGCTCGGGCAAGGGGTCATGGCATCCTCTCCAGATGGGCGCGCAACCGAGGGCCGCGGGAGGCGTTCGACACGCGGCCGACGGTGAAAAAAAGCCCGTCCATCAAAGCGCCGAGACCGATTGAAGTCAAGGCGCCCTCCGCTCAGTCGGCGTCGATCTGGATCGACTGGATATAGCGCGCATGGCGCTTGGTGCGATCCTTGACGCGGCCCACCAGCTGGCCGCAGGCGGCATCGATGTCGTCGCCCCGGGTGGAGCGGATCATCGCCGTGTAGCCCAGATCATAGAGCCACTGCTGGAAGCGCATCACCTGGTTGCGCGACGGCGTCTCGTAGCCCGAATGCGGGAAGGGATTGAACGGGATCAGGTTGATCTTGCACGGCAGCTCTTCGAGCACGGCGGCGAGCTGCTCGGCGTGCACCTGCTGGTCGTTGACGTCCTTGATCACCGTGTATTCGATGGTCACCTGGCGCGTGTCGTGGCACTTGGCCAGGTAGCGGTGGCAGGCGTCGATCAGGGTGCGGATGTTGTACTTGCGGTTGAGCGGCACCAGCTCGTTGCGCAGCTCATCGTTGGCGGCGTGCAGCGAGACGGCCAGGCTCACGTCGAGCTCGTCGCCGAGCTTGTCGAGCATCGGCACCACCCCGGAGGTGGAGAGCGTGACGCGGCGCTTGGAGAGGCCGTAACCGTCGTCGTCGAGCATCAGCTTCATGGCCGGCACGACGTTGTCGTAATTCATCAGCGGCTCGCCCATGCCCATCATCACCACGTTAGTGACCGGGCGGTTGGCGGTGTCGCGGCGCGGCCCCACGCTGCGCTGAGCCACCCACACCTGGCCGATGATCTCGGCGGCGGTGAGATTGCGCTGGAAGCCCTGCTTGCCGGTGGAGCAGAAACTGCAGTCCAGCGAGCAGCCGACCTGGGAAGAGACGCACAGGGTGCGGCGCTTGCCGTTGTCGGCGGGGATCAGCACCGTCTCCACGTAGCTGCCGTCTTCCACTTCGAGCACCCACTTGCGGGTGCCGTCGCTCGACGAGCCTTCGTAGACCACGCTCGGGCCGCGAATCTCGGCGACCTCGGTCAGGCGGGTGCGCAGCGCCTTGGAGAGGTTGGTCATGGCCGCGAAGTCATCGCAGCCCTCGATGTGGATCCACTTCAACATCTGGGCGGCACGAAACTTCTTCTCGCCGATGGAGAGGAAGAAGGCTTCCATCTCCTCGCGCGTCATGCCGAGCAGATTGGTGAGTCGGGGAGCAGTGGTGGCGGTCATGATGGTCAGCGCTTCGGTGGGGCAGGGCGGGGGTGTGAGCACCCCCGCGGGAGAGGCGGGATCAGCGTGCGCAGATCTCGTCGGCCTCGAAGAAGTAGGCGATCTCGCGCTCGGCGGATTCCGGGGAATCGGAGCCGTGCACGGCGTTGGCGTCGATGGTCTCGGCGAAGTCGGCGCGGATGGTGCCGGCGGCCGCTTCCTTCGGGTTGGTAGCACCCATCAGGTCACGGTTCTTGGCGACGGCGTCTTCGCCCTCGAGCACCTGCACGATCACCGGGCCGGAGGTCATGAAGCCGACCAGGTCGCCGAAGAAGGGACGCTCCTTGTGCTCGGCGTAGAAACCGCCGGCCTTCTCTTCGGAGAGCTGCATCATCTTGGCGGCCACGATCTTCAGGCCGGCCTTCTCGAAACGGCTCTCGATCTCGCCGATCACGTTCTTGGCAACGGCGTCGGGCTTGATGATGGACAGGGTGCGCTGGTTAGCCATGGGGCATGTCTCCGGTTGGACTCGGGCTAGCCGCGGATGGGGCTAGCGTAGGATTGGCATTGTCGTCGTCTTGTGACGATGACGTCTTGCAAATATGGATAGCGCCGCGCCGTCCGCGGCTCCGCTGTCGGGAGCATGGGACGGCGCGGCGAATCGGATAGAGCGGCCGGCGATCCGGCGGTTCGGCGCGGTTCGCCGACGGGTCGAGGATTATAACGCTCCGAGCCGACGTTGAACAATCGTTCAGGCGCCGGCGCCGTTCCGGTGCCGAAGTTGCTCAGGCGATGACACTGTTCGTACGCTGAAGTTGTTCAGGCGCCGAAGTTGTTCAGACGCTAAAGCTCTCGCCGCAGCCGCACTCGTCCTTGACGTTGGGGTTGTTGAAGCGGAAGAAGCGGTTGAGCCCCTCGGTGACGTAGTCGACCTCGCTGCCGTCGAGCATCTCCAGCGCCTCGGGGGCGACGAACACGGTCACGCCGTGCTCCTCGAAGGTCACGTCATCGTTGGCGGCCTCGTCGGCGAAGTCGAGTACGTAGCTGTAACCGGAACAGCCGCTGGGCTTGACCGAGACCCGCAGGCCCAGGCCGTGGCCGCGTTCGTCGAGCACCCGGTGGATCTGCTCGGCGGCGGACGTGGTGATCGAAAGATGCGCCATGGTCTCTCTCCTGGTCGGGATAGGGTCAGATCGCCCGGCGACGCAGCCCCGTGAGGGCGTGTCGCAGGGCGTCCAGAGTGCGGTCGATGTCGGCTTCGGTGGTGAAACGGCCGAAGCTGAAGCGCAGCGAGGCCAGCGCCAGCGGGCGCGGCACGCCGATGCCCTTCAGTACGTAGGATGGCTCGACGCTGGCCGAGTTGCAGGCCGAGCCCGTCGAGAGCGCGATATCGCGCAGCGTCATCAGCAGCGATTCGCCGTCGACGCCTTCGAAGGCCAGGTTGAGAATGTTGGGCACCGAGGCCTCGACCGCGGTGTTGCGGTGGATGCCGTCGAGGTCGCCGAGGCCGTCCAGCAGGCGATCGCGCAGCGCGGTGATGCGGGCCTGGTCGGCTTCGCCCTCGGCGGCGGCGAGGGCGAAGGCCTCGCCCATGCCGGCGATCTGGTGAGTCGGCAGGGTGCCCGAGCGCATGCCGCGCTCGTGGCCGCCGCCGTGGATCAGCGCCTCGAGGCGCAGATCGGGGCTGCGCCGCACGAAAAGCGCGCCGATGCCCTTGGGGCCGTAGGCCTTGTGGCCGGAGAGCGACATCAGGTCGATGCCCTGACGCGCCACGTCCAGCGGGATGCGCCCCACCGCCTGGGCGGCATCGACGTGGAATATCGCGCCGCCGGCGTGGGCCACCTCAGAGAGCGTCGCCAGGTCGTGGATGACGCCGAGTTCGTTGTTCACCGCCATCAGCGAGACCAGCACGGTGTCCTCGCGCATGGCCTCGCCGAGCTGCGCCGGCGTGATGCGACCGTCGCAGCCGGGGGCGAGCCAGGTCACCTCGAAGCCCTCGTCCTCCAGCGCCTTGGCGGTGTCGATCACCGCCTTGTGCTCGATGGTCGAGGTGATCAGGTGGCGTCCACGGGCGCGGTTGGCGCGCATGAAGCCGGTCAGCGCCAGGTTGTCGGCCTCGGTAGCGCCGCTGGTCCAGACGATCTCGCGAGGATCGGCGCCGATCAGGTCGGCGACCTGGCGACGCGCGCTCTCCACCGTCTGCTCCGCCTGCCAGCCCAGCATGTGGCTGCGCGAGGCGGGGTTGGCGAAGATGCCGTCCAGGGTAAGGTAGCGGCTCATGACCTCCGCGACCCGCGGGTCGACCGGGGTGGTGGCGGCATAATCGAGGTAGACGTGTGCGCTCATGGGCTCGCAGTCGATTCCGGGGTTGGGTGGCAGGGGCGGCGGCTCAGAGGGTCGAGGCCAGGATGCCGTCGTTGCGGCGGCCGTCGTCACGGCGGCCTAGCTGGCGGCTGGCGATCTCGAGGATCTCCTCGCGCCCGGCCAGCTGTCCCAGAGTGACCTTTTCGAGAAAGTCGTGGATATGCTCGGACAGCTCGCACCACAGATGGTGGGTCAGGCAGGTGTCGCCCTGCTGGCAGTCCGAGAGGCCACCGCAGCGGGTGGAGTCCACCGACTCGTTGACGGCCTGGATGACGCGGGCCACGGTGATTTCGTCCGGCGCCATGGCCAGCAGGTAGCCGCCGCCCGGCCCGCGCACGCTGCCGACCAGCCCGGCGCGACGCAGCCGCGCGAACAGCTGCTCCAGATAGGAGAGCGAGATCTCCTGGCGCTTGGAGATGTCGGCGAGGCTGATGGGGCCGGACTCGGCGTTCATGGCCAGGTCGAGCATGGCGGTGACGGCGTAGCGTCCCTTGGTGGTCAGGCGCATGAGGAACTCACCTCGGCACCGACGCGCGGGTCGGCAGTCAATGTACGTGATCGGCCATTATGATAAAGGCCGAGTATCATGGTCAACCATTGCGCCGGCGAGGGGGCGTCTGTCGTTCCTGCTGCGGGCTTGTCGAGGTGTCGGCGGGGGCGTCGTCCGGCCCCTGAACCGGCGGGCAGCCGCCGTCGACGTCGTCGAGGATGTCGGCGAAGTCCTCGTCGCGAAGCTCCGGCAGGCGACCGTCACGGTAGCTGGCATCGACCTTGCGCAGGGTGGTGCACATGCGCTCGATGCGCTCGTCCACGGCGTGCATGTGATCGAGCATCGCCTGGATCGAGCGGGCCACCGGGTCGGGCATGTCCTGGCTGACTCCGTAGGCGTCGAAGCCGAACTTGCGCCGCATCGCCTCGCGGCGCTCGGGATCCACTTCGACTGCCTCGGGGTCGTCGGGTTCGCTGCGCTGGACCACCTTGCCCGGGATGCCGACCACGGTGGCGCCGGCCGGCACCTCCTTGGTGACCACTGCGTTGGAGCCGATCTTGGCCCCCGTGCCCACGGTGAAGGGGCCGAGGATCTTGGCCCCGGCGCCGACGATCACGCCGTCGCCCAGGGTGGGGTGGCGCTTGCCCTTGTTCCAGCTGGTGCCGCCCAGGGTCACGCCCTGGTAGAGGGTGACATCGTCGCCGACCTCGGCGGTCTCGCCGATCACCACGCCCATGCCGTGGTCGATGAAGAAACGCCGGCCGATCGTCGCCCCGGGGTGAATCTCGATGCCGGTCAGCATTCGAAACAGCTGAGACAGGGTGCGCGCCAGCCACTTGAGGTTCTTCCGCCACAGCCAGTGACTCAGCCGGTGTGCCAGCAAGGCATGCAATCCCGGGTAGTTGGTCAGCACTTCCAGGAAGTTACGGGCCGCCGGGTCGCGGGCGAATACGCTGTTGATGTCCTCGCGCAGACGTTGAAGCATGCGGCGGTCCTTGGGTGGCGTGGCGAACGAAGATTGGCCTTCATAGTGGGGGCGCGCCGCGCCGGCTTCAAGGCGCGCAGGTCACTGCCCCGGTGAAACGTCGCCCGAGGCGTCATCGCCCGTTGAAGCGTCGCTCGGGGAGTGTTCGGCCTGCTGTTCGGTGGCGGTGAGGATGCCGCGCAGGATGTTGAGCTCCATGCGCTCGGGGCGGGCCCGCAGGGTGAAGCGGCGCAGCCGGGCCATCAGCTGGCGCGGCATGGCCGGGTCGTGGAAGCCGATGCCGATCAGGGTGCGCTCGAGGTGCGCAAAGTAGCGCTCGAGCTCCTCGTGGCTGGCCAGCGGCGCAGTCACCGCTTCGGCCGGCTCGCTCGCCTCCTGCTGGCCGAGCCAGGCCTGGCGGCACTCGTAGGCCAGTACCTGCACCGCGGCGGCCAGGTTCAGCGAGCTGAAGTCGGGGTTGGTGGGGATATGCACATGGGCATGGCAGCGCTGCAGCTCGGCGTTGGTCAGGCCGCTGTCCTCGCGGCCGAAGACCAGCGCCACGCGGGCCGCCGGGTCGGCGAGCTCCGCGGGCAGCCGCTCGCCCAGGGCCCGGGGCGTGGTCATCGGCCAGGGCAGGGTGCGCGAGCGGGCACTGGCGCCGACCACCAGGGTGCAATCGGAGACCGCCTGCTCGAGGCTCTCGACCGTGCGCGCCGCGTGGACGATATGGTCGGCGCCCGAGGCGCGCGAGACGGTGTCGGCGGTGAGCGGCTCGCAGCGCGGCGCCACCAGGGCCAGGTCGCCAAGCCCCATGTTGTGCATGGCGCGGGCGGTGCCGCCGATGTTGCCGGGGTGGCTGGTGCCGATCAGGACGATGCGGATGCGCTCGAGCATGGTGGGGGCCTGTGGATCCTGGGAAAAACGGGGAACGGCGATTCTAGCATGGCGGCCGGTCGCCACGAATGGCGCATCCGATGCGCTTCTGCTAGGATTCGCGCCGTTCCGTTCTTTAACACCACCGACTCCCCAAGGCCCGATCATGCATCCGATGGTCCAATTCGCCCTGCGTGCCGCACGCAGTGCCGGCGAACAATTCCTGCGCATCCGCGAGCGAATCGAGAACTCCCACCAAGAGCCCAGCCTCGACCGCCTGCTCGAGGACGCCGCCCGCAATGCCGAGACGCTGATCGTTCGTCAGCTCGCCCGCGGCTATCCGCAACACGGCGTCCAGGGGCGCTTCACTCCCCATCGCGCCGGCGAGGGCGAAGGCGCCGACACCCTCTGGAAGATCGAACCCTTCCACGGCTACTCCGATCTCAGCGTTGCCGCTCCCGGCTTCGCCATGTCGGTGGTGTGTCTCGTCAAGGGCCGCCCGGAGCACGCGGTGGTGATCTGTCCCTTCAGCGACGACGAGTACCTGGCCAGCCGCGGTCGCGGTGCCCAGCTCAACGGCAAGCGCCTGCGCGTGACCAAGCCCACCGCCGTGACCGGCACTCGCGTCGCCATGAGCCTGCCCGAGACCTGGCTGCGTCCGCGCTATCTGCCCTCCTACCTGACCCTGGTCCAGCAGCTCGGCCCGCAGGTCGAGCAGCAGCGCGCCTCTGGCAGCGGCCTGCTCGACATGGCCGACCTGGCCGCCGGTCGGGCGGATTCCGCCTTCGTGCTGGGCCTCGAGGAGCAGGACCTGCACGTCGGCTCGCTGCTGCTCAAGGAGAGTGGCGCGCTGATGGGTACGCCCGACGGCCAGCCCAGCGTCGAGGTCGAGGGGCGCCTGATGGCCGCCGGCCCGCGCCTCTACAAGGCCCTGGTGCAGCAGCTCAAGCCGCACTTCTGAGCGACGACCTTGGCGAATGACGAGACGCCCCCACGGCCCTGCCGTGGGGGCGTCTTGCGTTGTGAGAAGGGCCGCCATCGTGAGAAGGGCCGCCATCGTGACAAGAGCAACCGTCCCCGTTGCTGGCGACTCGCTGTCGGCGCGTCAGGCGCAGGAGCGGTCCAGTTCCTGTGTCAGCCACCCGGTGAGCCTCTCGATGTCCCTCCGTGGCGGGCCCGGCGGCAGCCACAGGCCGAGCCGGGCCGGCGTCTCGATGAAGCCCCAGGGCGCGATCAGCCGCCCGGTGCGCAGGTCCTCCTCCACCAGGTAGGATGGCGCGATGGCCACACCCAGGCCCACCAGGGCCGCCTCGAGCATGTAGTGAAGGTGCTCGAACGACTGGTCATGGCGCATCGTGGCGGGATCCAGACCCTTGGCCGCAAACCACTGCGACCAGGCCTGGGGGCGCGACTGGGTATGCAGCATCGGCAGCGTCGTCAGCTCACAGGCCGCGGGATCGGGCAGGTCTAGACGTTGCGGCGCCAGCACCGGCCCCATGCGCTCCGGCGCCAGCTCGACCACTTGCACGTCGTCGGGCCAGGGCGGCTCGGCGAAGCGCAGCACGGCGTCCACGTCGGTGCCGAGCCGGCCGGCCACCTCCTCGTCGGCGGTGAGGTGCAGGTTCAGTTCCGGGCACTGCGCCTTCAGGCGGTCCAGCCGGGGGATGAACCAGCGGGCGAGGAAGCTGCCGGGGCAGCCGAGCACCAGCGGCGCCTGTGAGGCGCGCCGGCGCAGCTGGCTGCAGGCCTGGCCGAGCCGCTCGAAGGCCTGTGAGGTCGAGGCACGCAGCAGCTCGCCCTCCTGGGTCAGCGCTAGCCCGCGGCCCTGGCGCCGGAACAGCGTCACCCCGAGCTGCGCCTCGAGCTGCTTGAGCTGGCGGCTGACTGCGCCGTGGGTCACATGGAGGGCCTCGGCAGCGCGGGTGACGCTCAGCGTGCGGGCCGTCTCGTCGAAGGCGCGCAGGGCGTTCAGCGAGGGCAGTCGATCACTCAAGGCGGGCTCCTGACATGTCAGCTTTTCTCACAGATTAGCGCGCAATGATCGCTTATCACAGGGCCGCGGCGCGCTTTATCGTGATGGCCAACCTCACCAGTCAGGAGTCGTCACCATGGGTCTGCCGCACCCGACCGCCGAACTCGCCCCCGATGCCAACGGTTTCTTCGGTCGCTTCGGTGGCCGCTTCGTCGCCGAAACCCTGATGCCGCTGATCCTCGAGCTTCAGGCGGCCTACGCGTCGGCGAAGCAGGATCCCGATTTCCACGCCGAGCTGGAGGCACTGCACCGCGACTATATCGGGCGAGCGAGCCCGCTCTATTTCGCCGAGCGGCTGACCGAGCAGCTGGGTGGCGCCCGCATCTACCTCAAGCGTGAAGACCTGATGCATACCGGCGCGCACAAGATCAACAACTGCATCGGTCAGGTGCTGCTCGCCCGGCGCATGGGCAAGAAGCGCATCATCGCCGAGACCGGGGCCGGCATGCACGGCGTGGCCACCGCCACCGTGGCTGCCCGCTTCGGCCTGGAATGCATCATCTACATGGGCAGCACCGACATCGACCGCCAACTGGTCAACGTGCAGCGCATGAAGCTGCTGGGCGCCAAGGTGATCCCGGTGACCAGCGGCACCGGCACCCTGAAGGACGCGATGAACGATGCCCTGCGCGACTGGGTGACCAACGTGGCGGACACCTTTTACATCATCGGCACCGTGGCCGGTCCCCATCCCTATCCGGCCATGGTGCGCGACTTCCAGTCGGTGATCGGCCGCGAGGTGCGCGAGCAGATGCCCGAGAAGGAAGGCCGGCTGCCGGACTCCCTGGTGGCCTGCATCGGCGGCGGCTCCAACGCCATGGGGCTGTTCCATCCGTTCCTCGAGGACGAGGGCGTGCGCCTGATCGGCGTGGAGGCCGCCGGCGAGGGACTGGACACCGGCAAGCACGCCGCCAGCCTGCAGGGCGGCAGCCCCGGCGTGCTGCACGGCAACCGGACCTTCCTGCTGCAGTCCGCCGCGGGTCAGATCACCGACGCGCACTCCATCTCGGCGGGGCTCGACTACCCGGGCATCGGCCCCGAGCACGCCTGGTTGCACGAGACCGGTCGCGCCGAGTACGTCGCGGTGACCGATGATGAGGCGCTGGACGCCTTCAAGGCGCTGTGCCGTCTGGAGGGCATCATCCCGGCCCTGGAGACCGCCCACGCCATCGCCCATGCGATCAAGCTGGCGCCGACGCTGCCGGCGGACCATCTGATGGTGCTGAACCTGAGCGGACGGGGCGACAAGGACATGGCCACCGTCACCGAACACCTGGCCGACGAGCTGGCCGACGACGCCCCGGCAGAATGAGGAGAGAGGCGATGACCCAACGCCACGACCGTATTGCACGTCGCTTCAATGAACTCAAGGCCGCCGATCGCGCCGGCCTCGTCACCTTCATCAGCGCCGGCGATCCCGACTACGCCACCAGCCTCGAGACCCTGCTGGCCCTGCCCGAGGCGGGCGCCGACGTGATCGAGCTGGGCATGCCGTTCACAGACCCCATGGCGGACGGTCCGTCCATCCAGGCCTCCACGCTGCGTGCCCTCAAGGGGGGGCAGGACATGCGCAAGACGCTTGCCATGGTGCGGGCGCTGCGCGAGCGCGATGACGCGACGCCGGTGGTGCTGATGGGCTACTACAACCCCATCTACTGCATGGGCGTCGAGGCCTTCCTGACCGAGGCCTTTGATGCCGGCGTGGACGGGCTGATCGTGGTCGACCTGCCGCCTGAGCACGATGCGGAGCTGTGCCTGCCGACCCGGGCCCACGGCCTCGACTTCATTCGCCTGGCGACGCCGACCACCGACGCGCAGCGCCTGCCGCTGGTGCTTGAGAACACCTCGGGCTTCCTCTACTACGTCTCAAGCACCGGCGTGACCGGCGCCGCCGCGCCGTCCGCCGAGCGCGTGGCGCAGGAAGTCGAGGCCATCCGCGCGCGCACCGCGCTGCCGATCGGCGTCGGCTTCGGCATCCGCACCCCGGAGCAGGCCGAGCGCATCGCCCGCTTCGCCGATGCGGTGGTGGTGGGCTCGGCGCTGACCGACAGCGTCGCCCGGGCCGAGAGCCCCGCCGAGGCCTCGCGCAGCGTGCTCGAGCTGACCCGCTCGCTTTCCGCGGCGGTGCGCCGGGCCCGGGAGACGGCACCCGCCGAGGCGTGATTCGAGGCGCTTGCCTCACCTTGCACCGAAAAAAAGCCACCCCTCGGGGTGGCTTTTTGGTGGGCGCGAGAAGGGCCGCCGTCAGGGCAGCTCTTCGGCCTCCGGGTCCTCCTTCTTCGCCGGGATCAGATCCTCGCGCGAGAGCTTCAGCGGCAGCAGCAGGGCCGCGGAGACGTAGATGGAGGAGAAGGTGCCGACCACCACGCCGAGGATCAGCGCCACCGCGAAGTAGTGGATCATGTCGCCGCCGAGGATCACCAGCGCCAGCAGCACCAGCAGGGTAGTGCCCGAGGTCGCCAGGGTGCGCGACAGGGTCTGGTTGATGGACTCGTTGAAGATGGTCGGCATGTCATCGATCTGCGACTTGCGGATGTTCTCGCGGATGCGGTCATAGACCACGATGGTGTCGTTGAGCGAGTAGCCGATCACCGCCAGCACCGCCGCCAGTACCGTGAGGTCGAACTCGAAGCCGAACAGCGCGAAGGCGCCGATCACGATGATCACGTCGTGGAGCAGTGCCAGCAGGGCGCCGAGGGCGAACTTGTACTGGAAGCGCGCCGCGACGTAGAGCATCACGATGCCCAGCGCCACCAGCATGCCCATGCCGCTCTGGTCGCGCAGCTGATCGCCCACCTGGGCGCCGACGAACTCGGCGCGTACCAGCGAGACGTCATGGCCCGAGTCCTGCAGCAGGGTCACGATCTGGTCGCCGACGCCGGCCTCGAAGGCCTGCTGCAGGCGGATCAGCACCTCGGTGGAGGCGCCGAAGGTCTGCACCGCGACGTCCTGGAAACCTGCGCCCTCGAGCGCCTGGCGCACGGTTTCCAGCGCCGGCGCGCTTGAGAAGCGCACCTCGACCAGGGTGCCGCCGGTGAAGTCGAGGCCCAGGTTGAGGCCTAGCGTCAGCATCGCGACCACCGCGGCCAGCAGCATCGCCACCGAGACCCCGAAGGCGATCCGACGCTTGCCCATGAAGTCGAACTGTCGTTGTGTCAGGGATTTCATAGGCACCTCTTAAATCCAGAGCTTCTTGATGGGCTTGCCGCCGTAGCACAGGTTGACCATCGCGCGGGTCACCATCAGGGCGGTGAACAGCGAGGTCAGGATGCCCAGCGAGAGCGTCACGGCGAAGCCCTTGACCGGCCCGGTGCCGATCGAGAACAGGATCAGCGCCACCAGCAGGGTGGTGATGTTGGCATCGACGATCGAGGTGAAGGCTCGCTGGTAGCCGGCGTGGATCGCCTGCTGCACCGAGAGTCCCGTGCGCAGTTCCTCACGGATGCGCTCGAAGATCAGCACGTTGGCGTCCACCGCCATGCCCAGGGTCAGCACGATGCCGGCGATGCCGGGCAGTGTCAGGGTAGCCCCGAGCAGCGACATGGCGGCCACCAGCAGGGTCAGGTTGAGCGCCAGGGCGACGTTGGCGAAGACCCCGAAGACCTTGTAGCGCGCCAGCATGAAGAGCACCACCAAGAGCAGGCCGATCTGCACCGAGAGCACGCCGCGCTCGATGTTCTCGGCGCCGAGGCTCGGCCCGATGGTGCGTTCCTGGGCGAAGTAGATCGGCGCGGCCAGCGAGCCGGAACGCAGCAGCAGGGCCAGCTCGGCCGCCTCGGTGGGCGAGTCGAGCCCGGTGATGCGGAAGCTGTTGCCCAGCGCGCTCTGGATGGTGGCCAGGCTGATGATGCCGCGCTCGGTGTAGGGCGTGCGCTCCACGACCTCCTCGCCGTCGACCATGCGGGTGGTCTCGCGGGTCTTGTGCTCGATGAACAGCACCGCCATGTTGCGGCCGATGTTGGTGCGGGTGGCGCGGTTCATCAGCGTGCCGCCAGTGCCGTCGAGGTCGATATTGACCTGCGGGCGACCGTTCTCGTCGAAGCTGTGGTTGGCGTTGGAAACGCTGTCCCCGGTGATGATCACGTCGCGCATCAGGTCGGCGCGGCGGCCCTCACTGTTGCGGAACGGGAAGGACTCGGTCTCGTTGTCCGGGGTGTCCGGGCGCGCCTCGAGGCGGAACTCGAGGTTGGCGGTGGCGCCGACGATGCGCTTGGCGGCCACGGTGTCCTGCACGCCGGGCAGCTCCACCACGATGCGGTCCGGCCCCTGGCGCTGCACCAGCGGTTCGGCCACGCCCAGCTCATTCACCCGGTTGCGCAGGGTGGTGAGGTTCTGGTTGATGGCGTAGTCCTGGAGCTCGTCCACGGCCTGGTCGTTCATGGTCATCACCAGGCGCGCGCCGCGATCGTCTCCCTCGCTCGAGTAGCTGAACTCGGGGAACTCCCGGCCGATCAGGCCGCGCGCCTCGTCACGATCCTCCGCGTTGGCGAAGGCCATGGAGACGGTGCGCCCCTCGATCTGGGTGTCGCGGTAGCGGATCCGCTCTTCGCGCAGCTGCTCGCGCATGGCGCTGGCGTTGACCTCCAGGCGCTGCTCCAGGGCGGCGTCCATGTCGACCTCGAGCAGGAAGTGCACGCCGCCGCGCAGATCGAGGCCCAGGGTCATGGGCGAGGCGGAGAGCGACTGCAGCCATTCAGGGGTCGATTCGGCCAGGTTCAGCGCCACCACGTAGTCGTTGCCGAGCATCTCGGCGATGCGGTCGCGGGCCCTGATCTGGTCGTCGGCGTTGTCGAGGCGGATCAGCACGCGATTGGCGTCGCGCTCGGCCTCGGTGATCTCGATGCCGGCCTCGTCGAGGTCGTCGCGGATGCGCTCGAGCTGGCGCTCATCGATGGTGGCGTCGCCCCGCTCGCTGCTGATCTGGACTGCCGGATCCTCGGGGAAGAGGTTGGGAAGGGAGTAGACCAGGCCGGCGAGGAGGACGATGAGTATCAGCAGATACTTCCACAGGGGGTAACGGTTGAGCATGGGGCCCTGTCCTCAGGTTGCGGACGTTGGAGGCTGACGAGGCGGGCCGGGCGGGCAATGAAGGAGGGAGCCGGTCGCGCGGCTCCTGCCGCACCGGCCGCAGGGCGGCCCCCGTCACGGCCGGGGGTGGCCGGCGACGGGGGCGAAGGGCGCCCGGGTCAGATGGACTTGATGGTGCCCTTGGGCAGGACGTTGGCCACGGCATTCTTCTGCACGTTGACCTCGGTGCCGTCGGCGATTTCCATGCTCAGGAACTCGCTTTCGTCGCTCACCTTGGTGATGCGGCCCAGCATGCCGCCGCCGATGACGATCTCGTCACCCTTGGAGAGGTTGCCGATCAGCTGCTTGTGCTGCTTGGCACGCTTAGCCTGGGGACGCCACAGCAGAAAGTAGAAGATGGCCACGAAGCCGACCAGCATGACGATCTGGGCGATGCCCCCACCGGGGGCGGCCGCGTCCTGGGCCATGGCCGGGGAAATGAAGAAGTCCAGCATGTATGACGATCTCCTGAGTGATGAATAGAGGCATGAATGACCGGCCGGCGGGCCGGTCATGGGTCAATTCGGTGCGGGAGGAACCGGCAGGCCGCGCTGCGTATAGAAGCCTTCCACGAAGTTCGCCAATGTACCCGCTTCGATGGCACCGCGCAAACCGGCCATCAGGCGCTGATAGTGGCGCAGGTTGTGGATGGTATTGAGCATCGAACCGAGCATTTCACCGCAGCGATCGAGGTGGTGCAGGTAGCTGCGCGAGAAGTTCTGGCAGGTGTAGCAGTCGCAGCCTTCTTCCAGCGGCCCGGTGTCATAGCGATGCTTGGCGTTGCGGATCTTGACCGTGCCCTCGGCGGTGAAGAGATGGCCGTTACGCGCGTTGCGGGTGGGCATCACGCAGTCGAACATGTCGACGCCACGGCGTACGCCCTCCACCAGGTCCTCGGGCTTGCCCACGCCCATCAGGTAGCGCGGGGTGTCCTCCGGCATCCAGGTCGGCAGGTAGTCGAGCACCTTGATCATCTCCTCCTTGGGCTCGCCGACGGAGAGGCCGCCGATGGCCAGGCCATCGAAGCCGATCTCTAAAAGGCCCTTGAGCGAGGCCTCGCGAAGCTCCGGGTACATGCCGCCCTGGATGATGCCGAACAGCGCCGAGGGCGAGTCGCCATGGGCCTCGCGAGAGCGCTTCGCCCAGCGCAGCGAGCGCTGCATGGAGAGCTCGGCTTCCTTCTCGGTGGCGGGGTAGGGCGTGCACTCGTCGAAGATCATCACCACGTCGGAGCCCAGCGAGCGCTGCACGGCCATGGACTCCTCGGGGCCCATGAACACCTTGGCGCCGTCCACCGGCGAGCGGAAGTGCACGCCCTGCTCGGTGATCTTGCGCATGGCGCCCAGCGAGAACACCTGGAAGCCGCCGGAGTCGGTGAGGATGGGCTTGTCCCACTGGGCGAAGTCGTGCAGGTCGCCGTGGGCCTCGATCACCTCGGTGCCGGGGCGCAGCCAGAGGTGGAAGGTGTTGCCGAGGATGATCTCGGCGCCGATCTCCTTGACCGACTCGGGCGTCATGCCCTTGACGGTGCCGTAGGTGCCCACCGGCATGAAGGCCGGGGTTTCCACCGTGCCCCGCGGGAAGGTCAGGCGGCCGCGCCGGGCCCGACCGTCGCTGGCCAGGCGCTCGAATGTCATGAAGCTTTCTTTACGCATGGGGAGTCTCGCTTGCCTCGAAGGGCCCCGTGCCGGCGGCACGCGGGACCCGGGTGTCAGGGCGGTCCAAAAAAGGGCGATCGGGCGAGGGCGTGTGGCTCAGCGCGCGCGCTCGAGGAACATGGCATCGCCGTAGCTGAAGAAGGCGTAGCCTTCTGCCACCGCCTCCCGGTAGGCCGCCATCGTCGTGTCATAGCCGGCGAAGGACGACACCAGCATCAGCAGGGTCGATTCCGGCAGGTGGAAGTTGGTCACCAGGGCGTCGACCACGCGCCATTCATAGCCGGGGTAGATGAAGATGTCGGTCTCGCCGCTGTAGGGCGCGATCTCACCGTCAACACTCTTCAGGCAGGCCGATTCCAGGCAGCGCACGCTGGTGGTGCCCACCGCGATCACCCGGCGACCCGCGGCGCGGGCGCGGCGCACCTGCTCGCAGGCCGTCTCGCTCACCTCGATCCACTCGCTGTGCATGTGGTGATCGCGAATGTCGTCGGCGCGCACCGGCTGGAAGGTGCCGGCGCCCACGTGCAGCGTGACATAGGCGCTCTCCACGCCCTTCTCGGCCAGGGCCGCCAGCAGCGGCTCGTCGAAGTGCAGGCCGGCGGTGGGCGCGGCCACCGCGCCGTCGCGCCGCGCATAGACGGTCTGGTAGCGCTCGCGGTCGGCCAGCTCGTCCTCGCGGGTGATGTAGGGTGGCAGCGGCATGTGGCCGTGGGCCTCGAGCAGCGCGATCAGCGGCGTCTCGCCTAAAAAGCGCAGCTCGAACAGCGCGTCCTGGCGGCCCTCCACCACGGCGCGGATATCGCCCTCGAAGATGATTTCGGTGCCGGGCTTCGGTGACTTGCTCGAACGCAGGTGCGCCAGGCCGCGGTGGGCATCCAGCGGGCGCTCGAGCAGCATCTCCACCTTGCCGCCGCTGGCCTTGTGGCCGTGCAGGCGCGCGGGAATCACCCGGGTGTCGTTGAACACCAGCAGGTCGCCGGGCTCGAGCAGCTCGACCAGGTCGGGGAAGCGGCGGTGGGCGAGGGATCCGCTCTCGCCATCGACGCACAGCAGGCGGCAGTCGCTGCGCTGTTCTGAGGGATAGCGCGCGATCAGCGCCTCGGGAAGCTCGTAGTGAAAGTCGGCACGCTGCATGAGACGTTTCGGTCCGGATGAGGGGCGTCGAGGGCGACTCGCGGGGAGCCGCGCAAAGCCCGCTAGGATACCGTCTCGACGCGATGAAGTCAGCCGGCCGATTGACCTGCCCCGGCGCCCACGTATAATGCCCCTCGCGTTGCCGGCGTGGCGGAATTGGTAGACGCAGCGGATTCAAAATCCGCCGGGTGCAAGCCCTTGTCGGTTCGAGTCCGACCGCCGGTACCACTTCAAAAACAGTCGCTTACGGGCGACTGTTTGCGTTTCTGCCCTCCCTTTTTCTAGTGCTTGGTCGCAGTTTGGTCGCAGAAGGCCGCGCTCAAGCTCGGCAGGCGTGAGCCAATATCGTCCAACCCCGCATCGAACATGTGGGAGTAGCGGCTGGTGACGATCAGGCTGGAATGCCCTAGCAGATCGCGCACCGTGGTCATGCTCTCGCCGGCCTGGGCCAGCATGCTGGCGTAGCTGTGGCGTAGGTCGTGAAAGCGCAGATCGGGTCGCCCCACGGCCTGGCGAGCATGCTCCCACACCGTTCGCAGCCGATGATAGGTGGTAGCGAAGGGCAGCTCGTCCAGCCAGGGCCTTGCATCTTCCGGTACTGGCACCACCCGGGCCTTGCCGCTCTTGGTCTGGTCTGGCCGCAGCAGGATGCGACCACCGTGGACGTTCGAGGCAGCGAGGCTGAGCAGCTCGCCCTGGCGTAGCCCGGTCAGTGCTGCCAGGGCGATCACGCGTTTCTCGACAATCGAGTGATCGGGGATGGTTTGCAGCAGCTGACCCACCTGCTCGATGGTCAGGTACACATGCCGTTCGTTCTTCGGCATCTTCTTGCGGATCTTGTCGCCCAAGGGGCGGTCCAGCCACCCCCATTCTCGGTAGGCAAGGTTCAGTACCCGCTTTACCACCTGCAGATGGTTGTTGATGGTGCTCTGTGCTCGCCCCTGCTTGCGAAGGTCTCTGGCCATCTCGCGAGCCTTGTCGACGCTTTCCATTCCGAGCAGCACCCGGTCGCCCATGTAGTGGGCCACCGGTCGGATGGCCTTCACCTGGCTGGCCACGTCGTATTCGTCGATCCATCGCTCGAGCCCCTCAATGAAGGTGCGCCGCGGCTGGCGTCCCATCGCCTCACCCTGGAAAGCCGCTTCGTTCAGTTCGGCTTGGCGCTTCGCTGCGTATTCCCGCGCCTGCCGCTCCCCCTCTCTATCCCCTTCAAACGTTCGTTGATGTCGGTGACCGTGGTACGTTTCCGTGACCACCCACCGGTTCCTCTTTTCCCTGTATCTGACTGTGATTCCCATGTGTCGCGTTCCTCAGGCTGAGGGCCGCGCTTGCAGTTCTCAGCGTACCTCTCCACTGCGATCTGCTCAAAGCGCACTGCGGTGCCGAACTGGACGAACCCGATCTTGTGCTTGTTGACATAGACCCAACTGAGGCTCATGCCCAGCCGTTCAGCGACCTGATCGGGGCGTAGTAGTGCTCCTGCCATGGCAGTTTCCCTAATTCGCTGTCTTGATGGCCCAATCTTGGTGACCCTCCGTCGCCTGCGAATCGCCACTCCTTAAACTTCTCGGAATTTTAGGGATCGACATTGACGTCGATTCGCGAATGTGATTAGGGGTGGGTCAGGGTGGCCGCAGCCAGAAGCGGGTGCTATATAAGGGTCACTGGATTGAGCAGGGAGGCATGATTGACGTGACGACTACAGACCCTTGGCAGATGATCTTTGATAAAGCCGGTGACCTTGCCGACTCTCTTTTGCACGAACTGCCGAAAAGTAAGGTCGACGCAGTGGATATGGAGGAGCAAGTCGTCAGCACGATTGAGAAAATCGCGACTGGTGAAGTCGACCCAAGAAAGGACTGGTCGGTGATTATACGGCCGGTCAGTAAGGAGAGTATGATTGATGAGCGAATTGACGAACACTTTGACATTGCATTGCGACAGGCGGTGTATGTTCGTATCCTTTTCGAGTATCACATGCAGAAGATAAAAGGCTATTTTTCCGAGGCGTCGCAGCCCGGGATGCTCATGAAAGTTGGCGAAGAAATGCTTGACTCATTTGCCTGCGCTCAGCAGCACGCGACAGCGTGGCGCTTGCTGAAAGCGGTCCGCGACAAGAGTTTGCAGTCTCAATATGGAAATCAGGTAAAGGCCGAGAAAAAAGAAGAGAGAGAGGTGTTGTTGCGCAGCCTGATTGAGTCATCCCTTGACCGGCTTCGACCTCCAGGTGGTTGGCGTAACCATGTCCTAGCTTCACAGGAGGTTGCAAAAGATGTTGCGGCCATTTGCAAGAGCTTTTCTTTGGATATCTCGATGAATGAAGATCAGGTTTTTGAGAAGATTCAGCCGATTATTTGGAAGGAGCCAAGGTTCAGAAAGGCTTTCAATGAGAGTGCGGAAAAGGAGCTCTCTGAGCCGCATAAAACACGAAGGGTTTGGTTGAATCTTGATTTTGTTGATGGTGAATAGGGGTGCGATCTCTGCATAGAGTTTGAATAAAGAAGTCAGTTTTCTAAAGCTGACTTCTTTCTAACCCCTTCCGTGTTTGTCTGCGAGTCCCACGCCTCACAGCCATTCGAAACAGAGGCTTTGAGTCGGTACGACATTAAGGATGTGAGGTTGCTGCAGAGCAGTAGGTTCTTTGCTATAATCGTAGTCTTCTCATAAAGACATTTTTTTATTGAAGGAGTGCGTACATGGTGGAGTGTCACTACTGCGAAAAGCCCTTGGGCGACTTGACGTGGGTCATGGATAAGCTGAGCCAGAATAAAATGAATGGGGAGCTGGGCTTCCAGTCAGAGTGTTGCGGTGGAGCTTTCAAGGCCTATTCAAAAGTCATGGCTTACCATGTGGTTCCTTTGGACCCTGTTCCAGAGGGCAGGCCGAGCGGGCCTATCCTTATTGGCCATGCCTGATTAGGCTCCGATTGTGGTGGGTCGGTGAAGTAATTCACCGGCCTTTTCTCGATTGTGTCGCAGCTTTGATGAGGAGTTGTACCCCAAGAAGGCTCTCCAAAAGCTATACCACAGCTCACAATGTGGTCACTCAAAGGGTGCTGCTATGTCGCGTGCTTGGGCCCTCTCTGATAGACGGTGAGCCAGTGATCCTGTCTTAAGGCGCAGCATCTTGACATCGCGCAGCGGCGTCTCCAGCGCCGACAGGCGTGCCTGGAGCAGCGACCGGTAGGCGGCCTTGCCGGCCTCCTCCAGCGTCGCGTTGTCGTACTCGCTAGCCAGTGCCTCCAGACAGCATCGATGATCCAAGTTCTCCGCCAGAGCTTCGAGCAGAGCGTCAATGGTGTCTCGATATACCCGCTCGGCTTGCTGGTACTTGATGCGCTGATCCTTCAAGCGGGCTTTGTAGGTGGCGCTGGTTTTCTTCAGCTGTTTCGCCGCCCGGTCATGCTGGTACCAGGCATCCTGAATGACCTCCCCCAGCACCCCGACCTTGGTATCCCCTCGCTTTCTTGCCAGCTTGTCCAGGAGGTATAGCACCTTGTTGGGAAGATGATAGGTCACCGTCCTCCGATAGGGGTGTTGCCGCGACTTTTCCTTCCGCCAGGCGGTCTGCATCTTGCGATAGCGCTCGCGAAAGAGTGGGTCGCCCATGCGTGCTTCGAGAGCCGCGATCAATGCGCTGACATCCGGCAGCGGGTGTGGTGAGTAGAGGTCAACGGGCACAGTGAAGTCAGGTTGGTGACGACCAAGATAGCCCATGATCCACTCCAGCTGAGCAGGGTTTTGGGGGTCGATCCATACATGTGGCGGTCGAGGCATGGCGATGTCTTGCACTCTATGGCAGGGCGTCTCGGCGCAGGTCGTGTCGTTTAATGCTCCGTGCTACGGCACCGAGTATAGAGGTGGCATCGACCGGGCTCAATCCGCCTCATGATTTTTGTGACTAGCTATCGTGACTTAGTCACGTGACAATGTCACAATATTATTTTGTATTCCATATAAAACGGTTTATTATGGGAACAAAATTACTTCACTGACCCGTGGCATCAAGGGGTGAGGCAACCGGATGACGCATTCTTTACTGTGGCTGGGCGGGGTATCGCTATCGCCAGAAACGCGCTGGTGGCTGTGGCAATGGTCGCGCCATATCGGCCTTGATCGCCCCGTGACCTGTTCGTTACGCACGCTGCCGGACAGACTGCAGGTGCCTGATAGCCAAGGGCAGGCAACGCTCCGGTCGCTCAAGGCGTCGGGGTGGATAGAGGCGACCCCGGCTCCCAACAAGGGACGCGGACGATCCTGCGAGACGTATCGTGTGGCACCATCGCTGGTGGCTAAGCTTGCCGCACTTCCGCAGCCCAGCGTGCCGCTGGCAGACTGCATCGAGTCCGTCAGCGGTTGGGAAGCGTCGGGGGACAAGGCGGTGGATGACGTCACCACAGCGGTGAAGATGACACCGATCGACGGGGGCTCGAAGCGACGAGCCTTGGAGACGCTATCCGATAGCGAATTGCCGATGGACGGAAGTGACAATGGGGGAGGTGACGGGTCGGTCTTGCTATCGCCGTTGCCACCGAACCTTCGTAAAGGCCATGCACGCAAATATCAGCTTACCTCGGCTAATCGGTGGCTGGTAATGGTGCTGCTCGCTCACGCCGACAGTGCCGGACAGGTCATTGGTTTGGGCTTCTCGGAGTTGAAATCTCTGACCGGGATGGGGCGCAGTCGGCTGCACAGTCAACTGAGCAAATTAAAGCGGCTGGGGCTGTTAGGCCATTACCAGCCTGGGCGTATGGGCCTGGGCGGTCGACGGACATCGCTGTTCACGCTGAACCTCTCTCATCCCGCGTTCGGTCGGCGTGACCGACTGTGCGTGGATCTGCTGATCTGGACCCCGCGTACCAAGGGCGCGCCATTACCGCCGATGACCGAGATCAACGGCCTGGCAGAGGCGCTATTTGTCGTGGCGATGCTGGAAAGCAGGTCCTCTGGTGGCGTGGGGCCACACGGGCTGTCCGACGGTGACGAGGCCGTTTTCGATGATGCGAGGTGGCTGCTGCCGGCCGGGTTTCGCGTCGGTGCACAGGGGGCATGGTTGGCGGAACACTATGATGAGGCGTTAGCCCACTGGTTGCAGTGCCGCCTGCAGGCCTATGCCCTGCAGCTGCTGGCCCGGAGCGAGGGGAGTGATGCGTCGAACATCGATGATGTGGCGGTGCGTCACCCCGATGTGGTCAAGGCCATCGTCGATGATTTCCCACGTTGGCCCCAAGATGCCTCGTCACTGGGTGGCGATGCTGATGCGCTACCGCCCCAAGTGACCCTCTTCTATCCCCTTGCCCGTCACTTGGCCGTACAGCTCCAAGACTTGCTCGAACTCGCCAACGCTTCGCATGATGCGGTTGATGTGACGTCGCTCGATTTTTGTCTGATCCCCGACAATCGAGATCGTCAGGCCGCCTGGCGGCTGTATGGATTTGCCAAGAGTCGGGAGGACGCAACCTCACCCATTGGGTTACCGGCCACCCTGGACCCGGTAACAAGCGATTTCGCCGTGTGGCTACGCCGCCGTCAGCAAGCCAGCGCTTGGGTGTCCGGCATGTCGGGTCCTCCTGGAGGTCATGCGCAGCATCATGGCAAAGAGGGTACCGACTCTGGCGCCACTCGCTACCGCCGACTGCCACCAAAACAGTGATAGCCCGAGGCGATGTGTTTGGAATAGGCCTTGCACAGGTAGCTTGCGGCATAGAACACCTCCGCGAAGGTCGCCGCGTCATCGCGGTGGAGTGATGGACACACAACTCACCGGCTCGCTGTCTCGAAAGCGGTTCAGAGGTGTGTTTCGACAGATCCTCAGTCAGCCCCTGGGGCAGCCTAAAGGGGAATAGGCGGTCGCCACTACCTGCCCCCTTCTTCCTCCAGCAGTCCTTGGCTCGCGGGCCCCGCGGTAGCCCTTGACGCGGAGGAGGGGCTAGCGGCGACTCCCATCGCAGCAATGCATCCCTTGAGCGATGGGTTTGGTGTGCGCCTTACACATGTAGCTCGCCGCGTAGAAGAGCTGCTCGAACGAGTCCTGGTCGTCACGATGGAAGTGGAAGGTGATGAGCTCTTTGGTGAACTTATCCTTGGAGACGTTGACCAGTCCCCCCATCTGTTCCGCTGGCAAGCCAATGACCCCTTCCCAGGCGCGCACGAGTCGGTGGTAGAGGATGTCCCCTGCATACGCCTCGGTAGCGCTCTTCTCAGCGTAGGCACTCAACGGCCCCAGGCTTTGCAGGGCATTGCCGTTGAACAGCAGCAGAACGTGGTAATGGGGCTTGTCGCTGGTGTCCTGCTCCCGAACCCAGACGTAGCGCATGTCATGTGGGTACTTGATCTTGATCAGGTCGAGTTCCCAGCCCAGTCTCGTAAAGAATTTGTTCATCGCGGCATTACTGGCCAGCAGGGAACTGACCGGCATGGCCTCGGGGAAGCGCAGATCGATGCGGATCGCGTAGGTTCGGCTATTGGCACGGCGTGCCTGGTTCATCACGCGGAGGAGGGTATACAGGTAATTTTCGATCAAGGGTCCTCGTGAGGTCTGGACCCGCATGTCGTGGTAATACGCATCAAACCACAGGCGTAGATGGGGATTGTCCCAGTGGCGTTTGCGCAAGCGCTGGCCGACGGTTGGCTTGAGTTTCATGGTATCTGTCTCCTGGTAAACACCCACGCGGATACCCACGGCACTGAGGCCGTGTCCTTTACGGGGCGGTGTCATCGTGAAAGAGGTGAAGGGTTAGCCCACTCCAAGGCGATGGCGCGTCACAACGCGTAGCCATCGTCCCGTGCAGGAAGGGGATAGGCTCTGGTGGGATATGACACGCGCGTGGTCATGGCCTTCGGCCCCACGCCACGTGTCAGTCACTCCTCTATGTTAAAGCTGTAATAGTGAAGTCAGCGTCACTGACGGGGCAGGTCACCTGGTTCTCTGGAAGGTCCATTGCTGGTGTCACTGTCGATATATGTCTCTGAGAGGGTTGCTTATTCTAGCGACCTCTTACTGTCGTCTGTTGCCTTTCCCCTACGGGGTATCTCCTGTTGTCCTTGATGGATGGGTCGTCGGCTTGTAGGCCTCCTCCCTGGTGATATTCCTGTGGTGTTCTGCGTATGCATACTACTAGGTACCGTCAGTCACACGGGGAACAGCCCGATGGAGTAGGGGGGTTGTGTCCCATTCTCCATGAGCCATTGCGGCGTTCCGATCCCGGCTTTCCGTCTATTCCAAACAGTAGAAAATAATTCCATTTTATTAATGAGATAACGACGAGCCACAGAGGCTCGGCGCTCGCTCACACCATGAGCGACGATTGTATTTTTTTCAGACCTATATCACTCCTGTGACCCAAGTCCTACCCAGGCTTCTTCCACCGACACAGGACACATGACATGCCCCCACCCTGCTCGCGCTGTGTCTCGCAGCGCGTGATCAACCTCGAGACCGCCCGCAAGTTGGGGACGGCTACCGGCGCGTTGGCCGGCTCCCTAAAGGGTGCCTATGCGTCGCTCTCCTCGCCCGGCCGGTTGCCGGCCTCCTCCGCTCACTTTCCCCTCAGCCGAGTCGCCGTTGCAGTGATGGCCGCTGCGTCGAGCGGTATCGCCGGGGCCGCCGCTGGCCATCAGATGGTCCAGCACCTGTTTCCTCCCGGAGAAGGCACGCCCTGGCTCTGCCTGGGATGCGGCCATGCCTTCCGGGTACTGGATTGATCCCGTCACCCCACTTTCATCCCCTCTGCCGGCGACTTGCCGGCTTTTTCGTCTTGGAGGTTTCTTATGGCACATCAGATCGAACACATGGCCTACGTCGGCGACACCCCCTGGCATGGCCTGGGGCAACAACTCTCGCGCCATCAGCCCCTGGAGGTGTGGCGGCAGCAGACCGGCATGGACTGGCACATCGAAGCCTCCCCGGTGCGCTTCATCGCCGATGGTACGGGGCACCTGGGCAGCATCCACTCCTTCCCGGAGCAGAAGGTGCTCTACCGCTCGGACACCCGGGCCCCGCTGTCGGTGGTCTCCCAGCGTTACAAGGTGGTGCAGCCGGAGGAGGTGCTGGAGTTCTACCGGGATCTGACCGAGTACGCCGGCTATGAGCTGGAGACCGCCGGGGTGCTCAAGGGTGGGCGCAAGTTCTGGGCGCTGGCCCGCAGCGGCCTGGGCACCGCCTTGAAGGGGCAGGACCAGGTCAACGCCTACCTGCTGCTTGCCACCTCCTGTGATGGCTCATTGGCGACGGTGGCCACGCCCACCTCGGTACGGGTGGTGTGCAACAATACCCTGACTATCGCCGTGGACGATATGGCTCAGGGCGTGAAGGTGCCGCACAGCACCGAGTTCCGCCCGCAACTGGTCAAGCAACAGCTGGGCATCTCGGTCGCGCAGTGGGACGACTTCATGTACCGCATGAAGACCCTGGCCGAACGCCGGGTCACCCGTTCCGAGGCCCAGGCCTACTTCCAGTCGGTGATCTGCAATGCCGAGGCACCGCTGGAGGATCCCTCCGGCTTGCCAAACGTCCGCGCCCTGAATCGGGTACAGGCTCTCTACCAGGGAGAGGGACTTGGTTCCCAGCTGTGTACCGCCAGGGACACGGCATGGGGCCTGCTCAATGCGGTGACCGAGTACGTCGACCATGAGAAGCGGGCACGCAGCAACGACTACCGCATGGACTCCGCCTGGTTCGGCCAAGGGGCCAGTCTCAAGGACAAGGCCCTGGAATCGGCCATGGCGCTGGTGAGCTGATCATCAGGGCGCCTTGTGTCACGGATCGCTTTCCCTCTCACCGTCTTAATCCACGTTCCCACACCACGGCATAGCGCCCGGCCCACCACGGCCGGGCGTTTTTGTTTCTGGAGGTGCCGATGCAACCGCCCATGACATTCGAGATCTGCCGCGCCCTGACCCAGCTGACCCGTCAGCTACTGGAGGCCAGGGAGTACGAGGCCCAGACCCACGTGCTGGCCAAGGGCCAGCTGTATCGCGTGGTCGTGTCGCTGGAGCCGGTCCCCGCCGACCAGCTCCAGGACGTCATCAACCGCTACCAGTAAGGAGATCCCCATGGCCATTCCCATCCAACCCGATGCCAATGGCAAGACACCGGTCACCCAGTCCCTTCAGGACAGTACCGCGATCATCCAGGTGATCGAACGGGCCGCCCTCAACCCCGAGGTCGACATCGACAAGATGGAGCGCCTGCTGCAGATGCAGGAGCGCGTCCTCGATCGCCAGGCACTGATGGCCTACAGCGCCGCCATGGCGGCCATGCAGACCGAGTTGCCGAGCATTGCCGAGCGCGGCCAGGGCAACAACGGCGCCTACGCCACCCTGGAGGACATCGTCGACACCGTGCGCCCGATCATGCAGAAGCACGGCTTCGCGGTGAGCTTCCGGATCCAGACCCAGGAACGCGGCATCCAGGTCACCGGGGTGCTGATGCACCAGGACGGCCACCGCGAGGAGACCAGCATGCTGCTGCCGGCCGATACCAGCGGCAGCAAGAACGCCGTGCAGGCCTTCGGCTCCTCGACCAGCTACGGCAAGCGCTACGTGCTCTGCGCCCTGCTCAACATCACCACCCGCGGCCAGGACGACAACGGCCAGGCCGCCGCCCCGGTGAAGCTGGTCACGTCCTTCCAGGCGGGGCAGCTCAGGCAGCTGATCACTGTCTGTCCCGCGGCCACGCAGGAATGGTTCGTCGGCAAGTACGGCGAGGCCGAACAGGTACCGCGCAGTGATTTCGACAAGCTGCGGGCCTCCCTGCAGAAGCGCGCCAGGCCCGATCGTCAACACCACTGATCCAACAACGTCATTGACCGGCCAGCGAGGGGACAGCCCCCTCGCCGTGTATGCCGTGTCATCGAGAAGGAGAGCGTCATGCAGATCCTGACACTGGAACAGGGTACGCCGGAGTGGCATGCCGCCCGTCTGGGCATCGTCACCATGTCCGAACTGAAGACCCTGCTGGTCAAGGGCAAGGGCCCGGCAGGCTTCGGTGCCGGTGCCCTGAGTTACATGCACCAGCTGATCGGCGAGCGCATCACCGGCGAGCCGTCCGATGCCTTTTCGGGCAACACCCACACTCAGCGCGGGCATGAACTGGAACCATTGGCCCGCGAGCTCTACCAGGAGGCCACCGGCCTGCCTCGGCTGGAGCAGGTCGGCATCATCCTCAACCACGGGGTGGGTTATTCCCCGGATTGCCTGGTGGACAGCCGCGGCCTGGTGGAGATCAAGACCAAGCTCCCCAAGTACCAGATCGAGTTGCTGCTCGAGGGAGAGCTGCCCCCGGAACATGTCGCGCAGTGCCAGGGCGGTCTGTGGGTCAGCGAACGGGAGTGGATCGACTTTGTCAGCTACTGGCCGGGCATGCCGCTGTTCGTCAAGCGGGCCTACCGGGACGAGGCGATGATCCGCAGCATCGCCGAGCGGGTCGAGGCGTTCTACGCGGAACTGGAGCGCCGCATGGCGCTGGTGATGGCGGCCTGAGGAGACAGAACATGACCCATTGCAAGCTGGTGGCCGGCGAAGTCGCCGGCACCTACCGCGTCACCGCCCCGGTGACAGAGGCTGAGCTGCTGCAGATCGCCCAGCGGCTCGCCAGGCGCCGGCTGGCCAGGGGACGCAAGCTCACCCAGCCGGCACTGGCCTTCGAGTACCTGCAGGTGTTGCTGCAGGAGGTTGAGCATGAGGTGTTCAGCGCCATCTTCCTAAATACCCAACACCGCGTGATCCGTTTCGAGGAACTGTTCCGCGGCACCATCGACTCGGCCAGCGTCTACCCCCGCGAGGTGGTGAAGAAGGCGTTAGCCTGTAACAGCGCCGCTGTCATACTGGTCCATAATCACCCAAGCGGCGATCCCGAGCCCAGTGATGCCGACCGGCGCATCACCCAGCGGCTTAAGGAGGCGCTGGGCCTGATGGAGATCCGGGTCATCGACCACATCGTGGTCGGGAGCGAGGGGTGTGTCTCCTTTGCCGAACGTGGCTACCTATAACCTGACAGCATATTCGCCACCACAGCGCTTCCCACGAGGAGGCGCTGCGGTGGCATAGGAAGGCAGGTGATTCTTATTTTGCGAGCTGCAGTGTCGTGAGCATCTACGATGGCGACACCATGACCGTATTCTGCGATGGTCGCGAGGAGAAGATACGCCTGTACTGCATCGATGCCCCGGAGATGGGCCAGCAGCTCTGGGGCCGCCGCAGCCGCGACCACCTGCGCCGTATCACGCCGAGCCAGGTGGAGGTGCGAGCGATCGAGCGCGATCGCTACGGGCGGCTGGTGGGGGAGGTGTTGGCCGGCGGGCGAAGCCTGAACCTGGCGATGGTCGCGGCAGGTGAGACTGCCGTGTACGACCGCTACTGCGATGAACGGCGTTACTCTGTGGCGGAGCGCCGGGCCCGCCAGTTAGGGCAGGGCGTGTGGGGGCAGCCGGGGTTGCAGCAGCGGCCGTGGGAGTGGAGATGAGTGAGCGTTCAGAGATGTAACACAAGTATGACTCGGCTCCTATATTAAAGGGTTCCGAGGCTAGTATGATGGAGCATGTACATCAATCCAAGTCATGGTGAAGTATGTAGAGTCACTCGTTTATTCTTTAACTTCTTGATTTTTATGTGTGAAAGGATTCAGCCATGACTGATGTGACTTGTGTTGACCTGTTCTGTGGTGCCGGTGGGTTGACCCACGGCCTCGTTCTCGAAGACATCCGAGTTACCGCAGGGGTGGATGTAGACCCCGCCTGTCGTTACCCCTTCGAAGCGAACAATCGGGGGGCTCGCTTCATCAAGAGAGATGTGCGTGAGATGACGGGAGAGGACCTGGAAGCGTTGTTCGGCGACAGTGGCATCCGGCTGCTGGCCGGCTGTGCCCCCTGTCAGCCTTTCTCCACCTATGCTCAGCGCTACGACATCAAGCGTGACCACAAGTGGGGCCTGTTGTACGAGTTCTCGCGCTTGGCCGAAGCGACACAGCCGGACCTGGTGACCATGGAGAACGTTCCGAGCCTGGCGAAGAACGAGGTGTTCCTGGACTTCGTCGAGGAGCTGAAGCGCCTGGGGTACTGGACGGACCACGCCATCGTCGACTGCTCGAAGTACGGCGTTCCTCAGACACGTCGTCGCCTCGTCCTGCTCGCATCCAAACGTGGAAAAATACGTCTGATCCCTCCCACGACTGCCGAGGCCAAAACCGTTCAAGAAGCCATCGGCCACCTACCAGAAATCAAGGCAGGAGGCGTTTGGCCGGAAGACCCCCTGCACACGGCATCCCGGCTCACCGACATCAACCTGCAGCGAATCCGTGCTTCCAAGCCGGGTGGCAGCTGGAAGGATTGGCCTGAGCACTTGGTGGCAGCCTGCCACCGGTCCAAGAGCGGATCCACATATCCGAGCGTATACGGCCGAATGGAGTGGGAGAAACCATCACCGACCATGACCACGCAGTGCCACGGTTATGGCAACGGCCGATTTGGGCATCCCTCCCAGGACCGTGCCATCTCGCTGCGAGAAGCCGCGATCCTGCAAAGCTTCCCGGAGACCTACAAGTTTGCGGGTAGCCACGAGGACGTCAGTTTCTCGGTATTGGCCAGACTGATTGGCAACGCAGTGCCAGTCGAGCTCGGACGAGCCGTCGCCAATAGCATCTGGGCTCATCTCGAGACCGTCGGTGAGTCACATCCAACGGCACCAGGTGATCGTGAAGCCCAGCAAGCCGAAGCCCTCGTCTCCTGACGTCAGCAGTCGTCTACGGCGCACCCGTCAGAAGGTCACTTCGGCGGAGATGCTCTTGCGCCGCGAGCTGCACCGGCGAGGGCTGCGCTATCGCGTAGGGTACAAGGTGATTTCGAAGCCGAGACGGGTGGCGGATATCGTTTTCACCCGCCAGCGGCTCGCCGTCTTCGTCGACGGCTGTTTCTGGCATGGGTGCCCGTTGCATGGGACCTGGCCCAAGAACAACGCCGAATTCTGGCGGGACAAGATCGAGACCAACCGTCGACGCGATTGCGACACGAACAGTCGCTTGTCCGAGGCAGGTTGGACGGTGGTGAGAGTCTGGGAACACGAGCCGCCCCCAGAGGCGGCAGATCGAATAGAACACGCATTGGATGAACTGAGGGGCGATGCTGCCCAGCGCCAAGGGCAGGCGCCCGACACCGAGGAGAGCTCGTATGTCGGAAGTGACGGAAGCGACAAGGGAAGTCGAAAGGGTAGCGGGCGTCCCCGAACCGGGCCAGCTGGTGGAGGTCAGGCGTAGGCAATGGGTGGTGGCGGACGTCGTCCCCTCCGACATTGCAGGGAAGCGAAGAGCTCAGCATCTTGTGCTGCTTTCGTCCATCGAGGACGACGCCTTGGGGGACGAGCTCCAGGTCATCTGGGAGATCGAGCCCGGGGCACATATCATCGAGCGCGCTGGCTTGCCGACGATTACCGGGCTGGACGACGCCGACACACTCGAGGCCTTCCTGGATGCAGTGCGTTGGGGTGCCGCCACCAATGCCGACCGGGGCTATCTGCAGGCGCCGTTCCGAAGCGGCGTCAGCATTGAGGACTTCCAGCTCGATCCCCTGGTGCGGGCCATCGACATGGCACGCGTCAATCTGCTCATCGCCGACGACGTGGGCCTCGGCAAGACCATCGAGGCCGGCCTCGTCATCCAGGAACTGCTCCTTCGCCACCGCGCCAGGACCGTGTTGGTCCTCTGCCCGGCGTCGCTTCAGGAAAAGTGGCGCCAGGAGATGCAGGAGAAGTTCGGCCTCGAGTTCCGCATAGTCGACACCCCCTACTTAAAGAGGCTGCGTCGAGAGCAGGGGCTGCACGCCAACCCCTGGACTTCTTTCCCACGCCTCATCGCCTCCATGGACTGGGCCAAGCAGGGGGAGGGGCTGCGGCACCTTCGTGATGCCCTGCCGGTACACACCAGCTTCCCGCGCCGCTTCGACCTTCTCGTCGTTGACGAAGCCCACAATGTGGCTCCCACGGTCAAGCACTATGCCGTAGACAGCCTGCGCACACGACTCGTGCGCATGCTCACTCCTCACTTCCAGCACAAGCTGTTCCTGACGGCGACACCGCACAACGGCTTCACCGAGTCGTTCACGGCACTTCTCGAACTGCTGGACGACCAGCGCTTCGCCCGCAACGTGGAGCCGGACGAGTCACGACTTGCCAGCGTCATGGTGCGCCGCCTGAAGTCGGAGCTCGTCCACCCCGATGGGCGTCCCGTCTACGCTCGTCGGCGTCTCGAGGCACTGGAGGTCCATTACACCCCCGACGAGCAGCGCGTTAGGGAACTGCTGGACCGGTACATCGCCAGCCGTGAATCTGGCGAGGCGGGGGATCGCTCCGCGCAGCACTTCGTTCACCAGCTCCTGAAGAAGCGTCTCGCCTCGTCCACCGACGCCTTCGCCTCCACGCTCGCCAAGCACGTCGACACCATGGAGGGGCGTGGTGGCTCCGGCGAAGAGCGCGCGAACAGGCTGGACGCCGGCATCCTACGTCGGGCGATCGCCCGCACCGAGGAGGATTACGCCGATGATGGACAGCGTGACGCCGCCGAAGCGGAAGCCCTGATCGAGGTCGATCGTCGAAGCCGCCCCCTCGATGACGAGGAGCGCGAGATCCTTCGCGAGCTCATGCAGTGGGCCCAGAGCAACGCCCACCGCACGGACAGCAAGGCGACGGCCATCATCGACTGGCTCGAGAGTCACATACGACGCGACGGCGCCTGGTCGGATGAGCGGGTCATCCTATTCACAGAATATCGCGACACCCAGCGCTGGCTCCAGCAGGTCCTCTCGGGTCACGACTTCGGCGCCGAGCGCATGGAGCTCATCTACGGTGGCATGGACACCGAGGAGCGCGAAAAGATCAAGGCCGCGTTTCAGGCGCACCCCAGCGAGTCACCACTGAGGATCCTTCTGGCCACGGACGCCGCATCCGAGGGTATCGACCTGCAGAACCACTGCAGCTTGATGATCCACGTCGAGATCCCCTACAACCCCAACGTCATGGAGCAGCGCAACGGGCGCATCGACCGCCATGGCCAGAGAGCCGACGAGGTCCGCATCTGGCACCCCATCGATGCCAACGGCAATGAGGGAGCGGACATCCTACGGGCCCTCAACAAGTTGGACACCATGCGTGCCGACATGGGCAGTGTGAATCCCGTCATCGCTCCACAGCTGCCGGCTCTCCTCGAGGGGCGGGTTCGCGAGCTCGACACCCAGGAGGCCGAGGTCCGCGCCAACAAGAGTCGTCACCTGATCAAATCGGATCGGGATCTTCGCGAGCGGGTCGCCAAGCTACGCGAGCGCATAGAAGAGACTCGTCGGGAGCAACACTTCGATGCCGAGCACATCGAGAGAGCGGTACGCACGGCCCTTCGCATCGCCGAGAAGCCCGATCTGGAGCCGACGTCTCTCGAATGCGTACCGGAGGGCAAGGTGTTCAGGCTTCCTCGACTTTCGGGTAGCTGGGCGCAGGGATTGGAAGGCCTGCTTCACCCTTTCACCAAGAAACCGCGTCCGATCACCTTCGACCATGACGTCGCCAAGGGGCGTGACGACGTGGTTCTGGTGCACCTCAATCATCCGCTGGTGCAACTGTCGTTGCGACTTCTTCGTCGACAGGTCTGGGATCGTGGTGGCTCAAGACGTGTGCACAGAGTCGCTGTGAGAACACTGCCCGACGATCGGTTGGAATCCCCCGCGATGGCCGTGGTGTCACGGCTGGTGATCACCGGGGGGCAGCACCATCGCCTGCACGAGGAGCTGACCGAGGCGGGGGGTTACCTGAGGTCGAATGGCTTCAAACGCGAGGACCGGGTCACGACCATCCGCACCTGGCTGGAGGAAGCCCGCCCGGCAAGGGTGTCGGAGGATCACTTTCAGGCCCTCAGGGAGCGCTTTGAGCAACAGCGAGACGCTGTGATGGCGACCGTGGAGGCACGCTCCCGTGATCGTCTGCAGTACCTGACCAACACCCTGGAGAGTCGCAAGCGTCGTGAGATCGACGACATCCAGCAGGTGTTGGACGAGCTTCGCCAGGTGCTCGAGAAGGAGCTGTACGGGAACGGGGAGCCGGAGCAGTTGGACATCTTCAGCGATGCCGAAAAACACCAGCTGCAGGTGGACCGTGCAGCGCTGGAGGCTCGTCTCAATCGCCTGCCCTCCGAGTTGGAAGACGAAGTCGGTGCCATCGAACGTCATCACTCTGCCCCCAAGGATCACACCTTCCCCGTCGCCGTCGTTTTCCTAGTCCCCGAGTCACTCGCCAAGGAGGTCGAGGCATGAGCGAACGTCACGATTGGCTTAACCTGATCGAGGTGTCCGGCCCCTTCCTGAGCATCCCGGTGCTGGACGAGGCGTTCTCCGGTCAGTCGCTTGAAGGGCTTAACAAATACGTCAGTTCTAGGATCCGACAGGCCTATGACGAATGGCGAGAGGCCGTCGACGTCGACGATCCGAGCCTGAACGAACTCCACCGAGCCTGGGTGGACGAGGTGCTGGCGACGGCGCTGCAGATGGGTGACCAAGACCTTCGCCGCGGAGACCAGATCGGTGACGTCCTGCACGTGTTGCTGTCCGAGCATGGCCTGACTTTCACGCCGGACGTCGTGCTCGTGAATGTGAACGCCACTGACAAGCCTCTTCTGCCGATGTTCGTCCAGCCCCCCAATTCGCCGCTCGACGAGGTCGTCCATCGAGATGGCTGGGCGGCTTCCCCGGCCGAACGCATGGTGCACTATCTCCGTGGCATCGGCTGCCCCACCGGCCTGGTCACCAACGGCGAGCGTTGGATGCTCGTCCATGCACCGGCCGGCCAGGTGACGAGCTTCGTGAGCTGGTACGCGCGCCTCTGGAGTCAGGAGCCCGAGACCCTGCGTGCCTTCGCCTCGCTCCTGGCCGTACCTCGTTTCTACGGTCCCGAGGAAGCGCAATTGCCCAGCCTCTTTGCCAAGTCCGAGAAGCATCAGGACGAGGTCACCGAGGCCCTGGGCGACCAGGTGCGCACGGCGATCGAGGTGTTGATCCAAGCCATCGACAAGGCCTACCAGGATTCCAACGGGAAGCTGCTCGAAGGCGTGACGCCGCAGGAGCTCTACGAAGGCGGCCTCACCGTCATGATGCGGCTCGTCTTCATCCTCTCGGCGGAGGAGCGGGGGCTTCTCCTGCTTGGCAACACCACCTACGACAACCACTATGCGTTGTCGACCTTCCGGCAGCGCCTCCGCCGGGTGTCGTCCAATGCCCACGAACTCCTGGAGCGGCGACACGCCGGTTGGTCAAGGCTGCTGGCACTGTTCCGGGCCATCTACGGTGGCATCGAGCACTCGGATCTGCGGTTGCCCGCCATGGGTGGGTCACTCTTCGATCCCGACCGCTATCCCTTCCTGGAGGGGCGAGCCAAAGGCTCCAGTTGGCTCACAGACGCAGCGGATCCGCTGCGTATCGACGATCGCACCGTACTGCGCATGCTCGATGCGATCCAGATTTACGAAGGGCGCACGCTCTCCTATCGCGCTCTGGACGTCGAGCAGATAGGCCACGTCTACGAGGGCCTACTGGAGCGCACCGTCAGACAAATCGATGAGGTCACGGTCGAGCTGCGGGCCTCCGCCCAGGCCAAGTCGCCGAAGGTGACGTTGCGAGAGCTTGCCGAGGCCGGGCTGGACGGCCAGGAGGCTTTGATCGAGCTTCTCAGAGAGAGGACGGGACGTAGTGTTGCGGCATTGAGAACTGATCTGCAACGTTCCCGGGATGACCGTCTGTCCGCCGCGCTGCTGACGGCCTGTCGAGGAGACGTGGATCTACATGATCGGGTTGAGCCCTACGTACACCTGATGGCACTGGACCCCTGGGACCACCCCAGGCTCTACCACCCTGGTGCCTATGCGGTTGTGATGGGCAATGACCGTCGCGAGACCGGGACGCACTACACGCCCAAGAGCCTCACTGAAAAGATCGTCCACGAGACGCTGACCCCAGTTGCCTACCTCGGCCCGGCGGAGGGGCAGCCGAAGGAAGAGTGGAAACTGAAATCCCCGGCAGAGCTACTGGACCTGAAGGTCTGCGATCCAGCGATGGGTTCTGGGGCCTTCCTTGTCCAGGCCTGCCGCTGGCTGGGTGAACGGCTCACCGAAGCCTGGAGTCAGGCCGAAGCCTCGGGCGGGCTCGTCAGCGACGACGGTGAGGTGTTGAAGAGCGCCGAAGAGAGTGAGCTGCTGCCACGGGATGCCGAGGAACGCACGGTGATCGCGCGTCGGCTCGTCGCCGAACGCTGCCTCTACGGTGTGGACATGAACCCGCTGGCGGTGGAGCTCGCCAAACTGTCAATCTGGTTGGTCACTTTGGCCGAAGGGCGTCCTTTCGGCTTTTTGGATCACAACCTGCGCTGTGGCGACAGCTTGTTGGGAATTCATCGGTTGGATCAGCTTACCGAACTTTCTATGCAACCTACAGGGAAGGGGCAGCAACAGCTTTTCGGGAAAAATATTGAGCGAGCGGTTTACGCGGCAATCGAATTGCGTCAACAGCTGCGCGCTATGCCGATTCGTGATATCTGGGACGTTGAGTCCATGTCGTATCTGGATGCGGATGCGAGGCGTAAGCTTGAAGTGCCGGAGCTGATCGCGGATGCTTTTATAGGGGAGATTTTCGCGTTAGGTAGCAAGGGCGCTGCTCTGGAAAGAGCCTTGGCGTCGCTGTCCATTCAGGCCGGGCAGGCTGTTGACGGTGACCGTGATGCGGTGTCATCAATTCAGCAAATATCGGTTGCTACACTCCGTGATGGTTTTTCTAACGTAAAAAAAGGAACTCACCAACCTTTTCATTGGCCTTTAGAGTTTCCAGAGGTGTTTGTCGGAGAGCGTAGAGGCTTTGATGCCATAGTGGCAAACCCGCCATACATTGGTGGCCGATTGATAACAGGAAGTTTTGGGCGCTCATACTATACCTATCTGGATTCCATTCGGGAAGGCAGGAGGGGTTCGCCTGATTTGTGCGTATTTTTCTTGCTGAGAGCTTTTTCGATATTGGCTAGTAAAGGGGTTGTCGGAAAAGTGGTGACTGCAACAATAAAAGATACAGGAAATCGGGCTGTAGGCTTGGATTACCTGTTGCGGAAAGATTCAAGTATTTTTTGGGCGATTTCGCAAATGCCTTGGCCAGGGTCCGCAGCTTTAGATGTCAGCATCATTGTTTTGCAAAAAGGAATATGGAATGGCGATCGCTTTCTAGATAAGAAAATTGTTCCATTTATTTCTGGCGGGCTGGACTCTAATGTTGATGTGGATATATATGATTTAAAATGCTTCAGAGGAGAGAGGTCTGATGGTTATAAGCTAATGGGGGAGGAGTTTGTGTTGTCGGCACAAGAGCGTGAATCTCTTGTGCAAAGCGATCCGTCGGTGTCGGATATTATTTTTCCGTATTTTGGTGGTGACGACATCTCCGATTCAGTCTATTTATTCCCCTTTCGTTGGGCCATTGATTTTGAAGATAGAAGTGAAGAAGAGTCGCGTAGATGGCGTGCGGCATTCTCTAGAATTGAGGAGTTTGTAAAGCCTTTCAGAGAGGCACAAGAAGGCCAAATTCATCAGGACTGCTTCTGGAAATATTGGGATATGCGACCTGGGCTACGAGCTGCTCAGTCAAGAATGGCGAGGTATCTGGTTACAGCGAGCAATTCAAAGTATCTTGTGTTTCGTTTCTACTCAGGCCACGCAATATTTAATCAAAAAACAAAAGTTGTTTTTTCTGATGAAGATGCGGTGTTTGCTATTCTTCAGTCAACTATACATGATATCTGGGCTCGGTGGAGGTCTGGGTCACGAGGTGCTGGGAGTATCGCCTATTCTACTTCAAAGGCATTGTCAACATTTCCATTCCCAGAGTATGAAAGCGGGGGGGCGCTTGACGAAGCTGGTAAGGAATACTGTGAATTTCGACAAACGGCATTTGATGCTCTATCTGTCGGCCCAACTCAGCTATATAACCTGTTTCATAATACAGGTGAGGCGAATCTGCATATAGAAAAGTTGCGCACATTGCGCTGCAAAATGGATACTGCCGTCGCACACGCCTACGGATGGAGTGACCTCAATCTTGATCATGGTTTTCACGAGGTGGAATATCTTCCTGAAAGCGATCGAGTCCGCTTCACCATAAGCGAGAATGCGCGTATTGAAGTGCTTCGACGTCTTTCCGAACTCAACCGTCAGCGTTACGAGGAAGAGGTCGCCCAAGGCTTGCTTGGCAGTGGAGAAAGAAAATCTTCGTCCCGTTCCTCACGTGCTCGATATGCCTCCAGTGAGGAAAGGGATCAACCTCAACTTGATTTTGAGTCAGGGCCGGTTTCCACCAAGGTGGACTTGGCTCCTTCCGAAAAGGTTCTTGACTTTCTCCATTCACGTGAAGGCTCGTATGCCAAGTCGGATATTCTTGCTGCCACCGGCCTTGCCGACAGCCACTGGTCTCCGGCGATTCGGGATCTCATAGATCGGGGCCTCATTGAGCGTCAGGGTGAACGCCGTGGTGCTCGTTACCGTGCCGTGAGACACGACTCATGAGTCGAATAGTTATCCATGGCGATCTGTTGGGTTGCGACTTGATCGTGGATGCCGTGTACGAAAGTACCCGCGACGGCCAGCTTGCGGGCGAGCCGATCAACAAGCTGCCCCCTAGTACGGGGAACATGGGTGGTTTCCGGATGGCGGGTCGCGGCTCAACCAAGAACTGGGTCGTTCTGTACACCACGGAACATGATCCTGACTGGCCCGACACCCTTGACACGAGCACGGGCCTCTTCACCTATTACGGTGACAACAAGCGGCCTGGGCACGAGCTGCACGACACCCGAAAGGGCGGAAATGCGCTGCTGAGGCATGCCTTCGACCGCGTACACGGCGACCAGGCTCCACGCGTTGGCGTGCCTCCGTTCTTCGTGTTTCGCAAGCACCCCACCGAGCAGGGAGCCCGTTCCGTGCAGTTCCGGGGCTTGGCCGTGCCGGGCTTTCCTGGCTTGTCCGCCACCGAGGATCTCTTGGGTGTTTGGAAGTCGGCCGAGGGGCAGCGGTTCCAGAACTACCGTGCCCACTTCACCATCCTCGACGTGCCGGTGGTGAAGCGTCGTTGGCTCGACGACCTCGCAACCGGCGACTCGTTGACGGAGCATGCACCACATGCGTGGCGGGAGTGGCTGACGAAGGGTCACTATCTGCCCCTCTCCGCCGAGCCCACGACGACGGTCCGATCAGTTGCCCAGCAGACGGTCGACACAAAGCTCAAGGCGGACATCCTCCAAGCCGTCTGGGGCCACTTCACAGCCATCCCGCACGCCTTCGAGGCATTCGCCGCTCGTATCTATCAGATGACCGACACGCGTGTCGTCATCGACGAGATCACCCGTGGCGTGATGGATGGTGGGCGTGATGCCGTGGGCCGTTACTCGCTGGGCTTGATGTCCGATCCGGTACACGCGGAGTTCTCATTGGAAGCGAAGTGCTATCGTCCCCCCGTCGTTGGCGGCGGTTCACCCGTCACGGTGGGCGTGAAAGACGTCGCTCGTCTCATTTCGCGCATTCGCCACAGGCAGTTCGGTGTGCTGGTTACCACGTCGGTGGTGTCGAAGCAGGCCTATGAGGAGGTTCGTGAGGACAGGCATCCCATCATCTTCATATCCGGCCGGGACATCGCCGAGATACTGATTAAGAACGGATACAATTCGAGAAGCAGGGTCGAGTCTTTGTTGAACAACGAATTCGGGAACTGAGGGGGAAAGGATGGCTGAGAAGATGGAAGGTCGAACTCCCAACGCATGGATGGCCGTCGACCAGGGTGCTGTCACCGATCCGAGGCTGTCACCATTCACGCTGCAAATCACGTCAAGTGGGGAGCTCCTCAAGGGAGTCCGTGATGGCGATTGGCTGCTCATCGTCGATCGAGACGGCCGTGTCGCACGTGTCGGCCGTGTGCTCAAGTCACGCTGGCAGGCCGATGCCACGACGTACTACCTGGACCGCGTGAAGCCCATCGAGCAGCCAGTATCACTCGCCAACCTGGGTCTGCCGCCTTGTGCAGGCAGCATCGGTCGCCTCGAATGGACCAAGTTCGCAGAGGCCGTCTCGAAGGGGCTGGGGTTCTCACTGGCGGCAGTGCCCCTCGTCGATCCCGAGCATCCAGAGCACAAACCCCATGCCCATGCATACATCCGTGAGCTGTTGCAGTTGGCGGTCGTCGACGACCTTCTCGGCCCCGCCGGCGGCCCGAATGAGCTGATCAAGGACATGAGCGTCCAGGACCGTTACCTCGTCGGCAAGCTCGCCCCTCGAAAGCCTGTGGATGGTGATACCACCACGGTCGAGCCGGCGGCGGGGATGGATGAGGATGACGAGCCGGACGAGCCTCAGGATGCCTCGCTCCACCAGCCGGGACAGGACTTCAACAAGGTCACCGGGCGAGTCGATGCCGACGACGATGCCCTTGACGAGATCGACAACACCGACAATCAGTCGCTGGTCCCCTCGAGCATCGGGATGACGTTCTGCGTGGCGCCGGACGTCGACAGCGTCGAGGTGACCGCCACCTGGGGACGCTACGAGAAACTCCCTGGGAAGGAACACGATTTCACCCGCACAAGGAAGAACAAGGAGACCGGGGAAGAAGAGCAGATCAAGATCAAGGTGTGGAAGCGGGTGCCCTGTGGCGGCTCCTTCCGTCTGCCCCTCGAGGATGGCCCCATTGCTCCAGCGACTCCCAGTCCAAGCGACGAGCTGATACGTCTCCAAGGGACGATTCGAACCAATGCCAAAGGGGAGCGGCTGGTCACGCTCTTCCTGGTGAACGGTCAAGAGGAACCCAAGCAGAACAAGGATGCCGCCTGGGTATTCCAGCCCGAGATTCGCGTCGAGGCGGTGGGATCGGCCGACGACAAGGCGATCTTCCATCGCCGCCCCGGCAGTGACGCCGTCGATGACGAAGAGCGCGAACGGCTGGCCCTGGTCTATCGGCGCAAGCTCGAGTTCGCCGTTGGTCACGGAGTGTCGGTTCATGCCACGGTTCCCGAGTCGAAGCCGACATTGGCGACTGAAGTACGCACTCAGGTGATGCCCTACCATGAGATCCCCGTCACGGAGACACCAGGCTTGTCTTCAGAGGATCGTCCAGCCCAACGGCACATGATCAAGCGTGGCTGGCTGGACATGAAAGAGCTGGCGGCGATGGAGGTCGAGGATCTGCGAGAGGCTTTGACCTCCCTGACCGAGGACTATGCCGCCTGGATCGGGGAGCAGGAGAACAGGATCGGAGACGAGATCACCGAGCACGAGGAGGCTGCAAAGAGCATCCTCGGCGATTGCCGTTCCATCCTCACCCGGCTTCGCGAGGGAGTGTCGACCCTTGTGGATGATCCGAAGGCGCTAAAGGCCTTTCGCTTCGCCAACCAGGCGATGGCGGATCAACGGATCCGCAGCATCTACTCACTCCAGAAACGGCGCGGTGCCGATGTGACGCCTGAGTCCCTTGATGAACGGAAAAACCGTTCTTGGCGTCCCTTCCAGCTCGCCTTCCTGTTGCTCTCGATTCCCTCTCTCGCCAATCCACACCACCAGGACAGGACCCATCCCGTCGAGGCGCATGCCGACCTGTTGTGGTTTCCCACCGGTGGTGGCAAGACCGAGGCCTATTTGGGTGTTGCCGCCTTCGCCATGGGGATACGCCGGCTTATGGGGATGCAGGGTGGGTTGGATGGTTCGCGAGGGCTCACCGTCATCATGCGTTACACCCTGCGGCTGCTCACGCTGCAGCAGTTCCAGCGTGCCACTGCATTGATCTGCGCCATGGAGGTAATGCGCCGCAGTGAGCCAGTCGTCTGGGGGGAGGAGCCCTTCACGATCGGCCTGTGGGTCGGCAACAAGGTGACACCGGGTACCACAGCCAAGGCGCACGAAGCCATAGAGGCGACGCGCAACGACGACCGCAACACTTCGAGCCTGGCATCACCCGCACAGCTCACCGGTTGTCCCTGGTGTGGCTCGGAGATCAATCCCCGGCGAAACATCAAGGTCGACAAGACGGCGCTGCGCACGACCCTCTACTGCAGCGATCCCTACGGTCACTGCGAGTTCTCCGAAGGTCGGTCGTCACGTCTCTCTCACCCTGGGCTGCCCGTGAAAGTGGTCGACGAAGAGATCTACCATCGTCCGCCCAGCATGATGATCGCGACGGTCGACAAGTTTGCGCAGATGGCTTGGAAACCGGAGGTCAGAACCCTCTTCGGGAGGGTCGACCGGGAGTGTGAACGTCATGGCCTCCTCTGGCCCGGGCTGGAATCGTGCAAAAACAGCCATCGCAAGCAGGGCATGCACCCCGCCTCCAAGGTGAAAACCGTTCCCGCGATTCGGCCGCCCGATCTGATCATCCAAGACGAATTCCATCTGATCAGTGGGCCGCTGGGGACCATGGTCGGTCTCTACGAGACGGCCGTGGACGAACTCTGCAGTTGGCGTGATGGAGAGACCAAGATTCGCCCCAAGGTCGTCGCCTCCACGGCGACGGTCCGGAAGGCCGCCGATCAGGTACGCAACGTCTTCATGCGGCGACTCGCCGTCTTCCCACCTTCCGGGTTGGACGTCGATGACAACTACTTCTCCGTCCAGCGCCCGACCAAAGAGATCTCCGGGCGTCGTTATCTGGGCATCTGTGCGCCGGGCAGTTCTCGCCCCGCAGTCCTGATTCGTACCTACACGGCCTTCCTGACCGCGGCCCAGGCCCTGTTCGATCATTTCGGCAAGGCCGCGGATCCCTACATGACGCTGGTGGGCTACTTCAACTCACTCCGCGAGCTTGGCGGCATGAAGCGCCTGGCGGAAGACGACGTCAACACGCGCTGTTATCGGGTCGCCATGAGTCTGGTCGAACGTCCGGGGTTGGCTCAGCGTCGCAAGATCGATGTGGTGGAGCTCACTTCACGAGTACGCAACGACCAGATCCCCAAGTATCTGGATCAGATGGAGATCGGTTTCCAGGGGCGCTACGATGATCAGGCGGGCAAGTGGGTTGTCGACTATGGCGAGCGCGATCATCGCGCGCTCGACGTGGTGCTGGCGACGAACATGCTCTCCGTGGGGGTCGACGTCAACCGACTCGGGCTGATGGTCGTCAATGGCCAGCCCAAGGGAACGGCCGAATACATTCAGGCCACCTCACGGGTGGGGCGTGCCTTCCCAGGTCTAGTGGCCAGCGTGCTCACCTGGTCGAAACCCCGTGATCTGTCGCATTACGAGACCTACGAGCATTATCACGCCACCTTCTACCAGCACGTGGAGGCGCAGTCGGTCACTCCGTTCTCGCCACGAGCGATGGATCGTGGCCTGACCGGCACCTTCGTCAGCCTACTTCGTAACGAATATGACGCGTTCGGAGCCAACGAGGGCGCCGACGAGTTGGACCGACCGGATCGAGACGAGCTGCGAGACGTCTCTGACCGGATCGTGGATAGAGCCGCGAACGTCACCGAATCCAAGGAGAAGCGCCAGTGGTCGGTGGATCAGCTCAAGTCGCGAGCCGATGATTGGGCCAAGGAAGCGAGCTTGGGCGGCCGTACGCTGGTGTATCAGAAAATGCGGCAGTCATCGGACACCTCCGTTGAGTTGCTCAAGAAGCCCGGGGTAGATCCATGGTCGAAATGGACGGTACCGATGTCGATGCGCGAAGTGGAGCCCGGGGTGGGCATCGTCATGGACGACGCCTGGATGCGTGATGCGCCAGACTGGCAGGCGCGGCCTGCGGCATCCGCTGAAGAAGGAGAAGAGTCATGAGCAGGACGCGAATCGGCGAGATCCGCCCCAGTCAATTACTGTGGTCGTATGGCCCTGGGGCCTTGATTGATCTGCCCAACATGTCCGTCGTCACGATGTCCTCAGAGCAATGGGACGAGCCCAGGTGCCGAGCCGTTCATGAGGCACGTCTCTTGGCAAACGTCAGACGGGTATTGGGTCCTCAGGTCGAGTCCTTACGCATGCCACCGATCAACGAGGGGGAGGTGAAGGACAACACCTCTGCCGAAGCGCTGATCGGTGTCCCGGTGAAGCCGTTTCCGCGCTGGCTCAGATGTGTGAAATGCGGGCTTCTCTCACCCGTCGAAGCGGGCTTGTTCGAACTGAAGGATCGATTCAGGATCGAGAAGGCGCGCTATGTTCACAAGGGGTGCAAAGGCTCGGACAACAAGAAGAAAGCTTCCGATGCCGATGCCGTCCCGGCGCGTTTCCTGATCGCCTGCAAGTCGGGACACTTGGACGACTTTCCTTGGCACTGGTTCGTCCACCGCGGTCTGAGCGACTGCAAGGGATCGCTGCGTTTCTATGAGAACGGGGCCTCCTTGCAGACGGAGAACCTGTGGGTGAAGTGTGACGAGTGTAAAGCCGCTCGCAACATGGCTCATGCGTTCGGCAAGGCGAGCAAGGAGAACTTGCCGGGCTGTCGAGGCCGACATCCGCATCTCACGCGGTTCGAGGAGTGTGATCAGGAGGCTCGCACGGTTCTGCTCGGGGCCACCAATGGCTGGTTTCCGGCGACCCTCTCCGTGCTAGCGATTCCGCCCAAGTCGTCGACCCCCTTGAGCCAGCTGGTTCAGGATGGATGGACCTTCTTCGAGGATGTCGAGTCGGAGCTGGAAGTCAAGATGGTCGTCAAGACCCTCAAGAAGTCCGGCCAGCTGCCAGGCATCGAGACGTATGAGGTCGGCGAGATATGGGTTGCCATTCAGGCGCACCAGAGCAGGGGGGGCGAGGTCCAAGATCGTGACATCAAGACACCGGAATGGGAGGTGCTCACGGCCGATGAGCCACCCAACGACTACCCGAGCTTCAAGAGCAAGGTCGTCCCCGCCCCGAATCAGTTCCGGGATGAGATCAAGCGAGTGGTCCTCCTTGAGCGTCTGAAGGAGGTCAACGCATTGATCGGCTTCACACGGATCGAGTCCCCGGAAGAAGAGGCGGGCGAAGACTCGGTGAAGCGTGCACCGCTGACCTCACGAGCGCCTGAGTGGGTGCCGGCGACGGAAGTGCATGGTGAAGGTGTCTTCATCGAGTTCAACCTGAACCACCTGGAAGAGTGGCACGGTCGAGAGGTCATTGATGGGCTGGACAGGAAGCTGCGATCGGCCCACCGCGGCTGGCGTAGGAAACGGAAGCTGGACCCAGAAGTCGGCTATCCTGGAATTCGTTATGCCATGCTCCACACTCTAGCCCATGCCCTCATTCGAGAGATGGCGCTGGAGTGTGGCTACAATGCCGCAAGCATTCGGGAGCGCATCTATGCCGATGTCGAGGGCGATCAGAACCAGGCCGGTGTGTTGATCTACACCGCGGCGGCGGATTCGGACGGCACCCTGGGTGGTCTCGTCGAGCTCGGCAAACCGGAGAACCTGGAGAGGTTGCTAACCCAGGCACTTGACAGGGCCGAGGTGTGTTCCTCCGATCCGCTGTGTGCGGAGCACGACCCCACCAAGGACCAGTCGCTGCATGGTGCATCCTGTCATGCGTGCTCGTTCGTTGCCGAGACCTCCTGTGAAGCCGGCAACAGGTATCTGGATCGTGCCCTGCTGATGCCCACGCTGGAGACACGCGGTGCCGCCTTCTTCAGGTGGGAAGGATGAATGGGCTGCAACGATGTGTGGTCGAGTTCGCCACGGCCGTTTCCAAGGGGGCCTTGCGCAGCGTCGTCGATGCATTGATCGAGCTCGGTGAAATCGATGCGGTCGTTTTGGAGCGTCGCGTGACGCACCACCACTCGAAGGAGCTGCTTCGGCGGCTCCTGCGGGAGGCGGCGGCTCAAAACATCTCTGCTACTCGCCTTACCGGAATGCTGGAAGGGGCATCCTGTGTCGTCGAGTACTATCAGGAGCTGAGGCCCGAGCTGGTTTGGACGGGGCCAACCCCAGTTGGTACCGCCACACGGCAGACCGAGCAGGTCATGTTGGAGGTGATCCGAGGGGCCCGAAAGCGCCTCTTCCTTACTAGTTTCGTCGCTTACAAGGTTGATCGCATCGTCACGGCGCTCAATGAGGCTGCCGATCGCGGAGTCGACGTCAAGATTCTGCTGGAGTCGTCCGAAGACAAGGGCGGGAACCTCTCATTGGACTCAGTCTCTCTGATGAGGGGGGTGCTTCCCAGAACGCGCTTCTACGCCTGGCAGATGAGGCCTGAAGAGTTCACTGGCGGCAGTGTCCATGCGAAGGTCGCCGTGGCCGACGATCGCCTCGCCTTCATCACCAGCGCCAATCTGACCGGCTATGCCATGGAGAGAAACATGGAGGCCGGCGTGCTGTTGAGAGGCGGTGAGCATCCCAGAAAGCTGGCTGATTACCTGCAGTCAATGGTGAGTACCGGCATGATCACAGAATTATGACTGGATAGGAGATAATAATGCTTACATGGCCATATGTTTAATATAAAGATACATATCTTGGGGAGAATGCTGAGTGGTCTGGATTCCTGGCTAAGTAAAAGTTTATCCATTATGTCTATGTGAGACTGTTTATGAAAATGCTGTGGGAACTTCCTGAAGATATTCAAAAAATCATTGTTGAAGGCAGGCTTTGTAAGAATGGTGATTTGATTGGTGAAATGTCTACACCTCATTCGATGATTTATACCTTCAAGGGCGGCGACGTCAACTATGTGATTGCAAAAGGTATTAAAATCGAAGAATCCATGTCTTTGGCGGATAGACACGCTTTGTTTTCACAAGCATTGTATGAAGTGAATAATGCTCATGTGGTTTGCCATCACCCAACCGTACAGAGATTTTTTGATGTTGATGTAATTTCAGGCGTTCCTTTTTTGTTGTCTAGGAAGCGTGATATTACATTGCGGGATTTCATATGTGAGGGGCCTGTTCCTGAGTCTGAGGCCTTGTCGATTTCTATTCAGATCATACATGGTTTGAATTATTGTGCAAATAAAGGACTGTTATGCCACCAAGACCTCAAGCCTGAGAATATTTTTTTGGACTATATATCGAAGCATTTCGCTGTTGGTGATGACCATCCTATAAAAATGAGATCATTTGTCGCCGACTTTGAACTTGCCAATGCCTATTTGGTCCTTCGTCGCCCTTATGGTAGTAGACCTTATATGGCTCCAGAGCAGTATGAAAAATTTCAAGGAGAAGGCTCTCTTGATTTTTCTAGGGTAGACCCCGGCTTATTCATGAGGGCGTCCTGAAAACGAAGATGGCGAGTGGTTTTCTCTTGTAGAATCAAGATGTTCCTGCCAGAACACGATTCAAGAGGACCACTCGCCATGGGTGAAACCCTAACGACCTGGTCGCCCTCGTGCAACGGCTCTGTCCGTGTCGAGCTGAGCGGCCACCGCACCACCAGCGACAGCGGCGCTCTCCTGCTGCGTGAAACCCTCGACAACAGTGGCGTGATCGAGGCGCTCGAAGACAATCTGGTCGATCGACGCCACCCGCTGCGTATCCGCCACTCGTTGGCCAGTCAGCTGCGCACCTTGGTCATGCAGCGGGCGATGG
>NZ_FPAQ01000049.1 GCF_900116405.1 Halomonas saccharevitans | reverse complement strand
TCCAGACCATCACGCTGGACAATGGCTCCGAATTCGCCGAGCACCAAGCCGTGTCCAAGGCAGTGACAGCAGCGACATACTTCTGTGATCCCTACTGCTCCGGGCAGCGTGGGACCAACGAGAACACCAATGGCCTGATACGGCAGTACTTTCCCAAGGGAACGGACTTCCGCCAGGTCACCGATGCCGAGCTTCGCAGGGTGCTCAGGAAGCTGAATGACCGCCCTCGAAAACGGCTCGGCTATCGGACACCGGCACAGGTATTCCTGGGGGAATACTCAGGAGCCCTGGATACCGCAGGTGCTGCACTTATTGCTTGAATTCAGGATCGAAAGAAGACAGCGGATCTTTGCGCTTTTCGTTGCATTTAGTGCACGTAGAATGGCACGCATTGTCCGCTAACGGTTCAAGGAGATTGCCATGACCACTCGCGCCCTCATTCTCACCTCATCGATCCTCGGCGAGAACGGCCAGTCCATCGCCCTGGCCGAGCACTTCCGGTCCCTGGCCGCCGGCCGCGACGATCTTGAGATCACCGCACGCGATCTGGTGGCCGATGAGCTGCCGCACCTGACCCAGCCGGAGCTCGCCAGCTGGCAGATGCCGGCCGGCGAGCGCAGCGCCGAGCAGCGCGAGCTGGCGTCTCGCTCCGACGACCTGATTCGCGAGCTGCTCGAGCACGACGTCGTGGTGCTGGCGGTGCCGATGTACAACCTCGGCGTGCCGTCCCAGCTCAAGGCGTGGTTCGACCGCGTACTGCGGGCCGGCGAGACCTTCCGCTACACCGAGAATGGGCCAGTGGGGCTCATCGAGGGCAAGCGGGCGGTGATCCTGGCGGCCAGGGGCGGTGAATATGCCGGCACCGCGATGGACAGCCAGACCCCGCACCTCAAGGGCATGCTGGGCCTGATCGGCATCGCCGAGGTTGAGGTGGTCTTCGCCGAGGGGCTCGCCATGGGGGAATCCCACCGCGAGGCGGCGCTCAAGGAGGCGAAGCAGGCCATCGAGGGGCTGGTGCAGGCGCTCTGAACGCCGCGACGCGGCGCTGATCGAAAACCCGCAAACGGGGTGGCGTCGGCCACCCCGTTTGCGTGCCGGGGCTCAGCATCTCAGTCCCTCAGTATCTCAGCACGAACCGGGCGCGCCGATGAGCCACTGGCGAGCGACGAAGTCGCTGGTGCAGAGCCGTGGCTCCGGGCTCAAGATGCGCCCGCCGAGCCGGGACAGCGCCGCGCGGCTGTTTTTTCCCGGAGAGGTGAGCTGTTCGGAGACCGGCACCGGCCGCCAGTCGTCGCCCTCGCGGGTCGCCAGGGTAAAGGCGAAGGGGTGAAAGCCCGGGAAGCCGAGGCGCAGGTCGGTGGCCACCAGGGTATCGCGGCCGTCACGCTCGCGCATCTCATAGCGTAGGAAGGGCCCGGCGAACCAGTCGAGCCGTTGGCCGCGTCGGCTGTCGAGCGCCGCCGCCTCCAGCTCGGCGCCGCGGGCATAGGTCTCGAGCGACGGGGCGCTGTCGCCATCGAACACCCCCACCAGGGCCTCGTGGTAGCGCCCGCCGTCGGCCACGGTGACTCGCCACAGCAGGATGTTGAAGGGCGTCGGCTGGATCAGCCGCGGGGCCTGCTCGAGGCCGCGCTCGGCCAGCACCGGCTCGATGCGCGCCTCGACCAGCTGTCGGGCGCCGACGGCAAGCACCAGGTAGGCGCAGGCGATCGTCAGCCCCCAGGTCGCGGGGCGGGCCGCGCGGCCGCTTATCAGCGCCATGCCGACGCCCACCAGCAGCGGCAGGGTGTAGAGCGGGTCGATGATGAAGACGTGCGGCCAGGCCACGGGCGGCGTGTCAAGCGGCCACCAGAGCTGGGTGCCGTAGGTCGTCAGGGCGTCGAGCAGCGGGTGGGTCAGCAGGATGAGCCCGAAGAACAGCCCCCAGCGGGGAAGCGAGATGTCCCGCGCCTTCGCGACGCGGGTCGACAGCAGCGCGAGCAGGGCGGCGAGCCCCGCCAGCACGAACAGCGAGTGGGAAAAGCCGCGGTGCTGGGTGACGTTGGCCACGGCGTCGCCGTAGTCGATGATCACGTCCAGGTCGGGCAGGGTGCCCAGTGCCGCGCCGATCAGCACCGCCTTGCGGCCCAGCCGCCGGCCGAGCACGGCACCGCCGATCGCCGCGCCCAGCGCGGCCTGAGTCATCGAATCCATGTGAAAAGCTCCTTCGTCGGCGGCAGGCCCTTGCTCTGACGGCAAGGCGGGGCGCCGGTTCCCCAGGGCCCAGCCGGGCCGCGCTGCCTCGGATCGTCGTCAGCGACGGTGGCGCCCCATCACGCGAGCAGGTAAGAAACCGCGTACCCTAATCCCTCGTTAACCATCCTGAACGGAGAAACACCATGATCGGATACGTCACCCTGGGTGTCAGCGATATGGACAAGGCCAAGACCTTCTATGGCGAGCTGCTGCACGACCTGGGCGCCAAGGTGCTGCTGGATATGGGCCGCATCGCGTTTATCGGCGAGAGCATGAGCACTCCCATGCTTGCGGTGTGCATTCCTTTCAATGAAGCGCCTAACCATCCCGGAAACGGCAACATGGTCGCCATTTCCGTCGGCAGTAAAGAGGCGGTGGACGCGTACTATCAGAAAGCCATTGCACTGGGAGCCGTGTGCGACGGTCAGCCGGGCCAGCGGATCGAGGACCAGTTCTACGGTGCCTACGTGAAAGATCCCGACGGCAACAAGCTGGCGTTTTACGTGTTCGGTTGATCCCGCTGCGCTGAACTATCAGCGCGAGTGCTAGTGATGGGTGGCCGGCGCTGGAAACTGGTCACCCACCGCTGCGTTGAGCGCTTGTGCTGGCAAGGGTGACGCCTCCGCTCGGCCGTTGGCGCCATGTGTCGCGAGCCTGTCATCCTACCGGCCGGCCCACGGGGGGCGTGCGTCGAGGACGCGCGCCTGAACGGGGCAGTCGTCGCGATGGGCGCCGGGCAGGTAGCCGCTGCTCATTAGCAGTTCTCCGACGATCTCGGGGCCGGTGAAGCGGAAGGTGCGCTTGAACAGGCGCACCCAGCCGCCATGTTCGAGGGGATGATGGTGATCCAGCCAGGCCTTGAAGCTGCCGTGCTCGGCGCGCAGGGCCTGGATCACGCCGGCGTTGTGGATCGCCGCATCGACCTTCAGGCGGTTGCGGATGATGCCAGCATCCGCCAGCAGTCGCGCCCGCTCGGCCTCGCCATAGGCCGCGACCCGGTCGACGTCGAAGCCCTCGAAGGCGGCCTGGAAGGCCGCGCGCTTCTTCAACACGGTCAGCCAGGAGAGCCCCGCCTGATTGATCTCCAGCACCAGGCGCTCGAAGAGGGCGCAATCGTCCTCCACCGGGAAACCGTATTCATGGTCGTGATAGGGCCCGTGGAACGGATGCCCGGGGGCCAGGTCGCAGTAGTGGCTCATGCTGTCGCTCCGGGGTGGCAGAGGAGCCGGGTGATACCCGACAATCGACGACACCTTAACCCTAGGAGTGCCTGCCATGACACCACTGCAACGTTTGGCCCTCGCCGGCGTCCTGCTGACCGCCGCCGCCAGCCCCGCCTGGGCCGAGGCTCGGGTAGTGGAGATGCACAAGGATCCCAACTGTGGCTGCTGCACGGCCTGGGCCGAGCACATGGAGAAGGCGGGGTTCGAGGTGCGACAGCACGAGACCCACGACATGCGCGCGGTGAAGATCGAGCACGGCCTGACGCCGGGGCTCGCCTCCTGCCACACGGCGGTGATCGACGGCTACGTGATCGAGGGACACGTGCCGGCGTCGGACGTTCGCCGACTGCTCGACGAGCGTCCCGACCTGGCAGGCCTGGCGGTGCCGGGCATGCCCCATGGCTCTCCCGGCATGGAGACCGGGCGCCACGACGACTACGCCGTGCTGGGCTGGCGCCACGACGACCGCACGCCGTCGGTCTTCGCCGAGTACACCCACGACTGAAGCGACAGGAGTTCCCCATGCAGTATCTGCACACCATGGTTCGCGTCAGCGACCTCTACGCCTCGCTGCACTTCTACTGCGACCTGCTGGGTCTCAAGGAGGTGCGCCGCAAGGAGAACGAGAAGGGCCGCTTCACGCTGGTCTTCTTGACCGCGTCCCAGGACGAGGCGCGCTCGGCCGAGCTCCAGGCGCCTGAGATCGAGCTGACCTGGAACTGGGACCCGGAAGAGTACGGCGGTGGGCGCAACTTCGGCCACCTGGCCTACCGGGTGGACGACATCTATGCCCTCTGCGAGCACCTCCAGGCGAACGGCGTGACCATCAACCGCCCGCCGCGGGACGGCCACATGGCCTTCGTCAAAAGCCCCGACGGCATCTCGGTGGAGCTGCTGCAGTCAGGCGATGCCCTGCCGCCCAAGGAGCCCTGGGCGTCCATGGAGAACACCGGCACCTGGTAGGTGTCGTGGCGGCCGGACGCGCGATCAGTCCGGCCGCCAGGCCATGCGCCCGCTGCCCAGGAAGACCAGCGCCAGGGCGCCGAACAGGAAGAAGCCCTGCAGCTCCAGGGCCCAGCCGCCGGAGTCCTTGAAGACGGTCAAGTCGCCCATGTGCGCGAGGAAGATGGCCACCAGCATGTTGGCGACCATCAGCAGGGCCCCCACGCGACTGCGCCAGCCGATCAGCACCATCAGCGGCGCCACCACCTCGCTGATCAGCACCCCATAGGCGAGCACGGTCGGCAGGCCCTGGGCGGCCAGGGTGTTGCCGATCCAGGTCAGGTTGCCCGGATTGAGCAGCTTGGTAAGGCCGTGGGGCAGCATCAGTCCGGCCACGGTGAGGCGCAGGATCAGCTTGCCGAGGGCATCGTTGTGAAGCGCGTGAAGCATTCAGGGACCTCCAGGTCCGGCGAAGAATTGTCTCGATGCCCCGGCTGGGGCAAGCTTGGCGCCGGACCACCGCCCTGCGCCTCAAGGAAGATACCATGATGATCAAAACGTTACGCAACATTGCCCTGCTCACCGCCGGTGCCCTGCTGCTCGCCGCGTGTCGCGGTGGACCGGCCCCGGGGATCGTCGAGGAGCCCTCGGCCCGCCTCGAGGGGCCGGTGGTCGAGCAGCGCTGGAACCTGCTGCTGGTGGGCACCAGCGAGCGCCTCGACATGCCTACGCGCCCCTACTTCGTGATCGACGACGAGGGGCGGGTGAGTGGTAGCGACGGCTGCAACCGGCTGACCGGCCGGGCGGCGCTGGGCGACAATCAGCGGATCGCCTTCACCGAGCTTGCCACCACCCGGCGCGCCTGCCCCCGGGCAGAGGACGCCGCCCGGGTGACCGCGCTTCTGGAGAACGCCTATCGCTACCTGATCGATCACGATCGACTGGTGTTCTTCGGCCCCGATCAGCGGGTGCTGGGGGGCTTCCTGCGCGTTGAGTAAGCGCGTCGAGTGGGTGTTTCGTGCGGCCGCGGGGGGTGTCGCCTGCCACGGACCGGGCGCTTCTTTATATTAGCCGAATGTCAGATTGTGGCTCGGGTCGGGCCTCCCTAGAGTGGGTGTAGCGGCGCACGATAATTCGACGCCTCGGCGCACGATAATACCAAATCTCCATTTTTCACTATGCGGGGCGCGCGGTTCAAAAACTGAAATGGATGGATGCCACCCTTCGCCTCCATCTACCCCGCCCCTTGCTTAGCGCTTATCGACCTCCCCTCAGCCCTTCTGCTCATTCTCTCGGTCGCCGCGCGCCTCGTCTACGGCGGTAGAGATCATGATCTGCTTGTTGCTGCCGATATCGCTGTTGATCCCGTCGCGCTGAGGGGGCAGCCAGCGCGTTCGCGATGTTAGGATCAAGAAAATCATAATGGAGAAGGAACTGATGTCTGATCTATTTATCGTGATTCTTCTAGTGGCCTTGCTGGCGCTGATTGTGGGAGCGATCAACCCGCGCTGGGCCTTGCCATGGTCCTCTAAGCCCAAGCGGCTGAGCGCGATAGGCCTCTACTCCGCTATCGTCGTGGCCTCTTTTGTGGGCTTCGGCCTGACCATGGATGCAGAAACGGCGAAGCAGGGCTCAGAAGAGACCTCTCAGCAGAGGGCTGGCGGAGACGATATTACAGCCGCTGAGAGCGAGGCGGCAGCAGAGCCCGATCCCGAACCGCTGTCACCAGCTGAAAGGGTTGCACAGCGGATGCCGGAGAACCAACAAGAGTTTCTCTCCGTCATGGCGAATGCGGCTGCTGAATACGATGATGCTCCTAATGAGCTCGTGCAGTCCCGCATTGACAGGGAGCGCAAGTCGGCATCGCGCGAATTCGTAGGCGACGGCGGACTGGTTACGAATTGGGTGGGCATCCTCGAATCTCTGGGCACAAACGGGGATGGCAACGGCATCGTGACAATACGAGCCAATGAACAAGTGGTGTTCAAAACCTGGAACAATGCCCTGTCAGACATTGATGCCAGGACCCTCATCCCGCATGACTCGGAACTCTATGAAACCCTGGCCGGCCTTTCGAAGGGGGCCGCGGTTTCATTCTCGGGGCGCCTGATAGATGAAGGGAGCATGACGGAAAAGGGCTCCGTCATGGAGCCCGAGTTTATCGTTCGCTTCAGCAGCATCACACCGCTCAACTAAGGCATCACCCCTAGAGCCCCGGAGGTCACATCGAAGTCCAGCGCGCCATCCCGGCGCGCTTCGGCCACCCGGGGCCGCCCCTCCGAATCCACCACGATGCGCAGCTCGCCGCCCACCTCGGTGCGCCCCGGGCCCGGCATCGCCCCCGAACGCCCTTCGGCCACCGGCGCCCCGCTGGCCTGCGGCGCACCCATCTCGCCCAGCCCCAGGCGCTCCTGAGCCCAGTCCGGCAGCCAGCCGGTCAGCTCCTCGATCTTCTGCGACAGCCAGCCGGTCAGCGCCGTCCAGCGCTCGGTGATGCCGCTCCACAGTCCGCCGATCCACTCGCGCCCCACCTCGGTCAGCGGCCGCGCGCCGAACAGCTCGAACACCGCGTCGATACCCTGCAACAGCAGCCCGGCCGGGCTGAAGGCCAGCAGGTCCTGGACGATGCCGCCGATGCCCTGGTCGAACCATGCCGTCACGCCGTCCCACATGCCGGCGAACCAGTCGACGATGCCACCCCAGTTGTTGATGACCATGCCCAGCGGCGTCCAGCCGAACAGGGTCTTGAGCCCATCCCAGGCCCAGACGGCGGCGGCCTTGATGCCTTCCCATAGCTTGTCGAACCAGGCCGAGATGCCGTCCCAGTTGCGGTAGATCAGATAGGCAGCCGCGGCGATGCCAGCCACTGCCGCCACGAACCAGCCCACGGGCGTGGCTGCCAGGGTCACGCCGAAGTTGATGATTGCCAGCCCAGCAGAGGCCAGAGATCCAATTAGCGTGACCGACATGATGCCCGCCATCCACAACGCTAGATTCCCAAAGCCACCCACTTCGTCAGCCAACCAGGAAACAACGCGCCCCACCTGCTGGAGCCCCGCCCAGAAGCTCCGCAACCCCTCCAAGACGCGCCCACTAATCGCCTCGCGGTTGGTTGTGGCCAGCTCGCGCATGCGCTCGATCCAATCGGTAATGGCGGGCAAAAGCTCGCCTACCACGGTGCGCTGAATACCGAACAGCGATTGGCGCAGACTGCCCATCTCGCGGTTATACTCGCGGGAGTTCTCGATCTCCTCGGGGCTCAGGATCTCGCCGCGCTCGCGGGCGGCGCGCATGATGCCCTCAACCTCCTCACGGGTGGCCCCCAGCATGGCCACCATCTGCTCGCCGCCCTGGCCGCCGAAGATCTCGTCGAAGACCCGCTGGCGGGCCGCGTCGTTTTCCAGGCGGCCCAGCCGCGAGCGCACCAGGTCGAACATGGCAGCGGTATCGCCACCGGTCTTGCGCAGATCCTCCGCGCCGATCCCCAGCCGCCCGAATGCCTCAGCAGCAGGGCCTCCGGCCGTCATCACGAACTCGTCGGCGCGCAAAGAAAGCTCCTTGATACCGTCGACCAGGGCGTCGTTCTGAACCCCGAAGCGACGCCCCACCGCCTGCCACTCCTGCAGCCAGGTGGTGCCCACGCTCAGCCGCTCGGCGCTCTCTTGGACGGCAGTTCCGACATCGGTCACTCCCGATATCAATCGCTCAGCCCCCCAAGCCGCACCCACAGCAGCTCCACCCATGATTGCAAGGCCGCGGGTCAAGCTGCGTACACGTTCGATGGAAGTGCCGACCGTCGTCCCCACTCGACGCGCCGAGCTCGCGAGCCGGTCCAGACCAGCGCGGCGCCCAAGCCCGGCGAGAGTCTGCTGCAAGCGCCGCGCCGGCCCTGTGACGCGGTCTACCAGCTCCATGACGATACTGGTCACCATGCGACTCATAAGCTGCTGCCTCTCCTGTTACATGATCCTTTTGGACGACGTCGGCAGTTCATGTGGATCACACTTCGCTGCTGCCGGCTGCTTTTCTCCCTGGCAAATAAGGCTCGATCGCCTCCATGCAAAGATCGATATCCCGCCCCGAAAGCTCATGTGCCGCATGACGGGGGATTCCCGCCAACTTGGCGAGCAGGGCAAGGCTTTTGCCCATTTCACCTTGCGCCTGATCAGTAGCAATCAGGTGCTTGCCCTTGATCTTGGTGGGCATGGTGAGCTGGTCCAGGGTGCGCTCGCCTTCGAGCTTCCCATCTGTATAGGTGAGCGACTCGTGAAGAGTCACGACTACGCTGTCACCGGTGCGCTCGATGCAGCCCGAGCTTTCAGACTGCTGGTCTACGGCGTTCTTTCCTACGGTATCCATGGTGTCCTCATTGTGAGCTGGCAGTCGCTTCTGCTTGACACATCGCAGGGCAGGCGTTGCCTTCGTTAGTTCATGTCGATTGCGATGGTGACGGAGTCGGCGCCATCTCCGGCAGAGAGGGCGCTGTATGAGAGGGCGCGCTTGTCCAAGCGCTTACGCCGATGGAGTAGGCGGCGCTCACTCTGCTGTTGCCACTTGGCACAAAGACCTCGGAAGCGATGCAGCTCCTCGTCAGACAAGTCGTTGAGCGTTGCCGACCCCATGTGTTCAAGCGCCTCCAGGGCCCCTCGAGCATTAGTCACTGGGTATATCTCCCCGAAACGAGAACGTGGTTGTTAGCCTTGCGCCACCAGGTCCTGAATCAAGAATCCGGACTCGATGCCCGAGAGCACCGGAGCACGGTCATAGGTCACCGGATAGATCCAGCTCTTGGCATTGCGATCGACATAGGGCTCTTCGACCAGGGGATGCCCCTCGTAGGCGTAGGTGTAGCCAAACGATGGGGTACGGTGAGTGCCGACGCGCTCGGGTACATAAGCCAGCACCGCCGCATTGCCCCATACGTCATGCATCTCCTCGCTACCCTCATCCATGTAGACCGCCTCACCGACCACCAGCTGACGCAGATTGAACAGCTTGGCCAGCATGTCAGCCGTGACCGAGTCACTAGAGGTGTACTTGAAGCGCTCCAGAATCTTGGGGTGTTCGCACAGGGCATTGAAGCCACCCGCCGAGATTTCCATCACATTGGGGCGCATGCCGACCTTGGTACGGACGACTTCGCGATATTCCCGGATCTGCTTCGCCGGATCAGAGTTGGAGTCCGACCACATATCGGTACCGGAGAGGGTGATCTTGTTGTCGATGCCGTAGTTCGCCGGATTGGTGGCGAGGCCTGCCTGTTCGATCTCCAGGGCCAACGAGAGGATGTCCATCACCTCGTTGACTGCGACCGTCCCCATATCGATACCAGGCACCTGATTGGCGTCCTGCAAATGCTCCAGCGGTACCATGCCCTCCAAGGCATCCTGCACGAGAACGAAGGACTTTCCCTCGTACCCAAACTGGATGCGGCGCGTGTTCGTTCCCGGCGCTCGCCGAGTTTTATGGCGTTTGAACGACTCTCGGCCGAACTCGATGATTTTTCCGCCATGCGCCAGCACCGGCACCCGGGGGAACAGGACATTGCCCACATGCTCCGGATGACGGTACCCCTGCGCCACTTCGCTAAGCGCAGGATCGATGACTCGTGCTTGGCTGGTATTCATGCCCATCGTTTAAACACCTCGTAAAGTGGTTTTAATTCAGGCTTTCGCTTGAATTCTGTGCTGGCGAACAATGCTGTGAATCTGCCGCTCCGTCAGATTGAAATGCAGCGCGAGCTTTGCCGGGGCAGCTCCCGTCTCGCGCAGTGCCACGATTTTCTGGTTGCGGATCGTGCGGCGCAGAGACATCAGCCGTGGCACGCCGACATCTTCGCGCTCGCATAGATCGATAAGGGTTTGTGCAGATTGTTCACCGAGCGCCTGTGCCAGTTGGCCACCGGGATCTAGCCGGCAAGGAACATAGAGGCGGGTCCCGCCATAGGCATCGACCAGACGAGCCGCCATCTCGCCACATGCGACCACCAGTGCACCGAAGTTCTCACCAGACTCAGCCAATAGATCGTCATCGGTGATCACCCCTTCCAGGTAGGCGTCGGCAATACTGATCTCATCCAGACTCTGTTCCATTGCACTCTCCGTTGAAGGCCTTCGCATAGAAGACCGCAGAAGCGCTGCACAGGTAACGAGAAGGACTTCAGCAGGGAGGGGCGGGCGGCTCAGTGGCTTGGAGCCCGAATAAAGAGTGGCGCCAACTCATATCGGCGCCTGGGAGGAGTGATGGGGAAAAGTTGATGGACTGGATACTACCGATCTGGAGAGGGGAAGACGATATCGATGTGTTAGGCGCACGTTGGCCCGGTGTGTTCTGCTACGCTTTCTGGCGGCGAGCCACCATCGCCTTCAAAGCAGCGATTGCCTTCCCAGCGGCGTCGGCATCGGCGAAACGTAGACTGGATATCCCGAAGCTATGTTCTAGCCAATGATCTAGCGACCTCGGGTCATCGGTGCAGCTATACTCGTTCCACAGCCGCTGGATCAGCCGGACCTGGTCCGGCGTCGCCATTCCATCACGACGACCATAGGGACCAGCTGCGTAGGTGGATTCGAAGCCCAGCTGCTTCAAACATCGCATCATCGCCGCGAAGCCTTCGAGATCCAATTCGCTCGAGCTACGGCAGCCCGCCACCTCCTCGAGCAGATCACGCCAGTCGTCGTCATCGAGACCGAGCCTTTTTTGGGCTACATGCAGCAGCTTCAGCTTATTCGGGTAGAGCTTCATTGGTCACCCTGTGTAAAACCCGTTTAAAATCGCTCAGGTTTGTTCAAAAAAAATCAGCCGACCCGTTAGGCCCCCAAATCATCGGGGGCCTCAGAGGCGCTTCTAGGCGCTTCTGGACAGGGATGCGTGAAGGCCTTCGCAATGACGGCTCAGCTCGATGGCTCTCTCGGCTTGTGCCTGACAGACATTGAGGATGAGTAGCGCTCGTCCTGCGTGCGGGTTGCTTCCCGCAATCTCATCCAAGTACCCCGATCGCAAGACGGTATCTATCAGCGCACCCAGCTCTTCGACTACCTGCGTCAGGTCCATCGGGTCCATCTGCGCCAAGTCGTCGCGCATACCCTGTCTCATTGTCGGCTCGGCTACAGCGGTATCAGTCATGCATCAGGCTCCTTTGACCACGTCGGCGTTGACCTTGCGCTGGCCGAGCTCGGCGGCCAGGTTCATGCACTTCACAGTGAAGTTGTTCACGACCAGCGGATAGAGCATGGAGATCGCCTCCCGGCTGCTACGGCTTTGCAGCGTGAGGCGCTCGCGCATGGCGTCGTAGGCGTCTTCCTCGAACACCTCGCCGGCCTCCTTGCCCAGCCGCTTGAGTTTCATCGCCAGGTATCCCTCCAAATGACCGTCGAGCGGTGTGAGCTCGGCCACCTCAATGCGCCGGATAACCTCACGAGCCTGCCAGTTGCGGCGCTCGTCCAGGGTGCCGCGCAGCTCGGGCTGGCCGATCAGAATGATGGCGATCAGCCGGCGGAAGCCGTCCTCGAGCTCCCAGAAGCGCTTCAGGTACTTCAGCGTCGGCACCGTGAGGTCATGAGCCTCCTCAATGATCAGCACATGGCTGTTGCCGCCACGGCTCGACCCGGTCAGCAGCCGCTCGATCTGCCGGGCCTTGGATTCCAGCTTCTGCTTGGGCTTCTCCTGTGAGATGTCCTCGATGATGGCGTCGCACAGTGCGCTCGCCGTCAGCTGTCCCTTGTCGATGGTTCTCGGCATGATCGGTGTGATGGCATGCTCCTCGCGCTGGATGCGATCGATCAGGTCACGGCGAAGCACGCTCTTGCCAGCACCGGACTCCCCGATCACCGCCAGGAAGCCGCCGTGCTTGGCAGTACTGAACATGTGCTCGCGGATGTAGCGCTGCTCAGGTGCGAGGAATACGTCTTCCGTGCCTTGCACATCATCCAGAAAGGGGTCGCGGAACAGGCCGAAATGGCGGCGGGCCATCTGTGTTAGCATTGCTTTCTCCGGTAGTTGGTCCATGTCTACTTCAGCGATCGGAGCGGAGCCCCGGCCAGGATGCGCGCTATCTTGGCGGATCGGGCGCATCGGGCCGGGGTTCTCGTCATCAATCTCGAATGCCACTGCTATCTCCTCTTCCGTTGCGCCGGCATGGCGCAGGTACTCCGCGATCTGACGTCGCAGGAACACTCGGGGCGTCCGGGCCGGCCACACATTGCCCCGCAGCAAGTGGGTAATGGTGGAGTTGGATGGATGCCGGCCGCTGGTCAGCACCACATGCGCCGCCAGATCCATCTGCCGCTTGCCGAGTTCGGCGAGCAGGCGCTTTGCCCGTATCGGGCGGTAGTCCGGCTGAACGTCGCCGGCAGGGTCGTTGTGGTTCGTGGTAGCAAGCATCGCAGTGTCCTCCGTGCTTAGCGGGCCAGGGCGACGGGGCTTGAGGTCCTGGACGAATCAGCCAACCAGGACACCAGGTCGTCGAGTTGCTCCTCCGGCACCCCGTCGGGATATCGCGCCTTGACGCGATCACTCTCCTCGGCGCTCAGCGGCCGTCCGAGACGAGACCGAAGGTGCTTCAAAGCATCAATGTGCTTTAGTGGCGCCAAAGCGACAGGGGCCGCCTTGGCGACATCCAGCGGCGTGCCGCGGCGCGCCATGTAGGCCGGCAGGGTGTCGGCCGATAGATAGCTGATCGGATCGATCTCGCCGTTAAAGGGCGTCTGCCGCTTGCTTCGGGCCTTGTCGACCTCCTGCTGGGTCTCCACCCCATAGGCAGCCTTGTCCATGGCCTTGCGATTGGCGTCGACGTCGGTGTCTGGCTTGGCGGCGTAGTTGACACCGAACGCCGGGCTGTCCAGGTAGAAGCCGGCGGTATCGCGCTCCAGGGGCCGGCACTCGATCTGCTCGCCGTCTTCTTCCAGAGCCACGAACACGTTAGGCGCTCGGTAGGGGTTCACCGTGACGATGACGGTCTCACCGACACGCACACCAGGCAGATCCGCCACGGAATAGGTCGCCGAGTCGAAGCCCTTGATGGCATAGGAAATCGTTAGGTCACTCCGTACCTTGCGCGGCTCGGGCTTGGTGCGCAGCAGCTGCTCGCACAGCTCCCGCGGCGGGCACAGCCGCAACTGCGCGGGCCTGATGGTCTGCCATAGGCCGTAGCGCGTGGTGCGTGTCCGGGTATGAATCTTGGTGGCGTTGAAGTGGCGCATCCAGGTATGGGCTGCCGCGTTCAGGGCCTCCAGGCTTTCCACCTTCATCAGCGACAAGCGCCCCTCGAAGCCACGCTCAATCAGGTCGTGGGTACGCTCCACTTGGCCCTTGCTCCGCGGCTGGCCAGGGGTATGCGCCCAATGCACCACCTGCAACTGATCCAGCAGGTTGCGGATCAGATGCGACTGGTTGGCGCTGCCGGCATCCCACACCATCATCTGCGGCACCCCGTGGAAGGGATCATGCGGGTGGCCGCGCTCCGGCCAGGCATGCATCAGGAACTCGAACAGCGTCTCCTGGTCCTCGCCGGCGGCCAGGAAATACTCGAGGTAGAAGGCCCCGCTGTAGTGGTCGGTGATCAGGTAGCGCAGCACGCGCTGATTGACCACCTTGGCGGCGTTCTCCGGCTTGTTCTTGTAGAAACGCTTGGCATCCATCACCGCCAGGCCGCCCTGGTCCAGGTAGTAGAGCACGCAGACCGAGACGTCGAACTGGTGCACATGGTTGGAGTGCTCGCTACGCATCTGGGTATGCGGGGTGGGCCGGCTAACCTGGTCCGGATGCAGGCCGTGCTCGCGCATTACCCTGGTATAGGTGTCCGCCGAGGCTCGCGTGGTGACACCGCTGGCGGGGTTCGCCAGGGCGATTTCCAGAGCATCGTCGACCGATAGCAGGCGCTTGCCACTGTCGCGGGTGCTCTGGCGCATGATGCTGGCCACTGTTGCCGCCTCTCCCCGGCTGACCTGGCTGGCACCACGGTCGCGCCGGCGCTGCCGCTGGGCGTTCCAACCCGTGGCTTTCAGGCCACGATAGACGCGATCCTTCGAACAACTCAGGAACTGAGCGGCCCGCGCCACGATCTGGCCTTTCTGGCCGCGAGGTGCCTCGCGAAGCTCTTGGGCGACGCGGTCGAAATGGCGGAGTTCGTCGGCGCTGAAGGCGGTCATGATGGCTCGACCTCCTGCATCCAGCTGTCATCCACGTCCAGGTCGACTGGCTCCAGCCCCATCTCGATTTGCAGCTGGTCGAGCTCTATGCGCAGCCGCGCCATCTGTTGAGCACAGGCATGCTTCAGCTCGCGGGGGGCCTCTTCCCAGTCGAGGATCTCGACCATTACTGCGCGCAGCGGCAGCAGCAGGCTGCGAGCCTGGAAGCCCTCGGCCTCCAGGCGCTCGGAGAGCTCCTTGGCGCGCTGGTCGGGCGTCAGGTGCTGGCGGCGGTGCAGCTGCTCTTCCAGCTCGGCAATCCTGTTGGACTTGTCCTGAGTCACTCTCCGTGACGCCTCCAGCTCTTGATAGCTATCATCGGCCTGCTGCTTGAGCGCCTCCTTTTCCTTGGCGTGGCGTGCAGCCATGTCCTCGATCAGCTCGACCAGGGCATCCTTATCTTCAACCTGGACGGCCTCGCCCTGGATAATCACTTCGCGCTCTTCCTCGGGGAGCCGGCGAAGCTTGCGCAACTCCCGGTAGCCAGCACCAATGGCTTGCAGGCTCTCTAGGGCCGCCTCTCCGAAGACGGACAGGTTGCGCAGGTCCTCATCCACTGATGTCTTGGAGCGCCCGATCGCCCGGCAGAATCCGCCCCAAGTGCCGACGTCGTCGATTTTGCTGCCTTGGGCGTCCACCCCGGCAACCCCCTTAAGTGCCCGGTATGCCTTGGTTTCCTTTACCTCGGCCAGGGTTTTCAAAGTGACGACGGTCGCCAGTTTTGCAAACGACTGCGCCGTTCGGGCCTGAGCCAATAGCTGGTTGGCCTCATCGCGGGCTTCGGTATAACGTGCCAGGTCGGCCTTCTCAGCCCCGTCCATCAAGGCGCGACCTTCCATCTGCTGCCCTGTCAGCTCGGCGCGCTCCATCTGGTCTTGAAGCACTGCGGCCACGTTCTGTGGCTTGCTCTCAGCCATGGGTCAACTCCTCTCCCGTCACGTCTCGATACTCCTGTCGCACAGCTTGAATTCGGCTCATGGCGTCCTGCTGGTAGGCGTGAGCCACGCCGGCCAACCGAGTGGCGACCCTCCAGCTCCCTTGTTTCCCCCCCGTCGCCGGCACCTCGACGACCCAACCATGAGCTTCCAGTGTTTTGAGGAGCCGCCAGGCGGTAGTGGTGGAGACCCCGGCTTCCTCAGCTACATCTGCCAGCCGCTTGCCTTCGAAGCCATCCCTCACCAGCGCCTCGAAAAGAGTCAACGCCTTGCTGACCGACCGATTCAACACGTCGCTCATGCATCCTGCTCCTTCTGGTTCTGACGGAATTTCAGCCGCTGCACGTAGCGATGGATGGCGCTCCGGCTTGGACATCGTGGGCCAAACCGCTCCTGACAGACCTCCGCGAGCTGATCGACCGTCACGCAACCTCGAACGCTATGGATGAAGTCACGAATCTCGGGGTCGCGTTCGACCCTGAAACGCGTATTACCCTCCAGAATCAACTCCACGCTGGGAGGTGCCGGCCTGACAGGCGTGCTCATGGATGCTTGCTCTGCCAGCTCACGCATCGCGGCCCCCATGACCGCCATCGCATCGACCAGGGCCATATTGTCGATCGCCCCCAGCACCTGGTTGCGCCGCCGGACTAATTCCGCTGCATTCAACATTGTCCCTCTCCTGGTACTGCGGCACCGAAATCAAGCTGTGGCTGTCGATGCCGCTCAATGGTGCCCTGATGCCAAGCCAGGTGCTCCATCGTGGTATAGAGCGCGCCCAGAGTGTCCTCGGCCTCAGTCTGTCCGTCGTAGTAACTCAGGAGCAGACCAACTGCCTCGGCGAAGGACGCCTGCAGAGCGTTGATGTCAGTGCCGCTGGCACGCTTGCCGGTCGGAATATCGACCAGCAGCTTGTGGCCGGAGTGGCCGATGTAGCGGGTCACAAGGTCGATCCCGCAGGCCTGTTCGAAAGGTCGAATCAGAATGGCCGGCATACGCCCGGACTCCATCCATTTGTAGAGCGCCCATTTGCTGGTCAGCCCCATCAAGTCAGCAACCCTGTCGACTGAGCGCTGATGCTTCATCCGGGCATACTCCAGGTTCCACTCGATTGCTTGTCGCAATGAGCCTGGCTGCCGGTGCTTCCAACTTCGCCTCGTCATTGCCTTACCCCCTGGTTGAGCTATCCAAAAGCAGGCTGTTGTTGCCCCTGTGGCTCCAGAAACATCCGTTCTAACTTGTAGTTATCCGAATGCCGCCGCCTGGGAGGCGCGAATGACACCAGAGTCCTCAGCGAGACGCCTGCGCAACTCTTGCCCTTTAGGGCCATTCCAGGCGCCAACCAGAGCCGATCTCGCATTGGTGGGGTTGTGGCCGTGCTCACGACACCATGCGGCTAGCGTGGTGCCGCGGGAGATGAATCCGCCACGGACTTGCTGGTACAGCTCCTGGCCGGGCTTCACGTCGTTGCCGTTCATGGGGAAATCCCTCACACTTAGTTGAATCAAATACGTCCAATGCACACGCATAATGAGTAGGATCGGAACATATGTCAAGCCACGATGAGTCATATCGGAAATCTTTTGGGGCTCGCCTGTCCGCCGCCCGCAAGAGGACGGGGATGAATCAAGCGCAGCTTGCTGATTTTGCGGGCATTGGGCGGGCCACCCTCAGCCGATATGAGCGGGGCGACTTGACGCCACCTACTGATGTCCTTGCAGAGCTAGCGATGGTCCTGAAGCCATACGACGTGTCTCTGGAGTGGTTGCTCTACGGCACACTTGCCGAAGAGGAAGAGCCTCACCCCTTCCTTCTTAGGCGCTTTGGCTCCTTGGTTGCCCTGCGGTTTACATCTGGAGGCAGTGCCGAGGTTTTGATGGGGTTGCCGGAAGTAGTGCGTTTTCTCCGAGGGTGCAAGACTCTTGTGGAGCGCAGTGAGAATCCATCTCAAGAGGTAGTTGATAGTGCGGGCGTGCTCATAAGGCACTTCTGTGAACGTGAAGAACAAGCCGGCTTTCTAGCTGACGTCCCGATCGCAGCTCATGGCGTGCGGCTTGAGCCATCCATACCGGATTGGGATACAGCCGAGGATCTTGCTCGCTGGACGGTGTTTAACGGAACAGAAGAGCTTGAAGCTAATGAGCCAGAGAAAGGCAATAGAGAGCCCGCAGGGGTTCGCCAAGATATCAGTGGCGAAGGGCATCAGATTGCCGGAGGCAACATCGAGAACAATGGGGGCGTGAGTATTGGCAGGAGATCCAAGGAGTGAGCAGAGAGGAGAAGCCGGAGGCTGGCACCCACCAGGTTATCCAGGGTGAGGGGCATCAGATCGCAGGCAACGACATCCACAACCATACTCACTTAGGTGCCTACCTGTAGGATCCCGGATGATCAGATCGCCTATAGAAGTTATCCTCTGCTAGCAGCCAGAGAGCTTCTACAGCAATTCATTCGGGAGCAGG
>NZ_FPAQ01000087.1 GCF_900116405.1 Halomonas saccharevitans | reverse complement strand
TTGAATCGTGTTCTGGCAGGAACATCTTGATTCTACAAGAGAAAACCACTCGCCATCTTCGTTTTCAGGACGCCCTCATGAATAAGCCGGGATGATCAGTGGTACGACACCAAGCGGCACGGCGGGGAGTTCGTGCGGGAATCGGCGAAGCTGCGCGACTGGATCACCCCCGACGGTTCCCCCGGGCCGGATGGCCAGCCGGGGCTGCCGGCCGAGGCGGGGCGCTACCACCTCTATGTCTCCCTGGCCTGCCCCTGGGCGCATCGCGCGCTGATCATGCGGCGCCTCAAGGGCCTGGAGGGGCTGATCGGCGTCTCCCACACCAGCCCGCTGATGCTCGATCAGGGCTGGAGCTATCACCGTGACGAGGGCTCCAGCGGCGACGCCGTCAACGGCGTCGACTACCACCGTGAGCTCTATACCCTCACCGATTCTCACTACACCGGCCGGGTGACCGTGCCGGCCCTGTGGGACAAGCAGCAGAGCCGCATCGTCAATAACGAGTCAGCCGACCTGATCCGCATGCTCGACGGTGCCTTCGATGGCCTCACCGGCAACCGGCTGGATCTCTATCCGGCCGACCTGCGCGAGACCATCGATGCCATCAACGCCGACGTCTACGAGCACGTTAATAACGGCGTCTACAAGTCGGGCTTCGCCACCGAACAGGACGTCTACGAGAAGCACGTGATGGCGCTGTTCTCGGCCCTCGATCGGCTCGAGGCGCGCCTGGCTGATTCCCGCTATCTGGCCGGCGAGTGGCTGACCGAGGCCGATATCCGCCTGTTCACCACCCTGGTGCGCTTCGATGCCGTCTACCACGGCCACTTCAAGTGCAACCTGCGGCGCATCGAGGACTACCCGAACCTGTCGAACTATCTGCGCGAGCTCTACCAGTGGCCGGGCATCGCGGAGACGGTGGACCTCGACCATATCAAGCGCCACTACTATTACAGCCACGACACCATCAACCCGACTCGCATCGTGCCCGCCGGCCCGCGCCTCGAGCTGGAGCGGCCCCACGATCGCGAGCGCCTGCCGGGGCAGGGCATCCGCGAGAAGGGGTAAGCCGCTGCCGGGATGGTCTGGCTGTGATGGCGGCGCAGGAGTGCGGTGGGGCGTGTCGCCGTCGACGGCTCTGCGCGGAGGCGCTGTGAACCCGTCCCTGGGCGCTACTTTTTCCATCCCTGGAAAAAGACCTCCGCTTCGTGCCGTCCCCGGCGCCACGGCGGGGACTCTACCGTTATCTCGGTCGCGCCAGCCGGCACAGGGTGTGTGGCACCGGCATCAGCGGCGCTGGTTCTTGGCGAGCCAGCGATTCAGGGCGTTGGCGAACTCGCGCCGGTCGGCGTCGGAGTAGCCGCTGGGGCCGCCGGTGTGCTCGCCGCTGGCGCGCAGGGTCTCCATGCCCGTCC
>NZ_FPAQ01000089.1 GCF_900116405.1 Halomonas saccharevitans | reverse complement strand
GTAAGCGCTCCACAAACCCCATCTTCTGCAACTGAATAGTGTCCATCAGACTGGTGTCACCCGATCCCAAGGAGGACACCATGACCGACCTGACCCCGACACAGGCCTTCTGGCTGGGCCATCTGTTCCATGCTTCCTCTCGGCAATTGCCGTTGAGTGAGAACGCAGCGGAGCAGGGACTGGAGCTGGCGTCACTGCTGGCGTGGGAGCAGCGCCTGGTGGTGCAGGAGGTACCAGTACCACCTCGTCATCGCCCGCAGCGCTTCGTCGCCGTGGAGGTGGCCCGATGATTCGGCCAGACACGGGACTGAGGGTCTACCTGTGCCGCGAGCCGGTCGACATGCGCAAGCAGATCGACGGGTTGGCCCTGCTGGTTCAGGAGGCCATGGAGCTCAACCCCTTCGAGGAAGCAGTGTTCGTGTTCGGCAACCGCCAGCGCGACAAGGTGAAGCTGCTGTTCTGGGAGCGCAACGGCTTCGTCGTCTGGTACAAGCGCCTGGAGCGGGAGCGCTTCAAGTGGCCGGACCGGCTGGAGGGCGACACCGTCACGCTCTCGGGCCAGGAGCTGAACTGGCTCCTGGATGGCTATGACCTCAGCGCCATGCGTCCCCATAAGGCGCTGGATTTTCAGGCGGTTGGCTGATTTTCTGCTGTTTTCAGCAGCACCGCTTGATAAAATGTCAGCATGAATTCATCGGCCTCGACTCCCTCTGCCAGCGTCTCCCAGCTGCAGCGCCAAGTGCGCGCTCAGCAGGAAGAGATTGCGCGTCTCCATCAGCTGATGGAGAAGAAAGAGGCCGAGTGGGAAGCCGCCAAGGCCGCGCTGTTCGAGCAGTTCCGACTGGCCATCGAGCGTCAGTTCGGCCCCTCCACCGAAAAATACCGTGTCGCGCAGGGGGATCTTCTCATCAACGAGGCCGAAGTGGCGGTCGACGAGGAGGAGGCCAGCGTTCAGGATGGCACGGATGACGACGAGGTAGACGCGCCGACCGAGCCCCATCCGCCGGCCAAGCGCCGCAGCCGTGGCGGCCGGGTGGCCCTGCCGCCCGAACTGCCCCGCGTCGAGGTTATCCATGAGCTCCCCGAGGATGCCCGTCATTGCCATGACGACGGCACCGAGCTCAAGGAGGTCGGTAGAGAGGTCAGCGAGGAGCTGCATGTGGTGCCGGCGCGGGTCGAGGTGATCCGCCATGTACGCATCAAGTACGGCTGCCCCGCCTGCGAGGAGGGTGTACAGATCGCCCCGGCGCCGGCCAAGCTGCTGCCGAAGAGTAACGCCAGCCCGACGCTGCTCGCCTATGTGGCTACCGCCAAGTACCAGGATGCCTTGCCGCTCTACCGGCAGAGCCAGATCTTTGCCCGTCACGGCGC
>NZ_FPAQ01000050.1 GCF_900116405.1 Halomonas saccharevitans | reverse complement strand
CTTCACTCGGGCCGGTGAGCGAAAGCCCAGCGGGAACCATGCATTTGACCAAGAGTGCCAGGCCGATGGTATCGAACATCGTCTGATCAAGCCGGGAAGGCCGCAGACGAACGGCATGGTGGAGCGCTTCAATGGCCGCATCAGCGATGTGCTAGCGACAAGGCGCTATACCTCAGGAGAAGATCTGGAGCAGACGCTGAAACGCTATACGTGGCTATACAATCACCACATTCCCCAGAAGGCGCTGCACCATCAATCACCGATTGCGGTGATGAAGGAATGGCAGGCCAAGCGACCTGAGTTATTTACCAAGCGGGTGGTCAATCACACGGGACCCGACACCTACCAGCCTTCCGCTGACAGCCCCAACCTTCAGCCCTGCAAAATCTGCGAATGGCCTATCTCAGCCGTGAATCCGGTCATGTGCGGGAATTGCGGTCACAACTATGCCGAGGACCGAGCGATTCAGGCAGAGCGGGAGCGGCGAACCCGAGAGACCCTGTTCTACGCCGCCATGATTTTGCTCGCCCTTGGCGTTGGAGTTGCCACATACGTTTCCGGCCGCACCTCGCTGAGCCTTATCGAGGCGCTCGTCGCCACCGGGATGTCGGGCATCTTGCTGTGGAGTGGCTGGTGCTGGCTGCGAGCCTGGGGAGCAGTCAAGTGGCAGAGGCTTACGAAGAGCTGGAAAGAGTGAAGAGCCAGCCTCTCGGCCAGCTCCTTAAGCGAGCTACCGGCAGAGCTGCTTGCGCGCCGTCATTTTGAAATCACCATTTCACTAACCCGGCCCGCTATAGCTCTCTTCAACTCGCCATATCCCACATTATCGTACGGATACCCTTGGAATTATCTTGGGGAAGGACAAGTGGGCGAGCTTTTTTTCGCCATTCTCTGTCTCCACCCGCAAGTGAGCCCATGACCGACACCCACGACGAGTATCGCCAACGCCGCAAGCCACGCTCGGCCTTCGCCTCCCGGGCCGACTACCTGGAGCATGAGCTGCAGAGCATGGCGCCGCGGCGCTGGCGCCCCAACCTGCCGGGGCGCGACTACCGCTTCGAAATCGAGGACTGGGTGCCGGCCATGGCGGCCACCATCGGCAAGATCGTGATGGTCGCCGCCATCGTCGCCGCCTTCGCCGGCCAGCTTGGCCTCTCCGACGAGTTCGTCATCGAGAACGTCCGCTACGAGATGCTGATCGCCGCGGTGCTGTTCGTGGTGCTGGTCTCGGGCTTCCTCAATCCGACCAGCAATCTGGCCGGCACCCACGGGCCCTTGATCCCGCTGGTGCCGCTGATCGTGGCCTCGGGCGGACACCCCATGGCGCTGGGCCTGATGATCGGCGGTCTGGGCTTTTTGCTGGGCATCAGCAAGGGCGGCAGCCTGCTGGCCCGGCTGACCGGCAACGGGGTCTGCGGCGGCCTGCTGCTCTACCTGGGCTTCATTGGCATCAGCGGCCAGATCGAGAGCCTGTTCGCCTGGGCCGAAGGCTTCGACATGGCCTACCTGGCGTTCGTGGTGATCATCGCCACGATCCTCATGTACGCCTATCTGGAGCACGTCCAGATGCGCTGGCTGGCGATTCCGCTGGGGGCCCTGCTGGCCGGCGTGCTGTCGTTCGCGATGGGCGCGCCCTTCGAGTTCACCACCGAGCCGGGGATGCCCAACCTGAACCCGCTTTACTGGTGGGGAGAAGACACCGGCTGGCAGCTGGGCCTGCCGTCCTTCCATCACTTCGTCGCCGTGGCGCCCTTCGCGGTGCTGGCGGTGGCCATGTGGTCGCCGGACTTCGTCGGTCATCGGGTCTTCCAGCAGCTCAACTACCCGCCGAAGACCGACCGGGTGGTGATGAACATGGACGACACCATGGTCACCGCCTCGGCCCGCCAGGTGGCCGGCAGCCTCCTGGGCGGTGGCAACATCAGCTCCTCCTGGGGCACCTACATCGTGCCGGCGGCGATCGCCCGTCGCCCGATCCCCGCTGGGGCGGTGCTGACCGGCCTGCTGTGCGTGGTGGCCGCCCTCTGGGGCTATCCGATGGACCTGGCGGTGTGGCAGCCGGTGCTCAGCGTAGCGCTGATGGTCGGGGTCTACGTGCCGCTGCTGGAGGCGGGCATGCAGATGACCCGCAAGGGCAAGACCACCCAGTCCGCGGCGGTGGTGATCTTCTCCTCCGCGCTGGTCAATCCGGTGTTCGGCTGGTCGCTGACGGTGCTGCTGGACAATCTCGGGCTGATCGGCTGCAAGGAGCGTGGCAAGGAGCTGGGCCACATGGGGCGCTGGATCATCCCCGGCGTGGTGTTCGCGGTCCTCTGCACGGTGATGGCGGGCATCGGGATGTTCCCGGGCGTGCCGGCGCTGTGGGAGAGCTTCCGCGGACTGTGATCCCAGGCGTTGCACAACGAAAGGGGCCGGGCGCTTAGCGCCCGGCCCCTTTGCCGTCTGGGGTCGCGCTCCGTGGGATCGCGACCCGTTGGGTTGTGGCTTGCCTTATCAGAGCGCTTCGATCTTCGCGCGCTGCTCGACCAGCAGCCGGCGCGCGGCCTCGAAGTCGGCGAGCTTGGCGCGCTCCTTCTCGACCACTGCGGCCGGCGCCTTGGCGACGAAGCTCTCGTTGCCGAGCTTCTTCTCGATGCCGCCGATCAGCTTCTCCTGCTTGTCGATCTCCTTGGCCAGGCGCGCCAGTTCGGCGTCCTTGTCGATCAGGTCGGCCATGGGTACCAGCACCTCCATCTCGCCGACCAGCTGGGTCGCCGAGAGCGGCGCCTTGGCGGGGTCGTCGAGCCACTCGACGCGCTCTAGCTTGGCCAGCTTGGAGAGGAACAGGCGGTTGGCCGCCAGGCGCTCGGCGTCTTCCGGCCCGCCCTTGGTGAGCAGCGCCTCCAGCGGCTTTCCCGGGGCGATGTTCATCTCGGCGCGGATGTTGCGCACGGCCACGATCACGCCCTTGAGCCACTCGATGTCGCGGGTCGCGCGTTCGTCGACCAGGGTCTCGTCGGCCAGCGGCCAGGGCTGGTTCATGATCGAGCCGCTCTCTTCTGAGCCGCCCTCGGCCGAGAGGGTGCCGGCCAGCGGCGCGACGCGCTGCCAGATCTCCTCGGAGATGAAGGGCATCATCGGGTGGGCCAGGCGCAGGATCGCCTCGAGCACCCGCACCAGGGTCTGGCGGGTACCGCGCTTGGCCGCGGCGCTGGCGCCCTCGTCCCACAGCACCGGCTTGGAGAGCTCCAGGTACCAGTCGCAGTACTCGTTCCAGACGAAGTCATAGAGCGCCTGGGAGGCGTGGTCGAAGCGGAACTCCTCCATCGCCCGGGTCACCTGGGTCTCGGTCTGCTGCAGGCGCGAGACGATCCAGCGGTCGGCCAGCGACAGCTCGACCTCGCCGTCGCTTTTGTTTCCAAGTTCAAGGCCGGTGTCCTGGCCCTCGGCGTTCATCAGCACGTAGCGCGAGGCGTTCCACAGCTTGTTGCAGAAGTTGCGGTAGCCGTCCAGGCGGCCCATGTCGAACTTGATGTCGCGCCCGGTGGTGGCCTGGGAGAGGAAGGTGAAGCGCAGGGCGTCGGTGCCGTGGGGCTCGATGCCCTCGGGGAACTCGGCGCGGGTGGCCTTGGCGATCGCCTTGGCCTTCTGCGGCTGCATCATGTTGCCGGTGCGCTTGTCCACCAGGGTGTCGAGGGAGATGCCGTCGATCAGGTCGATGGGATCGAGCACGTTGCCCTTGGACTTGGACATCTTCTGGCCCTGGCCGTCGCGCACCAGGCCGTGCACGTAGACCTGCCGGAAGGGCACTTCGCCGGTGAACTTGAGCGTCATCATGATCATCCGGGCGACCCAGAAGAAGATGATGTCGAAGCCGGTGACCAGCACGCTCGTCGGGTGGAAGGTGGCCAGTTCCGGGGTCTGCTCGGGCCAGCCCAAGGTACCGAAGGTCCAGAGCCCGGAGCTGAACCAGGTGTCCAGCACGTCCTCGTCCTGAGTCAGTTCGAGGTCGGCGGGCAGGCCGTGCTTCTCGCGGGCCTCGGCCTCGCTCCTGGCCACGTAGACATTGCCCTCGGCGTCGTACCAGGCGGGGATGCGGTGGCCCCACCAGAGCTGGCGCGAGATGCACCAGTCCTGGAGGTCGCGCATCCAGGCGAAGTACATGTTCTCGTAGTTCTTCGGCACGAACTCGATGTCGCCGTTCTCGACGGCCTCGATGGCCGGCTTGGCCAGCTCCTCCACGGCGACGAACCACTGGTCGGTGAGCAGCGGCTCGATGACGTCGCCGGAGCGATCGCCGTAGGGCAGGGTGTTGCTGACCGTCTCCACCTGCTCGAGCAGGCCGGCGGCGTCCATGTCGGCGACGATGCGCTCACGGGCCTCGAAGCGACCCAGGCCCGCGTAGGCGGTGGGCAGGCTCGGATCGACGTCGGCAAGCGGCCGGCCCTGGAGGTCGAAGACCTCGGCGCGCTCGAGGACGGCGGCGTCCTGGGTGAAGACGTTGATCAGCGGAAGCCCGCAGCGCTTGCCGACCTCGTAGTCGTTGAAGTCGTGGGCCGGGGTGATCTTCACGCAGCCCGAGCCTTTCTCCATGTCGGCGTGCTCGTCGGCCACCACTGGGATGCGACGGCCGACCAGCGGCAGTTCGACGAACTTGCCGACCAGCGAGGCGTAGCGCGGATCCTCGGGGTTGACCGCCACGGCGCTGTCGCCGAGCAGGGTCTCGGGGCGGGTGGTGGCGACCACCAGGTAGCCGAGGCCCGCGTCGGTGGTGACGCCGTCGGCCAGCGGGTAGCGGAAGTGCCAGAAGCTGCCCTGCTGGTCGCGGTTCTCCACCTCCAGGTCGGAGATGGCGGTGTGCAGGGTCGGGTCCCAGTTGACCAGCCGCTTGCCGCGGTAGATCAGGTCGTCTTCATGGAGGCGGACGAAGACCTCCTGCACGGCCTTGTAGAAGCCGTCGTCCATGGTGAAGCGTTCGCGGCTCCAGTCGACGCTGGCCCCCATGCGGCGCAGCTGACGGGTGATCTCGCCGCCGGACTCCTGCTTCCACTCCCAGATCTTGTCGGTGAAGGCCTCGCGCCCGAGATCGTGGCGGCTCTTGCCCTCTTCCGCGGCGACCTTGCGCTCGACCAGCATCTGGGTGGCGATGCCGGCGTGGTCGGTGCCGATCTGCCACAGGGTGTTGCGCCCCTGCATCCGCCGCCAGCGGGTCAGGGTGTCCATGATGGTGTCCTGGAAGGCGTGGCCCATGTGCAGGCTGCCGGTGACGTTGGGCGGCGGGATCATGATGGAGAAGGGCTCGCCCTCGCCTGCGGGGGCGAAGCGGTTGTCGGCCTCCCAGCGCTCGTACCAGCGGGTTTCGATCTGCTCGGGTTGGTAGGTCTTGTCCATGGGGGCTTCCGGCTGTTCAGGGTGGCGTCGAGGCACGGCAAGCCGCGTCTTGGCGGCGCCGCAGGGCGCGAAAAATGGGCTCGATTATAGCCTGCCGAGCGGGCCGGCGTCATGGGCGAGGCGGCTCAGCCCTGGCCGCGCAGGTGGTGCGGGGTGACCGGGTAGCCGCGCTTCTTGTAGGTCTGCCAGCACTCGCGTTTGGCAGTGAGCACGTCCTGGTGCTGGTTGATGATCTCGGCGACCCGCTCGAAGCGCGAGAACCACTCGGGGATGCCCGGGTGCAGGTTGAGCAGCGCCTGAGCGCCGGGCTCCGGCGGGCCCTCCCAGCCGATGGTCACCGGCACCGTCGCCTCCTGGTCGCTGCCCAGCATGGCGTGGGGAAGGTAGGCGTCGGGACGGAAGGTCCAGAGCCGGTCGTCGAGTTCGCGGGCCATGGCCTCGTCCTCGGCGTGCAGGTGCAGTCGGTAGCCCTTGCGGTAGATCGTTTCGGCCAGCCGGCAGGCGAAGCCGAAGCGGGCCTCCAGGGTGGTGTCGGGCAGGATGTAGAAGTCGATGCGGGTCATGGGATCTCGAAGGGGACTGGTGCTCGCTTGCCCGTGCCGGGAAAGTGTCCTCAGCTTCAGGGTGCCGGACTCGCCGGCGGCAGGACCCCGCGAGGGCGCTGTGAACCCATCCCTGGGCGCTACCTTTGCCCTCCATGGCAAAGGACCCTCGCTATGTCCTGCCCCCGGCGGTCAGCGCACGGTTGTCGGGGTTCAGGCGAGTCGGGTCAGCCAGCCGCGGGTGTCTTCGCTGCGGCCGTACTGCAGGTCGAGCAGGCGGGTGCGCAGGCGCTTGGCCACCTCGTTGTCGCCCTCGGCGGCCAGGCGGATGCTGCCGTCCTCGGTGACCAGCTCGCCCACCGGGGTGATCACCGCGGCGGTGCCGCAGGCGAAGACCTCGGTGATCTCGCCGGAGGCCGCGCCCTCGCGCCACTCGTCGATGCTGATCGGCCGCTCCTCCGGTGTCAGCCCCTCGTCGCCGGCCAGGGTCAGCACCGAGTCGCGGGTCACGCCCTCGAGGATGGTGTCGGTGAGGCGCGGGGTGACGATGCGGCCGTCCTTGAAGACGAAGAACAGGTTCATGCCGCCCAGCTCCTCGATCCACGTGTTCTCGGCGGCGTCGAGGAAGGCGACCTGGCTGCAGTCGTGGGCCGCGGCTTCCTTCTGGGCGGCCAGCGAAGCGGCGTAGTTGCCGCCGCACTTGGCGAAGCCGGTACCGCCCGCGGCGGCGCGCTTGTAGTGCGAGGAGAGCCAGATCGAGACCGGCTTCACGCCGCCCTGGAAGTAGGCCGCCGCCGGCGAGGCGATGACGTAGTAGTCGACCTCGTGGGAGGGGCGCACGCCGAGGAAGGTTTCGCTGGCGATCATGAAGGGGCGAAGGTAGAGGCTCGACTCGTCGGTCTCGTCGGTCGGGGTGGGCACCCAGGCCTGGTCACTGGCCAGCAGCGCCTTGAGCGAGTCGATGAAGTCCTCATCGGAGAGTTCCGGCAGCGCCAGGCGACGCGCGCTGCGCCGGAAGCGCTCGGCGTTCTTCTCGGGGCGGAAGGTCCAGACAGAGCCGTCGGCGTGGCGGTAGGCCTTGACCCCCTCGAAGATCTCCTGGCCGTAATGGAGCACGGCGGCGGCGGGATCCAGGGTCAGCGGACCGTAGGGGCGCACCTCGTGGCCATGCCAGCCGTCGTCGAGGGTCCAGCGCACATGGGCCATGTGATCGGTGAAGTAGCGACCGAAGCCGGGGTTGGCGAGGATCTGTTCACGGATCTGCGGCGCGGTCGGCTGGGTCGTGGACAGCACGGAAAAGCGTTCGGTGGACACGGCGAGGGGTCTCCGCTTCTGGCGGGGCGCCGTCGGGCGCCCTCGGCACGAAAAAGGGAACCGGGCCGGCAAGGGCCCGGTGCATGAAAGTCGTCACCTCACATGAAAAGGTCCGCGTGGGGAAAAGGCAACCCCGTTGGCGGCGATCAGTCGTCCGCGACCTCGACCTCGCCGTCGGCCTCGCGGTCCAGCAGGTACTGGGTCAGAAGGCCGACGGGACGACCGCTGGCCCCCTTCTGCTTGCCGGAGGTCCAGGCCGTGCCGGCGATGTCCAGGTGCGCCCAGGGGAACTTGTCGGCGAAGCGAGAGAGGAAGCAGGCGGCGGTGATGGTGCCGGCCGGGCGGCCGCCGATGTTCGCCAGGTCGGCGAAGTTGGAGGAGAGCTGCTCCTGGTACTCGTCCCACAGCGGCAGGTGCCAGGCGCGGTCCCAGGCGGTCTCGCCGGCGTCCAGGATGTCCAGCGCTAGGTCGTCATCGTTGGACAGCAGGCCGGTGGCGTGGTGGCCCAGGGCGATGATCGCCGCGCCGGTCAGGGTGGCGATGTCGACGACGCTGGCCGGCTCGAAGCGCTCGGCGTAGGTCAGGGCGTCGCACAGCACCAGGCGGCCCTCGGCGTCGGTGTTGAGCACCTCGACGGAGAGGCCCTTGAGCGTCTGGATGATGTCGCCGGGCTTGGTGGCGCGGCCGTCGGGCATGTTCTCGGCGGCGGCGACGATGGCCACCAGGTTGATCCTGGGCTTGATGGCGAGCACAGAGGTGACGGTGCCGAACACGCTGGCGGCGCCGCACATGTCGAACTTCATCTCGTCCATGCCTTCGCCGGGCTTGAGCGAAATGCCGCCGGTGTCGAAGGTGATGCCCTTGCCGACCAGCACGTGGGGAGCCTCGTCGGCCTCCTCGGCGCCCTGGTAGCGCATGACGATCAGCCGCGAGGGCTCGGCGCTGCCGCGACCCACGGAAAGCAGGCTGTGGGCGCCGAGTTCTTCCAGCGCCGCCTCGTCGAGGATCTCGGCGGTCAGCTCGCCGCCGGATTCGGCGGCCAGCCGCTCGGCGCGCTCGGCCAGGTAGCTCGGCGTGCAGACGTTGCCCGGCAGGTTGCCCAGGGTGCGGGTGGTGGCCACGCCCTGGCCGATGGCATCACCCACGTGCGCACCCCGGCGGGCCGCGTCGGCGTCACCCTGCTCGCTGATCAGCAGGGTGACCTTCTCCAGGCTCGGGGCGGGCGCCTTCTCGGACTTGAAGTCGTCGAAGCGGTAGACGGCGCGATGGGTGGCCTCGGCGACCATGCGGGCCTTCCAGTCGCAGCCGCGGTCGGCGACCGGCACGTCGGTGAAGGCCACGGCGACGTCCTCGGCGGGCAGCGGCGCGATCGCGGTAAAGACGGCGTCCACGGCCTTGCGGAAGGCGCCTTCCTGGCACTTGCCGCGCTCGCCCAGTCCCACCAGCATCAGTCGGTCCGTGTTGAGGCCCGGGGCGAAGGGCACCATCAGGACATTGCCGAGCGTGGCCTCGAAATCGCCGCGCTCGATCAGTTGGCCGATCAGCCGCTCGCTGGCGTTGTCGAGCTTGGCGGCGGCGGGCAACAGCTCACCGTCCTTGAATACCGGGACCACGAGACAGGCCGTCTCGACCTTGGCGGGATTGGCCGTCTGAACGGGGAATTCCATGGAGTCTCCACAAGACAAGCTTTGGGGTTACAAGCGATGGGGGATTCTGGATAATGCCGGCACGTTGCCGAGTCATTCCAGTGTACCCAAGGCAAGGCGTCATTGCATGGAAGATGGCCGGGCACCAGGGGGTGTCCAGCCAGGAGACAACGTTGATCATATTCCGTTACCTGACCCGCGAAATCCTGCTGACCATGTCCGCCGTGGCCGGCGTTTTATTGCTGGTGATCATGGGCAGCCGCTTCATCCGCTACTTCTCCAACGCGGCGGAAGGGGAGATCCCGGTGAGCATCCTCGGCACGTTGATGCTCTTTCACCTGCCGGGCTTTCTCGAGCTGATTCTGCCGCTGGCCTTCTTCCTGGGCATCCTGCTGGCCTACGGGCAGCTCTATCTCAACAGCGAGATCACCGTGCTGGTGGCCTGCGGCACGAGTCCCCATCGCCTGCTGCAGGTCAGCCTGGTGCCGGCGACTCTGGTGGCGATTCTGGTCGGCATCTGCAGCCTGTGGCTGACCCCGGCGGGCGCTCTGCACAACGAGGTAATGCTCGAGGAGCAGCGCAGCCAGCTCGACTTCACGGCCTTGGCGCCGGGACGCTTCCAGGACTTCGGCGGCGGTCGCACGGCCTACACCGAGGGCTTCAACGACGACGGCACGCGTATGCAGGAGGTCTTCATCAGCGAGCGCCAGTCGCGCAGCGACACGACCCCCGAAAGCGTGGTGACCCGGGCGCGAAGTGGCTATCAGACCGTCGATGAGGAGACCGGCAGCCGTTTCCTGGTACTGGAAGAGGGCGAGCGCTACAGCGTCGACCCCGGCCGCGCCGAGGCCGAGCGCCTCGAGTTCGGCACCTACGCCGTGCGTCTCTCCGGGGCCGCCCAGAGCCCCGAACTCGATTCCCCCGAGTACGCCACCACCGCCGCACTGTTCGGCGCCGAGGCACTGCCGGCCATGGCCCAGTTGCAGTGGCGCCTCGGCCTGCCGCTGATGGTCTTTATCCTGACCCTGCTGGCCATGCCGCTGTCGCGGGTCAATCCGCGCCAGGGGCGCTTCTCCAAGCTGCTGCCGGCGATCTTCCTCTACGTGGCCTACCTCAGCCTGCTGCTGGCGGCGTTGGACGCCATCGGCCGCGGCAGCTGGCCGGTGGCGATCGGGATGTGGCCGATCCACGGCGGCTTTCTGGCCATTGGCCTGGCCATGATGGCCAGGGCCCAGCGCAAGGGAATGAGCGGATGATTACCGACCGTCTCGATCGCTACATCGCCCGCAACGTGCTGGGCGCCATCCTCGTCGTGCAGGTCGTTCTGCTGGGGTTGGACCTGGTGATCACCTACATCAACGACCTCGGCGACGTCGAGGGCGACTACGGCGCCCTCCAGGTGCTGTTCTACCTGCTGATGCGCCTGCCCTGGCGCTTCTATCAGTATGCGCCGGTGGGGGTGCTGATCGGTGCGCTGATTGGCCTGGGCAGCATGGCCTCGAGCAATGAGCTGACCGTGATGCGCGCCGCCGGTCGCTCCCTGGTGCGCATCCTCTGGGGGGTGATGAAGCCGATCATCCTGGTCATTCTGGTGGTGCTGACCATCGCCGAGTTCGTCAGCCCGCGCACAGAGCAGTTCGCCAGCGCCTGGCGCCTCGAGCAGATGCAGGGCGAGGGGGCGCTGCTCACCCAGCGGGGCGGCTGGCAGCGCGAGGGGGACGACGTCTATCGCTTCGGCGCCATCCGCGCCGACGACACCGTGCTCGACCTGACCCGCTATCGCTTCGAGGGCCGCACGCTCACCGAGGCGCTGAGCGCCCGCCAGGCGGTCTGGCAGGATGATCACTGGCAGCTCAGGCAGGTCGCCGTGACCCGTTTCGACGAGGGGCGCACCGAGGCTCGGCACCACGATACCCTGCCCTGGGAGACGAGCATGACCCCCGCGCAGCTCGACCGGCTGCTGCGCGACGTCGAGACTCAGGCCCCCAGCGAGCTGTGGAACTACGCTCGCTATCTGCGCGAGCAGGGACAGCAGGCGACCCAGCCACTGCTCTATTTCTGGCAGAAGATGCTGATGCCGCTGACCATGGCCTCGCTGGTGCTGGTGGCGGCCTCCTTCGTGTTCGGTCCCCTGCGCACCGTGGCCGCCGGCACCCGGGTCTTCTACGGGGTGATCGTCGGCCTCTCCTTCAAGTACCTTCAGGACCTGCTGGGGCCGGCGTCGACGGTGTTCGGCTTCTCGCCGGCCTGGGCGGTGCTAGCGCCGACCCTGCTGTGTGCCGGGGTGGGCCTGTACCTATTGCGCCGTACCGGCTGAACGAGGTTTTCATGCAGCGACGTTTCGATCGACTCGATGAAGTCTGGCCGGCCGACCTCGGCCGGCGGCTGGGCGCCATGCTCTACGACGGCCTGCTGGTGATGGCGATCTGGATCGTCATCACCGCGCTGCACCTGGCGGTGGTGCGGCTGGTGCTGGCGGTGCCGGCCGAGCAGGTCGGCCTGGGCGCCGCCCAGGTGCTCTCCCTGCGCCTGCTGATGGCACTCGGGGCCTTCGTGTTCTTCGCCTTCTTCTGGACGCGGGGCGGCATGACCCTGGGCATGCAGGCCTGGCGGCTCAGGGTGCAGACCCTCGATGGCTGCTCGATCACCGCCTTCCAGGCGCTGCAGCGCTTCCTGGTGGCGACCGTCTCGCTGGCGGCCTTCGGCCTCGGATACCTGTGGATCCTCTTCGACGACGAGAAGCGCAGCTGGCCGGACATCGTCTCCGGCACCCGCGTGGTGGTGCTGCCCAAGACCCGCTGAGCGCCTCGGCAGCGTCGGGCCAGAAAACCTGATATCGATCAGATTTTCACCGCACGGCGCTTGCGGTTACCCATGCGAATCATTTACATTCACTTCATGATCAGCGTGAGGTGATGACATGTACGTGTGTCTCTGCAAGAACGTGACCGACCATCGAATTCGCGGCGCCGTCGAGGAGGGCGCACGCAGCTGGCGCGAGGTCCAGCAGCAGACGGGGTGCGCGACCCAGTGCGGCAAGTGTGCCAGCACGGGCAAGGACATCACCCGCGAGGCCATCAAGGCCGAGATGAATAACGCCGCCGAATGGCTCGCTTACGCCGTGTGAAATAAATCGCTATCGTTCGCCTTTGTTTTTACAAGCCCATGATTTGATTGAGTTATCTCTGGCGGTGTCTACACTGTGACGCCACGGGCTAGCCAGGCCGTCGCGCCCATGCCAAGCTGGAATCGTGTACTGACAACCGTGATCGAGGTAATGAGATGAAAGGCGACAGCAAGGTCATCGAGCACCTGAATACTGCGCTCGGCAACGAGCTGGTGGCGATCAACCAGTACTTCCTGCATGCCAAGATGTACAAGGACTGGGGCCTGAAGGCGCTGGCCAAGTGGGAGTACGACGAGTCCATCGAGGAGATGAACCACGCCGACAAGCTGATCGAGCGGATCCTGTTCCTCGAGGGCGTTCCCAACCTGCAGGACCTGGGCAAGCTGCACATCGGCGAGAACGTGCGTGAGATGCTCGAAAGCGACCTCAAGATCGAGCACGAGGGCCGCCAGGACTACATCGAGGCGATCACCTACTGCGAGCAGGTCAAGGACTACGTCAGCCGCGACCTCTTCCGCGACATCCTCGCCGATGAGGAAGATCACATCGATCATATCGAGACCGAGCTGGGTCTGATCGATAAGGTCGGTATCGAGAACTACCTGATGAAGCAGATGCAGGAAGCCGGCGACGAGTAACGCTCTCGCTACGACGGCTCGAGCCGATCACAAAGCGCCCCGTGGCCTGTTGCCACGGGGCGCTTTCGCGTCTGAGGGCCTGGCTTACGGGAAGGCCTTTTCCAGGGCGAAGCGCGGCACCGGCTCGCCCTGCACCTCGACGGTCTCCAGGAACATGTCCAGCGGGCGCGTCCAGAGCCCGTAGTCGCCGTAGAGCGCGCGATAGACCACCAGCGGCTCCTCGGTCTCGCTGTGCCGGGCGACCCCGAGCACCTCGTAGAGCGGACCCTTGTAGTGGCGGTAGATGCCGCGGGGGGCTTTCTTGTCCATGGCAGCGGTTCCTCTGCTGGTGTGATGACCGGGAAGGTGAATCAGTAAGGACGATTCAGGAGGTGGCGGCGGCCTGTTTCGCCAGCCGGCCAAGCACTCGGGAGGCGGCGGTGAAGCCGAAACTGCCGGTGACGAAGGTGGCCGCGCCGAAGCCCGAGGCGCAGTCGAGCCGAGTCGCCTCCCCCTCGCCGGGCTTCTGGAAGCAGACCTCGCCGTCGCTGCCCGGGTAGACCAGCTGCTCGTCGGAGTAGACGCACTCCACCGAGAAGCGCCGCTTGGGATTGCGCGAGAAGCCGAAGTCGCGGCGCAGACGGGCACGCACCTTGGCCAGCAGCGGGTCGTGCTCGGTGCGGGTCAGGTCGGCCACCCGGATGCGGGTGGGATCGGTCTGGCCGCCGGCGGCGCCGGTCACCACGATCGGCAGCTTGCGGCGCTTGCACCAGGCGATCAGCGCCGCCTTGGCGACCACGCTGTCGATGGCATCGACCAGCTGATCGGCATCCTCGGGGATGCGCTGGGCCAGGTTGGTGGGCGTCACGAAGGCGCTGTCGGCCACCACCTCGATGCCCGGCTGGATGGCTCGGCAGCGCTCGGCCAGCACCTCCACCTTGGGGCGACCGATGGTGCCGTCCAGAGCGTGCAGCTGGCGATTGACGTTGGAGACGCAGACGTCGTCCAGGTCGATCAGCGTCAGCTTGCCGATCCCCGAGCGCGCCAGCGCCTCCACCGTCCAGCTGCCCACGCCGCCCACGCCCACCACCACCACGTGGGCGGTGCGGAAGCGCTCGGCGGCTCGCCGGCCATAGAGCCGGCGGATGCCGCCGAAGCGGGCCTCGAAGTCGTCGGGAACGGAAGAGGGCGAAGCGAGCGGGGCGGAATCGGTCATGGCATCACGCTTGAGAGGGGGAGCGGGTCGGGATCGGCAGGTGGCCGGTCCACCCGAATCGTTCGAAGAGGGCCGTCATGGTGGCGTCCAGCGGGCAGTGGAGGTCCAGGCGCTCACCGCTGACCGGATGATCGAGGGCCAGGCCCACGGCGGCCAGCAGCAGGCGGGGACAGGCCAGCTGCTCGGCGAAGAAGCGGTTGTGGTTGCCCTTGCCGTGCTTGGCATCGCCGATGATCGGGTAGCCGCGCCGCGAGAGGTGCCGGCGAATCTGGTGGCGACGGCCGGTGAGGGGGCTCGCCTCCATCAGCGAATAGCGGCTCTGGGGGTAGCGGTCCACGCGCACCGGCAGCTCCACGCTGTCGAGCCGGCGGACCTCGGTCACCGCTTCCATGGCGGGCATCTCCGCCTTGGGCCGGCGGCCATCCTCCTCGCGCAGCGGGTAGTCCAGGCGCTCCTGCGCCGGGCCGACGCCGCGCACCACCGCCAGGTAGCGCTTGCTGACTCGTCGCTCGGTGAAGGCCGCCTGCAGCGACGCCGCGATCTCGGGATTCAGGGCGAAGACGATCACCCCGGAGGTGGGGCGATCCAGGCGGTGCACCGGGTAGACTCGCCGGCCCAGCTGGTTGCGCAGGCGCTGCAGCAGGAACTCGCGCTCGCCGCGGGCAAGCGCGCTGCGGTGCACCAGCAGGCCGGCCGGCTTGTGCACGGCGACCAGGTGGTCATCCTGATAGAGAAGGCTGAGCGGTGGCGTCATCGGAGCATTGGGGCCGGGACAAGGGGGCGCCATTGTCGCCCCCCGGCGCCGCGCTGTCATCCCGGCTGTGCCCGTTCACGCCACGCTCATGCTGTCACGCCCCTGGCGGGCTCGAGCCTAGAGCTTGGCCAGCACGGTCTCGGCGCTGCTCGCCTCGACGCCCTTCTCGTCGATGCCGAGGTACTCCACCACGCCGTCGTTGGCGATCAGGGCGAAGCGCTTGCAGCGCAGGCCCATGCCGCCGCCGGAGGCGTCAAGCTCCATGCCCAGGGCGCGGGTGAACTCGGCGTTGCCGTCGGCCAGCATGGTCATGGCCTGGGCGTTCTGATCCTTCTGCCAGGCATCCAGCACGAAGGCATCGTTCACCGCCATGCAGGCGATGGCATCCACGCCCTTGTCGGAAAGCTTGTCGGCATTGACCACGAAGCCCGGCATGTGGGTGTTGGAGCAGCCCGGTGTGAAGGCGCCGGGCACGGCGAAGAGCACCACCCGCCGGCCGGCGAAGAAGTCGCCGGTAGAGAGGTCCTCGGGGCCCTTGGCGCCGTTGGTCTTGAGGGTGATGTCGGGAATCTTGTCGCCCTTGGCTATCGTCATGGGGTGTTTCCTTGTCTTGAAAGTCGGTCGTTAGGATCGGTCGTCAAGCGTCGTCGCGAAACGCGCGGCATGACATGTCGGCGCGTCGCGGCACGCCGCGAGTCTGCCCCGACAGTGTGGGGGGCTTGCCGGCGGTTCGCCAAGGGGCAAGCCGCCCCTTTCGCCAGGAGCCTCGAGCCACCGGCGCCTTTCGCCTGGATAAGCTCGACGGTCGGCGGGGGACACCACCATGGTCGGCTCGTCTTGCGCGACACGATTCGGCATGCTGAACGCGACTGTTGCCCGGAGCCCGACCATGTCGCATTCGCCCGCCTATCGCCTAGCCGCCACGGTGCTGCACGGCTTCGACGAATATCGCTCGCGCTTCAAGCAGATCACCGACGACGCCAGTCGGCGTTTTCGCGATGCCGCCTGGCGCGAGGCCCAGCGGGCCTCGGCGGAGCGCATCGACCTCTACGACGAGAAGGTCCAGGACACCCTGGTGCGTCTCAGGCGCACCCTCGACGACGAGCAGCTGACCCACTGCGTGTGCTGGCAGGAGGCCCGCGGGCACTATGCCGAGCTGATCGATCAGCGGCTCGACTACGAACTCGCCGAGACCTTCTTCAACTCGATGTTCTGTTCGCTGTTTCACCATCGCCACATCCGCAACGACTGGATGTTCGTCTACAGCTCCCGGGAGCGGGCGGCGCACCATTCCGGCCTCGAACTGTGTCGCCTGCGGCGGGTGCGCGGAGACTGGGCGGAGGGCCTCGCCTGGGCGCTCGGCGAGGCGCGCTTCGAGACGCCCTTCGTCGACCTGGCGCGCGACGTCGAGCTCGGCAGCGAGGTGCTGAGACGGCTGCTGCCCGCGGCCATCCAGGAAGATCCCGAGGCCGAGATCGAGCTGATCAAGAGCGTCTTCTATCGCAACAAGGGCGCCTACCTGGTCGGGCGGGTGCTGGGCGGCGGCGAACAGGTGCCGCTGGTGCTGCCGGTGCTGCACCGCGAGGGCGAGGGGCTGCACCTGGATACGCTGCTGATCGAGCCCGAGGAGGTCTCGATCATCTTCTCCTTCACCCGCGCCTACTTCCAGGTCAAGGTGGTGGTACCCAGCGAGTTCGTGCACTACCTACAGGAGCTGATGCCCGACAAGCCCCAGGGCGAGCTGTATGCCGCCATCGGCTTCTTCAAGCACGGCAAGACCGAGTTCTTCCGCGCCCTGAACCGCCAGGTAGCCCGGCGGGAGGATCAGTTCATCATTGCCCCGGGGGTGCGTGGCATGGTCATGGCCGTGTTCGTGCTGCCCTCCTTTCGCACCGTGTTCAAGATCATCAAGGACCGCTTCGACCCGAGCAAGGAAATGACCGCCGAGAACGTCCGCGACAAGTATCGCCTGGTCAAGCGCCACGACAGGGTAGGGCGCATGGCCGATACCCAGGAATTCTCCAACTTCATCGCCCGCCAGGACCATTTCGATCCCGAGTGCCTGGCGCATTTGCTCGAGGTGGCGCCATCCACCGTCTATCTGCGCGGCGACAAGGTGATCATCAAGCACTGTTATACCGAGCGCATGATGACCCCGCTCAATCTCTACCTGGAGACCTGCGACGAGGCGGAGATCCGGACGGTGCTCAAGGATTACGGCAACGCCATCAAGCAGATGGCCGCCGCCAATATCTTCCCCGGTGACATGCTGCTGAAGAACTTCGGGGTGACTCGCCACGGGCGGGTGATCTTCTACGACTACGACGAGATCACCTATCTCACCGAGTGCCACTTCCGGCACATCCCCGAGCCCATGTATCCGGAGCAGGAACTCGCCGACGAGCCCTGGTACTCGGTGGGACCCAATGATGTGTTCCCCGAGGAATTCGGCCCCTTCCTGTTCGCCGACGTGCGGCTTCGCAGGCTCTTCTTCCAGCTGCATCCGGAACTCTTCGATGCCGACTACTGGAAGGGACTGCAGCAAGCCATACTCGACGGCCGCGTGATCGACGTCTATCCGTATCGCAACAAGCGCCGCTTCGCCGGCGACGATGACAACGGCCTGGTCCATTAGCCGGGTCACCTAGCCTGAATATTGCATCAGTATCGCGAGTTTGGCCTGGCGGGTGAGCAGGCCAGCTCTTCATGCTGGATGGCGCGAGAATCGCTCACTTTTTGATCGATTTCCCGCCTTCAAGACGCACTGCCCCCTACCCCCATTGTTTATCTCGTGCCGGGGACAGCACCCTGCCGGTCATCCCGGCACCAGTTTCTTGATCAGCTTGAGGAAGAGGTCTTGGTCGGGGTAGTGGCTACTCAGCATCAGCCGGACGCGCCGGGTATTGCGGATCACCACGCCACCGATCTTCAGCAACTTCAGGCGCAGGGTGGTGACCTGGGCCGTGG
>NZ_FPAQ01000051.1 GCF_900116405.1 Halomonas saccharevitans | reverse complement strand
ACCAAAGACGCGCTGCCGGAGCATGGTCTCGGCGCGGTGCTGGCAACGGCGAGTGGCCCGAGCATCATCGAGGCGGCGCGCGATGGTACGGGTCAGCCCCATCTCGCGATCCAGCTGGCGAAGCAGCAGGACACCGCCATCGGAGGTGATCTCGCCCCCGTCGAAACCGGCGGTGACCTGGCGGCCTTTACAGCGTGGAAAGGAGGCAGTCGGCGTGGTACATTTTGTCATGGCGGCTGATGCGGTTGATTCTTGGTTAGGCTCTTGAATTATAACCGATTTTCAGCCGCCTTTTTCATGTCTGGTGCAATTTCCGGGCTAGGCCGTTGGCTCCTGGGCCTGGCGTTGTTCAACGTCATGCTGCTGACACCCGTGTGGCTGTTGTATGGCGCCCCCGCTTCGCGCTGGCTGGCCCTGGAGGCCTTCCTGCTGACGGGGCTGCTGGCGCTGCTGCCGTCCTCCGGCCTCTTTGCCCGGCTGCGCTGGCTGATGGTGGTTCTGGTGATGGCCTTCCTGCTGGTCGGCCTGGGGGACCTTGGCACTCAACTGGCCTTCGGGCGCTCCCTCAACCTCTACCTCGACCTCCCCCTGCTGCCGGCCGTCTTCAACCTGCTCGATGGCAACCTGGGGTTTCCGGTGGCCTGCCTGGTCGTCCTGGGAGCCGTGGGGCTGCTGGTCCTGGCGGCCTGGCTGCTGGCGAGGCTGGTCGGGAAGCTGCAGGGCACCGCCCGCGGTGGCCCGGCCATGGCCGGCGCCCTGCTGATGATGGTGGCGAGCGGCGCGCTGATCGTCGCCGAGCTACGGGAGGTCCGACCGCTCCCGGGAGCCCGGACGCCGCTGGTGGACACCCTGCGGTTCCAGGGACGGCAGCTGGTCGAGACGAGGCGCGCCCACCGCGACTTCGCCGCGCGGATGGCCGCCGAGCCCGACGGCGTCACCGCCATGCCGGGGCTGGCGGGACGCGACGTGCTGCTGATCTTCGTTGAGTCCTATGGTATCTCGGCGCTGTTCGATGAGCGCTACGCCCGGGTGCTGGCCCCGCGCCTCGACGCCATGGCCGAGCGGTTCGACGCCGCCGGCCTGTCGGTGGCCTCCGGCATCCTCGACGCGCCGATCCGCGGCGGCCAGTCCTGGCTGGCGCATGCCACGGCGCTCAGCGGCCTGCGGATCGACAACTCGCTCTGGTACCGGCTGATGCTGGACAGCGAGCGCACGACCCTGGTGGATGACTTTCGCGCCACGGGCCATCGCACCCTCGCGGTGATGCCGGCCATCACCATGGCCTGGCCGGAGGGGCGCGCCTACGACTTCGATGAGATCCGCGCCGCCGCGGACATCGACTATGCCGGCCCGCCCCTGAACTGGGTGACCATGCCCGACCAGTACACCCTGCACCATTTCCAGACGCGGATCCGCCCGGATGCCGGGGCGTCGCCGCTGTTCGCCCAGATCGCGCTGATCAGCAGCCACGCGCCCTGGACCCCGATTCTGCCGGTGCTCGATGACTGGGACAGGGTCGGCGACGGCAGCGTCTATGCGCGCTGGGAAGACGCTGGCGAGGCGCCCGACGAGCTCTGGCAGGACCTGGAGCGCGTGCGCGATCACTACGCCAGATCGCTCGACTATGCTCTGGGAGCCGGCGCCCGCTGGGCCGCGGACTTCGTGGACGCCGGGACCCTGGTCATCCTGCTGGGGGATCACCAGGCGGCCCCCCTGATCACCGGCGACAACGCCCGCGGAGGCGTGCCGGTGCACGTGATCAGCGGCGATGCCGGCCTGCTCGAGCCCTTCCTGGCGCGGGGGTTCGTCCCCGGGACCCATCCGCCCGGGCCCGAGCGCTATGCCGAGGGCGAGGTCGCCGGCCAGGAGGACCTGCGCGGCTGGCTGCATGAGGCGTTTGGCGCCGACGAGGCGTCAAACGCTTCCACCACCCCCTGACCGCGGACCGATGGGTCCGGGAGGCAAGATGACACGACGTATTCCGAAGAGAGCGAGCGCCCTGTCCGTCGTCCTGCTGTCTGGCCTTTTCGGCCTGACGGGGCCGACCATGGCCCAGGCTCAGACTCAGACCCAGACTCAGGCGCAGGCCTGGGAGCTGGATCGGGACGCCAGCCGGATCGCGCTGATCGCCACGGCCGAGGGCCGCAAGGCGCTGACCCGCGTCGAGGGCTTCGACATCGACCTCGAGGGCGAGCTCGACCGGCCCGCCGAGGCCGAGCTTACGCTGACGCTTCGGTCGGAGAGCATCACCGGCGGCAACGGCATCGTCGATGGCATGCTGCACGGCCGTCACTGGTTCGACGTCGAGGCCTATCCCGAGATCGTCTTTCGCAGCACCGAGATCCAGGCGCCGGCCGAGGGCGAGTGGCGCGTCGAGGGCGAGCTCGAGCTGCGCGGCGACACCTATCCGCTGACGGTGCCGGTGCGCTGGACCCGGCAGGGCGAGCGGGTCCGCGTGACCGGCCGCTTGGCCCTGGACCGCACCGACTTCGATATGGGCCGCGGCGCCTGGCGCTCCGACGGCACGGTGAAGCACGAGGTATACGTCGACTTCGCCCTCGAGCTGCTGGCGCCGTCGGGTTCCTGATCTTTCATTTCCCGGCCTTCAAGGAGACTTGCCCGTGTTCACCCCCGTGATCCTGGCCGGCGGTAGCGGTGTCCGGCTCTGGCCGCTGTCGCGCCGGCAGCGGCCCAAGCAGTTCCTCTCCCTGGACGGCGAGAGCAGCCTGCTGGCCAATACCCTGGCCCGGCTCGAGGGGCTCGACACGGCCCCACCCATCGTCATCTGCCAGGAGGCGCATCGTTTTCTCGCCGCCGAGCAGCTGCGCCAGGCGGGCGCCTCCGAGGCGAGACTGCTGCTCGAGCCCGAGGGGCGCGGCACGGCCCCGGCCATCGCGCTGGCGGCCCTGCTGGCTCGCCGGGAAGGGCGCCGGGAGCCGCTGCTGGTGCTGCCGTCGGACCATCACCTGGCGGACGACGAGGCCTTTCGCTCGGCGCTCGAGCGTGCCGAACGGCTCGCCGGCGCGGGCCACCTAGTGGCCTTCGGCGTGGTGCCGACCCGTGCCGAGACCGGCTACGGCTATCTCCAGGCCGGCGAGGCGCTGGGCGAGGATGGCTTTGCGGTGGCGCGCTTCGTGGAGAAGCCCGACCCGGCCACCGCCGAGCGCTTCCTGGCCGACGGCGACCATTTCTGGAACAGCGGCATGTTCGTGCTGCGCCCCGAGGACTACCTCGATGCCCTGGAGACCCTGGCGCCGGCCACGCTGGCCGCCTGCCGCGGCGCCATGGACGGGGCCGTGGTCGACCTCGATTTCCTGCGGCCCGAGGCGCGGGCCTTCCTGGAGAGTCCCGCCGACTCTATCGACGTGGTGGTGATGGAGCGCACCGACCGGGCGGCCATGGTGCCGCTGGCCGCCGGCTGGAGCGATATCGGCTCCTGGCAGGCGCTGTGGGAGACTCTGCCCCATGATGCCGACGCCAATGTCCTGCGCGGCGACGTGGTCTGCGAGGCGAGCCGCGGGCTGATGGTCCACGCCGAGTCGAGGCTGGTGGCCACCCTGGGGCTGCAGGACCTGGTGATCGTGGAGACCGACGATGCCGTGCTGGTGGCCGACCGCGCCCGCAGCCAGCAGCTGCGGGGCCTGGTCGAGCGACTGGAGGCCGAGGGCCGGGGAGAGACCCGCGTCACGACCACCGTGCATCGCCCCTGGGGCCACTACCGGACCGTGGACGCCGGGCCGCGATACCAGGTCAAGCGCATCACCGTGCGCCCCGGTGCACGGCTCTCCCTGCAGCTCCACCACCACCGGGCGGAGCACTGGGTGGTGGTCCGCGGCACCGCCCGGGTCACCCTGGACGAGGAGGTCTTCCTGGTCGGTGAAAATGCCTCGACCTTCATTCCGATGGGACGCGTGCACTGCCTGGAGAATCCCGGCCTGATCCCGCTGGAACTCATCGAGGTGCAGTCCGGCTCCTACCTGAGCGAGGACGACATCGTGCGCCTGGACGACCGCTATGGGCGGTAGTAGGGCGGTAGTAGGGCGGGAGATAAGTCATCCCGCCCCGAAGGCGTTGGCGGGGAGGTAGCGCGTCATTCCGGCTCGGCGTCCAGAAGCTCGAACCACTCCCTCCGCTCGGGAAGCGTCATCTCGCTGGCGGGCCGGCCACTGGCATACCAGTCGCGGACGTTGCGCAGCTGCCATCGCCGGCGCTCGCCATCCAGCTCGATGCCCAGCCGGAAGGGCCCGACACGGGCGAGGGCGCGGCCCGCCAGATGGGCGTCGCGTAGGGCGACGTTGGCCAGCAGCTCCAGGCGACGGCCGCCCCGCACGGCCAGATCCTCCAGGCGCAGGGTGTCGTCATCGAGCATCACCCGCACCTCGCCGCGCACCTCGCCGAGGGTCAGCCGGTCGCGCAGCCAGCGCCGCTCCCGGGCCGCGTCGAGGAACAGGTTGACCAGCAGGCCGCTGTCGCGCATGGCCAGGTCGAGCCGGGCGTCGAGGGCGAGCGGTGCCACCCAGCGCATCTCTCCCTCGGGGACCTCGAGGCGCGCCCACCAGCCGCGGGTCTGATCGCCGGCAGCGTTCTCCAGGCGCACGTCGCTCATGCGAAGCTCCGAGCCTGCGACGTCGAATCGCAGCGTCTCCAGGTCGCCATCGGAGAGGCGCGCCTCCAGTGCCAGGGCGCCCTTCAGGATCTGCTCATCGAAGGCGAGGCGGGCGTCGGAGGCGTGAAGCGTTAGGCTGCCCTCGGCCCCCAGGCCCTCCAGCCGCAGGTGAGTGGCCATCGTCGCCTGGCCCGAGAGGAAGGCGATGCCGGCATCCTTCGGCAGGTAGTCGTTGAAGGCGGCGAGGTCCGCTATCGCGACATCGGGCATGTCGATGCGCGTGCTGAGTGCCTCCAGGCCCTCGCTCGGGTCCAGGTGCTGCGCTCGGCTGCGGATCTCCAGCAGGCGGCCGTCGATCAGCGAGTCGCTTCCCTCCTGGCGCCGCAGGCCGAAGCGGGGCAGGGAAAGGGTCAGCTGCGCGCCGGGGTCGGCAGTCTCCAGCACCAGCGAGCCGTCGCCGAAGGCCTCGTAGTGCAGGAAGCGTACGGCGAGCCTGTCGGACTGCACGCGAAGCTGGCTTTCCGGCATCACCTCGCCGTTCGCCAGGTCGAGGTCGAGGCTCAGGCGTCCGCCCCCCTCGACGCCCAGGCCATGCTCGTCGGGCAGGAAGGCATTGAGGAAGCCGAGCCGGTCGAGCTGGCCATCCAGTTGAAGGGTGCCGGCCAGGGGGCGGCGTGGCGCCTGCCTGCCGGGCCAGTCGAAGCTGCCCTCGAGGCGCGCCCTGGGCAGCACCACTAGAGTGTGCAGAGGCTCGCCGCGACTCGACGAGGCGGTCAGTTCCAGCCGACTGCCGGACAGATCGACTCGCTGGCGGTCGGGATCGATCTCGCGCAGTGCCAGGGTCACGTCCAGCTCGCCTTGGAAGTCCTTTTCCAGCAGGCGGCCCCTGACCTCGTCGCCGGCCAGGGTGATGCTCCCACGGCCCCGGTCGTCCTTGAGCATGATGCGCCCGCGGCTGTCGGCCCATCCGGCCGCCAGCCGCAGCGGCACCGCCTCCGGCAGGTAGTTGTTGAGCACCGCTACGTCGGGAAGGCGCGCGTCGTGCCACGCCACCGTCAATGAGGGCAAGCGCGAAGGTTGCGGTCCCGCACTCGCCGTGCCGGTGAGGGAGAGTTGCTCGGCCTGGAAGAGCCGACGGCCATCCGCGAGGCGGGTGAGGTCCACCTCATTGAAGACGAGCGTGACGTCGGCCTGTGGATAGGGATCATCGGGGCGCAGGGTGAGGTGCGCCCGACCATCGCCGCGCGCCTGGACACCCAGGAAGCGCGCCCCCAGCGCCTCGGAGCGCACCGCCAGCTGGCTGCCCGCAAGCGGCTGCCCGTCCCGCAGGTGCAGGGTCCCGTCGAGCCGGCCGCCGCCTTCCAGGGCCAGTCCGCCGCCGAATCGTCCAGTGAGCAGGGGGGCGAGCAAGGGGTCGAGTACGCCGAGGTTGGCCACCCGACCGTGCAGTTCCACCTCCGCCGACCAGGGCGTGGCGCCGCCGAGCAGGGGGGCGTCATCCAGCGCTCGCCAGGCCAGCGGTGACTGAAACCGGGCTGTGGGCAGTCGCAGCTCGGTGGTGAGCGGCTGCGTCTCGCCCGGGGCGGCGGCGTCGATGTCGAGGCGCGTGCCGGAGATGTCCACCCTGCCGCGTTCGAGGTCGAGCTCGGCAATCGGCAGGTGCAGGCCGAGTCGTCCCCGCAGCGGCTGCTCGCCGAGGCGCAGGGCCAAGGCCTCGCCGGAGAGGTCGATCCCACCGCTCAGACGCTCGCCATCAAAGGTCAGCTCGCCCTGCAGCCGCGCTACGCCCCCTTCCAGTGTCAGGGGCACCTCGGCGGGGAGATAGCGGTCGAGGGCGGCAATGTCGCCCACGTCGGTGTCGAGCCAGCGCAGCCGTGCCCGAACATGACGCGCCTCGAGATCCTGGTCGTAGGGCGCCTGAAGGCGCAGGGCGGGCGCGGTGAGGTCGAGCCGGAAGCCGTCGCCGCGCAGCAGGGGCAAAGACGCGGGGGAAGCGTCGACATCGGCCATCTCGATGCCGTCGAGATCGACTTTGAGGCGGGTGCGCTCCTGCATCTCGGCCACCACCGATCCGGCGCCCTCGATGCGGTAGCGCGCCCCCCGCTCCAGCCAGTGGCGCTCGTCGAGACCCACGCTCAGCTGCGGGGAGTCGAGGCGCAGGCGGCTGCCTGGCTGTATCTCGCCACTTTCGATCATGACCTCGCCTTGCAGGTCGCCGCGGCCACCGACCTCCAGCCAGCCAAGCGAGGCGAGGTAGGGGTTGAAGACGGTGTAGGCATCGCTGCGCCCGGCCAGGGTGACGGTGCCCGAGACGGCGCGTCCCGCCACGGCGCCGGTGGCCTCGGCCAGCGCCAGCGGGGCGAGGGTCAGATCGGCCTCCAGGGTGACGCCTTCCACCAGCCGCGTGTCGTCCTTCAGCACGGCGCCGTCGTCCAGGGACAGCCGAAGCTTCCTCACGGCCAGCGTGCCGGCGTCCCAGTGAAGGCCCGCCAGGTGCAGGCGGCCGCTACCCTGCAGGCGGTACTCATCCAGGCTGACGTGGCGGATGCCCTCGGCATCGAGGCGGCGAAGCCGGACCTCACGGCCGAGCAGCGGGGCCAGGGAGGCCTCCAGCGTGGCGGTCTCCGCCTCCAGCGCGATGCGGTGTTCGGCGGCCGTGCCGGAAAGCTGGAGCTGCCTCACCCGCAGCTGGCCGGGAAAGGCCGTCCAGGCCCGCTCCCAGCTCAGCGTGATGTTCGCCGCGCGCTCGAGCTGGCGGCGCCCCCAGTCGCTGTTGAGCAGGGCGTTGGCGGTGACGAGGTAGAGAACATAGAGGGCCGCCAGGAAGAGGGCGAGCCGGGCCAGCGTCCTGAGCGGCGTGGCGCGAATCATGGAAGGCGCTTTGGTGCTAGATGCATGGGGCCACCTTCAGGTCGGACGGCAACGGCCGGGATCAATAGAGCCGGAAGCGCTTCCAGCCGGGTCTGCCCTCGGCCTCCTCGGGGGTCTTGCGATAGCGCTTGTACTCCCACTGGTACTGGGCCGGGTCCAGGGCGATGGTCGACTCCACGCAGGCGTTGACCCCGGTGGCCGAGACGGCCTCGTCGGGATCGTAGACCCGCTCGTCGGCGGCCAGGAAGTGCAGGGCGTAGCCCCGGCCGGGCAGCCGCAGGGCCACGCCGGTGACGACCCGCGCCTCGGTGCGGGCCACCAGCTTGGGCAGCAGGGTGGCCGTGTAGGCGGGCCGGCCGAAGAAGGGCGCGAAGACGCCGCTGCCCCAGCTGGGCACCTGGTCGGGCAGGATGCCCACCGCCTCGCAGCGCTTTAGCGCCTTGAGCAGGGCGGCCACGCCGCGGGGATTGGTCGGCACCAGCCGTGCGCCGCGGCGTTCGCGGCCCTGGCGGATGATCGGGTCCAGCGGGGCGAGCTTGGGGGGCTCGTACATGGCGGTGAAGGGGAAGTGCCCGGAGAGCCAGAAGTTCAGCACCTCCCAGTTGCCGAAGTGGGGCGCCAGCACGATGACGCCGCGGCCCTCGGCGCGGGCGCCGTCGAGAAGCTCACGGCCGTGGACCTCGACGATCGACGCCTCGACCCGCTCGGGGTCGCCCATCCAGGCGAAGCCGAGCTCCAGCATGGTAGCGGTGGAGTGGGTCAGGCTCTCTCGCGCCAGCCGCCGCCGCTCGGCGTCGCTGCGCGCGGGATAGGCCTCGGCCAGGTTGATGCGAGTGACCTTGCGCTCGCGGCGGCTGAAGCGCTCGACCAGCGGGCCGATCACCCGGGCCAGCCGCCACAGGGTCGTCAGGCGCCGATTGGCGAGGCTGCGCCACATGGTGGCGATGGCGCGCGCCTGGCCGGCAGCCGCGCGGGGTTCATCGTCGCGCATGGCTCACACCCACCAGGTGTCGACGTTGTCCGGCGCGCGCCGCTCGTTCAGCGTCTTGAGCCCCTTCACGCAGCGGATCACCAGCCACACCACGGCGGCCAGCCAGGTCAGAAAGCCGATCAGTACCAGGGTGAGCAGGCCGGAGATGCCGAAGTAGAGCAGGGCCAGCCAGAAGGTGCGGATCTGATAGCGGTAGTGCTCGTCGAGCCACGCAGGCCCGTTGCCGCGGTAGACGTAGGCGATCACCACGGCCACCAGCGAGGTCAGCCCGCCGGTGACCATGCCGGCCAGGTGCAGCACGTACACCACGATGGGAATGGTCGTGTCGGGGGCGCCGCCCTGTTCGGCGACGGCCCGGTCGTCATCTCGATGCAGGTTGTCGTTCATGGCTCGTCCCTGATGGTGGCTTGACTGTCGCCAATGATACCGACCGGCGTCGACAATGACACCGGGTCGGCCCTGGCGTCAGTGGCCGGGTGCAGGTTGGGGCTTCACGGGGCGGCTGATCTCGATGAGGTTGCCGTCGGGGTCGCGCAGGTAGAGCGAGTCGAGCTCGCCCGTGGCGCCCTGGCGCGGCACCGGGCCGAGCTCTACTTCCACGTCCAGCGCCTCCAGATGGCGCTGCACCTCATCCAGCGGCAGCAGGCTGCGCACGCAGAGATCCAGGCTGCCCGGCGTCGGCGTGGCGGCGCGGGGCGTGATGTCGGTGGCGGTCCAGTGCAGGCGCAGGGCCATGTCGCCCAGCATCAGGTCGACGCGTTCACGGTCGCGGTAGCGGACCTCGAGCCCGAGGACGCGAGAGTAGAAGTCCACGGCGCGGGAAATGTCGGTCACGGTGATGACCAGGTGGTCCAGACCTGACAGCATGCATGTCTCCTCGGAATGATGGCCTGGCAAGAGAATACGATGATGCTGATCTGTCCGCTATGTGCGTCGGTCGATGCCGCGCCCTTTCACCGCGACGCACGGCGTGACTACCAGCGCTGCGGGTGCTGTGCGCTGGTCTTCGTGCCGCCGGCGCAGCGCCTCGACCCGGCGGCGGAGCTAGCGGTCTACGACCAGCATGAGAACTCTCCCGACGACCCGGGCTATCGGCGCTTCCTGTCGCGACTCTTCGACCCGCTGCGTGAGCGGCTCGCCCCGGGCGCTCGCGGGCTCGACTTCGGCGCGGGCCCGGGGCCGACCCTCTCGGTGATGTTCGAGGAGGCCGGCCATCCGATGGCCATCTATGATCCCTTCTACGCGCCGGATGCCGCGGTGCTCGAGCGTGGCTACGATTTCATCACCGCCACCGAGGTGGTGGAGCATCTCTTCGCCCCCGGCGAGGAGCTCGACCGGCTGGTCGAGCTCCTCGAACCCGGCGGCTGGCTGGGGCTGATGACCAAGCGCGTCGCGAGCCCCGAGGCCTTCGCCGGCTGGCACTACATCCTCGACCCCACCCACGTCTGCTTCTTCAGCGAGGCGACCTTCACCTGGTTCGCCCGGCGCCACGATCTGCGGCTGCATTTCCCCGCCGCCGACGTGGTATTGATGCAGCGCACATGACAGGGCACCTTTCGATAACGTGTCGTTATCATTAGGGAAAAAGCCTCGATTCGGCCTCGATAAGGGGATTGGCGGCGCTCGGCGCCGGGCGTATATTCGCTATTACAAGTGCCTCCTGCGCGTCCGCAGCGGCGCCCCTCCCACACCGTTCGTTTCGAGATCCTTGCCCATGTCCCGGCAGCTGCTGCTCATGGCCCTGGCACCCTTGCTGGGGCTCTTCATTCTGGGGATCGGCAACGGTTTCCTGGCCACCGTCATCACCCTTCGCCTGGACGCCGCCGGCGAATCGCCGGTGGTGATCGGCTGGGTCTCCTCCGCCTACTTCGTCGGCCTGGCACTGGGCGCGATGCTCAACGACCGGCTGCTGCTGCGCATCGGCCATATCCGCGCCTACGGCAGCTTTGCCTCGCTGGTGGCGGTCACCGTACTGCTGCAGGGCCTGGTGGACGAGCCCTGGGCCTGGTTCGCGCTGCGTCTGATCGGCGGCTGGGCCACGGTGGGAGTGTACCTGGTCATCGAGAGCTGGCTCCTGGCCTCCGGTGATGCTTCTGTGCGCGGCCGCCTGCTGGCGCTCTACATGATCGCGCTCTACGCCGCCGGCGTGCTCGGCCAGCTGCTGCTGGGTGTCACCGAGGCCATGGGCGGGCCGGCGTCGTTCATGGTGATCGGCCTGCTGGCCTCGCTCTCGGTGCTGCCCATGGCGATGATCCCGCGGGTCTCGCCGCTGATCGAGAAGGCCGAGCCGCTCTCGCCGCTGCGCCTGATCACCCTGACCCCCACCGGGGTGATGGGTAGTTTCGGCTCGGGGCTGGCGGTGGCCGCCGCCTACTCGCTGCTGCCGCTTTACCTGCAGCGTACCGGGCTGACGGTCGACCGGGTCGGCCAGATGATGGCGGTGGTGGTGCTCGGTGCCATGCTGCTGCAGTACCCGGTGGGGCGCTGGTCGGATCGCCACGACCGCCAGCTGGTACTGATCCTGATAGGCGCCTTCTGCACCCTGATCTCCGCGGCAGTGATCTTTCTGCCGATGAACACGGCGGTGCTGGCGGTGCTGCTGTTCCTGCTCGGCGGCGGCATCTTCTCGCTCTATCCGGTGGCGGTGGGCCACGCCGCCGACCGCGCCCCGGCCGGTGCCCTGGTGCGCATGAGCCAGGGCCTGCTGATGATCAATGCCATCGGCTCGGCGGTGAGCCCGCCGCTGGTCTCGCCGGTGATGAGCCTGCTCGGCGATACCGGCCTGTTCTGGTCCTTCGGGGCCATGGGGCTTTTCCTGGTGCTCTTCTTCGGCTGGCGGCGCAGCGTGCGGCCGGCGCCGGTGCCGGTGGCGCCGTTCTCTGCCTCTACCCCGATGTCCTCGGCGGGCGCCGAGCTCGCGGTGACCGAGGAGTGGGTGCAGGGCGCCCGGGAGCACGAGCACGTGGAGGATCTCTCCGGCGCCGTGGCCGAGGTCGAGGTGGCAGAAGCGCTGATGGGCCCGCCGCCGGAAGATGAGGCGCATATCGCCTACTACGACGAGGAGGCGGATCCCGAGGAGGCGCCCCCCGCGCAGGCGTGATGCCGCCCCTTCGATGAACCGCCGAGCCCGCTGCCCCGCAGCGGGCTTACATGGTTTCGCGATCGAGCGTCGTCGAGTTCGGCCGACGCTAAGAGCGAGCAGTTTCGGCATCGACCTTGGGCTAATGGCCAACGAAAAGTAGTGAATCTACTATCGTTGCTATCATTTTTCCCAGAGGTGCTCCATGACCCCCTATGCCGCTCCCGTCCGCGACTTCCGCTTCGTGCTGGAGGAACTGCTCGAGCACGGCTCGCTGGCCCTGCCCGGCTTCGAGGAGGCCAGCCCCGATCTCGTCGAGGCGGTGCTCGAGGAGGCGGCGAAACTCGCCGGCGACGTCTGGGCTCCGCTCAATGCCAGCGGCGATCGCCAGGGGTGCACGCGCCGTCAGGACGGCTCGGTCAGCGTGCCCGATGGCTTCATCGAGGCCTACCGGGCCTACGCCGAGGGCGGCTGGAACGGCATCGGCGTGTCCGAGGCGCGGGGTGGGCAGGGGCTGCCCGAGGTGGTGGCCAGTGCGGTGCAGGAGATGCTGCACGGCGCCAACATGGCCCTCGGGCTCTGCCCGATGCTCACCGCAGGCGCGATCGAGGCGCTGGCCCACCACGGCAGCGATGAGCAGCAGGCCACCTACCTGCCGAAGCTGGTCGAGGGCACCTGGACCGGCACCATGAACCTCACCGAGCCCCAGGCCGGCTCCGATCTCTCCAAGGTGCGCACCCGCGCCGTGCCCCAGGAGGACGGCAGCTACCGGCTCTTCGGCCAGAAGATCTACATCACCTGGGGTGAGCACGACGCCGCCGAGAACATCCTCCACCTGGTGCTGGCGCGTACCCCGGACGCCCCCGAGGGCAACAAGGGCATCTCGCTGTTCCTGGTGCCGAAATATCTGGTGGAGGCCGACGGTTCGCTCGGCGAGCGCAATGACGTCACCTGCGCCTCCATCGAGCACAAGCTGGGCATCCACGGCTCGCCGACCTGCACCCTGAGCTTCGGCGAGAACGCCGGTGCCATCGGCTACCTGGTGGGCGAGCAGGGTCGCGGCCTCAACCACATGTTCACCATGATGAACGAGGCGCGCCACAAGGTGGGCGTGCAGGGCATCGGCGTGGCCGAGCGGGCCTGCCAGCACGCCTTCGCCTACGCCCTGGACCGTGTGCAGGGCAAGCGCCCGGCCCACCGCGGCGGGGGCGAGTGCGCCATCAGCGACCACCTGGACGTGCGGCGCATGCTGCTCTCCATGCGCGCCCGCACCGATGCGCTGCGCGCGCTGGCGCTCTATTGCGCCGCCCAGCTAGACGTGGCGCGCCACGCCGACGAGGAAGGCGACCGCCAGGCCGCCCAGGCGCGGGCCGAGGTGCTGATCCCGGTGGTCAAGGCCTTCTCCACCGACCAGGCCGTGGAGATCGCCTCGCTCGGCGTGCAGGTGCACGGCGGCATGGGCTTCATCGAGGAGACCGGCGCCGCCCAGCTGCTGCGCGACGCGCGCATCGCGCCCATCTACGAGGGCACCAACGGCATCCAGGCCCTGGATCTGGCCGGTCGCAAGCTGCAGCGCGACGGCGGCCGCGCGCTGGGGGGGCTGATCGACGAGGTGGAGGGCACCGCCCGGGCGCTGTGTGCCGCGCCCGGCCTGGCGCCGCTCGGCGAGGCGCTGGCCGCCGGCGCCGCCGACCTCACCGCGGCGCTGGCCGTGCTGCTCGAGCAGGGCGGCGATCCCGAGCGCGGCCCCGACGCCGTCCAGGCCTACGCCACCCCCTTCCTGAGCCTCGCCGGCCACGTGCTCTGCGCCTGGCAGATGGGACGCTCGGCGCTGGCGGCCACCGCCGCCCGCCAGGCCGGCAGCGACGACCCCGGACGGCCGGACCCCTTCTACACGACCAAGCTTGCGAGCGCCGACTTCGCCCTGCGCCAGTGGCTGCCCGTGGGACGCGCCCAGCGCGCGGTGATCGAGGCCGGCATGGAAAGCCTCGTCGCCTTCGAGCCCGGCGCCCAGTAAGCCCCGAACCGTGAGCCTCTTCGTCGCCGGCCCCGCGCCGGCGACGACCCACCGGAACCTCCGTGGAGCCCATCATGACCCAGAGCATCTTCGAGCAGGGCCTGCCCCAGACGCCGGCCAACCACGTGGCGCTCTCGCCGCTGACCTTCATCGAGCGCAGCGCCAGCGTCTATCCGGACTACCCGGCGGTGGTGCACGGCGAGATTCGCCGCAGCTGGGCCGAGACCTGGGAGCGCTGCCGGCGCCTCGCCTCGGCGCTGGAGCGCCGTGGCATAAAGCCCGGCCAGACCGTGGCCGCCATGCTGCCCAACGTGCCGGCGATGTTCGAGGCGCACTTCGGCGTGCCGCTGGCGGGCTGCGTGCTCAACACCCTGAACATCCGCCTGGACGCCGAGGCCATCGCCTACATGCTCGAGCACGGCGAGGCCAAGGCCGTGCTGGTTGACCCCGAGTTCGCCGACGTGATCGAGGCAGCGGTGGCCGGACTTGCGCACCCGCCGCTGCTGATCGACGTCGATGACGCCCTCTTCGAGGGCGAGGCGCGCCGCATCGGCGCGGTGGAGTACGAGGCCCTGCTGGCCGAGGGCGATCCCGACTACGCCTACGTGCTGCCCCAGGACGAGTGGCAGGCGATCTCGCTCAACTACACCTCCGGCACCACCGGCAAGCCCAAGGGCGTGGTCTACCACCACCGCGGCGCCTACCTGAACGCGGTCAGCAACATCCTCGAGTGGGCCATGCCCCACCATCCGGTCTACTTGTGGACGCTGCCGATGTTCCACTGCAACGGCTGGTGCTTCCCCTGGACCATCGCCGCCCGGGCCGGCGTCAGCGTCTGCCTGCGCCGGGTCGACCCGAAGCGGATCATGGACCTGCTCGCCGACGAGGGGGTGACTCACTTCAGCGGCGCGCCGATCATCCTCAACGGCCTGGTCAACCTGCCCGAGGAGCAGAAGCGCGACTTCGACCACCCGGTGAAGGTCACCACCGCCGGCGCCGCGCCGCCCGCCTCGGTGATCGCCGGCGTCGAGCAGCTCGGCATCGAGGTGACCCACGTCTACGGCCTGACCGAGGTCTACGGCCCGGTCACCGTGTGCGCCTGGCGCGAGGCCTGGGACGAGCTCTCCCTGGAGCAGCGCGCCCGGATCAAGTCCCGCCAGGGCGTGCGCTACCACATGCTCGAGGCGCTCTGCGTGGCGGACCCGACCACCATGGAGCCGGTGCCCAAGGACGGCGAGACCATCGGCGAGATCCTGATGCGCGGCAATAACGTCATGAAGGGCTACCTCAAGAACGAGGCCGCCACCGAGCAGGCCCTCGACGGCGGCTGGTACCATACCGGTGACCTGGCGGTCTGGCATCCGGACGGCTACCTCGAGATCAAGGACCGCTCCAAGGACATCATCATCTCCGGCGGCGAGAACATCTCCACCATCGAGGTGGAGGACGCCGTCTATTCGCATCCGGCGGTGGAGGAGGCCGCCGTGGTGGCCAAGCCCGACGAGAAGTGGGGCGAGACGCCCTGCGCCTTCGTCAAGCTCAAGGTGGGCTACGGCGAGGTCACCGAGCAGGAGATCATCGAGCACTGCCGTAAGCACCTGGCCCGTTTCAAGGTGCCGAAGACCGTGATCTTCACCGAGCTGCCCAAGACCTCCACCGGCAAGATCCAGAAGTTCGTGCTGCGCGACGAGGCGCGCAAGCAGTAATCCGACAGGAAGTACGGCCCAGTGCTTCCTGTAGTGAGAGGCGCCGGGAACAGGCCGAAGAGGAGGTCTTTTGCCAGGGAAGGCAAAAGTAGCGCCCAGGGACGGGTTTACAGCGCCTCCTCGGAGGTCTGTTGCCGGAAATGCCTCGAGCGAGCCGTACAATTGCAGTGGTCCTGCCGATGACACCTAAGGAGAGTGCAATGAGTGAGCAACCGATCGGCGTGGTCGGCGCCGGCACCATGGGCCAGGGCATCGCCCAGGTGCTGGCGGCGAGCGGCTTCGAGGTCAAGCTCTACGATGTGGCGGACGAGCAGCTCGGCCGCGCCACGGCGGCCATCGACAAGGGGCTTGGCAAGCTGGTGGCCAAGCAGAAGCTCGGTGAGGCCGACAAGGCGGCCGCCATGGCGCGCCTGGACACTACCACCACGCTCGACGCCCTGCGCGAGTGCGAGGTGATCATCGAGGCCGCGCCCGAGCAGCCGGCGCTCAAGGAGAAGCTGTTCCGCGACCTGAGCCGCCTCACCCACGATGCGATCCTGGCCTCCAACACCTCCTCGCTGTCGCTGACGCGCCTGGCGGGCGTCTGCGAGCGTCCCGAGCGAGTGGTCGGCATGCACTTCTTCAACCCGGTGCCGGTGTTGAAGCTCGTCGAGGTGATTCGCGCCGAGCAGACCAGTGACGCCACCGTGGCGCGCATCGAGGCGCTGACCGAGGCGCTCGGCAAGACCGCCGTGCCGGTGGGCGACTCCCCGGGCTTCGCGGTCAATCGCCTGCTGGTGCCGATGATCAACGAGGCGGCCTTCCTGGTGCAGGAAGGGGCGGCCACCCCCGAGGCCATCGACGAGGCGATGAAGCTCGGCGCTGCTCACCCCATGGGGCCGCTGGCGCTCGCCGACCTGATCGGCCTGGACGTCTGCCTGTCGATCATGGAGGTGCTGCAGGAAGGCTTCGGCGATCCCAAGTACCGCCCCTGTCCGCTGCTCCGCCGCATGGTCGATGCCGGCTACTTGGGGCGTAAGAGCGGCCGCGGCTTCCATGTTTACGAATGACTCGCCCGGGGCTTTGCCGTCGACAGGCTTTCGAGCAGGCGTTGTAAATACCTCCCTGTACGCTACCGACGCCATCCATGGCGTAGACATGATGGATTGACCTGCCCCTCCTCAACGTCGTGGGTTACGTTGAGGTTGGGCAACAACACAGAGCCACTATTGAGGGAGGCAGGTCATGACACAGTCTAACGCAACTCAGCAGGTCGTTGTGGAGCGCACTGCCGCCGAGCGGCTCAGCGCCGCCAGCGACGTCCATGCCGCCTATATCGGGCTGGATGTGCATAAGGCCAGCATTGCGGTATCCATCGCCGAGGCGGGACGGCATGAGCCGGAGTTTCGTGGTGAGATCGCCAATGAGCCCACGGCCATCGACACGCTGATCCGCCAGCTGAGCCAGCGCTTCGCGGGGCA
>NZ_FPAQ01000053.1 GCF_900116405.1 Halomonas saccharevitans | reverse complement strand
CGGGCCGGTGAGCGAAAGCCCAGCGGGAACCATGCATTTGACCAAGAGTGCCAGGCCGATGGTATCGAACATCGTCTGATCAAGCCGGGAAGGCCGCAGACGAACGGCATGGTGGAGCGCTTCAATGGCCGCATCAGCGATGTGCTAGCGACAAGGCGCTATACCTCAGGAGAAGATCTGGAGCAGACGCTGAAACGCTATACGTGGCTATACAATCACCACATTCCCCAGAAGGCGCTGCACCATCAATCACCGATTGCGGTGATGAAGGAATGGCAGGCCAAGCGACCTGAGTTATTTACCAAGCGGGTGGTCAATCACACGGGACCCGACAACTAATCAGTGCCGGGGAGTCCGATATCGGATTCTTCTCGGTAACCAGGCGGCCGTCGTAGTCCCATCAGCGCTGCGGTACCTGGGAAACGGTCCAGCTGCGCCCTTGCCACTCCGCTTCCCGGCCGCCCTCTACCAGCCTGAGCCAATAAAGCGGCACCACGGCGGAAATGCGACAGGTGTTGAGCACGATGCCCGTATAGCCCATGCGCACGCCGCCTTGATATTTCTCGAGCCCGAGGTCCTTACTGGTCTGTATCAGCGCGTTCTGACCGCACAGATGCAGGATGTCGTTGTCGATCTGCCTGAACTGAGCCATACCCTGAGGGGAGCCGAGATCATCCGGGGGCTCCTTGGTGAGCGCCGATGGCGATTGATCGCACGTTAGCACTCGGCCGGGCGAGACGACGTCACGCGTACCCTTCCAACGTTGTTGACGATGACACTAGCGCCTTCCTCCTTACGTCCGCAGAGCCGGAAGGTGCCGTTGTAGCCCGTCGATCGCCCCAGTGATTTATAACGCACTGGTCGATCATCGTTACGGTAGGTGAGGGAGGGCAGCTGGCTCTCGCCGACGGTGCGCAGTAGCGGGTCGCCCGGCTCGCCGTCACCCTCAAAAATGGCCAGAGTCTCCAGCCAGGCTTTTCCGTCGGCGTTGTTGCTGATCTGACACTGGGCCATATCGGCGGAGGGGCAGAGGGTGACGGTGGAGCGGCGGGTAATGGCCGCGCTGCGAGTCAGCGTCAGCGCAGTTTTGAGCCGCATCACCTCGGCCGCCACCTCGTTGCGGGCGCTGAACTGCTGAAAGTTCGGCAGACCGATCGTCGCGATGATGGCGAGCACGGCGATAGTGACGAGCAGCTCGATCAGCGTCAGGCCACGCTGGCGGTAAGGGGAGGGGCGACGAAAAGCAGTGCGTAAAGCAGGGCGCATGAGGCTCTCCCGGCGATGGCCTGAATGGCGGGTCATTCTTCAGGCTAGCCGGGCGGGCCTTTTCCGCCGTAGGCGATATCGTACAGACGCTGTGCGCCAGGAGGACGTGGAGGGCGGCGTTTTCCTCTATGGATGAGGCTCTTGTCGTCGCTGTGAGGGCGGCCGGTCGTGATGGAAACCGAGGGTCAGCGACCGGCCTGGCTTGTCCCTAGTCGTCCTTGTTCTGTTCTTCCGTCTGCTCCGACAGGTACTTGTCCCGGTGGTCGCCGGAGCAGAACCAGTCGCCCTTTTCGCGCAGCGCATCGTCCTCGGGCAGGTGCACCTGACACCAGCGGCAGCGCACCATGCGGTTGCCCGCCTCGTCGCCCTCCTGCTGCGGGCCGTCCCGGTCCAGTTTCCATTCCCGGTACATGCGGTAGAGCTTGAGGCCGGCGAAGAACAGCACGGCGAAGATGATCAGGCGAATCAGCAACAGGTTCATTCCTTGTGGGTCTCCCAGAGAGAGGTGGCCGGCTTTGCCACTCGGCCGCCCTTGCGGGACAATGGCGACTATCCATCGATTCTCGAGAGATTTCCAAGCCCATGCAAGACCTGACCCTGGTGATGGCTCAGTTCGACCCGCTGGTCGGTGATGTTCCCGGCAACGCCGACCGCGCCATCGAGACGGTACGCGAGGCACGCATCGAGCATGGTGCCGACATCGTGGTGCTGCCCGAGCTCTTCCTGACCGGCTATCCGCCGGAGGACCTGCTTCTGCGCCCCTCCATGGAGACCCGCCTGCGCCACGCTCGCGCCCGCATGGCCGAGAAGATGGCCCGCGATGTCATGGTCATTGTCGGCTACCCGGGGCGCCGGGAGGGGCAGAACTGGAACCTGGCCGGGGTGCTCTACAACGGCGAGTGGCTGGGCGAGTACGCCAAGCAGGCACTGCCCAACTACGAGGTGTTTGACGAGCAGCGCTACTTCGCCACCGGCAGCCAGCCGCTGGTGATCGAGCACAAGGGCGCCAAGTTCGGCATCCTGATCTGCGAGGACATCTGGAGCGAAACGCCGGTGCGCCAGGCGCGCGATGCCGGCGCCGAGATCCTCGTCACCCTGAACGCCTCGCCGTTCCACCAGGACAAGCCCGCCGAACGCCTGGCGCTGCTCGAGGCGCGTGCCCGCGAGGTGGCGCTGCCCATCGTCTACGTCAATCAGATCGGCGGGCAGGACGAGCTGGTCTTCGACGGCGGCTCGGCCTGCGTGAACGCCGACGGCGAGCTGATGGTGCAGGCACCCCACTGGGCGGTGGGCCTGATGCCGGTGCAGTTCGTGCGCGAGCAGCAGCGCTGGGTGCCGCGCGCCGGCGAGACCGAGCCCGAGGTGGCGCCGGAGGAGAACCTCTACTGCGCGCTGGTCACCGGCCTTCGCGACTACGTCAATAAGAGCGGTTTTGGGGGCGTGGTGCTGGGACTCTCCGGCGGCATCGACTCGGCGCTGTCGCTCGCCATCGCCGTCGATGCCCTGGGGCCGCAGCGCGTCCACGCGGTGATGATGCCCTACCACTACACGGCGGATATCTCCAAGCAGGACGCCGCCGAGCAGGCCGAGATGCTGGGAGTCGACTACGAAGTGCTGCCCATCGAGTCGATGGTCGAGGCCTTCATGGAGACCCTCGCCGAGAGCTTCGCCGGCACCGAGCGCGACACCACCGAGGAGAACCTGCAGTCGCGCTGTCGCGGCGTGCTGCTGATGGCGCTCTCCAACAAGAAAGGCCTGATGGTGCTGACCACCGGCAACAAGAGCGAGATGGCGGTCGGTTACGCCACCCTCTATGGCGACATGGTCGGCGGCTACAACGCCATCAAGGATGTCTACAAGACCTGGGTCTATCGCCTGGCCCGCTGGCGCAACACCGAGTCGCCGGCTATCCCTGAGCGGGTCATCGAGCGGCCGCCTTCCGCCGAACTGGCCCCCGATCAAAAGGACAGCGACAGCCTGCCGGACTACGACGTGCTCGACGCCATCCTGGTGCGCTACATCGAGGGTGACATGAGCGCCGAGGCGATCATCGCGGCGGGCTTCGATCGCGAGGATGTCTACCGGGTGGTCCAGCTGGTCGACCGCTGCGAGTACAAGCGCCGCCAGGCGCCGGTGGGCGTGCGCGTCACCCGCCGCGGCTTCGGCCGCGACCGCCGCTACCCCATCGTCAACGGCTGGCAGCCCGGCGAATAGCCATCACGGCCTCTCAATTCGTATAACGTCCCGCCCAAAACAACGCCACCACCCTCTCGGGTGGTGGCGTTGTGGTTTCCGGCGGTCGCCAGCGACCTACAGCGCTTTGCGCTTCAGTTTCAGGCCGACAGCGACTCGGCCTTGACGTGCTGCGGCCGGAAGGTGCGACCGCGCAGTCGGTCGTGGTTCGGGGCGTTGTCGATCAGCACCTGCAGGGTCTCGCCGGCCCGGTCGCGCATGCCCAGGCCCAGGTAGCCCTCGACCATCGTCGCCAGGGCGTCGCGGCTGGCTTGTGTCTGCGGGTAGTTCTCCAGCACCCAGCGACCGCGCTCCACGGCGGCGAGGTAGGCGCCCTTGCGCAGGTAGAAATCGGCTACGTGCAGCTCGTGGCGCGCCAGGACGTTGCGCAGATAGACGATGCGCTGCTTGGCGTCCGGGGCGTACTGGCTGCTCGGATAGCGCTGGATCAGCTCGCTGAAGTCGGCGTAGGCGTCGCGGGTGGCGCCCAGGTCGCGCTTGGAGATATCGATGACCCGCAGGCGCTCCAGGCTGAAACGGCCCGCCTGCCAGGCGGCCAGGCCGCGCATGTAGTAGGCGTAGTCGACCTGGGGGTGGTCTGGGTGCAGGCGGATGAAGCGGCTCGCCGCGGCGCGGGCGCTCTCCCAGTCGTCGGTCTGGTAGTAGGCGTAGATCAGCTCGAGCTGGGCCTGCTCGGCATGCTCGCCGAAGGGATAGCGGGTGTCGATGGCCTCGAGCCGGTTGATCGCCGTGGTGTAGCTGCTCTCTTCGAGGGCCTCGCGTCCCTCCTCGTAGAGCTGGCGTTCGGCGACGCCGTCGAGCTCCTCTTCCTCGGGGGTGCCGGCACAGCCGGACAGCAGTGTGCCGGCCAGCATCAGAACGGCCAGGCGAGCGGGGGAGGTGATAACGCGCATCGTGATCCTCGTGTCTAACAACCCGGGCGGCCGTGATAGAATCGGCCGGTATCTGCCCACTATAAAGCACCTTGCGGCGAAACGCAGTCATCGCACCCGGTGCGCACGGAGCCCCGTTCCGACCCATGTCCCAGACCCTCGAAGCCCAGCATCGTGTTCCCGAACGCATGGCGGGCCAACGCCTCGACCAGGCCGCCGCCGAGCTCTTCGCCGATTTTTCCCGGGAGCGGCTCAAGTCCTGGATCAAGAGCGGCGCCCTGACCCTCGACGGCCAGCCGGCCAAGCCCAAGGACAAGGTCTACGGCGGCGAGGCCCTGGTGCTCGCCGCCGAGATCGCCGACGACACCCGCTTCGAGCCCGAGGACATCCCGCTGACGGTGGTCTACGAGGACGACGAGGTGCTGGTGATCGACAAACCGCCGGGCCTGGTGGTCCACCCCGCGGCCGGCAATCCCGACGGCACCCTGCTCAATGCGCTGCTGCATCACGACCCCCAGTTGGCGACGATCCCCCGGGCGGGCATCGTGCATCGCCTGGACAAGGACACCAGCGGCCTGATGGTGGTGGCCAAGACCTTGGCCGCCCAGACGGCGCTGGTCGAACAGCTGCAGGCACGCAGCGTGTCGCGGGAGTACGATGCCGTGGTGGTCGGCGTGATGACCGCCGGCGGCACCGTGGATGCCCCCATCGGGCGCCATCCGCGTGATCGCAAGCGCCAGGCGGTGAACGCCTCGGGCAAGCCGGCGGTGACCCACTACCGGGTGGTCGAGCGCTTTCGCGCCCACACCCACGTGCGCTGCAAGCTCGAGACCGGCCGTACTCACCAGATCCGCGTGCACATGGCGCATGTGCGCTATCCGCTGATCGGCGATCCGGTCTACGGCGGGCGCCTCAAGATGCCGGCCGGTGCGGACGACCAGCTCAAGGAGATCCTGCGTGAATTTCCTCGTCAGGCGCTGCATGCCCGCAAGCTGGCCTTCGTGCACCCGGAAAGCGGCGAGCGGATGGCCTTTCGCGCGGCGCTGCCTGACGACCTGCTGATGCTGCTCGACTTCCTGCGCGAAGACGGCGAGACCATGCGCTAAGGCTCCGTGCCAAGGACCCCGTGATGAGCGATACCTTCGACCTGCGCCCGACGCCGATCCTGCCCGACTGGCCCGCCCCGGAAAACGTGGGAGCCTTCGTCACCACCCGAGAAACCGGCCCCAGCCAGGGCGCCTTCGCCGCCTTCAATGCGGCCGATCACGTGGGCGACAACCCGGACCACGTGGCGCTGTGCCGTCGTCAGCTGGAGAAGGAGGTCGGCGGCGACCGTCCGCTCTTGTGGCTCGACCAGGTGCACGGCGCCCGGGTGCAGCAGGGCTTCTCCGCTGCCAGGCCCGAGGCGGACGCCGCCGTGGCCATGAGCCCCGACTATGCCTGCGTGGTGCTCACCGCCGATTGCCTGCCGATCTTTCTCTGCGACCGCCACGGCACCCGCGTGGCGGCCATCCACGCGGGCTGGCGCGGGCTCGCCGGCGGCGTGATCGAGGCGACGGTAGGGGCGATGGGCCTGGCGCCGGAGGCGCTGATGGCCTGGCTGGGCCCGGCGATCTCCAACGCCCAGTTCGAGGTCGGGCCCGAGGTACAGCAGGCCTTCGTCGGCGTGCACCCCGAGGCCGAGGCGGCCTTCGATCCGAGCCCCTACCGGCTCGGTCACTACATGGCCGACCTCTACAAGCTCGCCCGCCTGCGCCTGGAGCGCCTCGGCGTATCGCATATCAGCGGCGGCCACTTCTGCACCGCCTGCGAGCCGCGCTTCTACTCCCACCGCCGCGACGACGGCGTCACCGGCCGCATGGCCAGCGTGATCTGGTTGAGGTAGAAGAACCCCGCTGGTTTGCTCCCTGCGCTTTTGAGCCATCCTGGCTGCTTGGCCCTTGATGCGCGTCAACTCCCTGCGGCCTTTCCCTGGCCGGTGACTTGAAAGCCGACCATGCTGACTCCATTGAAGCCCTCAAGACACATTGACAGGGCCACGCGGCGCGTCCAAACGCGCCGCTACCCCGATGGAGGAATTCCCATGCAATTCGACAAGTTCACCGCCAAGCTGCAGAACGCCGTGGCCGACGCCCAGTCCCTGGCCGTGGGCCGCGGTCACAACCAGCTGGAGCCCGGTCACCTGCTGCTGGCGCTGCTGGAGGCCACCGATACCGGCGTCAAGGCGCTGGTGCAGAAGGCCGGCGCCGATGCCGCGCGGCTGCGCGACGCCCTGGTGGGCCATCTCGACGACCTGCCCAAGGTTGCCAACTTCGACGGTGAGGTGCAGCCCTCCCGCGATCTGATCAAGCTCTTCAACCTCACCGACCGTGAGGCCCAGAAGCGCGGCGATCAGTACATCGCGAGCGAGCTGGTGCTGCTCGCCGCGCTGGAGATGGGCGGCGCGCTGACCAAGCTGCTGACCCAGGCCGGACTGACCCGCAAGGCGCTGGAGACCGCCGTCGACAGCGTGCGCGGCGGCGAAACGGTGGATGATCCCAACGCCGAGGATCAGCGCGAGGCGCTGGCCAAGTACACCCTGGATCTCAACGAGCGCGCCGCCAGCGGCAAGATCGACCCGGTGATCGGCCGCGACGATGAGATTCGGCGCACCATTCAGGTGCTGCAGCGGCGTACCAAGAACAACCCGGTGCTGATCGGCGAGCCCGGCGTCGGTAAGACCGCCATCGTCGAGGGGCTCGCGCAGCGCATCGTCGACGGCGAGGTGCCGGAGGGCCTCAAGAACAAGCGCGTGCTGTCGCTGGACATGGGCGCTCTGCTGGCCGGCGCCAAGTTTCGCGGCGAGTTCGAGGAGCGCCTGAAGTCGGTGCTCAAGGAGCTGTCCCAGGAAGAGGGACGGGTGATCCTGTTCATCGACGAACTGCACACCATGGTCGGTGCTGGCAAGGCCGAGGGTTCCATGGACGCCGGCAACATGCTCAAGCCGGCCCTGGCCCGCGGTGAGCTGCACTGCGTGGGTGCCACTACCCTCGACGAGTACCGCAAGTACATCGAGAAGGATGCGGCCCTGGAGCGTCGCTTCCAGAAGGTGCTGGTCGACGAGCCCTCCGAGGAGGATACCGTGGCCATCCTGCGCGGCCTCAAGGAGCGCTACGAGGTGCACCACGGCGTCGATATCACCGACGGGGCGATCATCGCCGCAGCCAAGCTCTCGACCCGCTACATCACCGATCGCCAGCTGCCCGACAAGGCCATCGACCTGATCGACGAGGCCTCCTCGCGGATTCGTATGGAGCTCGACTCCAAGCCCGAGGAGATGGACCGTCTCGATCGCCGGCTGATCCAGCTGAAGATGGAGCGTGAGCACCTCAAGAAGGAGACCGATGAGGCCTCGAAGAAGCGCCTCGAGGGGCTGGAGGGGCAGATCGAGGAGCTCGAGCGCGAGTACGCCGACCTCGACGAGATCTGGAAGGCCGAGAAGGCCAGCATCCAGGGGGCGGCGCAGTTCAAGGACGAGCTCGATCGCGCGCGCATCGACCTGGAGCAGGCCCGCCGCCAGGGCGACCTGGCGCGCATGTCCGAGATCCAGTACGGGGTGATTCCCGGCCTGGAGAAGAAGATCGCCGAGAGCGTGGAGGCCGAGGCCGACACCAGCACCGCCAAGCATCAGCTGCTGCGTTCCAACGTCACCGAGGAGGAGATCGCCGAAGTGGTCTCCCGCTGGACCGGCATCCCGGTGGCCAAGATGCTCGAGGGCGAGCGCGACAAGCTGTTGCGCATGGAGGAGGCGCTGCATGAGCGGGTGATCGGCCAGGATGAGGCGGTCACCGCCGTGGCCAACGCGGTGCGCCGTTCACGCGCCGGGCTCGCCGATCCCAATCGCCCCAACGGTTCCTTCCTGTTCCTCGGCCCGACCGGGGTGGGTAAGACGGAGCTGTGCAAGTCGCTGGCGAACTTCCTGTTCGACACCGAGGAGGCGATGGTGCGCATCGACATGTCGGAGTTCATGGAAAAGCACTCCGTGGCCCGGCTGATCGGCGCGCCTCCCGGCTACGTCGGCTATGAGGAGGGCGGCTACCTGACCGAGGCGGTGCGCCGCAAGCCCTACTCGGTGCTGCTGCTCGACGAGGTGGAGAAGGCGCATGCCGATGTGTTCAATATCCTGCTGCAGGTGCTGGAGGACGGTCGTCTCACCGACGGTCAGGGGCGCACCGTGGATTTCCGCAACACCGTGATCGTGATGACCTCCAACATGGGCTCGGACATCATCCAGCGCATGGGCGGCGATGACAGCGGCGATGCGGAGAGCAACTACGCGCAGATGAAGGAGATGGTGATGGCGGTGGTGGGTGATCACTTCCGTCCGGAGCTGATCAACCGCATCGACGAGGTGGTGGTGTTCCACGCCCTCGGCCAGGCGCAGATCCAGGCCATCGCCGGCATCCAGCTCGAGCGGCTGCGCGCCCGGCTCGTTGAGCACGAGCTGTCGCTCGAGGTCAGCGACGCGGCCCTGGCGCAGCTGGCCGTGGCCGGCTTCGATCCGGTGTTCGGCGCGCGACCGCTCAAGCGGGCGATCCAGAGCCGCATCGAGAACCCGCTGGCTCAGGATCTGCTGGCCGGCAAGTTCTCGCCCGGCGATGTCATCCGCGTCGAGGCGGAGGGTGACCGGCTGGTGTTCCAGAGCTGAGGGCCTGGTCTGGAGCCCGTCGCGTCGGGCCCCACAAAGCGCCACAAACCGCCACAAAGCGTTACCGTTGTCGCCCGACGCCCGGACGACAACGGACTAGACTGAATTTCAGGTTGCGTCCTGTAACCCCCATTGCCCGTCGCTCCCCAGTGAGCCGACGGGCTCTTTTTTGGGCGCCATGCAATGGGCGCCATGCTGGCTCGGCGTGATCGTCCAGACTTGCCGAATCGCCCGTCATGGGCTACCCACGTAGTTTCCGCGGTTGACACGCCAACAACGCTAATGGAATCTTGAGCCTTCCTGATAACGGGCGCGGATGCCAGCGGGCAATCCCCCATCCCCGCGCGAAGGGTAGGCCGAGTGCCTCTACCCGCCGAAGGACTTCCGGGTCCGGGCCAACCGCCCGGCCTGGCCAACGCCCCGACGCGGCAACCCGCCGTGATGAGAGTGCAGGCCCCAACAGGGCCCTTACTGCCAGGGTTTGGCATCAGGTGCCGGCAAGGCCGGCAGCGGCATACCGCCGCACTCGACTTCGTGTCCCCACGGTGGGCGCGGAGCGCACTCGAGACCTCCAGGGGAGATACATCTGTGGAACTGCTTTCCGGCGCAGACATGATTGCCCGCTTCCTCCAGGATGAGGGCGTCGAATATATCTATGGGTATCCCGGCGGGGCGGCGCTGCACATCTACGACGCGCTGTTTCGTCAGGACAAGGTCAAGCACATTCTGGTGCGCCACGAACAGGCCGCCACGCACGCCGCCGACGGCTACGCCCGGGCCTCCGGCAAGCCCGGCACGGTGCTGGTGACCTCCGGACCCGGGGCGACCAACGCCGTCACCGGCATCGCCACCGCCTACATGGACTCGATTCCCATGGTGGTGTTGTGCGGCCAGGTGATGAGTCACCTGATCGGCGACGACGCCTTCCAGGAGACCGACATCGTCGGCGTGACCCGGCCGATCGTTAAGCACAGCTTTTCTATCCGGCATCCGTCCGAGATTCCCGAAGTCCTCAAGAAGGCCTACTACCTGGCCGCGACCGGGCGCCCCGGTCCGGTGGTGGTGGACATTCCCAAGGACATGACCGCGCCCACCGAACGCTACGAGTACGTCTACCCCAAGAAGGTCAAGATGCGCTCGTACAACCCGGTCACTCGCGGCCACACCGGCCAGATCAAGAAGGCCGTGGAGCTGATGCTCAAGGCCCGGCGCCCGGTGTTCTACACCGGCGGCGGTGTGGTCACCGGCAACGCCTGCGAGGGGTTGACAGACTTGGTGCGGCGGCTGGGCTATCCGATCACCACCACGCTGATGGGCATCGGCGCCTATCCGCAGAGCGATCGGCAGTGCCTGGGGTGGCTGGGCATGCACGGCTCCTATGAGTCGAACATGGCCATGCACCATGCCGACCTGATCATCGCCATCGGTGCGCGCTTCGATGATCGCGTCACCAACAACACCTCCAAGTTCTGCCCCACCGCCAAGATCATCCACGTCGACATCGATCCGAGTTCCGTCTCCAAGACGGTGCGCGCCGACGTGCCCATCGTCGGCCCGGCGAGCAGTGTGATCAATGAGATGATCAGCCTGGTGCAGGGCCAGGAGATCGCCCACCCGGAGGAGCTGGCCGACTGGTGGACGCAGATCGATGGCTGGCGCGAGGAGCGCCAGGGTCGACTCTACGAGCCGTCGAAATCCGACGAGCCGATCAAGCCCCAGGAGGTCATCGAGGCGCTTTGCCGGGCGACCCGGGGCGAGGCCTACGTGACCACCGACGTGGGCCAGCACCAGATGTTCGCGGCCCAGTACTACAAGTTCGACAAGCCCAACCGCTTCATCACCTCGGGCGGGCTCGGCACCATGGGCTTCGGCTTCCCGGCGGCCATGGGCATCAAGCACAACTTCCCCGAGGAGCAGGTGATCTGCGTGACCGGGGAGGGCAGCTTCCAGATGATGATGCAGGAGCTGTCGACCTGTAAGCAGTTCGGGGGCGGCGTGAAGATCGTCAACCTCAACAACGCTTCGCTTGGCATGGTGCGCCAGTGGCAGGACCTCAACTACAAGTCCCGCCATGCGCACTCCTACATGGAGTCGCTGCCCAACTTTCAGCAGTTGATCGAAGCATATGGCTTCACCGCGCTGCGGGTGGAGACACTGGCGGATCTCGAGCCGGCACTGGAAAGGACCTTTGCCGACAAGCACGAGCTGGTGTTTCTCGATGTCCTCGTCGACCCGCACGAGCACGTCTATCCGATGCATGTGCCCCTGGGCTCCATGCGTGACATGCTGCTTTCCAAGACGGAGCGGACCTGATGCGCCATATCATCTCGATTCTGATGGAAAACGAACCGGGCGCCCTGTCTCGCGTGGTGGGGCTGTTCTCGCAGCGCAACTTCAACATCGAAACGCTGAACGTGGCGCCCACCGAGGACCCCAGCCTGTCGCGGCTGACCGTGACTACCGTCGGGGACGACCGGGTGATCGAGCAGATCACCAAGCACCTCAACAAGCTGATCGACGTGGTCAAGCTGGTGGACCTGACTGAGGGCAACCACATCGAGCGCGAGCTGATGCTGGTCAAGGTCAAGGCCCTGGGCGCGGCCCGTGACGAGGTGAAGCGCACCGTGGACATCTTCCGCGCGCAGATCGTCGACGTGACGCCGAGCCTCTACACGGTGCAGATCACCGGCGATGCGGGCAAGCTGGATGCCTTCCTGCAGGCCATGGCGCCGGTGGGCCTGCTCGAGGTGGCGCGCACCGGCGTCTCGGGAATTGCCCGGGGCGACAAGGTGCTCTCCCTCTAGCGCCTGCACGACCGCGAGTCGGGTGGCTCTCGCCACAAGCTCGACGCCTACAGCGCCGCCCTTCGGGGCGGCGCTTTTGTATGTGGGGAGTCAGGTGCCGTGTGCAACGGTCAGGCACGATGCCCGGCCGATCAGAAGCGCTCGGCGACCTCGTCCCAGAGCGCGGCGATCAGCGGACTCTTCAGTCGCCGCTCGAGCACGCACAGGCCGACGTCGTAGTGGGGCAGCTCCGGCTTGACCGGCAGGATCCGCACGCGCTCCGCCAGCGGGCTGGTATCGAGCACGATCCGCGGCACCACGCCGAGGCCGAAGCCCAGCCCCACCATGCTGACGATGGCCTCGTGACCCGCCACCTGGGCGTAGATGCGCGGCGCCACGCCCAGTGCCCGGAACCAGGTGTCGCTGTACTGGCGAGAGAGCCCCGCCTCGGAGAGGATCATCGGCACCTCGCGCCACTGTTCGGCAGACGGCGACTCGGGCGTGGTTGGGATCCAGTCGTGGGCCTCGTGGGGCGCGATGAACACCAGCGGCGAGCGGGTCAGCGACTTGAAGCCCAGCGCGTCGGGCGACTGGCGGGGGCGCGGGGTGATCGCCATGTCCTCGTTGCCGGCCAGCACCCGCTGGATCGACTGGGCCGGATCGCCGGTGTGCAGCTTGAGCTCGATGCCCGGGTAGCGGGTACGGAATTCGCTCAGCAGCTCATAGAGGAAGCTGTAGCTCGCGGTCACCGAGCAGTAGATGCTGATCTCGCCGGTCAGGGTGCGCGCCTCGCTCATCAGCGACTGGCGCAGCCGCTCCCACTCCTCCAGGGCCTCTCGGGCATAGGCCAGGAAGGTGCGGCCCTGTCGGGTCAGCGCTACATGGCGGTTGTCACGCTCGAAGAGAGGTACGCCCAGGCTCTCCTCGAGCTGGCGGATCGTGCGGGAGAGGGTCGAGGAGCTGACGTGGCAAGCCTCGCTGGCGCGACCGAAATGCAGGGTCTCGGCCAGGGCGAGGAAGTGCTTGAGGGGGCGCATGTCCATGGGGATTATTATTGCACAAATCGGGATATTGCATTGCAAATATAGCGTTTTACGCAACGCTGGCGCTGGCGTAAGGTGAACTCATCGGCTGCATCGAATCCCAGTGCCGCGACAGACGGCACGGGTGGCCATCAACGCTGAACGCCAACTTTGAACATCGATCGACACCATTTTCCGTTTCAGGAGCACGTCATGCGCGTTTACTACGATAAGGATTGCGACCTCTCCCTCATCCAGGGCAAGAAAGTCGCCATCGTGGGCTACGGTTCACAGGGTCATGCCCACGCCAACAACCTCAAGGAGTCCGGGGTCGACGTCACCGTCGCCCTGCGCGCAGGCTCTTCCTCCGCCGCCAAGGCCGAGGCCGCCGGCCTCAAGGTCGCCTCCGTCGAGGACGCCAGCAAGAGCGCCGACGTGGTGATGCTCCTGGCACCGGACGAAAACCAGAAGGCGATCTATGAGACCCAGGTCGAGCCGAACCTGAAGCAGGGCGCCACCCTGGCCTTCGCTCACGGCTTCAATATCCACTACAACCAGATCGAGCCGCGCAAGGATCTGGACGTGGTAATGATCGCACCCAAGGCCCCGGGCCACACCGTGCGTTCCGAGTTCGTGCGCGGCGGCGGCATTCCGGACCTGATCGCCATCCACCAGGATGCCACCGGCAGCGCCAAGGAGCTCTCGCTTTCCTACGCCGCAGCCATCGGCGGCGGGCGCAGCGGCATCATCGAGACCTCCTTCAAGGATGAGACCGAGACCGATCTGTTCGGCGAGCAGGCCGTGCTGTGCGGCGGCGCCGTGGAACTGGTCAAGGCCGGCTTCGAGACTCTGACCGAGGCGGGCTACGAGCCGGAGATGGCCTACTTCGAGTGCCTGCACGAGCTCAAGCTGATCGTCGACCTGATGTACGAGGGCGGCATCGCCAACATGAACTACTCCATCTCCAATAACGCGGAGTATGGCGAGTACGTGACCGGCACCGAGGTGATCAACGAGCAGTCTCGTGAGGCCATGCGCAATGCGCTCAAGCGCATCCAGACCGGCGAGTACGCCAAGATGTTCATCAACGAGGGCAACACCAACTACCCCTCGATGACCGCGCGTCGTCGCCTCAACGCCGAGCACCCGATCGAGCAGGTCGGCGAGAAGCTGCGCGGCATGATGCCGTGGATCGCCGCCAACCAGCTGGTCGACAAGTCGAAGAACTGATCTGAGGATCCGTTTCAACGACTCGAGGGCGCGGACATCCGCGCCCTTTCTGCGTTCGGGGCCCGGGAAAGTGCCAGGAAAGGCGTAGGGAGTGCGAGGAAGGACGTAGAGAGTGCCAGGAAGTACGTCGAGAGTGTTGCCCTCGTGAGTGTTTCGTCACGGTGTGTGTAGAATGGAACGACACCCAAGGCGATGGAAGAGACAGATGAGTCGGGATCCGCACAGCAGCGAGCATGAGCCAGGCCATTCGGGCGAGGAGGACCTGGCAACGACCTTCGTGCGCGAGTCGGAGGTCATCGAGGAGGCCGAGGAGGGCGGCAAGAAGATTCGCCGCAAGGGGATCTATCTGCTGCCCAACCTGTTCACCACCTCGGCGCTGTTCTCGGGTTTCTTCGCCATGGTGGCCGCCGTCAACGGCGACTTTACCATGGCCTCCATCGCCATCTTCATCGCCATGGTGCTGGATGGCCTGGACGGCCGGGTGGCCCGAATGACGAACACCCAGAGCGACTTCGGCGCCGAATACGACTCCCTCTCCGACATGCTCTCCTTCGGCGTGGCGCCGGGTCTGGTGGCCTTCATCTGGATCCTGCAGGACATCGGCAAGACCGGCTGGGTGGTCGCCTTTCTCTATGTGGCCTGCGCCGCCCTGCGCCTGGCGCGCTTCAACGTGCAGATCGGCAGCGTCGACAAGAAGTGGTTCATCGGCCTGCCGAGCCCTTCGGCGGCGGCCCTGGTAGCGGCCAGCGTCTGGACCTTCCACAGCTTCGATGCCGAGGCCTTCGGCTTCAAGCTGCTGATGCTCTTCGTGGTGGCAGCCGCCGGGGTGCTGATGGTCAGCAACATCCGCTATTACAGCTTCAAGGACGTGGATCTCAAGGGGCCGGTGCCCTTCGTCTTCCTGCTGGCCATCGTGCTGGGCTTCGTGGTGATCTCCATCGAGCCCTCGGTGATGCTGCTGCTGCTGTTCGGTGCCTACGTAGCCTCCGGGCCGGCGATGGCGCTGATGCGCAAGCTGAAGCACTCGCCCTCCGCCAGCTGAGTCGTTAGACTCGCCCCGCTACGAACGCCCGCCTCGCGCGGGCGTTCGTGTCTCCGGAGGGCGGAAAAACTATCCACACCCGGTCGTCGCGCCGCGCGCTCGAAGGCGTTGTGGATAAGCTTTCGGTCATCGCCTCGTCACGGCCGCGACACGGTCCTGACATTTTTCTTCATCGAGGCCTTGCGCGGTGCCGGGGAAATCCGTAAAGTATGCATCCGCTGCCGGCAACGGGCAAACGTTGCAGGCGGTAATAGTGGTGGAAGTGCTTGTTTCCATTTGGGTTTTTCGAAGTCGCTTTGAAAATTCCCGCTTGACGAACTCGCCGCATTCGGTAGAATGCACACCACTCGATCGGCACTCACTTCGCTCTGGCGAGATGAGGTTTCGGTCACCCGCTTCGCTTCTTCGGAACGCCTCGACGGGTTGACAAGAAACGCCGGTCATGTAGAATACGCCTTCCTCGCAGGGCGCCGGCAAGACCGCCGCTTCAATGATGCGGCCGGACACGACGGCAACAGCGAGACGCT
>NZ_FPAQ01000056.1 GCF_900116405.1 Halomonas saccharevitans | reverse complement strand
CAAAAAGTGAGCGATTCTCGCGCCATCCAGCATGAAGAGCTGGCCTGCTCACCCGCCAGGCCAAACTCGCGATACTGATGCAATATTCAGGCTAGTGAGGTAATTGCTACTGGTAGGCGTTCTTTCTCGTGGGGCAGCATCAGGTGGTAGCCCCGCTCGGTATCGAGAGGCACCCTGGTGCCAGTGAGGGCAGTGGTCAGAGGGGCCGAGTGGGCGCCGCATGCGACCAAGACCTTGTCGGCCTGAATGGGGGAGGAGTTGGCCATTCGCAGGCTGACGCCCTGATCGTCGACCTTCCCCGTGAGTACTTCGTCCTGCTGAAACCGCACACCATTGGCCCTGGCCGCCTTCGCCAGAACATCGATTACCTCCCAGGGATCCACCACATGGGCGGTTTCCGGAAAGAACAGGCCACCCTTGATCTGCTTGGAGAGTTGCGGCGCGATTTCTCGGACGGCACCTCCCTGCCAGCACTCGGCCGCGACCTGCTGGGCGTCCATGCGTGATTTGAGGGCTTCGATCGTCTCCTGAGAACGCGCGTCCTCATAAATCAGGAATGAGCCGTCTTTCTTCAGCAAGTGGCTTCCATTCACCGAGCCGAGCAGCCTGCGCCATGCACTAAGGCTTGCCTCGTTGAGAGATCGAATGCCCGCCACACTAGCTTGATAGGGAGTCGGACGAAGGTTCCAGAGCAGCTGGGTAAACCAGGGCAGGGCCTTGGGAAAGTGCCGCCAGTCGAGACGGAGCGGCCCCATGGGATCCATCAACATTTTGGGCAGGCGCATCAGGATAGATGCATCGGCGATGGGGAAGACCTGCTCAGTCGCCATGTGCCCCGCATTGCCATATGAGGCGCCCATGCCGGGTTCTTGCTTGTCCAGCACCAGCACTCGCCACCCCTGGCGACTCAGAGAGAGGGCGCAAGCGAGGCCGATTATGCCGGCGCCGATGACGACGATGTCGTTATGAGTTTTGGCGCCGTCGGCTATCGAGTCTTGCGAGTCCACGGGCACTCCTTACTTCTGTTTTTGTCGATTGTATAAAATATAAGGTATGTCATTGGAACGTGCAATACAGGTATCGACCAAAGTCGATAGGGGGGCGGAAAGAAAATTTCGAGAACGGACGAGAGGTCCACTGGCGTCGTGGCACCTTGGATGGTGGGGCTTGCTATGGACGTGCAGAGGTGGGAATGCAGTGATACATTGCTATGGGTTAGCAGTGAGGGATGCTACGAGTATGCGTCGATGCTGATGCCGGGTTTTCTGGTATCGTGAGTCAGTGATCAAATGACAGCATTTGCGGCGAGAGCAAGGGAAGGACTGGTCCCACTCTCCGCCTGTAGGCAGAATTGATGCAGGCTCGCCACCTCCCAATAATGTGTTGCAACCGGGTCGGATGCGTCATTACTGGAATATGCCATTAGCCAGTCATCTCGAGGACTGGAAATGGCAAGGAGAACATCATTTCGAGAGACTTATTGCATCTGGCAGGCAGTTGCGGGTAGGTCTATTTTTCGCGCCTTCTCGGCGTATAATGCCCTGATTCTAGGGGTGTATCTGAATATAATTGCCATACCTTAAGAGTCAAAGGGAAGATAGATGGAGCTGCTGAGGCTCAAGTCTTCTCGGCGCGCCTGGCTCGCTGCTCGAGTAGTTCGACGATTCCCTCGCAGGCTTCCTGGATATGCGTTTTCAGGAGAGCGCATGCCTTGTCGGCATCGCCTTGGTGGGCCAGTTCCAGCAGTTTATGGTGCTCTCGTTCGGCCTTCTCGATCTCTTGGGTATACAGAAGCTGCATGCGGATGTAGCGATCCGACTTGGTATTCAGATGGCTGATGAGCGCAAGCGTTTCGGGAAGTTCGGCAGGTTCGTACAGTGCCAAGTGGAACGCGTAGTTATACTCGCTCCAGTTATCGATTTCTCCCCCAGAATTCAGCGCTTCGTCGTATTTCTGGAGAATTTCCTCGGCTTTTCGGAGATCTGCGGCGGTAAGCTTAGCGATCGCATGCCTGAGGACGTAGGTCTCTAGCAGCCTACGCAACTCGAAAAGCTCTCGAATCTTGCTGACGGACAGTTCCGTGGTGAAGGCGCCACGGTGAGCGTAAAACTCTACCAGCCCTTCGGATTCGAGTGTCAGCAAGGCTTCTCGAACGGGAATACGGCTGACGTCATAATCCTTGGCTAGCGCGTCCTGTCGCAGCTGGGTACCGCCTTTGAACTCGCCACCAAGGATACGCTTTCGCAAATCGTCGGCAACGAATTGCGCTCTTGTCTTGAATGTCGCCATAGCTTGCATTTACCTAGCAAATGTTATTGCACATTTTATACAAGCTGCATTGAAAGTCCATGACGGTGGACCGCTCTCCCGGCGAGAGAGCGGTCCGTTCGGCGTGGAATCACGCTTCGCGCTTACCATCCACCAGCCGCCTGAGTGCCAGTGGGTTGCTCGCCTTGAGGGCCTCGGGCAGCAGTGCATCCGGCAGGTCCTGGTAGCAGACAGGGCGTAGGAAACGCAGGATGGCCGAGGTGCCTACGGAGGTCGTGCGGGCATCCGAGGTAGCCGGGAAGGGGCCACCATGAACCATAGCGTCGCAGACCTCGACCCCGGTGGGCCAGCCATTGACCATGATGCGGCCTGCCTTACGCTCGAGCACCGGCAGTAGGGCGCGTGCGGCGTTTAGGTCGGCGTCGTCCATCTGCAGGGTCGCGGTCAGTTGCCCTTCCAGTTGTTCTGCGACCTGCTGGAGTTCCGCGTCATCATTGCACTCTACCACCAGAGAGGTCGAGCCGAAGACCTCCGCCTGCAACGACTCATCGCTGAGGAAATCGGATGCCGTGGTCACGAAGAGGCCGGTTTGGCACTGATTCGGGCCGTCACCTTGCTGGCCGCGGGCGACTTCCCGGGCCTTATCGCTGTTGGCCAATCCCTGCACGCCGCTCTCATAGGCCTCGTGAATGCCGGGCGTGAGCATGGTTTGCGCGGCACTCTCCTCGACGGCCTGTCGAGCAGCGTCGATGAAGTCATCCAGCGCCGGTCCCTTGATGGCGACCACCAGCCCTGGATTGGTACAGAACTGGCCGGCGCCCATGTTCAGTGAGCCCACGAAGGCTGCGCCCATGCTGGCGCCGCGTGCCTCGAGCGCCGCCGGTAGCGGGAAGACCGGGTTGATGGAGCTCATCTCTGCATAGAAGGGAATTGGCTCGGGACGCGACTGCGCTATGTTCCAAAGTGCCAGGCCACCGCTGCGAGATCCGGTGAAACCGGCCGCCTTGATGTAAGGGTTCGCCACCAGCGCCTGGCCGACTTCACGCCCGGAGCCGAAGATCAGCGAGAACACTCCCGCGGGCAGTGCGCAGCGCTTGACCGCTGACTGGATCGCGCGACCAACCAACTCGCTGGTACCCGGGTGTGCGGAATGGGCCTTGACGATGACCGGGCAGCCTGCGGCCAGCGCTGAGGCGGTATCGCCGCCGGCCACCGAGAAGGCCAGAGGGAAGTTGCTGGCGCCGAAGACGGCGACCGGGCCAAGCGCGACATGGCGTTGGCGGAGGTCGGCCCGCGGCATAGGCTGGCGTTCCGGCATGGCCGGGTCGACCCGCACATCGAGCCACTCACCGGCGCGTACGGTTTTGGCGAACAGCCGCAGCTGGTTGCAGGTACGACCACGCTCCCCCTGGATGCGAGCCTGGGGAAGGCCGGATTCGGCGACCGCACGCTCAATGAGGGTGTCGCCTAATGCTTCGATTTCGTCCGCGATGGTTTCGAGGAAGCTGGCGCGCGCTTCCAGCGCAGTCTCCCGGTAGCCGTCGAAGGTGGCCCAGGCCAGCTCGCACGCACGCTCGACGTCCTCCCGGGTGCCGCCGAGGTAGGCGGGCTCGAGTTGCTCGTTGGTCGCCGGATTGATGGCGTGGATCGCATCGCGGTGACCTTGAACGGCTTCCTGGCCGATCAGCATCTTGCCTTCCAATGTCATACTCATCTCCTTGGTTAGGGTGGAGAACCTTGAGGGTTTAAGAACTGGGCGTATGGAGCGACTATCGCGCTCACATGAGCTGCACCAGCTCTTGATAGAGAGCTTCCGATATGGCGATCCCCTCCTTGCGCGTGCGTTCGCGAGCCTCGTAGCGTCGCTGCGAGGGGAGGCGGGCTCCCTGGTCGATGATCGATGAGAACAGGGTCTCGGCATTGGCCATGTAATGGGCGGTGTTCTCGCCGAGGAAGCGCGCGGGATCCATCGCCAGAATCAGCTCACCGTGATAAGGCGAGGCGCCGGCGCCGTTGTCATGGGCAAGGGATTCGGCACTGGTGAGATCGCCAATCAGCGGTCCGGCTATCAGCTCGATCATGGTGGCCAGGGCCGACCCTTTGTGGCCGCCAAAGGTGAGCATGGCGCCGTCCAGCACCGCAGCTGGGTCCCGACTGGGTTGCCCCGCGCGATCAATACCCCACCCCTCGGGAAGGGACTTGTTCTCGCGACGGTGCAGTTCAATATCGCCCCGAGCGATCGCGCTGGTGGCGAAGTCAAAGACGAACGGCGACTTGCCATCCGGGCGGGGCCAGCCGAAAGCCAGAGGGTTGGTGCCGAGCAGAGGGCGGCTGCCGCCCGCGGGGGCGACCCAGGCGTGACTGGGATTGCAAGCCATACCGACCAGACCGAGATCGGTGATGGTTTCAATCTCGACCCACAGCGCTGAAAAATGCACGCAGCGGTTGATCGCCAAGGCGGCGATGCCCTGCTCTCGAGCCTTGGTCGCTAGCACCGGCAGGCCCGCCTCGAAGGCGAGCTGTGAGAACCCGCCTCCTGCATCCACGCGCACAACCCCTGGGGCCTGATCGTAGACCTGCGGCTTGGCATCGGCGACAACCTTGCCGGCGGCCAGAGTAGAAGCGCAGTTCAGTAGACGGTATAGGCCGTGAGAATGGCATTCGTCGCGCTGACCCGCGATCACCGCCTGGGTCAGGACGCGGGTCTGATCTTGGCTGAAACCCTGGCCTTTCAGCACGGCCTCGGCCAAAGCAGTGGCGTCTTCCAGGCTCATGCGATGCATGAATGACTCCTACCGAATGATGAGAAATCCCCGGTCCATCATCCGGACCGGGGCAACACACGCGAGATCAACAGTATTCGACTCTCGCTCGACGCGTGTCGTTGATGAAAGCGTTCAGCCCAGCGCTTCAGACGGTATCGAGTGAAGCGGACCATTGGGCATACCAGGTACGGAACAGGTCGTACTGTGTCTCTACATAGTTGCGCTGGGCGTCGCTGAGCACGTCGGTTTCGTTGAAGTGCAGCGCGTATTCGCTATCGCCGTTGAGCACCATTAGGTGCTTGTAGTAAAGGACCAGGTCGGCACCCTCGTCTAAGGAGGACAGAACACCCAGAGCCTCTTCGAGTTCCTGTGCTTGGCGACGTGCCTTGGCATCTCCCTTGGCAGCCTTCTTGCTGAGCGCGACCAGTTGCAGCACTTCGCGAGGCAGAGCGTTACCGATTCCGGTTATGGAACCGGTGGCACCACAGTTGACGAATCCGTGATAGACGGTCGTGTCGACGCCGACCATCAGAGTGACGTCCTCGTCCTGAGAGGTGATGTTTTCGGCCGCATAGCGCAGGTCATCCGCGCCCCCGAACTCCTTGAAGCCGATCAGGTTAGGATGTTCCTTGCGCAGTTCGAAGAACAGGTCGGCGCGAGTGGCGAAGCCGTAGTAGGGGCTGTTGTAGATCACCGCGGGAGTATCGGGGGCGGCTTCGAGGATGGCCGCAAAGTGAGCCTTCTGGGCGGTGATAGAACTGCCGCGAGACAGTACGCGCGGAATCACCATCAGCCCGTGAGCGCCGACCTTGGCCGCATGAGCGGCATGGGAAACAGCCTCTTTGCTATTGACTGCGCCGGTTCCGACGATTGTCGGTACGCCCGCTTCGACCAGGCGTGCGACGCCTTCTTGACGCTGAGCCTCGGTCAAGAGCGGCCAGTCCCCCATGGAGCCGCAGTACACTACCCCGCTCATGCCGATATCGATCAGCTCGCGCCCCTTGGCGACCAGGGCATCGAAATCCGGCTGGCGATCGGCGGTGCAGGGGGTCATCAGTGCAGGAATGCAGCCTGTGAAGATATTGTCGCTCATCATGGTACCTTTATGGTTGGTCTCTTCGGTGTCTATGGATCAGCCGGCCGGTCTTTATCGGACCGAAAGGGCTGAGGTGTGAAAAATGGATGCCGATTCATTTCGAACCGTTGTGAATGGTCACGACGCCGCGATGCCCCAGGCAAAGGGATCCTGTTCGTCGATTAATAGCGTGCTATCTGCACTGAGATGAGCGCGTCCCTTGATGTAGGGACGAACGCGATCGCCTTCCCATGCGTAATACCCATCGAACAGGCCTCCGCAGATGCTGGCTTGGACCCACGTCTCGCCGGGTGCCAGTTTGCCGTCCGCTGCGAGGCAGGCCAGCTTGGCGCTCGTACCGGTGCCGCAGGGCGAGCGGTCATAGGCTTTGCCAGGGCACAGCACGAAATTCCGGCTGTCCGCCACGGCATCATCGGAGAACAGCTCGATATGATCGATCAGCTCCCCGTTCTCGCCGGTGATCGACTGACTCTCCAATGCCTGACGAATGGCCCAAGTGAAGTTGGTCAGTTCCTCTACATGGTCGAGTTCCAGCGATTGGCCGTGGTCGTTGACGAGGAAGAACCAGTTGCCTCCCCAGGCAATATCACCGTGTACCACTCCGCGATCGGGCACTTCGACGGCTACTTGCTTGCGGTACCGGTAGGAGAGGACGTTGCGCACGGTCACGGCACCGTCGTCATGAAGCATGGCGTCGATGGGGCCCACGGGAGTGTCGATCTTATGCGAGCCCGGCGACATTTGGCCGAGGTGGTGCAGTGACGCGACCAGACCTATCGTGCCGTGGCCGCACATGCCCAGATAGCCGGTGTTGTTGAAGAAGATGACGCCGCACGTCGCGTCCGGCGATGTCGGTTCGCAATACAGCGCGCCTACCAGCACGTCATGGCCTCGAGGCTCGAGCATGCTGGCGCGCCGCCACTCATCATGTGACTCGCGAAGGGCGTCGCGCTTCTCCGCCATGGTGCTGCCCGGCAGGTAGGGAAACCCCTTCAGAACCAGCCTCGTCGGTTCGCCCGCGGTATGAGAATCGATGACGTGTACGCGCTTCATGGGACACCTTTGTTTGTCTTTCGTGGTGATCGTCGGCCAGATCTTCCTGGTTGCGGGCGGCGATCACGTCTGGTTTTATATTTTATACAATCTTCGAATCGTTTTGTGAAGCCATGTTTCACGACGAGACGAACAGGTCTAGGCCACAAGCACGAGATACCGGGCCGGGTGGCCCGCTATGACGCGGCCCAGCGCCGGGTAGAGGATGACCGGGGGGTAACGAGATTAGACCAAGGTCTATGTCTCCAGTGGATGGAGATTGTTGGTTCCGTTCGATCTCGGCGCCTTGCGACGGATGCCAGCAATTCCGGATGCCAGCCGCGATCGGGCAAAAGGGCATCCGCTTCACGACTGCCCGACTGATGGGCAAGGAGAGAAATCACCATGACGACAATCACGATGACCATTGACGAGCTGGAATCGCGCGTCGGGCGAATTTTCAGCAACTGCGGCGTTCGCGCCGAGACGGCGGCAGCGGTGGCAGGGGTCATCACTGCGGGTGAGCGCGATCATTGCAAGTCCCACGGTATCTATCGAGTGGAGGGATGCCTGCGTGTTTTGAAAGCCGGCAAGGTCGCGCCGGACGCGATACCCGAGATGCGACCTGGTGAGGGCCCCATCGTTCGCGTGAGCGCTGGCGGAGGTTATGCGAGCCCCGCTTATGAGATGGCTCGACCGACTTTAATCGAGCGGGCCCGCCGACAAGGGTTCGCAGCCCTTGTGATCAACGACTGCGTGCATTTCTCAGCACTCTGGTACGAGGTCGAGGACCTGGCCAATGAGGGGCTGGCGGCGCTCTCCATGTGTCCGAGTCATGCCGCGATGGCCCCTTCGGGCGGCCGGGCGCCGCTATTGGGCACCAATCCATTCGCCTTCGGCTGGCCGCGTCCGGGGAAGGAGCCCTATGTTTTTGATTTCGCCACCACCCAGGTGGCGCGTGGCGATATCGAGCTCCACGAGCGTGAGGGCAAGGCGCTGCCGGAAGGCTGGGCCGTGGATCCCGCAGGGCAGCCCACCACCGATCCGAGTGCCGCTCTGTCCGGGGCCATGCTGCCCTTCGGTCAACACAAGGGGTCAGCGATTGCCACCATGATCGAACTGCTGGCCGGGGCGATGCTGGGGGATTTCATGAGTCAGGAGGCGCGCGATTTCATGGATGGGACCCGCCTGCTGCCACGTCACGGGGCATTGATACTCGCCTTCGATCCGAATGCTTTCTCTCAGGGGCGTGATCGCGACCCACTCGCCGAGGGAGAGAAACTTCTGCAGGGGATCGCCGATCAGGGAGCCCGATTGCCATCCCAGCGTCGCTACGCCGCGAGACGGATGGCTCAAGCCGAGGGCATTCGGCTGAGCATGGAAGAGGTGGCGCTCTTGGATCGGCTCGAAGCCGAGGGACTCAAGGCGGTGGGCGACTGAGGGAGATAAGCACCGACTAGCCTGGTGCTGATGGTGGCGGCAGCGCAAAGCAGGTGCCGAATGGCACCTGTTTGTGTCTTTGCCTGAACCATGGATTCAGCTCTTCACTGTCTGCAGCCAGTGAGGGGGCAGCGTTGAAGCGCGGCCTGAGCAGAGGGCCGACACGCATTCGGCAATACTACCAAAGCGTACCGCACGGCCACTTAGGCCAGGAGCATAGTGAGCGTACTTGCCCGAATTGGTCATCAAGGTCCGTGCTGACGGAGGAAAAACGGGCTCTGAGATCGAACACCAGCATAGATCAGCATGCAGTCGGAGCCCGGCGGCCTCGAGCGCTTCTGCGATGCCTTCCTCCCGTGCCGCCTTGAGCGTATTACGCCCCAGGGTCACGATACCGGCCACCTCTGGATGGGAGTGCCGGCCGGCCATTAGGCGAGCCAACGCCCGGCACTCCGTGAGGGACAAGTGCGGGCTGCCGAAGGCGACCAGATCGATCTCATCGGGGCCTGCATTGAACTGTTTCCAGACATGAGTCAGATCGGAAGGGGGGATCGTAACCCGATCGGCCTCGGGTGTTAGCTGACCCGCTTCGGGTGTGACTCCTTCTATGTGTAGCATTGGTGCGGCGGATGTCGTGCCGAATGCGGCACAGAGCGCCTTCAAATTATCTTCATCAGCTTCAAAATGGGCAATGCCGGTCAATAATGGAATGCGGTCGGGTGAGAGTTGGCCAACACGGTAGCCTAATAACGGCCAGAAGGCGTCGTCGCATACATCGGGGGCTTCTATCTCGACTACCCGTCGTGCGCGACGCTGTTCTTCCAAGTAGACACCATAACAAGGTGCCCTTCCCGTTAGGGCGATGCATAGATCGAGCAGGTCGGGGTGCTTGGCTGTGAGAGCGCCGAGTACGCTATTGGCATAAATCACCGCGTTGGATTCTGCCCATGCGATGACGTCGCCTTTGCTGGGCGTGCTTTCTAGCAAATAGGGTGCGCAGGTGAAACTTGGCTGGGCTCCCATCTCTACATAGGCATCAGCCAAGCGGCTGGCGGGCCGGCCGAACGCGTCCGGTACTCCCTGGAGATGCCAATGCGCATGGTCGACCGAGATAGAATTCATGGTGGTGGGCACTCTGACGCGCGCGCCCATCTCGGCGAAGAATTCGGCAAATCGCAAGAGGGCAGGGCTGGCATAGATACAGCCATCGATATGCACCTGATTGACGTCGATGAGGTGAGAGGCGCCCTCGATAACTGCCATATCGTGAAGAATACGCATGGCGGCCTTGGGTGCCTCGCCTTCATGACCTTCGAGCATGGCGCTATCGCGCTCGCTCAAGTCGATGTGTGCGGAAGAGGGAGGATCCAGCGATAGCTCGAGACCTTCTGCCAGTAGAAGTTGCCCGTCGATGCTGGCGTGATCGCAGTGGCTGAGCCGTGCAAAGGCCTCGGCGTCTAGCTGCACGACTGGAATCGTGTGGCCGAATACGTGCTCTGCCACCAAGGCGCCGAGGGTCAAGATGCTCTCGGATTCGCAAAATACCAGGGCTGCTGGTGCTTGCCCATTGTCGATCAGCTCGAGTAGCACGCCGCTTCCTGTGCAGGATCCCCGGCTGGTCGGGATAGCTAATATCTTGCCACCTAAACGCTGGCCCTTCAGGGGATGGAGCGAATCGATCACCTCACCGGTCGCGGCGTCTACCCCGCCCCAGAAGCTCAAACCTTCTCCGCAGGAAAGAACAGGAGCGTCAGCACGGCCTGTGATTACACTTTTTGTCATGTGTTGCCCACATTTATTGGATTGGGATGCGTATCAGTACCCTCGACTCTTGCGAAACAGTGCTCTTTAAGAGCCCAAGATCCAGCGTTGTCGTGGTGGTGGGGCAGAGTGCAAGGCATCCTGCGTGGCACTGATTTTTTATATATTTTATACAATGAACGGAGCAGTTTTGTGAAGCCCCGATCGATAGGCAAGGGTATGCCATCGGGCGGTGGGCTGTTCCTTGAGGGCGAGCTGTGGCCTATCGCCGACCCGACAGGGGGAGTCGGTGAGATCAACGCCCGGCTGGGCCGCGGCGAGTCGTCGTAGGTCTGCTGAGCGGGGAGCGTCCTCATGAGGCGCAACGACCGGGCTCAGGCCCGGTCGTTGGCGTTCGGCAAGCGTTTCGGGCAAGCGTGGCAGGGAGGGAAGAGCGGGCGCCTCGGCCCGTGAGGCGGATCAGGGCTCCAGCGGATGCTCCTCGCCGATCACCGCCGGGTCGAAGGGCGTGCGCGAAAAGACGCGGCGCAGCATCGGCTCGAAGTGCTCGAGGGGCGGGGTGGGGTAGTCCGGGTCGAAGGAGGCCTGGTCGTAGCGCTCGCAGAAGTCGACGCAGGCCTGATAGCAGGGGTGGTCGCGATAGCGGTCGCGCTCGTTCGGATCCTTGCCGAAGTGGTGGGCGAAGTAGTAGGTCTGGAAGAGACCGTGGTGATGGACCACCCAGGTCACCTCGCCGCGCACGTAGGGGCGGATGATCGACGCGGCCAGCTGGGAGTGGTTGTAGGGCGCCAGATCATCACCCAGGTCGTGCAGCAGGGCGCCGACGATCATGTCCTCATCGGCGCCGTCGGCCTCGGCCCGGGCGGCCGACTGCAGCGAGTGCTCCAGCCGCGTGACCCGGTAGCCGCTCAGGCTGTGCTCGAGCTGGCGCAGGGCGTCCAGCAGGCGGTCCACCAGCCCCTCATTGAACTGTTCCTCCAGGCCCTCGAGGAAGAGGTACTCTTCCCGGGTGCCGTCCTTCATCTGACGGAATGCGACCTGTTCCATTCAGGCGACCTCCTCGATCGAATCATGATGTTTCACTAGGCTCGCGAAGCGTTCGCGCGGGCCGTCGGTGTCCAGGTAGCAGCCCTGCAGGTGGCGGCGCCCCTCGCTGCTGTCATAGCTGGTGCGCCCGTGCAGCACCCGGCTGTTATCGAACAGCATCAGCTCGCCGGCATTGAGGGCGAAGCGACGCTCATAGGTCGGGTCCGCGAGCAGCTCGCCGAGCCGCCGCCGGGCGGCGTGGAAGAGCCGAGTCTCGGAATCGGAGAGCAGCGGCAGGGCGTCGAGCCGCGGGCTGTAATGCACGCCGGTCGGGTGGCCGTCGTCGTCGGTCTGGATCATGGTGCGGTGGGTGACGAGTTCGGTGCCGGCATCGACGAAGCGAAAGCGCACCGGCGTGGTCTTGAGCAGCGCATAGCCCTCGGGGGACTCGTGGCGCAGCCGCTCGAGCACCTTGAGGCTGTCGGCCAGGGTCGAGAGCCCGCCTTGGGTCTCGTTGACCAGGCAGTGCAGCAGCTGGATGCCCGGCACCGGGTTTCGGTACGGGTTGTCGGTGTGCGGGCCGAGCGCCACGCTGCGATAGGCCAGGTCGTTGCCGCTCGGCCGCGAGTAGACCTCGAAGTAGCGGCCGAAGTTGGTCTCCTTGACGTAGCCGAAGTGACTGCCGACCTCGAGGATACGCTCGGGGTCGGTGGGCACGTTATAGAGCACCAGGTGACCATAGCGCAGATAGGCATCCAGCGAGGCGCGAAAGTAGCCGGGCTCCGCGAGCACCCTCTGCCAGTCGAAGCGCACGCGATCCGCGTCCAGTCGGGCATCCCAGGGCTCGGCCGCGGGGAAGCTCGCCGCGTCATCGAGCTCGGCAGCCAGCACGCGAAGATCGTAGGTCTCGCGATGGCCGTCGCTGAAGGCCAACGCTGCGTGGTGATCGTCGACCCGGGCGACCTCGGTCAGCGTCAGGTCGGTGTCGATGGCGTGGGAATCGAACAGGCGCTGCTGGGTCATCGGCTCCAGCTGGTCGGGCAATTGAGTGCGCTCGCGCAGCCATAGCGGGCTGATCTCACGGGAGGCATCGCCGTTCTCGAGGCGCACCGAGGGCGGCTGCTCGTGAAGGACGAACGCGGGTCGGGTGGACATGAAGGGCATCCTCGTGTGGCTTGGTCATCACGCTAACGATCGCCGGCATGGTGACCGGCGCGGCGCTGCACGAGTAGGGCCGTTGGCTTATCGCCTGGCATGCATTTTTCTTATGTCCTTCACTCGAGCCCATCGTCCAACCCCTTCGCCCAGCCCCTTCGCCGTCATCGAGGATCGCGCCGATCATGGTGATTCTGTGGCCGCGACCGTGACGCGCCTCGTGATGTGCGCTGCGCCTCGAGGATGGCGTCGTTGCGCAGTTCCGGGCGCACGATGTCGTCCTCGGCGAGCAGGGCGGCCAGCGTGTGGCGGCGAGTGACGGCGCCGGCAGCGGCGGCCGAGGCGTGAGTGGTGGTGTGAGCGGTAGTAGTGCGGTAGGTCATGATCGTCTCCCTTTCCCCTGGGGTTCATTAGAAGGTGGTTCGGCAAGCGCCGACCCAGGGGAGAGGAGTCGCACGCCGCTTTAGCTGCATTTCTATGCCGCCCGCAAGTTGGTGCTTAAATCGGCGGCGGCCCGAGGGCCAGACAACAAAAAACCCGCTTTGCGTGTGCTAAAGCGGGCCTCTGGCAGCGCTTTAGCGGCATTTGTAGAGCGCCCGCAAGCTGGAATTCAAATCGGCGCTGTCTGGATCATAGGCTTCGTCGCGCCCGGATGTAAAGCCTTGCCTCGGCCCCGGGTCTGCCCGCCGGCGAGGCCCGTGCATCGCCGGCACGGTGCCGCCTCGCGCCTTGATTAACGCGTTAATCATTAGCGGGGGTAGCCAGCGCTCGGGCGTTACTAGTAAACTGGTCTAATCAGTTCGGATGCAAGGCGCCGAGCCCAGCTTCACACCTATCGAAGAGGACGTTACCGCATGGCGAACCAGACCCTGCTGACACCGACCCGCCTGGGCAGCCTGACGCTGCCCAACCGCATCCTGATGGCGCCGCTGACCCGGGCCCGCACGCCCGACAGCGTGCCGGGCAAGCTGCAGCAGGCCTACTACGGCCAGCGCGCCGGCGCGGGGCTGATCATCAGCGAGGCGACCAATATCTCGCCCACCGCGAGGGGCTACGTCTATACCCCCGGCATCTGGACCGACGAGCAGGAAGCCGGCTGGAAGGACGTGGTGGAGGCCGTGCACGCCAAGGGCGGACGCATGGCCCTGCAGCTGTGGCACGTCGGCCGCGTCTCCCACGAGATGGTGCAGCCGGACGGCCAGGCGCCGGTGGCGCCGAGCGCCCTGAAGGGCGAGGGGGCCCAGTGCTTCGTCGAGTTCGAGGACGGCAGCGCCGGTCGTCACGAGACCAGCACCCCGCGCGCGCTTGCGACCGACGAAATCCCCGGTATCGTCGACGACTATCGCCAGGCGGCGATTCGCGCCAAGCGGGCAGGCTTCGACATGGTCGAGGTGCACGCGGCCAACGCCTACCTGCTCAACCAGTTCCTGGCCACCGGCACCAACCAGCGCACCGATCGGTACGGCGGCTCGCTGGAGAACCGCGCCCGCTTCCCGCTGGAGGTGGTCGATGCGGTGGCCGAGGTGTTCGGGCCCGCGCGCACCGGCATCCGCCTGACGCCCTTCATCGAGATCTTCGGCCTGACCGACGACGAGCCGGAGGAGATGGCCTTCTACCTGATGGAGCAGCTGTCTCGTCGCGGCCTCGCCTATGTACACGTCAACGAGCCGGACTGGGCCGGTGGCGATATCCAGTTCAGCGATGAGTTCCGTCGCGCTCTGCGTGAGCGCTTCTCCGGCAGCCTGATCTTCTGCGGCCACTACGACGCCGAGCGCGCCCAGCGGATCATCGACGACGGGATCGCCGATGCGGTGGCCATCGGGCGTTCCTACATCGCCAACCCGGATCTGGTCGAGCGCTTCCGCGTCGGCGCCGCGCTCAACGAGCCGAACCCCGATACCTTCTATGGCGGCGACGAGACGGGCTACACCGACTATCCGTTCCTGGATAACGGTTTCGATCGGCACGCCTGATTGCGACACCTTGCGATGTTCCATGCTTTGCTGTTTTTGCCCCCTCGATGAGGGGGCTTTTTTTGGGTGCGCCAGGCATGGCGCGCAGCGCCTGACTGGCGCTGTTCCCGAGGGTGGTGCCTCGGGATGACTTGGGGGTGGAAGTCCCCTGCACGCCCGGCAAGGGGAAGTGCTAGCCGACGGCAAGGGTGTCTCCCGCGAGGGGGAATCTGAAGGAAGCCCGAGGCAAAACGCTGGCCTGACGAACAGGAAGCGGATACGAGGCGTCATGGCGGGGTGAGATGGCCCAATTCATCAAAGCCCGGTACTTGCACGGAACGTCATGACGTATATCCGACAGGCATAAGCAGGAAGGTCGCGCGTCTTACCCTGGGAGATCTGGTGGTCTGCCACGCTGCTACCGGCGTCGAGAGG
>NZ_FPAQ01000058.1 GCF_900116405.1 Halomonas saccharevitans | reverse complement strand
CGGTCGGCGTCGGAGTAGCCGCTGGGGCCGCCGGTGTGCTCGCCGCTGGCGCGCAGGGTCTCCATGAAGTCCCGCATCTGTACCCGCGCGCGGATGTTGTTGGCATCCAGCCCCTCGCCGCGGGTGGTCATCACCCGCGCCCCGCGCTCGATGGCCTCCAGGGCCAGCGGCAGGTCCGAGGTGATCAGCAGATCGCCCTTGGCGAGTCGCTCGACGATCTCGTTATCGGCGGCGTCGAAGCCCTGGCTCACCGCGAGGCCCCTGACCCACTTCGAGGGCGGCAGCGGCACGGCGTGGTTAGCCACGAACCAGGTCGGGGTGGCGGTGCGTTCGGCGGCGCGGACGATGATCTCGCGCGCTACCCGGGGGCAGGCGTCGGCATCGACCCAGAGGCTCGGCATGAAGGGCTCCTGAAGGGGTGGAACGAATAAAGCTGGCCAGGTCACCGCGACGATGGTAGCATGCGCGCTCCTCGCATGTGTTGACCCCACCATCATGACGACGCGACCTCCTCCTTACCGGAGAGGCAAGCGCCGAAGCGGGAAGCCCAGCAGCTAGAGCTGTGCCTCACGCGTTCGAATTGTGTAGATGGAGCGCCACCGAGATCCGCCACACGGGCGAGATCGGCGCCAACGGTCGCCACAGCGGCTCATGCGGCCATCGATTGCGATGGCATGGGCCGAATGCCAGGTGCGACCGGCGTCCCCGACTCCGATTTATGCTCTGCTCCGTCGCCTTCGGGCTGAATGGTTGGCAGGGTGCCTTGATGGCTTGACCGCGTCAGGGGCGCCACCGATGTTATTTGCCGGCGATGCCGGCCTACCAAGGTGTGATTCATGACCTCGACTTCTGTCGTCTCGCCGACCTTCGGCGAACTGGCCCTGCTGCCTGCCGTTCTTACTGCTGTTGAATCCCAGGGTTACACGACCCCGTCGCCGATCCAGGCGCAGACCATTCCCGCGCTGCTGGAAGGCCGCGACATGCTGGGTCAGGCCCAGACCGGCACCGGCAAGACCGCTGCCTTCGCCCTGCCGCTGCTCTCTCGTCTCGAGCTGACGCGTCGTGAGCCCCAGGTGCTGGTGATGGCCCCCACGCGGGAACTGGCTCAGCAGGTGGCCGCCTCCTTCAGCAAGTACGGTCAGAACCTCAAGGGCCTGGAAGTCGCCACGCTTTGTGGTGGTCAGGAATATCGCGAGCAGCTCTCCGCCCTGCGCCGCGGCGCCCAGGTCGTGGTCGGCACCCCGGGCCGCATCATCGATCACCTGGATCGTGGCAGCTTGAAGCTCGACGGCCTCTCCGCGCTGGTGCTCGACGAAGCCGACGAAATGCTGCGCATGGGCTTCATCGATGACGTCAAGCGCGTGGTCGCCGATACCCCCAAGAACGCCCAGCGGGTCTTCTTCTCCGCGACCCTGCCGACCGAGATCGAGCGTATCGTCAATCGCTATCTCGTCGACCCGGTCAAGGTGGCCATCGAGGCCAAGGTCGGCACCGCGGCCAGCATCGACCAGCGCATGGTGCGGGTCGACGGCGGCGCCAAGCAGGAGGCGCTGGCGCGCATCCTCGAGGTCGAGCCCGTCGACGGCGCCATCGTCTTCGTGCGTACCCGTGCCGCCTGCACCACCCTGATGGAGCAGCTCTCCGCCCGCGGCATGAGCGTCGCCAGCCTGTCCGGTGACCTGGACCAGAGCCTGCGCGAGCGCACCATCCAGCGCCTCAAGCGCGGCAAGGTCGACGTGCTGATCGCCACCGACGTGGCCGCCCGCGGCCTTGACGTGCCGCGCATCACTCACGTCATCAACTACGACCTGCCGCAGGACGCCGAGGCCTACACCCACCGCATCGGTCGTACCGGCCGTGCCGGTCGTACCGGTATCGCGATCACCTTCGTCGGCTTCCGCGAAGGCCGCAAGGTGGGCTGGCTCGAGCAGGCCACCGGCCAGAAGATGAGCGAGATGCCGCTGCCCGACGAGGCCGCCATCCGCGCCCATCGCGACGAGATGTTCCACCAGCGCGTGGTCGCCGCCCTGACCGCCGGTGCCGATGAGCAGCGTGCGCTGATCGAGCGTCTGGTCGAAGAAGGTCACGACCCCATCGAGCTGGCCTGCGCCTTCTCGCGCATGGCACGTGCCGACGAGCCGCCGATCGGGCGCCTGCAGGCGCCCCGCGCCGAGCGCAACAACGATCGCAACGCGCGTGATGCCAAGCCGAAGCGTCGCGACAGCGCGCCGCGCGAGGGCATGACCCGCTACCGCGTCGCCGTGGGCCACCAGGACGGCGTCAAGCCGGGCCAGCTGGTCGGCGCCCTGGCCAACGAGGGCGGCATCGAGGGCAACCGGATCGGTCGCATCGATATCCGCACCGCCTTCTCGGTGGTTGAGCTGCCGAGCTCGCTGCCGGAAAGCATCCTGGCCAAGATGGCTCGGGCTCGCGTCGCCGGCCGTCCGCTGGAGATCAGCGAGGACAAGGGCGCACCCGAGCGTGCTCCGCGTCGTCGTCGTGACGACGAGGCACCGGTGAAGCGTCGCGAACGGGCCTGAGCCCGGCTAGCGTCGCCGCCCCGGGTGTCCACGACACCTGAGGGCAGGACGACGTCGGTAATCATGGCAGGCCGGGGATCCCCCCGGCCTGCTTGTCGTTGATGGTTCGAAAGAGGAATGACACGAGCATGTGGAAGCGCTTGCCATTTCGGCTGCGGGGCTACCTGATCACCATGACCGGGGTGCTGCTGCTCTCGCCGGATGCCCTGCTGGTCAAGGAAACCGGCGTATCGCCGCAGACCTTCCTGTTCTGGCGCGGCCTGCTGCTGGGCAGCGTGCTGCTGATGATCGCCCTGGCGCGCTATGGTCGTCGCCTGCCCGAGGCGATCCGCGCCTGCGGGCCCGCCGCCTGGTGGTGTCCGCTGGCCTTCGCCGCCAGCGGCTGGGCCTTCGTCGTCGCCAACCGCTTCACCTCGGCCGGTAACGTGCTGGTGATGATGAACCTGGCGCCCCTGGTAGCCGGGCTGATCGGCCTGGTGTTCTTCCGGCAGCGGCTGCGCCGCCAGACCTGGGTGGTGATCGCCATCTGCGTCGGGGGGGCCAGCCTGATGGCCGCCGGCGAGGTGGGGCAGGGCAGCCTGCTGGGGCTCGGTGTGGCGCTGTTCGTGCCGATCTCTATCGCCATCAACACCACGGTGGCCAGTGCCCAGAAGGGCGAGCGTCGCCGCGGCATCGACACCACGGTGATCCTGCCGCTGGGCTGTCTGGCGATGTTGCTGCCGGCCGTCCTGGTCGGCGGCGCGAGCCTGCCGCCCGCCGAGGACGTGCCGCTGTTGGCGATCATGGCGCTGTTCCTGCCGGCCGCCTACTTCCTGATCCAGACCGGGACTCGCTACCTGCCCGGCGCCGAGGTCAGCCTGGTGCTGCTGCTGGAGACCCTGCTCGGCTCACTGCTGGTGTGGTGGTGGGTCGGCGAGGTGCCTACGGACCTGGCGCTGATCGGCGGCGGCATCATCGTCGTCACCATGATGACGAGCTCCCTGCGTGACCTGCATCGCCAGCGTCGCAAGGCCGCCGAGGGAGCCCCGGATATCGGGCGCATCCAGCAGCGGGCCCTGGAGGACGAGGCGCCGGCCGGAGAGGCCGCCGAGGGCTCACGCCGCTAGCCCCGTGCCGTTAGTCCGCTAGACGCGACACGAAACGCCCCCGCACCGTCCGTGAACTGCACCCCGAAAGTTGGACACCCATTCCAACCTTCGGGGTGCTTTTATGTTTGAGGTCTTTTTCGAGGCGCGGTCTTATCCGAGCTCTCGCGTGCCCGGGGCTCAGGCGACGCTGGGCGTGAGCGCGAGCCGCTCGGCGAAGCGGGCCAGCAGGCCGCCGGCCTCGGGGGTGGGCGCGACCGCGGCCAGCCGCGCCTCGGGCTTCTCGCCCTGGGCGGCGAGGGCCTCGCGCTGGTGGGCGAGATAGGCCCGCATCACATCGGCGCTGAATTCCGGATGGAACTGCACGCTCCACTGCCGCGGCCCATGGCGCAGCGCCTGGAAGGGGTCATGGTCGTTGTCGGCCAGCACCTCGGCGCCCGGCGGGGCGCTCAGCACCGACTGGGAATGCGTCAGCTGGGCCGGAAAGGTCGCCGGTAGGGCGCCGAGCAGCGGGTCGGCGCGCCCGGCCGCGGTCAGGCGCAGCCGGCGGGTGCCGACCTCGCGGCCGTCCGGGTGGTAGCCGCTCTCGCCGCCGAAGGCCGCCGCCATCAGCTGGTGGCCATAGCAGACGCCGAGCATGGCGACGCCGCGGTCGCGGGCCTCGACGAGCCAGGGCTTGAGCGCCTCGCTCCAGGGTTCGGCGTCGCTGACCATGGCGTGGGAGCCGGTGATCAGCACGCCGTCCTCGGCCGCCGGCAGCGGCGGGACGCCCTCGGTGCGGGCATCGTGGACCGTCAGGGTGAGGTCGCGGCCGACTTCGGCCATGGGGGCGAGGGCGGCGAGGAAGAGGTCCTCGAAGTCGCCGTGGTCGCGGATTACGTCGGTGAAGCTGTCACCGGTCTTGACGATCATCAGGCGCGGCATGGGGGCTCCAGGCGAGGGCAGGAAGCCGGCATTCTACTTTCGTTGTAGCCGCTCGCCCAGTGCCGCCATGAATCGCGTGCCCGCCTCGAGCTGCTCGATGTCGATGTACTCGTCGGGCTGGTGGGCCTGGCCGATGCTGCCTGGCCCGCAGATCACCGTGGGCAGCCCCTCGCGCTGGAACTGGCCGGCCTCGGTGGCGTAGGCCACGGCCCCGGCGGGACGCTCGTCGAGCAGCTCGCGGCAGAGCCCCAGCACCTCGGCATTGTTGTCGTCGGCCAGCGCCGGCACCGTGGTGTTGAGCGCCTCGGTGACGATGCCGGCCTCCGGCGCGCGCCTTTGCATCTCGGCCTCGAGCTCGACGGCGGTGGCGTTCACGCGCCCCAGCAGCTCCTCGAAGCGGTCGCTCGGCAGGTGGCGAATCTCCCACTCGAACGAGCACTCCCGGGCCATGATGTTGATCGCCGTGCCGCCCTGGATCTTGCCCACGTGCAGGCTCGAGTGCACGACGTTGAAGGCCTCGTCGACGCGGCCCTCGGCGCGCAGCTCGGCCATCACGTCCTCGATGCGGGTCACCAGGCGCGCGGCCACATGGATCGCCGAGACCCCCTGGTTGACCTGGCTGGAGTGGGAGGCGCGGCCGGTGACGGTGGTGCGCAGGTTGGTGGCACCCTTGTGAGCCACCACCGGGTGCATCATCGTCGGCTCGCCGACGATCACCGCGGCCGGGCGGGGGTGATCGGCGAGAAGCCGCTCGATCATGCGCGGGGCGCCGATGCAGCCCACCTCCTCGTCATACGAAAGCGCCAGCCAGATCGGCGTTTCGAGCGGAAGGCCCGTCCAGTGCGGCACCTCGGCCAGCGCGCAGGCGATGAAGCCCTTCATGTCGCAGGTGCCGCGGCCGTAGAGACGGCCGTCGCCCTTGTCGACCAGCGTGAACGGATCGGTGGACCAGGGCTGGCCGTCCACCGGCACCACGTCGGTATGGCCGGAGAGCACCACGCCGCCCGCCACGTCCGGCCCGATGCGCGCCAGCAGGTTGGCCTTGCCGCCATCGTCGCTCTCGACGCGCCAGTGTTCCACGCCGTGCTCATCCAGGTAGCCCTCCACGAAGGCGATCAGGTCCAGATTCGAGTCCCGTGAGACGGTGGCAAAGCCCACCAGACGGTCGAGTAGCTCGGCGGCGGTCATGGCGCGCTCCTTGATGACGATGATCGAAAGCCTATCACGACGGCCTGGGCGGGAGCGCGTCCGGCTGGACCCTCGGCGTACCGGGATGGTCAGATAGCCGGCGGGCTGCGCAAGCGGCGTGTCACCCACTCAGACGGGGAGAACCCCATGACGGATCAGCAGTGGAGATCGCATTGGATCGCGCGGTGCATCGAGCGGGCCGACGACAACGCCGCTCGCGGCCAAGCGCCGTTTGCCGCCCTGGTCGTGAAGGATGACATCCTCGTCGGCGAGGGCGTGAACGACGTAAAGGCCACGCAAGACCTGACCGGCCATGCCGAGATCCGCGCCCTGCAGGCCGCAGCCGATCACCTGGGCACCCGGCGGTTGGCCGGTTGTGTGCTCTACACCAGCTGTGAGCCGTGCCCCATGTGCCTGGGCGCCATCTACTGGAGCGGCATCACCGAGGGCTATTTCGCGCTCTCCGTCGCCGAGCAGGCGGCCTTCGACGACCTGCCCGAGTTCCAGTACGCGGAGTTCGGCCGAGCGGCCCACGAGCGCCGGGTGCGGATGGTGCAGGCAATACCCGACGACGTGGATCCACGACGCCCGTTTCGCGTCGGCTGAGGCGTCTTGGCCGATCCTCACGCGTCCGAGGGCGTGAGGGACGCCACCGGCTGGTATCCCCCGGCGATCAGGCGCTCGGCCAGGGCGGCGATATGTGCGGGGCTGACCTCGCAGCAGCCGCCCACGATGGTCGCACCCCGCTCGATCCAGCGACAGGCATGTTCGGCATAGCCCGCGGGATCGAGATCCTGGCGCGTCTCCAGCGCCTCCACCGTGCCGCCGGGCGCGAGATCCGCCGCCGCCGTGAAGCCGTTGGCGTAGCCGCCGAACGGCACGCCGAGATCGGCCAGCTCCTCCATGGCGGTGGTGACTGCCTCGGGCACCGAGCAGTTGACCAGCACCGCCGCGGCGCCGGCCGCCACCACCGCCCGCGCGGCCTCGACCAGCGGCTCTCCGGAACGCAGACGCGTACCGTCGGTATCGTCCACCGTGAAGGCGACCCACGCCGGGGCGCCGTGCTCCACCGCCGCGCGGGTCGCGGCCAGCGCCTCGCGGGCCAGCGTCATGGTCTCGCAGATAAAGAGGTCGACCCCTTCGGCCTGGACCTGCACCAGCCGGCGATAGTCGTTCAGGCAGGTGGCGTCGTCGGGCACGACCTCAGAGTGATAGCTCGCCACCAGCGGCGGCAGGCAGCCCGCGATTCGCACCGCCCGCCCGCTCTGCTCGCGGGCCTTTCGAGCGGCGTTCAGCGCGGCGGCCTGCAACGGCTCGAACATGGCGGGCTCGCCGTCGCGCGCCAGGCGCTGCGGTGTGGCGCTGTAGTTGTTGGTGGTGATGATCCCGGCGCCGGCGTCGATGAAGTCGCGGTGGGCGGCGGTGACCAGCTGCGGTTCGTCCAGCATGACCTGCGCGGACCACAGCGGAGAGGCGGGGCGATCGCTGCGCCGCCTGAGCTCCTGTCCCATGCCCCCGTCCAGCAGCACTATGCGATGTTGTTCAGCGCTCATCCGATCACCGTCCTTCTTTGAATAGCCAATGCGAGGTTCGTTGTGTGGCAAATGCATGATGTGGCAAATGCATGCTCAGCCGGGCTATCGCTCGATGACCCCGGCCGTGCCAGTGTGCCTGCTCTAGCCGCTGTCTGCTCGAGCATCTTTCCGGTCAAGGGTCTGTCGGCTCGGGGAGGATCATTCCGGGCGCATACGCGACGATATCCTCGGGCTCGACCCAGCCAAGCGAGAGGCCGACGGTGTAGAAACTGGTCACGGAAAACTCGTGGATCTCGCTTGATGTGTGCGCCACGGTAATGCCGCCGCAGAGCCGGCAACAGCCAGCCTTGGTGACCTCCTGCAACAGGGCGAAGTCGCGGAAGTAGTCCTTCAGGGGCTTCTTGCCGAGGGCGTGACGGCGCGCATTCTTGCGCTCGATGTCGCGCTCCACGGCCGCCTCGAGCCGCGCCGTCGCGTCGGGCTGGCGGGCATTCAATAGCCGAGCGAGCTGGGAATAGCGCAGCTCCAGGATCACGTTGTCGCGGTCCGCGTTGGGCGCATGATAATCGGCGATCGCCTCATCCAGGCAGACCAGGCCCCGGGCCAGCTTGAACTCGGAGGCCACCCGCGGCGTGATGGCCGAGATGCCGCGGGCTTCCAAGGGGTCGCCCTGGGTGACGATCAGCGCCGGCTTGTTCCGGCGCCGCTCTGCCCAGTGCGCGCGCAGCCGCCGAGCCACGTGGGCGGCGACCTCATCGGGGTCGCGCGTATCGTGGCTCCCCATCCCCTCGATCACCACGGGGTGGTAGCGGCTCAGTGCCAGCAGCGGATCCTGGTGCAAGGCGCTTTCCCCCTCGTCGATGAAATCGCGTTACATCCTACCAGTGCGGCGCGGCCCTGGCGTCGGGAAGGGCCGGCGTCGCCTGCCCCGGTGCGCCGCCGAAATTGCAATCCTGTTGCGGCGAGGCATCATGAGAGAAGCAGGATCCACTCTTCTCCCTCCAGCTCTTCATCTCAGGTCAGGATTCGATGTCATCAGCGTTCAAGCCCCGCCATGGGAAACTCATCGAGCCGGATAGCCACGTGCAGGGCTTTCGCAAGGCGCGCGATGCGCGGCGCACCGAGCTGGCGGAGGATTACGTCGAGCTGATCTCTGACCTGATCGCCGACAGCGGCGAGGCCCGGCAGACCGATATCGCCCGGCGCCTGGGCGTCGCCCAGCCCACCGTGGCCAAGATGCTCAAGCGTCTGGCGGAGGAGGGACTGATCGTCAAGCGGCCCTACCGGGGGATCTCCATGACCGAGGCGGGCGAGCGCCTCGCCGCCGAGAGCCGGCGGCGCCACCGCCTCGTCGAGGCCTGCCTGCGCAAGCTCGGGGTCAGCGCCGAGACCGCGCGTCTCGATGCCGAGGGCATCGAGCACCACGTCAGCGGCGAGACCCTGGCCGCCTTCGAGCGCTTTCTCGACGACGGCTGAAGCGCCTTCCCGCTCAGCGAGCGCGCGGTCGACGGGCAGCGCCCTTCAACGCACGACAGCACACCATCACGTTCATACTGTTAATGGCTCTATCGGGTCGATAAGAAATGTATACTCTGCTGAGGTATAGCAAAGGCTATATTATCGGTGCGGTGATCACGTTCACGGAGAAGGGCATATGACACGCTGGAAGATGACGCTGGGCCTGCTGGCGCTGAGCGGCCAGACCATGGCGGCAGAGCCGCCGGTGACCACCGTGACCACCATCGGCATGATCGCCGACGTGGCACGCGAGGTAGGCGGCGACTGCGCCGATGTCTCGGCGATCATGGGGCCCGGGGTCGATCCCCACCTCTACCAGGCCAGCGCCCGGGACGTGGCGACCCTGCAGCAGGCCGAGCAGATCTTCTATTCCGGCTACTCCCTGGAGGGCCAGCTCGGCAACGTGCTGGAACGCTTCGCCGAGATCACCCCCACCGTGGCGGTAGCGCCGTCCTCCATCGACACGGCGAGCCTGATCACCGTCCAGGACGTCTACGGCATCGACCCGCACCTGTGGATGGACGTCTCGCTGTGGGCGCAGATCATTCCCACTCTCGCCGACGCCTTCGTCGAGGTGCGCCCCGACTGCGAGGCCGACATCCGCGCCAACGCCGAGGCCTACGCCAGCCAGCTCGAGGCGCTGCACGGCTGGATCGAGGCGAGCATCGCGACCATTCCCGAGGCGCAGCGCATCCTGGTCACCGCCCACGACGCCTTCAACTACTATGGCCGCGCCTACGGCATCGAGGTGGCCGGCATCCAAGGCATCAGCACCGAGACCGAGACCGGCGTGGCGGACATCCGCCGCATGACCCAGGTGGTGATCGAGCGTGAGGTGCCCGCGGTGTTCATCGAGAGCACCATCAACCCGCGCACCGTCCAGGCGGTGATCGACGCCGCCCGCGAGAAGGGCCATGAGGTCGAGATCGGCGGCCAGCTCTACTCCGATGCCATGGGCGAGGCGGGCACCGCCGGCGGCACCTACATCGGCATGCTCCACGCCAACACGCGGCACATCGTCGAGGCCCTCGGCGGCGAGCCGGCCGCGCTGTCCGAGGCCCTCGAAGGCTGGGCCGAGCGCTGGGAGATCCCCGCCAGCTGATCGCCGTCTGCCGACGAGCCCCCTCGTCCTGACCGCCGAACGTATTGACCGCCACCCCTGGAACCGCCACCCCGCGAGAGAGCCCCATGTCGACGACGCTTCACGAACCGGACCTGGCCCTGCACGTCGAGGACCTGACCGTCAGCTACCACAGCAAGCCGGTGCTGTGGGACATCGACTTCGACGTGCCGCCCGGGGTGATGGCCGCCATCGTCGGCCCCAACGGCGCCGGCAAGAGCACCCTGATCAAGAGCGTGCTGGGGCTGGTGCCCACGGTGGCGGGCCACGTCACCCTGCACGGCCGGCCCTACAAGGCGCAGCGCCGCCGGGTCGGCTACGTGCCGCAGCGATCCAGCGTCGACTGGGACTTCCCCACCACCGCGCTCGACGTCGTCACCATGGGGCTCTACGGCCGGCTGGGCTGGCTGCGTCGCCCCGGGCGCCGCGAGCGTGACGAGGCGATGGCGGCACTGGAGCTCGTCGGCATGGCCGACTTCGCCCGCCGCCAGATCAGCCAGCTCTCCGGCGGCCAGCAGCAGCGGGTGTTCCTGGCCCGGGCGCTGGTGCAGAAGGCCGACGTCTACTTTCTCGATGAGCCCATGGCCGGGGTCGACGCCACCACCGAGCGCGCCATCGTCGACATCCTTCGCCGCCTGCGCGACGAGGGCAAGACGGTGATCGTGGTGCACCACGACCTGCAGACGGTGCGCAGCTACTTCGACTGGCTGCTGATCCTCAACGTGCGGGTCATCGCCCAGGGACCGGTCGCGAAGGTCTACACCGCCGACCACCTGCGTCAGGCCTACGGCGGCCAGATCGCGCTGCTCGACCAGGGGACCTTCCTCTCCGAGGAGGCGGCCGCCGAGCCCGCGGAGCGGGTCGAATGAGCGTCGTCGAGCTGCTCTCCGACTACACCATCCAGAACGTCGTCGCCGGGGCGGCCCTGCTGGGGCTGATCAGCGGCGTGCTCGGCACCTTCGCGGTGCTGCGCCGCCAGAGCCTGCTCGGCGACACCATGTCCCACGCCGCGCTGCCCGGGGTCTGCCTGGGCTTCATCATCGCCGGCACCCGGGAGATCGGCAGCATCCTGCTCGGGGCGCTGGCCACCGGCGCGCTGGCCGCCCTGATCATGCTGCTGCTGACGCGCATGAGCCGGCTCAAGACCGACGCCGGCCTCGGCATCACCCTGAGCGTCTTCTTCGCCATAGGCGTGGTGCTGCTGACCCATATCCAGGGCATGAACAACGCCTCCCAGGGCGGCCTCGACGCCTTCCTGTTCGGCCAGGCGGCGGCGACCCTGCGCTCCGACCTGTGGATCATGGGCGGCATCACCGCCGTGGCGCTGGCGCTGGTGGCGGCGCTGTGGAAGGAGTTCAAGCTGGTCTCCTTCGACCCCGAGTTTGCCACCTCCCTGGGTATGCCGGTGGCCTGGCTCGAGGTGCTGCTCACGGTGATGGTGGCGCTGGCCGTGGTGGTCGGGCTGCAGATGGTCGGCGTGGTGCTGATGGCGGCGATGATCATCGCCCCGGCGGTGGCCGCCCGCCAGTGGAGCCGTCGTCTCGAAGACATGGTGCTGCTGGCCGCGCTGATCGGCGTGGCCGGCGGCATCTTCGGCGCGCTGTTGAGCGCGCTCTCCCGGGGGCTCGCCACTGGGCCGCTGATCATCCTGAGCGTCTCCGGCGTGGTGCTGGTGTCGATGACCCTGGCCCCGGAGCGCGGCTTCCTGTGGGAGGCGGTGCGCCGGGTTCGCGCACGGCATCGGCTGCGCTACCAGCAGGTGCTCACCACCCTCTACCGGCTCGCCGTGCATCACGACGACCCGGTCTATCGCTCGGAGCAGGGCATGCTCGACACCTACCACGGCCTGCGCACCCGCGCCGTGCTGCGTCAGCTCGAGGGCCGCGGTCTCACTGAATGGCAGGCCTCGCCGCCCGGCGAGCCGGGGCCTGCCCGGCGCTGGGTGCTGACCCCGGCGGGCATCGCCGAGGCCGAGCGGGTGCTGGCATCGCTCGGCCGGGAGAACGCCTGATGCTCACCGCCCTGCTCGACAACGTGGCCCTGCAGATCATGCTGGTCGGCGCCCTGGTGGGCATCGCCTCCACCCTGGTGGGCACCTTCCTGGTGCTGCGCGGCACCAGCATGCTGTCTGATGCCATCGGCCACTCCATCGTCTTCGGCATCGTCATCGTCTGGCTGATCACCCATCAGCAGAGCGGCCCGGTGCAGATCCTCGGCGCCGCCCTGGCCGGCGTGCTCACGGTGTTTCTCACGGAGCTTCTGGTCAGCACCCGGCGGGTCAAGAAGGACGCTGCCATCGGCCTGGTCTTCCCCGTGCTGTTCTCGATCGGCGTGCTGCTGCTCAACCTCTACGCCCGGGACGTGCACATCGACACCCACACCGTGCTGCTCGGCGAGATCGGCTTCGTGTGGCTCGATACCGTGACCCTCGGCGACTACCGGGTGCCGCGTTCGCTGCTCTCCATGGGCGCCATGACGCTGCTCAACGCCGCCTTCGTGGTGCTGTTCTTCAAGGAGCTCAAGCTCGCCACCTTCGACGAGGCTCTGGCCCGGGCGCTGGGGCTGGCGCCGGGGCTGCTCTTCTACGGCCTGCTGCTGCTGACCAGCGGCACCGCCGTGGCGGCCTTCGACGCGGTGGGGGCGGTGCTCTTCGTCGCCTTCGTCATCGTGCCGCCCTCGACGGCCTACCTGCTCACTGACCGGCTGTGGCTGATGTTCCTCTATGGCATCGCCGTCTCTATCGGCTCGAGCGTCAGCGGCTACGCCCTGGCGGTGGCCTGGGACGTCTCGATCGGCGGCATGATGGCGGTGATGACCGGCGTCTTTCTGATGCTGGCCTTCCTCGCCGGGCCGCGCTACGGCGTGGTCGCCCAGCTGCTGCGCCGCCGTGGCCAGCGCCGCCACAACGAGATCCGCACTCTCGCCGTGCACCTCTTCAACCACGAGGGGGAGCCGGAGCAGGGCGAGGAGAACGTCATTCGCGCCCTGCGCGACCACCTGCGCTGGGACGCCGCCAAGGCCGGCCGCGTAGTGCAGCGCGGCAGCGACCAGCGGTTGATCGTGCGCGAAGGCGAGGCCCTGCGCCTCACCTCCCGGGGCCGCGAGATGGCCCGGGAGATCCTCGACCCCAGCGGCCGCTCGGCCGCATAAAGCCTTTCCTGAGGGTGTGCTGCTCTTAAGGAAGCCCGCCCTTGTGGAAGTGCTGCTTGCAGCGCGAAGGGCGCCGCAGGCGCCCCGACTGTCTCCTGCGACCTTTGCATGGCTGGCCCTCAGGCCGCTTTGGTGTCAGGCTGACCGGTAACGAAATGTTGCAAAGTGTCAGCGATGGCCCGCCAACCGGGCCGACATGCAGGGACAAGCACATGATCCTTAAGGAAAAGGATGCCTACCCAAGCCGCAAAAACCACCAAGAGAGCTCTAGGCCACAGGCTGGAAGAACATGTGCGGGTCCAAGAATGGACAGGTATCGCAGAGGTTATATGATTGCTACCGATCCAAAGCGGCCATGGTGGCAAAGGCAGCGAGCACGTTCATTGAGGGTATGTGTAGGATCCCGGATGATCAGATCGCCTATAGAAGTTATCCTCTGCTAGCAGCCAGAGAGCTTCTACAGCAATTCATTCGGGAGCAGGTTCATGGACATCAAGCTGCATAAGCAGGCTACGACGACACCGAAGATCCGTGCCGAGATCCAGGCAGCCCCCTCTAGCATCACGGATAGCGAGTTGGCCCGCCAATACGGCGTCGCCACCGCGACTATCCGGCGTTGGCGGTACCGTGACGATGTCCACGACCGACCGCACACGCGGCACAACCTGCTGGCCACGCTCACGCCCGAACAGGAAGAGGTGCTGATCGCGGCTCGTGAATTCCTTCGCCT
>NZ_FPAQ01000059.1 GCF_900116405.1 Halomonas saccharevitans | reverse complement strand
CCTCGGCGATGCCGCCGACAAATGGTGGCCCACCTTGCTGAAGGGGCTGCCTCGGCTGACGGCCTTGGCCTGACACCCAGCGTCACCAAGATTGACTCGCCAAGTAAGGCGGCCACAACGGAGGTCGACGGCCACGGCTGCGCCGGCGCCAGACATCAATTCCTGATCGTTATGAAAAGATCGGCCAAAAGCCGAATCGGGTATATGCCAACCGTCTACCAAGCGACCGCATGAGGTTGAAGCAGGTCGGTACCGGCAATCGATGGACTCAACACGCTCGTTCTGTGCCCTGATGAATGAGGCGGGGTCATGCTGTCGGTCCTGCAAGACCGTTCAGTCTTTGCTGTGCCTAATAGGTCAATCAAGCAGAACGTCTTGCCTTGGCGCGCCAAGAGGCGACTAGTTGTGGCATTATATTAACTATAGCCGATTGACCGCTTCTGGCCGTTTGCTGCCGTTATTTAACTCGCGGCAAGGAACAAGGTGCTGGCCTTTTGCCTCCGCGCGTTCTCTTCCCTCCAGCGAGAGGTCTCTGAGGGCTTTTCTCTCACGAATAGCGCGACTCTCGCCATTCTCCCGCTGGCTGCCTCGATGACGTTTTCCATGCGGCGCGCCGCCCCGATGTTGAGGCGATGGCGGGCGGGGCCGCCTATTCTTGGGCTAGCCACGACGACGGCGGTGCCTCGATGCTACCGACCGTGCCGGATAGCCCGGCTCCGGTCGATAACCCCGGTCGGCCGCCGTCGGGACGTGGCGTTGGCGTCTGAGGGGTAAAGAACGATGGCAACGCTGATCGTGTTTCACGAGGTCGAGGATGGCGAGCACTGGGCCAAGGCCTGGAAGCCAGGGCCGGGCAGCCGGCACGAGCTGTTCGCCCAGATCGGGGTCACCGCTCGCACCTTCAAGAACCCGGAGCATCCGAACTCGGTGGGGCTGATCCTCGAGGTGCCGGATATGGAGCGCTTCCAGGCCTTCATGGCCACCGACGAGGTCAGGAAGGCCATGGAGAAGGACCGGCTGAAGGTCGAGACCATGCGCATGCTCGGCGAGTTCTCGCCCTGATCCGATCCGGCCGGGAGCGACGCGAAGGGGGCTCGACCGAGAGAGTCCGGGGGATGTGAGCGCCTGGGTGGCTGGATATCGGCCGCCCGGGTTGAATAAGTCGCCTTTGACCATCATCCACTGATGAGAGCGCCGTGGCCTGTGCGATCGCGCTCGCCCGTTCACTCGACATGTTTACCAGAGGAGGTTGCCCTCATGGCCTTTGCACCCTCGAGCATGCAGCTCACCAGCTCCGCCTTCGCCCACCACGAGGCGATTCCCACCCGCCACACCGGGGAGGGGGAGAACGTGTCGCCGGCGCTTGCCTGGCGCGACGCGCCCGAGGGCACCAAGGGCTTCGCGGTGATCTGCCATGACCCGGATGCCCCGCTGGTGCAAAACGGCAGCTACGGCTTCGTGCACTGGCTGCTCTACAACCTGCCGGCCGACGTCACCGCGCTCGACGAGGCCACTACCGTGGGCACCGCCGGCGTCAACGATACCGGCAGCCTCGGCTACGGCGGCCCCATGCCGCCGGAGGGCCACGGCGTGCACCTCTACTACTTCTGGGTGCTGGCGCTGGATACCGTCACCGAGCTGCCCGAGGGGCTGACCCTGCCGGAGCTGCTCGAGAAGATCGAGCCGCACCTGCTGGGCATGAACCGCCTGGTCGGCAGCTACCGCCGCGACTAACGGCCCGGAGCCGAGCGCCTGCAGCTGTTTGAGTCACCAACCTAAAAGGTGCCTGGCGAGGCGCCGTCCCAACGAAAACGCCACGGCTTAGCCGTGGCGTTTTCGTTTCCGGATGGGCGAGCGCGTCAGCTGCGCTTGCCGCTACCCGGCCAGGCCTTGCGGTCGACCTTGTCGGCCAGCTTCGGGAACTGGTCGGGGTCGAAGCTCGGCTCCTGGCCGGCCTTGAGCTGGCGCTCGTAGTCGCGGAACAGCGCGAAGGCGACCGGCGAGAGCAGCAGGATGGCCACCAGGTTGATCAGCGCCATCAGGCCCATGGAAAGATCGGCGAAGCTCCAGATCGGCTTGAGGCTTGCCACCGCGCCGATCATCACCATGGCGAGCACCGCCAGGCGATAGATCAGGATCGCCAGCGCCGCGCGCTTGGGCCCGGCCAGGTACTCGATGTTGGACTCGCCGTAGGAGTAGTTGGCGATCACCGAGGTGAAGGCGAATAGCAGGATGGCGATGGCGATGAACTGGCCGCCCCAGTCACCGACCTGCTGGGAGAGCGCGATCTGGGTGAGCTGGATGCCGTTGGCCTCGTCGCTCGCCAGCAGCTCAGGGCCTGCCATGATGATGATGGCGGCGGTGGCGGTGCAGATCACCAGCGTATCGAGGAAGACGCCGAGCATCTGCACGAAGCCCTGGGCGGCCGGATGGTTCGGCTGGGTGGTGGCGGTGGCGGCCGCGTTCGGCGCCGAGCCCATGCCCGCCTCGTTGGAGAACAGCCCGCGTTTGATGCCGTTCATGATCGCCTGGGCCACGGCATAGCCCATGGCGCCGCCGGCGGCCTGCTCGAGGCCGAAGGCGCTCTTGATGATGGTCATGAACGCCGCCGGGAGCTCCGAGGCGTTTAGCATCACCACCACCACGGCCAGCATCAGGTAGAGCACCGCCATCAGCGGCACCACCAGCTCGGCGACCCGGGCGATGGACTTCAGGCCGCCGAAGATGATCGGCGCCACCACCACGACCAGCGCCACCCCGACGCTCCAGGTGGGCAGCGCGAAGGCCTCTTGCATGGCCTGGGCGATGGAGTTGGACTGCACGCTGTTGAAGGCGAGGCCGAAGGCGATGATCAGGCAGACCGAGAAGGCCACCGCCAGCCAGCGCGAGCCGAGGCCGCGCTCGATGTAGCGCGCCGGGCCGCCGCGGTAGGTGCGGTCGCCGTGGTCGACCTTGTAGGCCTGGGCCAGGGTGGACTCGATGAAGCTGGTGGCCATGCCGACCAGCGCCGTCATCCACATCCAGAAGATGGCGCCGGGGCCACCGAAGTAGATGGCGACGGCCACGCCGGCCAGGTTGCCGGTGCCGACCCGGGCCGCGAGGCTCGTCGAGAGCGCCTGGAAGGAGGAGATGCCGCCATCCGCCTCCCGGGAGTGGCGCAGCAGCTTGAACATGTGGCCGAAGTAGCGGAACTGGATGCCGCGGGTCATGACCGTGAAGTAGAGGCCGGCGCCGATCAGCAGGTAGATCAGCAGGCTGCCCCAGATCAGGCCGTTACCGGCGGCCACGAGGTCCGTGAAGAACGAGGGGAGGGTGAGGTCCATGGTGTCGAGTTTGCCCGTATGCGCGATGAATTCGGGGCGTTATTCTTCATGAATGGGTGGAAATGGCAAGGATCACTGAAAATATCGTCATTCACGCGGAGATATTTTGTCAATTGGCGAGAGACAGCAGGTTGTTTCTGCCCAAGGATCGATCGATATCCAGGGAATCCCAAGGGAGGAGCGGATGTTCATGTTCGAGGGAGGCTTGTTGCGCGTGCGGAGAGATGCCGGGCAAGGCTGAGCGGGAGGCCGCAGGGAGAATACGAGCGGGCCGGCGGGGCTAGACGGGCGAGATTGATGCCGGGGCGGCGGGGGGAGTGAAGCGAGATGCCGGCGAGCTCGAGGCGAGCGAGCCTGGCACGATTCGCGCCACCGGGCGGCGGCGCGAGCGGGGATCAGGCGTAGGTGTTGATCTGGGTGCCGACGCTGCCGTCACCGGCAAGCTGCGGTTCGGCGGATGCCGACTCGAGCAGGGCGGTGACCTGCTGCTGCTGGGTGTCCAGGGCCTCCTTGAAGATACTCATCTGGGCCTGCTGGGCGGTCTGCGCCTGCGACAGCGCCTGGGACTGCGCGACGACGTTATTGACCGATGTATCCATTCGACATACCTATATGAGTGGGTTCCGCTACTACGCTAGCAGCTTCCTACCCGGGCCGAAAGTCATCCGGTTCCGGTCGCGCCGCCCGCCTCAGCGATAGCCGGCCATCAGGTCGCGCACCAGCGGGGTGTCGGCGTCGCGATGGGTGGGCAGCTCGAAGCGGGCCCGGGCGATGGCGGTGCGCGAGAGCGTCGCCTCGATCAGCATCTCCCGATTCTCGGCCTGGGCGAGGATTTCGCCGCGCGGGCCGAGGATGCGCGAGCCGCCCCAGAAATGGCTCTCGCCCTCGGGCCCAAAGCGGTTGGCCATGATCACCGGGGTGCCGTAGGTCATGGCGTAGAAGTGCAGATTGACCGCCCAGTTCTGCTCGTTGGAGAAGTCTTCGCTGACGATGCCCGAGGCCGAGTTGATCGGCGCGCAGAGCACCGCGGGCCGCGCCAGCAGGGCGGCGTGAACGAGGCCCGGGTTCCAGAGATCGGCGCAGATCAGCGAGGTGGCCGACCAGCCCGGCCGCACGCTGCCCTGGGTGAGCTCGCTGCCGTGGGTGAAGAGCTTGCCTTCCTCGAGCCCGCCGTAGGTGGGCAGGTTGAGCTTGCGATGCACGGCCTGGAGCTCGCCGTGCTGCAGGATCGCCAGGGCGTTGTAGTACTCGCCGGGGCTCGCCTCCTCGACGAAGCCGACTATCGTCTGCATCTCGCCGGCTTCTCGGGCCAGCTCGGTCAGCCGCGGATCGTGGGCCGGACAGGCCAGCTCGATCACCTGGTTGCCGAGGCTATAGCCGGTCAAAGAGAGCTCCGGGAACACCAGCAGATCCAGCCCCGACTGGCGGGCCTGGGCGATCATCTCGCGGTGGCGCTCGAGGTTGGCGTCGACATCGCCGAGGCGGGCGTTGATCTGGGTGGCGCCGACACGCAGGTGGTCCTGATAGTGCATGGTTGCGTCTCGCTGTTAAGGACGGGAAGGGGAGAGGCCGCGGATCATCGCACCCCCATGGAGGTGCTTCAAGGCGCCCGGCGGGGCCACGCAAGAAGACCGCCCGGAGGCGGCCTTCTAGCATCGCGCGAGCGGGTCAGGCCCCGCGTCTTACCGCAGATCGTTACAGCAGCTCGTGGGTCTCGAGGAAGTCCGTGGCGACCTCTTCGATGGTGTCGCGCTCCACGTCGACCCGGGCGTTCAGGGCGGCGATGGTCTGATCGTCGAACCGCTCGGAGAGGGCGTTGAGCTGGCCCTCGAGGGCGGGATTGGCCTCGAGGGTCGCCTCGCGCACCACGGGCGTCAGGGCGTAGGCCGGGAAGAAGCCCCGGTTGTCCTCGAGCACGCGGAAATCGAAGGCCGGGATGCGGCCGTCGGTGGAGAAGACCAGGCCGACATCGACGTTGCCGTCGCGCAGGGCGGAGTAGATCAGGCCGGTATCCATGCGCACGATATCATCGCGGCCGACGCGAAAGTCGTAGGCCTGCTGCAGCGGGCGCCAGCCGTCCTGTCGGGAGTAGAACTCACTATCCAGGCCGAAGGTGAGGCCGGCATCGTCGTTGATCGTCTCGGCAAGATCTTTGAGCGATTCGATGCCCAGGCGCTCGGCGTACGCTTCGCGCATCGCCAGGGCATAGGTGTTGTTGGCGTCGGAGGGCTCGAGCCAGATGATGTCCTTCTCGGCATCCAGTTCCTTGACGCGCTGGTAGGTGGCCTCGGCCGACAATGACTCACTGATGTCGTTGTAGACGATCAGCGAGGTGCCGGTGTACTCCCAGTAGAGATCGATCTGGCCGTTTTCCTGGGCCTGGCGCAGGACGCTGGAGCCCATGCCGTCGAGGGTTTCCACCTCGTAGCCGAGGGTGTCGAGGTACTGGCTGGTGATGTTGGAGAGGAGAAGCTGTTCGGTGTAGTTCTTGCCGCCGACGGTGAGTTCATCGGCGTGGGCGGAGCCCAGCAGCAGGGCCGAGGCGAGGCCCAGGGAGGAGAGCGTGTGCGGCAATCGCATTTGCGGAGTCCTTTTCCATCAATGGACTCCTAGCCTGACACGAGGTCCGTCCAAGGCCAAGTATCCTTTGGGCGGCCTCCCGTTCATCCTCTGAGCGGCCCCGGGCGATGCCTGCGAGTCGCCCGGGGTGACGGCAATGATCAGAGCAGGTCGTGCTCCTCGAGGAAGTTTTCGGCGACGCGCTCGATGGTCACCTTCTCGACGTCGACTTGGGCGTTGAGGTTGGACATGGTCGTGTCGTCGAGCAGACCGGAGAGGGTGTTCATCTGCTCGGCGAGCTCGGGATTGGCCTCGAGGGTCTCCTCGCGCACCACCGGGGTCAGGGCGTAGGCCGGGAAGTAGTTCTGATCGTCGTCGAGCACTCGGAAGTCGAAGGCCGGGATGCGGCCGTCGGTGGCGAACACCAGGCCGACCTCGACCTGGCCGTCGCGCAGCGCCTGGTAAACGAGGCCGGAATCCATGCGCTTGACGTCGCTACGGCCGACGCGGAAGTCGTAGGCCTGCTGCAGCGGACGCCAGCCGTCCTCGCGGGCGTAGAACTCGGCGTTCAGGGCAAAGGTCAGGCCTTCTTCATCGCTGACCGACTGAGCCAGGTCGGAGAGGGTCTCGATGCCGCGCTCCTCGGCGTCATCCTCGCGCATGGCCAGGGCGTAGGTGTTGTTGGCCTCGGAGGGCTCGAGCCACACCAGGCCCTTCTCGGCGTCGAGCTCCTTGACGCGCGAATAGGTCTCTTCCGGCGACAGGCGCTCGGTGACGTCGTTGTAGTTGATCAGCGAGGTGCCGGTGTACTCCCAGTAGAGATCGATCTGGCCGTTCTCCTGGGCCTGACGCAGTACCGCGGAGCCCATGCCGGAGCGCTTCTCGACGTCGTAGCCCAGCGAGTCGAGGTACTGGCTGGTCATGCTGGCCAGGATCTGCTGTTCGGTGAAGTTCTTGCCGCCCACCACGATCTCGTTGGCTTGGGCGGCGGTCAGGCTGCCGGCCAGTGCCGCGCCGGTGAGCAGGGTCATCAGAGTCTTCATGGAGTCGCTCCTTGTTGTGATTTCTGGGTCGTGTTGAATCGGTCGTGTTGAATCAGTCGTGAATCCTTGATTGCAGGTGCTGCGCTTCTCGATGCTGCGGGTCTCGCTGCGTCCTGGCGCCGCGCCGGGCGTATCAGGCCCGGCTCGGGTTCACCCCTCGCGGCACCACCAAAAAGGCGGTGATGGCGATGAGCATGTCGACCACGATCGCCAGCAGCGCCGTGGGGATCGCCCCGGAGAGCATCATCACCGGGTCGTAGAGATCGATGCCGGTGAAGATCAGCTCGCCCAGGCCCCCGGCCCCGATCAAGAAGGCCAGCGGCACGGTGCCCACGTTGATGGCCAGTGCGGTGCGGATGCCGGCGAAGATCACGTACAGCGCGTTGGGCAGCTCGACCCGCATCAGGCGCTGGCCGGGCGACATGCCGATGCCCGCCGCGGCCTCCTTGAGGGCCGGCGAGACCCCCTTGAGGCCAGTGTAGGTGTTGCGGGTGATCGGCAGCAGCGTCGCCACGAAGAGCCCGAACACGGCGGGCACGGTGCCGATGCCCAGGAAGCTCATCGACAGCGCCAGCACAGCAAGCGTCGGGATGGTGGTGCCCACGTTGAGCACCTGCATGGCGGACTCGGCGACCCGCGCCATGCTGGGGCGCGACAGCAGGGTGCCCAGCGGGATGGCGACGAGGATCGCCAGGCTGCCGGAGATGGCGGTCAGCCACAGGTGCTGCACCGCCAGATACTGGATGTCCGGCAGGTAGAAGATGAAGTCGTCGATCACGCCGCTGGATTGGCTCCAGATGCCGGCCATGAAGACGGCCACGAGCACCAGCAGGCGCATGGCCCCGGAGAGGTTCAGCGTCGGCATGGGCTTACTCCTCGCTGGCCGATGATGACGGTGACGCCTCGCCGACCGTGTCGTCGGCCCCGGAATGGGCGCGATAGCGCGAGCCCAGATGGTGGGTGATCGACCGCTGGGTGATCTGACCGACGATGCGGCCCTCGTCGTCGACGCAGGGCACCCAGGTCATGTCGTTGGAGAACATCAGCGAGGCGACCTTGCGCAGGTCGTCGTCGAGGCTTACCACCACCGGCACGCTCTGGAAGTGGTCGCGGCAGTGACCCTTGGTGGTGCGGGCCACGGCGGCACTGATGATGCCCACCGGCTGGCGCTTGGCGTTCACCATCACGATGCTGGTCTGGTAGCCGTAGTCGCCGATGCGCGCAAGCGCGGTCTCGAGGGTGTCATCGGGGCGCACCAGGCCAATATCTTCGCTGGCGAGATCGCGCACCTTGACCAGGTTGAGGCGCTTCAGCGCCCGGTCCTCGCCGAGGAAGGACTCGACGAACTCGTTCTTGGGGGCGGCGAGCAGCTCGTCGGGCTGGGAGTACTGCACCAGCTTGCCTTCGCGGAAGATGGCGATGCGATCGCCCATCTTGATCGCCTCGTCGATGTCGTGGCTGACGAACATGATGGTCTTCTTGAGGTCCTGCTGCATCTTCAGGAACTCGTCCTGGATCACCGCCCGGTTGATCGGGTCGATGGCGCCGAAGGGCTCGTCCATCAGCATCACGGGCGGGTCCGCGGCCAGCGCCCGGGCCACGCCGATGCGCTGCTGCTGCCCGCCGGAGAGCTCGCTCGGGTAGCGCTTGAGGAAGGCGTCGGGCTCGAGCGCGATCATGCGCATCATCTCGCGGGCGCGCTCCTTGTACTTCGCCTTGTCCCAGCCCAGGAGCTTGGGCACCACCGTGATGTTCTCCTCGATGGTCATGTTGGGGAACAGGCCGATCTGCTGGATCACATAGCCGATGCTGCGGCGCAGATCCTGGGTATCGAGGCTGGTGGTGTCCTCGCCGTTGATGAACACCTTGCCCGAGGTCGGGCGGATGATGCGGTTGATCATCTTCAGGGTGGTGGTCTTGCCGCAGCCGGAGGGGCCGAGCAGGATGCAGATCTCGCCGGTCGGCACCTCCATGCTGATGTGGTCGGCGGCGGTCACGGCGCCCTTGGGCGTGTCGAAGACCTTGGTCAGGTTATCGAGTCGAATCATGTGGCGGTCCTTGTCAGGTCGGCAGCGGTATCGGATCGGCAGAAGGGGGGACGGCTCAGGCAGCCGCGGCGGCGCGGTCCATGCCCTTGGGCGTCAGGCGCTTCTGCAGTGCCAGCAGCGAATAGTCGACGATGATCGCCAGCACGCTGACGGCCACGGCGCCGATGATCAGCTGGCGCGGATCGGACTGGGAGATGCCGCGGCTGATGAAGGTGCCGAGGCCCCCGGCGCCGATATAGGCGGCGATCGCCATGACGCCGATGTTGAGCACCACGGCGGTACGCACGCCGGCCATGATCACCGGCACGGCCAGCGGGATCTCGACCATGCGCAGGCGCTGGTTGGGACTCATGCCGATGCCGCGGGCGGCCTCGCGCAGGGCCGGGTCGACGTTGTTGATGGCCGTGTAGGTGTTGCGGATGATCGGCAGCTGCGAATAGAGCAGCACCGCGATGACCGCCGGCAGGTAGCCGATGCCCTGACCGATCAGCGACAGGATCGGGATCATGATCCCGAACAGCGCGATGGAGGGGATCGTCACGATGATCGAGGCGATATAGAGCACGGTCTTGGCCGCGCGCTCGTTCTTGGTGATGGCGATACCGATCGGCACCCCGGTCAGGGTGGCGATGCCGACGGCCACGCCCACCAGCGAGATATGCTCGACGGTGCGGGATAACAAGAGCTCCAGGTTATCCAGCGCGTACTGAAACAGTTCCAATCGACGTCTCCTTTCTTCTTTGCCTCTGATGCCGGCCCGCGCCATCGCTCGGGGCGGCCGGGGAGTCGTGCGGCGTCGACACCGCGCGCAGGGCAGTGTCAGGGGCTGGGGCGCGAAAACCGGCGTAGCGTATCAGAGTCACATTGCCAATTGTTATTGATATGAATGACGATCCAAAATGCCAATTATTGGTATCGGTGATGCTGTCCGCGAAAGGCGGGGGTTGGCATGAGAATAGGGGCAAGGGGGCCATTCGGCTAGCCGAAGGCGTCCGGGGGAGGCGGCGAGGGGAGCCGGGCATGACTGCCGGTTCAGGCAGCCAGCAAGGAAGGCTAGCGGGTCTGGAAGGCCACCCGGGTGCCGTAAGCGAGCACGCTCTGCGGGTCGCTCTGGGTGGCGGGCAGGCCGATCATCTCGTCGGTGACCTCGGCCCAGGTCAGCACGCCATGGGTGATCCCCAGCGGCAGCAGCGCCCGGCTCACCCACTGGGTGCCGGTGAATCGCTTGGCCTGGCCGTCGGCACCGACCAGCTGGCTGACGCCCTGGGCATGGTGCAGGCGCACCAGGTAGTAGCCCTGGTCGATCGATTGCACCTCGACGGTGAGCATGTCGACACCGGGCACGTCGATAGCAGGCACGTCAATGGTGGAGACCCGGCCGGCTCGCAGCCAGTCGCCGAGGGCCTCGAGGGTCACGCGTTCGGGCAGGGGAGCGGGGCTTGCCGACATGCGGGTGTCCTTTGCGGCGGGGTAACAAACAAAATCTATACCCGGCTAGCGCAATGTACAAGATGACGAGTCGACGCGACGTCGGTCTGGTCGACCTGACGGTCGTTAAACGCCGTGTGGCTCAGCCGCCGGGTGGCAAGATGTCGAGCAGGGAGGCCGAGATGTGCGCGCGGAATTCACCGATGAAGTCCTGAGCCAGACGCGAGAGCGGCTGTTCCTGGGGCGTGGGCAGATAGAAGGTGTCATCCAGCTCGGCGGTGAAGGGGCGGATCGCAAGGTTCCGGTCGGCGAAGACTCGAGCGCTCAGCGGATCGGTTTGCATTGCCCTCTCGCGATTCCCTTCTATGTTTCCCCAACAGAGAGCATCTCGCCTCTGCGAACGCTGTCGTCGCTTACGGCCGGAGGTGCCGCTTCCTCGGCGCTCGGATGCCGGATCGGTGGTGACGGAGGACGTCACACCGGGGCCGTCTCTGATACCGTGGAGCGGGGTCGCTGTTGGTATGCCGTGCTCTGCTCTACCTTGGTCGGTGAGCCGGGGCGGTCCGGCGCTGGCCCTCCCGCCCATAGCTGCTGCTCTCGTGTGCTGCAGTGTATCTATGCATTCAGAAGGTGAGGGAGTCATGGTGATCGACGCCAATAACTATATCGAGCAGCCGCGGGCGGTCATCGTGCGCGGAGAACGATGCTTGACGACGACATGGGCCGGCATCCTGATGGCGCGCCGTGAGGAGGTCGTATGAGGTCACCGTCCAGCACGGGGTTCGCACTGCTCGGCGCGGCGCTGATCGCAATTAGCTACGGCCTCGCGCGTTTCGCCTTCGGTCTGTTCGTGCCCCCCATCCGCGAGGAGTTGGGCCTCACGCCGTCGGTGATCGGTATCATCGGCGCGCTGCCACTGATCAGTTTCCTGCTGGCCACGCTGATCGCGCCGCTTGTCACCCACCTTTTGGGTGCCCGTAACGCGGCGGTGCTCTCCGGGGCGTTCGGTGTCGCCGGCCTGGCGATGATCAGCCAGGCGCCCGGTGCGCTGTTGCTCGGGGCAGGGGTGTTCGCCTGCGGCATCTGCACCGGCCTGATGATGCCGGCGCTCACGGCCGCCATGCAGGCATTGGTGAAACGCTCGCTGCATGGGCGCGTCAGCTCGGTCATGAACGCGGGGACCAGCATCGGCGTGATCGTGGCCGTCCCGACAGTGCTGTTCCTGGTCGGCGCCTGGCGTCTCGCATACATCTCCTTTGCCATCCTGGCAGGTGTCGGGGTGATTGCCGCCTGGCTCTTCCTGCCCTCGGTGTCGAGGATCACGCCGGCCAACGCCGCACCGCCGCCGCCGATCCGTGAGCTGCCCTGGTCGCGTCTCGTCAGGCTCTCGCTGTTCGCCTTCGTGATGGGCTTCGTTTCCGCCGCCTACTGGATCTTCGCCCCCGATCTGGTGGTCACCCTCGGCGGCCTGCCATCCGGCGCCACCGGGTGGTTGTGGCTGGCGGTGGGCATCGCCGGCCTGGGCGGTGCCGTGGTGGCCGACCTGGCCGATCGCAACAATCCGCCTATCACGCACTCGCTGATGCTGATGATGCTCTCCGCTAGCCTGGCCTTGCTCGCGGCCAGCCCCGGTCAAACCGTACTGGCGGCCTTTTCCGCGCTGGTCTTCGGCCTGGCCTACATGAGTCTGACGGGGCTCTACCTGATGACCGGCATCCGCCTGCTGCCGGGCCGACTGGCGGTGGGGCCGGTATTGCCCTTCATGGCGGTATCGCTGGGGCAGGCGACCGGCTCTCCCGTGGTCGGCTCGCTGGTGAACACCTTCGGCTATGCCAGTGCGTTTGCCATGTTCTCCTCGCTGGGCATCCTCTTTGCCATCCTCTCGCCGTTTTATCCTGGCTACATTGCCCAGGCCGAAGAGGAAGAGGCCGAGGAAGAGTCCGGTCTCCAGGCGGCGTACGATTACCAGCTGCAGGATGAGGAGGGCGAGCCATTCCATCCCGCGGCGGATATCGAGGAAGAAGCCGAGGAGGCCGAAGCCGCGGCAGCCGCTGAGGAAGCCGAAGTCGCTGAGGGAGCTAAAGCCGATGACAAAGCTAAAGCCGATGCAGCCCTTGAGGCCCAGGAAGAAACCGAGGCCAAGGAAGCCAAGGCCGAGGAAGACGCCAAGGTTGACGACGATGCTGAAGCGGATGGAGAAGCTAAGGCCGCCGGCTCGCTGAAGCCAACCAATAAGGGCGACACCTGAGTGGTTTGGGCATCGGCATATTCGTCCGGGAGCTACCTGATCGATGGGCCAGTCGTTGTCGAGCGTCTATCTCGTTGTTCAAGGAAGGTCCGCGCCTGAAGTAAGCAGTATCGGGGTTGTTCCCGCGTCGCAATAATCCAGTTCGCTACCCGGTCGCGCCTTTCCTCGGCTGTCCGGGTGGCGGATTGCTTCTATCTCGCGGCCCTGCCGAGTGACGATGACACCTAGAGGTCCCATGGTGTCTCGGGCGCCAATGGGTGCGGGGCTGATCGATGTCGGGCCGTCATGAGAGCGTTTACGGCTCGATGCGTCCGTTAATACTCCACTCTGTTTCTTCTCATCACTCTATTAGCCTGAATATTGCATCAGTATCGCGAGTTTGGCCTGGCGGGTGAGCAGGCCAGCTCTTCATGCTGGATGGCGCGAGAATCGCTCACTTTTTGATCGATTTCCCGCCTTCAAGACGCACTGCCCCCTACCCCCATTGTTTATCTCGTGCCGGGGACAGCACCCTGCCGGTCATCCCGGCACCAGTTTCTTGATCAGCTTGAGGAAGAGGTCTTGGTCGGGGTAGTGGCTACTCAGCATCAGCCGGACGCGCCGGGTATTGCGGATCACCACGCCACCGATCTTCAGCAACTTCAGGCGCAGGGTGGTGACCTGGGCCGTGGCG
>NZ_FPAQ01000076.1 GCF_900116405.1 Halomonas saccharevitans | reverse complement strand
CTACCAAGCGACCGCATGAGGTTGAAGCAGGTCGGTACCGGCAATCGATGGACTCAACACGCTCGTTCTGTGCCCTGATGAATGAGGCGGGTTTAGAGTTCTCAATGATGCTTTTGTAATCGTGATGGTCGATCACTTTAACGTAATACTTAACTGAATAGCCTTCCTCTTTGATATCAATAGAGACTTCAGCTTTAGGCTTCAGGAGAGCACCGAACACCAAGGATTGAACAGACATTGCCTTATCAATACCAGCTTCAGCTTTCCTTACACGAATCTCGTGAGCCTTGCCCTCTTGAATCCCTACGTTACCTTCCTCATCCCAAGTAATAAGATGATCAAATAGATCTTTGAACAAGTTAGCGCCAATTCCCTTTTGGTGAGTGTTGGAAATAACAGGCACTTCATCAACTACTACTTTCCAACTTTCGAGGGTCTTAGGATCAATATTTGTTAGGGTCTGGTGAGTGATAATAACTACACAACCACTCTCTTGATGCTTGAGTTCTGTAAGTGCTTCTTCTACCGATTCTTTTACTTTACTCGGGTAGTAATCACTGTTGATAATGTAAGCTTCTATGCCTTCATCTTTAAGACGCTTTGCAATATCCTTTGTAAGCACCTTGGTAGGAAGCACCAATAGAATATTTTCTGAACCATCTGTAGCATCAATAAAGCTTTGAGTCTTTCCACTTCCAGGGATGCCATTAGCAATATTTACGGTATCAGTCATTTAGTATTCTCCTTTTCAGAACGTAGAAAATCCCACCAGATGCATTGAATACACCAGTGTTTGATTGGTTTAAAATTCAGTATTAGTTTAAAGCATTCCTCCAAAGGAACACTAAGCATCAGAAGTGGACATTTCTCTTAAGGAACCCTTAAACGTTTTGTCCACCTTTCTAGGGTTTTTGTAAGAGGTATTCCCGGAAAGCCCTATTAAGGCCCCGGTAGAAAAACTAGCTTGTACTCCAATAGTGACATGGAAACGCTTGACTGTCAACCCATATGACAACCTTTATCATTTGTATAAAACAATTTCCTACACCCGGGAAATGGAAATCAGCACATTTCGATTAAGCTACTCAACAAGAACGTAACAGAGCCTTCAAGATCAAAACTAGAGTTTTCTTTAGGAAAAAAGCACCAATAAAAAAGCAATAACCTAAAAGAAGTAGTGCTGCCTCCTAAAGATTACCGCCTTTTAAACTATTTAAATCCCTTTTAAAGCCTGCTTTGTATCAGTGTATAAACTTTAGAATAAATATCAATGTAAATATCTACTACCCAATTAGCCCATGTAAGAAATATATTGGGGAGGTCAACATACGAATCAGCGAACAGGACACCATAACCAACTATAAAGGGAAGATTTAAGAAACCAATAAAATAAAGAGCAAGCATTAACACCATTATAATTTGTATTATTGGCCATGGCAGGTACTTTCCCCAGTGTTCAGCAACATACATAATCATTCTTCTAAGGATGCCGAATGTAAAACTGTCTTTATAGTCTTTAGCACCACAATGAGGACACGCTTTAGCTGTAGTGCTAACCTGACCCCCACATTCTGTACATTCCGTGATAGACATAATTTACTCCTTGTAAGCGACTTGCGCGTATTAAATACACAGCCTATCACTGTCAATAGCTTCTACTACATCGAATAATACCTTAGGCTTGAAATCTTTTCCATACCTGTTGTTGGAAATTCCTCCTGTTGTATGCCCAAGAAGAGCACCTATCAGATTTTCACTATATTGCTTTTGTTTGAGGTGGTCAGCCACCGTATGACGGAAGCTATAGAAGTCCTTTCTTTCTTCACCAATCAATCCTATTGACTGTCTCAATCTAGCAAACCACTTAGATGGTTGTGCTGAATATCCATGCTTCTTATGCTGTGTTAGCTCTGGAAACAACCTTGAACCAGCTTCTAGGGATTCTACGTAGCCCAAGAAACCAAGATTAATAAGCCTTGAATGTATTGGGATTAACCTTTCTGTATTCTCTGTCTTCAAGTGTTGATCTGACATGGTTTGTTGGATATGGATACAAGGAATCTCATCAATAACCTTGATATCTTTGGTGTAAAGCTGACATAGCTCATTCAACCTTGCACCAGTGTATAGGCCAAGATAAGGTAGCCAGTATTTAAAAGGCTTATTTTGATGCTGTATCGCTTCAAATATCTTGGCTAGATCATCATCCGTGAAGGTGCTTCTAAAGCTATTCTGCTTCTGTTTTACCTTTATCTTCATGCCATAGAAGGGATTATTGACTAGATACCCTTCCCTTACAGCATAGGCAAAGAAGCTTGAGAGATATTTTATATAGTTATTGTAGGTGGTGATTGTTATGTTGGTGGTTGCTTCCTTGATGATCGTGTTAAGGCTCTTGTCTCCTTTGATCCTGTTCAACCTCGGAGGGAGCTGTAAGGCAACCTCTCGAAAGCGTTTGGCATGATCCAGGGTGATAGCCTCAATCTGTATATTCCCAATAATTCTAATAAGTAGATTTATTATGAATTCTTTGTCATCAATGGTCTTGACCGAGACACCTTCTAGAGCTTGCTGGCGTTTGTAGGCTTCCAAGACGCTAGGCTTTGTCCGAAAACTTGAATTTGCTAATGTCACCTATGCCACAGCAGCATAGGTG
>NZ_FPAQ01000064.1 GCF_900116405.1 Halomonas saccharevitans | reverse complement strand
CTGCATGACCAAGGTGCGCAGCTGACTGGCCAACGAGTGGCGGATACGCAGCGGGTGGCGTCGATCGACCAGATTGTCTTCGAGCGCCTCGATCACGCCACTGTTGTCGAGGGTTTCACGCAGCAGGAGAGCGCCGCTGTCGCTGGTGGTGCGGTGGCCGCTCAGCTCGACACGGACAGAGCCGTTGCACGAGGGCGACCAGGTCGTTAGGGTTTCACCCATGGCGAGTGGTCCTCTTGAATCGTGTTCTGGCAGGAACATCTTGATTCTACAAGAGAAAACCACTCGCCATCTTCGTTTTCAGGACGCCCTCATGAATAAGCCGGGATTAGGGTGATGAAAAATAGTTCGGATAGTCTGAGTGTTCTGTATGCAGTGGTAGGTTTTGTGGCTGGGTATGTTTTAAAAAAAGATGGTGCACAAAGTCTCTTTGATCCTTTCGCGGGCACCCTAGGGATATTTGTTTCTAGCATCCTTGCTGGAGGCATTAATTTGGATGGCGAGCATGGACTGGGTGCAGCATTCGTTGGGGGTGTGATGGGTTTTATTTTTGTAATGTCAGTAATGCTTGTTGTTGGTTTCATATATTCGGTGATTTTGACTGCTTACAGAGAAAGCAAACGAGATATGGAAAGGGTTCAATCCACGTCATAGAACGCACTCCTTTGACGTGCGGCGGCGTCTCGCTCGGCGCTGGCCAGGGCGCGCTGCACCTCGGCCGCGACGTAGCGGGCGAGGGCCTGCTCGTCCATGCCCGGGGCGGCGTTGATGGTGATGTTGATGCCGCCGTTGAGCGTGGAGCCGCCGGAGGCGGGGGCCGAGATCGGGGCCCGGGCGTCGAAGCGGGGTGCGGTCTTGGGCCCGCTGTCGGCGGCCATGGCGCCGCCGCTGGCCATGGCGGCGGTGCCGAGCACCAGGCCGCCGCCGGCCTGTCGCAGGCGCTTGGCGAAGGCGTCCACCTCGCGCAGCGGACCGCGCTCGTTACGGGAGATGCCCTGGCGGTAGCCCTCCATGGTGTGGCCGCCCAGCTCGGCGAAGACGCGCGACGGGCTGTTGATGCCGAGCTTCTCCTTGAACCAGCCGGTCACGGCGCCGGCGGCGCTGCCGATCTTGTCCTTGAGCACCTGCCACTTCTCGTCGATGCCGTCGATCAGCCCCTCGAGCAGGTTGGCGCCGAAGCCGGCGAACACCCTGGAGGGTGAGGCGATGCCGAGCTTGGCCTTGAACCAGCCGATGACGCTGCCGCCGATGCCGGTGATCTTCTCCTTGAGCGCCTGCCACTTGGCGGTGATGCCGCCGATCAGGCCGTCGACGATGGCGTCGCCCAGGGTGGAGAAGCCGGCCGGCACGTCGATGCCGAGCGCCTCCAGGGCGGCGCGAATGCCGCGCCACAGGATGCCCAGCGGCGACCAGTCGAGCAGCAGGCGGGTGACGCCGCCGACCCCCTCCTGGAAGGCGGCCTTGATGCCGGCCCAGGCGCGGCCGGGCATGGCCTTGAGGCTCTCCCAGAGGGCGGAGAACTTGGGCCCGATGGTCTCCCAGTTCTTCCACAGGTAAGCGGCGCCCAGGGCGACGGAGGTGATACCGGCGACGATCCAGCCTATGGGCGTGGCGGCAAACACCGCTGATAGCGCCTTCACCCCGGTGGCGACGATGGGCAGCGTCTTGGCGAAGGCGCCCATGGCACCGATGGCCTTGCCCACGCCGATGCCGAAGCTGAGCACGCTGGCGATGGCCTTGCCGGCGAACAGGCCGCCGACGATCATCGCCAGGTTGTCGAAGCCGCCCACGGCGGCGGCGGCCTTGGTGGTCAGCACGCCGAGGGTGGCGGCGAAGGTGGCCACGCCCCGGCCCAGCTCGAGGATCACCGGCACGGCGGTCTTGAGGCGCTCGCCGAACTCGCGGGCGAAGGCCTTCACCTCGTCGCGGTTCTCGCGCATCCAGCCGGAGAGCTCACCCATCAGGTCGGTAATGGCGGGCATCAGCTCGGCGCCGATGGTGTTCTTCATTCCGGCCATGCCGAGCTCGGCGTCGAGCATGGCGTCCTTGAACACCTCGGCGTCGCGGGCCGCCTCGTCGCTGAGCACGTAGCCGGTGGCGCGTGCGTCCTTGCGCAGGGCCTCGAGGCCGGCGCTGCCGTCCTTGAGCATGTTGACCATGGCCACGCCCTCGCGGCCGAAGAACTGGGCGGCGAGCGCGACCTTGTCGGTGTGGCTCTCGACCTGGGCGAGCCGATCGGCGACCACGCCGAGGGCGGCGTCGGGCGTGAGCTGGGCTAGCTGGTCGGCGTTGATGCCGAGCTGTTCGTAGGCCTTGGCGGCGGCGCCGCTGCCCTGGCGGGCCTCGCCGAGGCGCTTGACGAAGCGCTCCAGGCTGGAATCGAACTTCTGTGTGCTGACGCCGGAGCGCTCGGCGGCGTAGCGCAGTTCCTGGAAGGGGCCCAGGGCGATGCCGATCTTGTCGCCGCTCTTCGCTACCTCGTCGCCCAGGCTGGCGGTGGAGTTGGCGATGCCGAAGATGCCAGCCGCCGCGGCGCCGCCGGCGATCAGGGTGCGCCGTCCGAGCCGACCGACCTCGCCGGTCATCTTGCTGAAGCGCCCCGAGACGTCGGCGTCGGCCAGGCGCTGCATGGCCTGGCGCTGGCGGTTCAGGCGCTCATTCGTGGCGCGGATCTGGCGGTCGAGGGCCTGCTGCTGGGCCGTGAGGCCGCGGGTGCCGTCCTCGGCGCGGGGCAGGTTGCGCGAGAGCTCGCGCACGCGGTCGCGCTGGTCGCGGTACTCGCTGTTCAGCTTGTCGACGGCGGCCTGCGCCTTGGCCTGCTGCTGGGTGAGCCGTCGGGTGGGGCCGGTGGCGGTCTTGAGCTCCTGGGTGACGCGGTCGAGGGCCTGGCGCTTCTCGCGCAGGGCGTCGCGGGTCTGGAGGCTCTGGCGCGACATGTCGCGGAAGGCGCTGATGCGCTTCTGCTGGTCGTTGAAGCCCTTGAGCTCCTCGCGACTCTCCTTCATGGCGCGGCCGACCCCGCGGCTGCCCTGGAGGATCTTCTTCAGCGGGCCGGTGGCCTTGTTGATGGCCTTGAGGGTGACGGAAAGGTTCAGGTCCTTGGCCATGCCGGCTCCTGGCTATCGGTGGCGGCTCGCCTGCTTGGGCGGCTCGAGACGTTGGCGGGCGCGCTCTCGCCAGTCGGCGAGCTCCTCGAGGGGCATGGGGTCCATCTCGCCGGGGCCCCAGTGGAACACCATGGCGAGATCCGCCATGGCGTCTTCGACGCAGTTGGGCAGGCTCAGCTCTCGGCGTCGGCCTTCATGCGCTTGGGCAGCAAAAAATTGGCCACCACGTTGCCCAGCTGGACGAGGTCGGCCGGGTCCAGGTCGCGGAGCTCGGGCTCGGTGAGCGCCGGCTCGGTGATGCGCGGCAGCACCTTGGTGAGCGCCTGGACGTCCATGTTGAGCACGTCGGCGAGCGAGACGCCGCGCAGGGCGCCGGACTTGGGCTTGCGCACCTGGATCTCGGTGACGGTCTTCGAGCCGCGGGTGATCGGCGAGTCGAGCTCGACGGTTTCGGTCAGCACGGCGGTGATGGCGGTGGCAGCGATCTTGTCGGTCATGGGGTCTCTCCTGGGGATGGTGCCTGGCCCCGGGTTGCCGGGGCCAGGGTGACGCGATGGCGGGCGTTACAGGCCGAGGTTCTGGCGGCGCTCGGCGAGGCGGTCGACGCCGCGCACGCGGAACACGTAGCCGGGCACGTCGATCTCGATCAGCTCCTCGCCGTCGACCACCAGCTTGTAGTAGCTGCAGGTGGTGGTGACCTCGATGCTGTTGCTGTCGCCGGGGCTGACCTCGCCCATGCCGATGGTCTTGTGGCGGCCGCGCACGGTGACCTCCACGGGCACGGTCTCGCCGGTCTCGTCGGACTCATAGGAGCCGGCGAAGCGCAGCAGGTTGGCGTCGTGCTGGGCGGTGCCGTACTCGGTGAAGATCTCGGCGATGATGCCGCCGACCTGCCAGGCGAACTCGATCACCTCCTGGCCCATGTCGAGTTCGACGGTGCCGTCCATGCCGGCGCCGCGGTACTCCTCCACGGCGCGGGCGAGCTCGGGCAGGGTCAGCGAGGGCACCTGGCCCTGCCAGTTGTTGCCGTCGCCGAACAGGTTGAAGTCTTTCAGCTTGCGGGGAAGTGCCATGTCTCTCTCCTATCAGGCAGCGGCGACGCGGTCGGCGAAGTCGACCAGGTAACGGTCGGTGATGCGCTGCTGGAACATCAGGTTCTCGAGCGGCGGCACCGGTGTGTAGTCGTAGTCGATGTAGAGCTTGCCGGCCTTGAGCACCTCGGGGGTGTTGAGCTCGGCATCGAACCAGGCCGAGCCGCCCAGCAGGTAGCCCTGGCGGATCCACTCGCGGAACTTGGCGTTGATGCCCTCGATGATGTCCTTGACCAGGCTGGGGTGCATGGGCAGGTCGACGGCCCAGAGGTGCGCCTCGGCGATGGTGTCGGCGATCACTTGGGCGGAGCGGGTGTAGTTCTCGAAGGCGAACAGCGGGTCGATGGAGCAGGTGCGCGAGCCCCAGAAGCGGAAGCCGCCGCGCTGGATCAGCGTGGTGACCTCGTGGCTGTTGAGGTAGCCGGCATCGGTGGCCGGGTCCTGGAGGTCCCAGAAGATGTCCTTCGAGATCCCGGTGACGCCGTTGACCGGGCGGTTGGAGAGCGTCTTGTGCCAGCCGATCTCGTTGTCGAGCTTGGCGCGCAGGCCCATGGCGCGGGCCACGGCGGAGAGCATGCGGGTGCTCGAGGTGGCGGTGTCCCAGCCGGTGAACTCGGGCCAGATCACCATCACCTCGCGGGCGCCGAAGTTCTCGCGGTACATGGCCGCGTCTTCCTTGGTGGCGCTGTCGCCGGCGCTGGCGTAGACGAAGCCGCGCAGCTTCTGGGCCACGCCGATCAGCTCGGCGGTGACGTCGGCGTCGTCGAGCTCGGGCACGCCAAGGATGCGCGGCTTGACGCCGAAGCGCTGCTCGGCGGCGAGCAGGGCCTGCAGGCCGGTCTTCTTGCCGGTGCCGTCGACGCCGCCGATGACGTTGGTCTTGGTCTCGGCGTCGTCCATGCCCTCGGCCACGCGCACCACCACTACCAGCGTCTTGGCCTGGTCGGCGATGGCGTCCAGCGCGCGGGCCAGGGTGCCCTCGCTGCCGGCATCGCCCTGGGCGGCCAGCAGGTCGGTGAGCAGCACCGGGGTATCCAGCGGGAAGGGCTCGTCCTCGCCGGCGGTGAGGTTCTGGAAGCCCGTGGCGTTGACCACGCCGCTGCCGTCGCCCTCCTCGGCGGCGCTGACCAGGGCACTGGCATCCGGCTCGGCGTTGACGGCGGTGGCGATCTCGGCGGCGGTGCTGGTGATCGCGCTGTCGATGTCGGTGGCGAGGGTGACGGTGATGTCGTTGCCCGACACGTTGACGGCCAGGGCGGCGGAGGCGCTGCCCGGGTCGACGTAGCGCACGCGGATGGCGTTGCCGTTGGTGCCGGCCGTGGCGGCGGTGTAGGTGACGCCGCTATTCGCCGCGGCGAAGTCGATGGCGAGCGAGGCGGCCACGCCGGCGGCGGCCAGCGGGGCGGTGGCCACCAGGCCGATCACCGCCGTGGCGACGGTGCGGATCGGCCGAGTGCCCTCGTTGATTTCGACGACACGGATGCCGTGGTGGTAGTCCTGGGCCATGGGGAGCTCCTGCGCAGGGGGATCGAAAGTCGATGCATGACGTGCTGCCATGCTTGCGCGCGCAGGGCGGGGGCTCTAGCGGTGGGCGTTGTGGATGGTGGGGTTACAACGGTGGAGGGGCAAATGGCAGCTCGTTGGCAGACAAGCTGTATTATCTGGGCCTCGAAGAACATCCAGAAACGCCATTAAGCCTTGGCGGCATACAGAATCAAGGGGTTGTTAGGTAATAGTTGCCAAGTCACTTTAGAATAATTGTATCGTTGATAATGCGGTAATCGACATTCGTTGCTGTGAAGTTGATTTTTACTGTCAGTTTTTAATAGGTGGTAGGGGCGAGCACATGCAGTTTTACAGAAATCATTGGCGTTTTTTTAATTTTTTACCAATTCAATAAATTCCATGGGGGGGTTATTAGGACTTTTAGGATTAAAAATAAAGGTTCATTCACGGAAGATGAGTTGGTGAAGAGTCTCATTTTATAATTTTTTCCGGGTCATGAAAGTGTTACAGGCGGGTGACAATGCGTGTTGTTTATGGTACAATTATTTCTAATAAACTAAAGATCTTTAGGCTGGGATATTCTATATGCAGGTAATTATGCCGTCACTGATTTCGTTATTAGTGGCTACGTATTTTATTTACAAAGCCCCCATTGGCAATAAAAAGGCCTGTTTTGGTTCCTTTTTCTTTATAGCATCAATGCTGCTGTATGGGTCATTTTATGTAGCAAACTATTTCACAGGGGACGGGATTGATGAATCTGTATCTTTTCACCTAAATGCTGAACTTGGTGGTGCCGGCTTATCTGAATACCAAGGATTGATTTATACAACTATTCTATATATTGCAGTAGTGTTAATCCTTGGCTTTTCTGTATTTAAAATAATAAAAAAACAGAACAAAAATCCTAAAGTCAATTTTATATGGCACGCCACAACAGTGTTTTTTGTGGCAGTCTCCTTCACCACTAATCCGGCGACTCAAGATATTTACTATGTGACATCATCTGCTTTTGCTGGGGAAGTACATTCGAGCAAAGAAGACTTTCCTGAAGAGTTCATCTTCATATCTCCATCAATTGAAAAGAAGAAGAATATTGTCTACATCTACTTAGAAAGTGTTGAAGCCACTTACCTTGATGAAGATTTGTTCCCTGACTTGATGCCTAATGTCAAGAAGCTCCAGCAGTCTGCAACCACGTTTACCAACATCCATGAAGTAACCCATACTAGTTGGACAATTGCCGGTATGGCTGCCAGCCAATGTGGAATTCCTCTCTTTTCCCCTTCTCATGGTAACTCTCTCTCAGGGATGGATCTATTTTTGCCTGAGGCCAACTGCATAGGGGATATACTTAAGAACAACGGATATTACCTTGGTTACATGGGGGGTTCAGACTTAAGTTTTGCTGGGAAAGGCAGTTTTTATAATTCCCACAATTTTGACAGTGTGAAAGGGAAAAATGAATTATCTCCGCGATTAAGTAACTCAGATTACATGTCTGGATGGGGGCTGTATGATGACTCTCTGTTTGCTATGCTTAAAGATGAGTATTCTCAACTATTAAAAGGCGAAACGCCCTTTGGTCTTTTTACGTTGACTCTTGATACTCACCACCCCGAAGGTCATACATCAAAGACTTGTGAAAACATTGAATATAAAGATGGGGACAACCCTATCCTGAACTCTGTGCATTGTGCAGATGTACTGGTTAAGGACTTCGTCGAATATATTGAAAATAATCCAAGTCAAAACGGCACCATCATAGTAATCGCTTCTGATCATGACGCAATGAAAAATACTGCTTGGGAGGATTTAAATAAAGGGGAAAGAAGAAATCTTTTCATGGTCATCGACTCAGCATCACAAGAGGGGGGAGGGAAGGTCAATAAACAAGGATCAACACTGGATATCGCGCCAACGCTACTCTCCTACCTAGGCACTCCTGTCGATGGGCTGGGGTTTGGGAGAAACTTGAACTCTGACACCCTGTCACTAATCGAAACAAAGGATGATATTAACTCTTACCTGACTCATCAGCAGGGTGTAGTCAAATACCTCTGGAGCTATCCAGAACTAAACGAGGGGATAAAGTATGACATTGGCAAAGAAGGGCTTTTGTTATTGGGCGACAGGAGTGTTTCAGTCCCATCAGTTATAAAGCTTAACGGCAATGCCAATGTTGACGAAATTATTTTCGCTAATTCAGGAAAAAAGAAACTTGAAGATTACATCGGGGAGATGTCAGTCGGACAAGATTTTATCTGGGCTGAAGATTGCAAGGTAATTAACGCGTTAATACATCCGGATAAAGTTGATAATGAAAAGGCGGAGCTGTGTATCGCTTCGGGAACAGCAGGTGCCAGCGAGATTTCTACATGGGGTCTCGTTGACGGCACAAGTGTTAATCATGCTGAAATAAAAGATGCGCTGACAAGTGTCAACTTATCTGAAAAGTTACATGAACAACGGGTTGGCCAGGTATATGATTTTCTTAAGTACGGTGTTGCGGACCTAGAAACGTTCTCTGTTTCTTCTGAAAGTGACATGACAGGAAGTGCTGTGGTGTTGTCAGCTGGCTATGGCGCTGGCGCCTCTTTTATCGAACAAGACGGTAATCGAACACTTTTGAAACGCGGTCTTACCCTCGTTGGATTATCTAGTACTCATGCGCCGATCAAGCTTAGCTACATAGATTCCTGTGGTGGCTCATTGACTGACCATGATGCTCTTGACGGTTCTGGCGACTTCCAATCCATGATGGAAGACCACTCGGAGTCATTCGATACGTTCCTTATCATTGGCCATGATAGTGTTGTTTGCAAAAATTCCGAGCATTTAAGCTCTACCTTGTCGGGAACCAAGCTTGAGAAATGGAGCGATATCGAGCACCGCCAGCCTTATCTTGCGGTGCTATCAAATCATGGCGAAACCATTGAGCTGCTTGGGAATAGTGAGGAGTCTTTGTCAGTAAGAATTAAAGACTTCACCAGATCTTTTACATCTGTAAATCCTGGATTCATAGAATAACTGCAGCGCTTTGGACCACACGGTAGAGGTAGGAGGGCCAGCGCCGATACCCTCCCTGCTTTACCGACCAAAGT
>NZ_FPAQ01000065.1 GCF_900116405.1 Halomonas saccharevitans | reverse complement strand
TCGCCTCTCGACGCCGGTAGCAGCGTGGCAGACCACCAGATCTCCCAGGGTAAGACGCGCGACCTTCCTGCTTATGCCTGTCGGATATACGTCATGACGTTCCGTGCAAGTACCGGGCTTTGATGAATTGGGCCATCTCACCCCGCCATGACGCCTCGTATCCGCTTCCTGTTCGTCAGGCCAGCGTTTTGCCTCGGGCTTCCTTCAGATTCCCCCTCGCGGGAGACACCCTTGCCGTCGGCTAGCACTTCCCCTTGCCGGGCGTGCAGGGGACTTCCACCCCCAAGTCATCCCGAGGCACCACCCTCGGGAACAGCGCCAGTCAGGCGCTGCGCGCCATGCCTGGCGCACCCACGAAAAGCCCCGGCCGGCGGCCGGGGCGATAGGTGCCATGCGTCGTCGAAGGGCACGCGGATCACCGAAGCGGGCGAGGCGGCCTCAGTGGTGGAAGCGCTCGGCGGCCTCCCGGGCCAGGGCGCGGATGGCGTCCCAGTCCTCGGCCTCGACCAGCGACTGGGGCGTCAGCCAGCTGCCGCCCACGCACATCACGTTCTTCAGCGCCAGGTACTCCTCGGCGTTGTGCAGGCCGATGCCCCCGGTGGGGCAGAAACGCGCCTCGGCGATCGGGCCGGCGAAGGCCTTGAGTGCCTTGGTCCCGCCGCTGGCCTCGGCCGGAAAGAACTTGAACCGCCGGTAGCCGTACTGCCAGCCGATCATCAGCTCGGAGACGGTGGCGATCCCCGGCAGCATGGGCACCGCGCTGCCGACGCCGTAACGATAGAGCGCCTCGGTGGTGCCGGGGGTGACCACGAAGTCGACGCCGACCTGCTCGGCCTGGCGATACTGGGCCGGAGTCAGCACGGTCCCCGCGCCGATGCTGGCCTGGGGCAGCGCCGCCTTGATGCGCTTGATCGCCTCCAGGGCGCAGTCCGTACGCAGCGTGATCTCGAGCACCGAGAGCCCACCCTCGACCAGGGCCCTGGCCAGCGGCACGGCATCCTCCACGCGCCGGATCATCAGCACCGGGATCACCTCGGCCTTGAGGCAGATGCTGTCGAGCTCGGTGGTACGGGTGGAGGGCAGCTGTTTGTCGATCGTCATGTCATGGCTCCAGAAAATCAGGCAGAAACGGGTCTCAGGGCGCCCAGTAGATGGCCACCGGGCAGGCCAGGAAGGCGCGGATGGGCAGCTCGCGGGCGTCGTCGCCACACAGCGCCCGGGCCAGCACGTCACGCTTCTCCTCGCCGGTGATGTGCAGGAAGTGACGCCGGGCTCGATGCAGCCGCTCGGCACTGAGCGTCAGGCGCGGCTGGGGCTGGCTCGGCGAGCGCACCGCCACCGCGGGGGCGGCGGTGGTCAGCGCCAGGTCGAGCTCGCGGCTGTCGGGAAACAGCGAGGCGGTGTGGCCGTCGCCGCCCATGCCCAGCACCGCGACGCTGGCCGGCCAGGCCAGGCCCTCGAGCCGCGAAGCGACCTCGTCGACGCCCTGCTCCGGCGTCTCGTGATCGGTGGTCAGGGGCACGAAGGTCGCCTCGGCGGCCGGCCCCTGCAGCAGGTGTTCGCGCACCAGGCGGGCGTTGCTGTCGGGGGCCGCACCATTCACCCAGCGCTCGTCGGCGAGGGTTACCTCGATGCGCGCCCAGGGCAGGTTCCCGGCGGCCAAGGCCCGGAAGAAGGGCAGCGGCGTCGAGCCCCCCGACACGATCAGCAGCGCCCGCGCCTGGTGCTCGAGATCCTGGCGCAGGGCCTCGCCGACGGACTCGGCCAGCTGTATCGCCAGCTGCTCGCGGGGGGATGGGATCGTGTCGGTCATTTCGGGGCTCCTCGTGCCGGTCCTGTCGTGACGGGCCTTTCGTGCCGGTCGTGTCAGTAGTCCTCGTACCAGCTTCGGCCGTCCTGGGTGATCATCGCGATGGAAGCCACCGGCCCCCAGGAGCCGGCGGGATAGCGCCGCGGCGGCTCGTCGCGATCGGCCCAGGCGGCCACCAGACTATCGCACCACTGCCAGGCGTGCTCGACCTCGTCGCGACGCACGAAGAGGTACTGCTGCCCCTTCATCACCTCCAGCAGCAGGCGCTCATAGGCATCCGGGATGCGCGTCTTGGGGAAGGCGCTGCCGAAGTCCAGGTGCAGTGGGCCACGACGCAGGCGCATGCCCTTGTCCAGGCCGCTATCCTTGGTCAGCACTTCCAGGGCGATGCCCTCCTCCGGCTGCAGGCGGATCACCAGCTTGTTGGCGGCGAGCCCGCGCTGGTCGGGATCGAAGATGTAGTGCGGCTGCTGGCGAAAGTGGATGATGATCTGGGAGAGCTTCTCCGGCATGCGCTTGCCGGTGCGCAGGTAGAAGGGCACTCCGGCCCAGCGCCAGTTGGCCACGCCGGTCTTGATCGCCACGAAGGTCTCGGTATGGCTGTTGGCGTTGGCGCCCTCCTCCTCGAGGTAGCCCGGCACGGCCTGGCCGTCGTGGGTGCCGGCCATGTACTGGCCGCGCACCACGTCGCGCCCCAGCATGTCGTCGCTGAAGGGGGTAAGCGCCTTCAGCACCTTGACCTTCTCGTCGCGAATGGCGTCGGCGTCGAGGTTGGCCGGCGGGTCCATGGCGATCAGACAGACCAGCTGCAGCAGGTGATTCTGCACCATGTCGCGCAGCTGACCGGCCTCGTCGAAGTAGCCCCAGCGTCCCTCGATGCCGACCTTCTCGGCCACGGTGATCTCCACGTGGGAGATATGGTTCTGGTTCCACTGGGTGCCGAACAGCGGGTTGGCGAAACGCAGCGCGATCAGGTTCTGCACCGTCTCCTTGCCCAGGTAGTGATCGATGCGGTAGACCCGCGACTCGGGGAAGACGTCGCCGATGGCATCGTTGATCTCGGCGGAGGAGTCGAGATCGAAGCCGATGGGCTTCTCGACCACCACGCGGCTCTGCTCATCGAGGCTGCCGCTGGCCTTCAGGTGACGACAGATGTCGCCGTAGATCTTCGCTCCCACCGACAGATAGACGACCAGCGGGCGCTCCCGTCCCGGCTCGCGCCACTCGCGCACGGCCTCGTAGCCCTCCGGCTCGAGGAACTCGAGCGGCAGGAAGTCCAGGCGTTGGAGGAAACGCGTGAGCACCTCCGGGTCCAGCTCGGCGGCCTTGACGTGAGTCTCGAGTGAGGCCTCGACCCGCTGATGGAAGCCCTCTCGATCGAGTTCATGGCGCGCCAGGCCCAGCAGCCGGGTGTTCTCGTCGAGGAGCCCCTCGCGGTCGAGGTGGTAGAGCGCCGGAAAGAGCTTGCGCTGGGCCAGGTCGCCGAGGGCACCGAACAGCGCCAGATCGATGGCCGAGCTGCCGGCCTCGGCGGGCCGATTGCGTGGTGTCATGTCCGCCCCATCTGGTTAACTTACTTAAAAATAGCGCATAAAAGGCAAGCATCGCAAAGACTTTATGTAAGTTTACAACTTTCGCGGTAGCCGTTGGCGCACCTTCCCCCTCACCTTTGCGCTTCCCTCAGCATAGCCAGCATAATGTAGTTAAATCACCACATCACCCATGTTTCATCCCGCGCCGCCGAGGGCGCCTCGCCGGAGACCGCATCGCCCATGGTCAGACACGATCTGCTCGACCGCATTCGCCGCCAGCTCGACGAGCTCAATCGATCCGAACGCAAGGTGGCCGATGTCATCCTGACCGACCCGGCGTCGGCCACCAGCATGAGCATCGCCACCCTGGCCCAGCTCGCCTCGGTCAGCGAGCCCACGGTCAACCGCTTCTGCCGCAGCTTCGACGCCAAGGGCTATCCCGACTTCAAGATCAAGCTGGCCCAGAGCCTGGCCGGCGGCACGCCCTACGTCAGCCAGGCGGTGGAACCGGACGACGCCGCGGCCGAGTACACCGGCAAGATCTTCGGCGCGACCATCGCCGCGCTGGACCTGGCCCGCCGCGAGGTCGCCCCGGAGCGCATCGAGCGCGTCGTCGACTACCTGATCCAGGCCCGGCAGCTGCACTTTTTCGGCCTGGGCGCCTCGGGCGCCGTGGCCCAGGACGCCCAGCACAAGTTCTTCCGTTTCAACCTCCCGGTCAGCGCCTATATCGACGTGCTGATGCAGCGCATGGTCGCCGCCGCCTGCCACACCGGCGATGTGGTGGTGATGCTCTCCTGGACCGGGCGGACCCGGGACCTCGTCGATATCGCCCGGCTGGCCCGGGAGAACGGCGCCGTGGTGCTCGGCATCACCGCCCCCGGCTCGCCGCTGGCCGCCGAATGCACCGAGACCCTGGAGGTCTCGACGCCGGAGGATACCGACTACTACATGCCGATGACCTCGCGGATGATCCAGCTGACGCTGATCGATGTCCTGGCCACCGGCATGACCCTGCGCCGGGGCGAGGACTTCCTGCCGCACCTGAAGAAGATCAAGGACAGCCTGAAGCCGACCCGCTACCCCGTCGACGGGCACGACGACCCGGCCTGACACCCCCGCCAAACTTGCCAGGCCGGCGGGGAGGCACAACAATGGCGGGCCCTTCACCACACCGGAGATCGCCATGCGCTGGCTTGCCGCACCCGCCGCCGCCCTCGCCCTGTTTGCACAGGGCGCCGCCGCCGACACCTTCCGCTTCACCGCCATTCCCGACGAGAACCAGTCGCGGCTGATCGAGCGCTTCTCCAAGGTCGCCGAGTACCTCGAGACGCGGCTGGACGTCGACGTGGAGTACGTGCCGGTGAAGTCCTACGGCGCCTCGGTCAGCGCCTTTCGCAACGACCAGGTCCAGCTGGCCTGGTTCGGCGGCCTCTCCGGGGTGCAGGCGCGCCGCCTGGTGCCGGGCTCCGAAGCCCTGGCCCAGGGCAGCGAGGACGCCGAGTTCAAGAGCTACCTCATCGCTCACCGCTCCACCGGCCTGGAGCCCGCCGAGACCCTCCCCGAGGCGATCGAGGGCATGAGCCTGACCTTCGGCTCGCGCACCTCCACCTCCGGGCGCCTGATGCCCGAGCACTTCCTGCGTGAGCGTTTCGACGCCGCCCCCGACGAGCTCTTCTCCCGGGTCGGCTTCTCCGGCGACCATTCGCGCACCATCGCCCTGGTCGAGGCCGGCACCTGGGAGCTCGGCGCGGTCAACTTCAGCGTCTGGGACGCTGCGGTCGCCGACGGCCGAGTCGACACCGACAAGGTCGAGGTGATCTGGGAAACGCCCCCCTACCCCGACTACAACTGGACGGTGCGCGGCGACGTCGACGCGCGGTTCGGCGAGGGCTTCACCGACCGGGTGCGCGCGGCCCTGCTCGAGATGGACGACCCCGACCTGCTGGCGAGCTTCCCGCGCGAGGGCTTCATTCCCGCCGACAATGCCCTCTACGCGCCCATCGAGGACGTCGCCGAAGAGCTCGGCCTGCTGCGCTGATGAGCGCCGTGCTGCTCGCCCTGGAGGGGGACGACCTGGGTCACGGCGACCAGGTGGTGCTGCCGGGGCTGCGCCTCGGCCTGCGCCACGGCGAGCGTGTGGCCCTGCTCGGCCAGAGCGGCGCCGGCAAGTCGACCCTACTGGGCGAGCTGCGCCAGCGGCTGGGCGAGACGGCCGCCTGGTGCCCCCAGCAGCACGGCCTGGTGCCCGGGCTCGCGGTCTACCACAACGTTTACATGGGGCGGCTCGCCGAGCACTCGGCGCTGGCCAACCTGTGGAACCTGGTGCGACCGCTGGCCGAGCCCTGGCGCCAGGTCGCCGAGCTCTGCGACGCCCTGGGCCTGGCGGGGCTGATGCGCCGCCCGGTGGGCCAGCTCTCCGGCGGCCAGCGCCAGCGGGTGGCCATCGCCCGAGCCCTCTACCAGCAGCGCAGCCTGTTCCTCGGCGACGAGCCGGTGGCCAGCGTCGACCCTCACCAGGCGCTGCGCCTGCTCGACCTGATCGACGCGCGCCACGCCACCTCGGTGATCGCCCTGCACCAGCGTGAGCTGGCGCTCACCCACTTCGACCGGGTCTGGGGGCTGCGCGATGGCCGGCTGGTGATCGACGCCCCGGCAAGCACGCTGCGCCTGGCCGACCTGGACGCCCTCTACCCGGATGCCGGCGACGAATCCACCCAGGGCGAGGCCGGAGGCGACGCGTGACCGGCACCGAGCTTGCGCGACGCGACACCCGCCCCCGCTGGCTGAGCGGCCAGAGCACCGGGCTGCGGCTGGCCCGCCACACCCTGACGCTAGTGGCCCTGGCGGTGGTGCTCACGCCCTTCGCCGATCTTGCGGTGGTGACCCGGGACCCCTGGGGCGAGCTCGCGCAGATGGCCCGCGGGCTCGCCTGGCCCGCCTGGGGCACGGTGGAGTCGCCCCTCGAGGCCCTGGGCCTGACCGTGGCGGTGGCCCTCTGGGGCACGCTCGGCGGGCTGGTGCTGGGCTTTCCGCTGGCGCTGCTGTTCGCCCGCTCGCGGCTGGTGCGCGCTGGCTGCGCCTTCGTGCGGGCGATCCATGAGCTCTTCTGGGCGCTGCTCTTCCTGCAGGTGTTCGGCCTCTCCGCCGCCACCGCGCTGATGGCCCTGGCCATCCCCTATGCCGGCATCTTCGCCAAGGTCTTCGCGGAGATCCTCGAGCAGATCCCCGGCGCGCCGCGAGACGCCCTGCCGCCCGGCGTCTCGCGGCTGTCGCGCTTCGTCTATGCGGAGCTGCCTCTGGCCTGGACACGGCTCGCCGCCTACACCCGCTACCGCTTCGAGTGCGCCCTGCGGGCCAGCGTGCTGCTGGGCTTCGTCGGCCTGCCGACGCTGGGCTTCCAGCTTGAGACCGCCTTTCGCGAGGGGCGCTATCACGAGGCAGGGGCGCTGCTGTGGCTCTTCTACCTGCTGATCGCGAGCCTGCCCTGGTGGGGACACCGCCGTCTGATCCCGCTGCTGGCGGTCGGCGGACTCTTCCTGCTGACGCCCTGGCCAGAAGTGAGCGGGAGCCTCTTGTGGCGCTTCGTCAGCCAGGATATCTGGCCGCCGGCGCTGCTCGCGGGGGATTGGCACGGGGTCATCGACTGGCTGGCGCGGATCCCCGACCTGGGGCCGGCCATCGGCAACACCCTGCTGCTCGGCCTGCTGGGCAGCGTCGGGGCACTGCTGGTGGCCCTGGCGCTATGGCCGCTCGCCTGCCGCCACTTCGGCAATCCCGCCACTCGGCTGGCCGGACGCGGGCTGCTGCTGTTTCTGCGTTCGACCCCCGAGCTGATGCTGGCCTTTCTCTTCCTGCTGCTGCTGGGGCCGTCGCTGCTGCCCGCCTGGCTGGCGCTGTCGCTGCACAACGGCGCGCTGATCGCCTTTTTGGTGGCGCGCCACGCCGATGCGATCACCCCGGGCATGCCGGACGCCCGGGGCGTGGGGCGCTTCGCCTACGAGCTGCTGCCGCGGGTCTATCCGGGGATGCTGGCGCTGCTCTACTACCGCGCCGAGGTGATCCTGCGCGAGACGGCGATCCTGGGTATGCTGGGGGTGGCCACGCTGGGCTACTACATCGACGCCAACTTCGAGTACCTGCTGTTCGACGTCGCCTTCTTCCTGCTGCTGGTCACCGCGCTGCTCAACATCGCCGTGGACGCCCTCTCGCGGCGGCTGCGCCCGCGCGAGGCCGCCGTCATCGACGACCCCTGCCAGCGCTAGGCGGGCGGGCCGGGACGCGCCGCGTCCCGGCCGCGGCCATCAGCTGCTCGGCACCAGCGCGGTGACGGTGATCTCCACCTTCAGCTCGTCGGCGGGCAGCGGCGCGCAGACGCAGGTGCGGGCCGGGGCGTGGCCGGTGGGCACCCAGTCGTCCCAGACGGCGTTCATGGCGGCGACGTCGTTGCCGTCCTTGAGGTAGATCGTCGCCGAGAGCAGGTGCTCGCGGTCGGAGCCGATCTCGGTGAGCAGCGCATCGACCCGCTCCAGCATGCTCTGGGTCTGCTCGGTGATGTCGCCGTGGCGCGCCTCGGGGCCGGCCACCTGGCCACACAGCCAGGCCACGCCGTTGTGGATCACCGCACGGCTCATGCGCGCCTTGGTGTCGTGTCGTTCGATGCTCATCGTGGTTCTCTCCGTCGGGTCATGTGTGGTCGAGTCGTGTGTCGTCGAGTCAGCTTATCGCCGTGTCACGCCGTCGTGGCGTCACTCGGCACAGTCGATGCATTTCAGCACCAGGGGGTCGCGCTCCAGGCGCCGGGCGTCGATCCAGTCGCCGCAGGCGATGCATTCGCCGTACTCACCCCGCTCGATACGCGCCAGGGCGCCGGTGATGCGCTGCTGGGCCAGCCGGCGACGCTGCTCCTCGGCCTTGGCCATGGCCTGCCCCTGCAGGGCATCCATGCGCGACAGGCGCCCCACCGAGGTCTGGTCCAGCATCACGGTCTCGCGGGCATCACGGCCGGCCTCGCTCTGCGCCTGCAGCTCGGCGCGCAGCGCCTCGAGCCGCGCCACCAGGGCCGCCATGTCCAGTTCCGGGTGATTCATCGCCGCCTCCTCTGCAGGGCACCGGGTCGCGTCGTAGGGCTATCGCAGATAGCTCCCATCGCTCGGGGCTGATCTGGGGCAAGCCCCGGGGTGCCGGACCATTGAGGAGGCGCTGTGAACCCTTCCTTGGGCGCTACCGACGCCATCCTTGGCGTAGACATGATGGATTGACCTGCCCCTCCTCAACGTCGTGGGTTACGTTGAGGTTGGGCAACAACACAGAGCCACTATTGA
>NZ_FPAQ01000075.1 GCF_900116405.1 Halomonas saccharevitans | reverse complement strand
CTGCTGTACTGCCGACGTGTCTTGCTCATGATCAGGGTCTCCTGGTCGGTCTGATCAGAGCTTAGCGCCTGGTCCGAATTTCAGGGACCACTTCAACGTGCTGGATGCAGACGTTTATTTCTAGACGGTAGTTATGTCACTGGGAAGCCTAATCCGGGGGATTACGATGGATGTTGGGATCCGTGTGCCGTTGATCCGCGCTTACTAGACCCGGTTCTTCTTGATTTCTCAGAAATGCGAAGGAAACAAAAAGAAAAGTTTCTGGGGGAGGTGTTTCCTTTCTCTTTAGAAGCCGCGCCTGGTAAGAAATTTATAGATTTTTTTCAGATAGAAAAACATTCTGGAGGTGAGAAAGGTATTGTCGCTATCGACTTAACTGCTGAAGCCTTTAACGCTGTTGAAGGAGGGTCGTCATGATTTGCAATGAAAGGCAATACAAAATCACTTCAAAGCAGCTTGAGGAGCTAAAAACTGCCTTGATCTCTTTAAATGAAGGGGAGGCTAGTGATTGGCTTGTCAAAGCACAAAAGGCAGCTTTAGAGAGTCAGATATCTGATCTAGAGTCTCAAGTTTCTGAGTATTCGTTTCTAAAGCAAGGTCATGTAAGGCATTCTGAACACTCTGATCTAAGCAGTTTGCCTCGGGTTTTAATCCAAGCTCGAATAGCAAAAGGGCTGTCTCATAAGTCTTTAGCAGACTTGATCAAAGTTAAACCTCAGCAGATACAAAGATACGAATCTTCAGAGTATATGGGGGCTAGCCTATCTAGGTTAATTGAAATTTCCCAGATATTGAATGTAAAGGTTTCTGAATCCTGGGGGGGATCTTCGGATTCTAGTGGAAGTGCTGTTTTCGTTTGGGAAAAAGAGGAAGATGTAGATTGGTCTGAATTTCCCATAAAAGAAATGATAAAAAGAGGTTGGGTCGAGCTTAAGCATAAGGCATCACCGGCTGAGGCAGTTAAGAATTTCTTTTTACGTGCAGCTGGAGGCCAGTATGCTACGGCTTTACATAGAAAAAAGTTTTACGGAGGAAACTCTCCAAAAGAGTATTCTCTGCTTGCTTGGCAAGCAAGGGTACTTGAGAAGGCCCGAGATGTTGCTTCCTCTGGAAATGTCGGTGAGTTTTTCTTAAATGACAGCTGGGTAAGGGAACTCGCGTTACTGTCTGCTTCAGACAATGCTCTTGAAAATGTTAAAGAGTTTCTGGCATCCAAAGGTGTCATACTTATAATTGAGCCGCATCTGCAAGGTACATATTTAGACGGTGCTGCTATGATGCTGGATACTGGGCATCCAGTCATTGCGATTACGCTACGTCATGATAGATTAGATAATTTTTGGTTTGTGATTTTCCATGAGCTTGGCCATGTTTTTCTGCACCTTTACGATTCGTTAAATATGGATTTCTTTGACGAAGAAGACGGAAGTTATCATGATCCTCTTGAGGAGGAGGCTGACAAATTTGCGTTGGATTCCCTAATTCCTCAGGATGCCTGGGATACGTGCTTGTCCAGGTTTTCAATGAGCCGCCAATCAGTTTTAAGAGATGCAGAAAGATTGAAGATTCATCCTAGTATTATTGCAGGGCGAATTAGAAAAGAGAGAAACAACTATACGATATTAACCGACTTGGTAGGGCATGGTGAGGTACGTACTGTTCTCGGAGGAGATTGATGGATAACCCTTTTCTTTATATGCCGGTAACTAAGTGGCGGCAAGGTGAGTACCAAGCTTTGCTTAGATTACACGAGCCGGTTAAAGATCACGTCTTACCGCTAATTGTAGTTCCGCCTGTCGAATATGATTTTGAGGAGAGGCGCCCAAAAAAAACAGTACAAGAGCATATTCAGCCTTTTGCAAAACGCTTTATCAAAAAGTGGGGAGGCAGGAAGGCTTGTATCGACCTCCATGAGAGCCTTGTTTCTGCTCGGATGCAGAATGCGAGCTTTGTTGTAAGCTATATTTTTGAAGAGTTAAGGCAGGAAGGGTGTGCTGCTATCCCCGTGATTAGGCTTTCTCATGACGTGAGCTTTCTCAGCGAGGTTAAGTACATTGTTTCTGTTGATGGAAAAGGAGTCGCATTACGTATCTCTCTTGATGATATTATGTCTCCGAATATTGATTCTTTGGTCAAGTCAGTAATGTCACGACTCGACGTTGATATTTCCAATGTTGACTTGATTATTGATATTGAACAACCGGAATCTTTTCAACCCTATGATGTTTTCTCTAAAGCACTGTCAAGTGCTATAAGGAATATCTCAGACTTGGTTGCATTCAGGACTTTTTTTGTCGCTGGAACTTCTTTGAAGTTATCTAACGTCCAGCGACCTGGAGGAGAGCCAACCCGACATGAATGGCTGTTTTATAAAGAGCTGGCTCGTGAGCTAAAAGACATTAGAGTTCCTGACTATGGGGATTATACTATCGAAACCCCTGATTTCATTGACCAGGACATGAGGTTTCTAAAGCCCGCTGGTAAGATTGTATATACGACAGACAGTACTTGGCTGGTACCAAAAGGTAAAAATTTTAGAGAGGACAATGGTCAAATGGTTGGTCACTGCTCCTATATTGTCAGCTCTGGTAAATATTGTGGGCCAAAATTTTCTCACGGAGATAAAAGGATATATAATACTTTACATAAAATTGAAGGTACTGGCAATCAGGGGACATGGAAAGGAGTGGGTGTGAACCACCATATTACATTTGTTATTAAACAGCTCTCCACGTTTCGCGTTTACTAAACTTGTTTTTTATCCAAGCCACTAGTTCTTCCATTTTTGCATGGTTTGCTATTTCTTCATACAGTGCTTTCCTGTTCTTGTTGTTTAGATTGCTCTTCATTCCGTATTCCTGTAGGAGTTCTATGGCTTCTTTTTTCCAAAGTAAATGTGCTAGCTCGACCATATCTACGCTTGGGTTTTTAGAAGGCCGTCTTATGGTCTTGAACTTTACTCCTCCTCTAGGTCCTATTTCTACTTTTATAACTCCGCACCAATCTGGCGAGACGTTTAAAATCTCATCAATATGATTTGGGGCTGCAACAATGGTAAGTTTTTGGAGGCTTTTTCTATACTGGTCAAGTTGAGAGATGAATCTTGAAAGGTTGTCTTTCGAGCTCTTTATTTCATAGCCGTGTATATCGCCGTTGATAACAGCAATGTCTATTCTATTCTTCCCATGAGCAAGGCCCAGTTCATCCAAAACTATGGTCTGGGGGCAGTTGTGCTGATGTTGCAATATTTTTTTATGCAATGCCTCTCTAATCAGGGCATCTGTAGATTGCATGAATTTTCTCTGCATGTTCATGCCCGCCTACTTCTCCATGCTATCAAGTTCACAATAAGAGTTGTGTAGCCTATTAAAGAACCTTTCATTGTACCATGATTCTTCTTCCTGCGTAAGAGGGGCTTGGAGTTCATTGTCTTCGCCATTTGGCAATTGCTGAGCTATATTCATTGGGTTATGCAACCATTAATTCGCATAAATTTATATTTATTCCTGGATTCATAGAATAACTGCAGCGCTTTGGACCACACGGTAGAGGTAGGAGGGCCAGCGCCGATACCCTCCCTGCTTTACCGACCAAAGT
>NZ_FPAQ01000066.1 GCF_900116405.1 Halomonas saccharevitans | reverse complement strand
GGTCCAGACCATCACGCTGGACAATGGCTCCGAATTCGCCGAGCACCAAGCCGTGTCCAAGGCAGTGACAGCAGCGACATACTTCTGTGATCCCTACTGCTCCGGGCAGCGTGGGACCAACGAGAACACCAATGGCCTGATACGGCAGTACTTTCCCAAGGGAACGGACTTCCGCCAGGTCACCGATGCCGAGCTTCGCAGGGTGCTCAGGAAGCTGAATGACCGCCCTCGAAAACGGCTCGGCTATCGGACACCGGCACAGGTATTCCTGGGGGAATACTCAGGAGCCCTGGATACCGCAGGTGCTGCACTTATTGCTTGAATTCAGGACTCGAAGTCATCTATCAGGACATATTCGGCAAACAGCACAGGGCGATAGACCCACAGCCAGGGAAAGATCTCTAATCCCTTCACCACGCCCGCCACCAGGCGGGCGTTTTTGTGCCATCACCACCCCACAATCCCCGCCGCTAGAGCCCCGCCCGCTCCCGCGCAAGCATGACCCCGACCGTCATGCTCACCTGCGCAGGAGCCCCACATGGCCCAGGACTACCACCGCGGCGTTCGCGTCGTGGAGATCAACGAAGGCACCCGGCCGATTCGCACGGTGGCCACCGCCGTCATCGGCCTGGTGGCCACCGCCCCGGACGCCGCGGTGGCCGTCGCCGCCTCGCTGCTCGTCGATTCCGCCGCCGCCGAGAGCGGCGTCACTTACACCGCGGCCACCGCCGGCACCACCGGCAACGCCATCCGCGTGCGCTACGTCGACCCGGGCAGCGCCTCCGCCACGCTGGCCGTCAACGTCAGCGGACAGGACATCACCGTCAGCCTGGCCACCGACATAGACGGCGCGATCGTCAGTACCGCCGCCGAGGTGACCACCGCCGTCAATGGCGAGGCGAACGCCAGCGCCCTGGTCACCGCCGCCGAGGAAGGCGCCGGGGCCGGCGTGGTCGCAGTAAGCGGCTTCGCCAACCTCACCGGCGGCGAGGACGAGCCGTTCCCGCTCAACACGCCGGTGCTGGTCACCGATCCGCTGGGCGCCCAGGGCGACGCCGGCGACACCGGCACCCTCGCCCGCTCGCTGGACGCCATCGCCGACCAGGTGAAGACCTTGGTGGTCGTGGTGCGCGTGGCCGAGGGCGCCGACGACGCCGAGACCAAGACCAACGTCATCGGCGGCGTGGACGGCAGCGGCAAGCGCCTTGGCGTGCAGGCCCTGCTCGCCGCCGAGGCCCGCCTGGGCGTGAAGCCGCGAATCCTCGGCGTGCCGGAGCTGGACGACGCCGACGTCACCAGCGAGCTGATCGGCGTAGCCCAGAAGCTGCGCGCGTTCGTCTACGCCTCCGCCGGCGACAGCACCACCATGGAAGAAGCGGCCATGTACCGCCAGAACTTCGGCGCCCGCGAGGTGATGGTGATCTGGCCCGACTGGACCGGCTGGGACACCGCCATCAGCGCCACCCGCCAGCTCTCCGCCGTGGCCCGGGCCCTGGGCCTGCGCGCCAAGGCCGACCAGACGATCGGCTGGCACAAGACGCTCTCCAACATGCCGGTCAACGGAGTCACCGGCATCAGCCAGGACGTGTTCTGGGACCTTCAGGACCCCAACACCGACGCCGGCTACCTCAACAGCCATGAAGTCACCACCCTCATCAACCGCGGCGGCTTCCGCTTCTGGGGCTCGCGCACCTGCAGCGTCGACCCGTTGTTCGCCTTCGAGAACTACACCCGTACCGCCCAGGTCATCGCCGACACCATCGCCGAGGCCCACCTCTGGGCGGTCGACAAGCCGATGCACCCCTCGCTTGTGAAGGACATCGTCGAGGGCATCAACGCCAAGTTCCGCGAGTGGAAGCGCCTGGGCTACCTGATCGACGGCGTGGCTTGGTTCGACGCCGAGATCAATACTCCCGAGGTGCTCAAGGCCGGCAAGCTCTACATCGACTACGACTACACGCCGGTGCCGCCGCTCGAGAACCTGATGCTCCAGCAGCGCATCACCGACCGCTACCTGGTCGAGTTCGCCGACCGCGTCGCCGCCGCCTGAGCCCGATAGCGGTTCAGCATCGGGAACCCGCAAGGAGAAACACGCATGGCACTCCCCAAGATCCTCAAGGACTTCAACCTGTTCGGCGACGGCAACGACTGGCAGGGCCAGATCCAGTCCATCACCCCGCCCGAGCTCGCGCGCCGCATGGTTGAGTACGAAGGCGGCGGCATGGACGGCCCCATCGAGGTCGACATGGGCAACCAGCTCCAGGAGATGACCTGGACGCCCGGCGGCCTGATCATCGACGGCCTGTTCGACACCTACGGCTCGCCGATCCACGACGCCGCCCAGCTGCGCTTCACCGGCAGCTACGAGTCTGATGAGACCGGCCAGGTCGTGCCCGTCGAGATCGTCGTGCGCGGCCGCCACAAGACCATCGGCATGGGCGAGGCCCAGAAGGGCGACAACTCCCCCGGCGAGGTCACCACCACGCTCAGCTACTACAAGCTCACCGTCGACGGCGAGGAGATCATCGAAATGGACAAGCCCGGCATGGTGTTCCGTGTCCGCGGCGAAGACCGCCTTGCCGATCGCCGCGCCGCCTTGGGTCTCTAAAAACAGGCCTCTGATCCCCAGCCCCTCATCAGCCACTGCACCGCCGCCCCGCTGGGGCGGCCCATGACGCACACCGGAGCCACACCCCATGACCGACAAGACCACCGCCCCCGCCGAGCTGCCCCAGGTCGTCACCGAGACCGTCGAGCTCGACTCCCCCATCCAGCGTGGCAGCCAGACCGTCACCGAGCTGCAGATCCGCAAGCCCAAGAGCGGCGCCCTGCGCGGCGTGGCGCTCACCGACGTGCTGCAGATGCAGGTGGACGCCCTCACCAAGGTGCTGCCGCGCATCACCGAGCCGGCGCTGGCCGAGGCCGAGATCCGCGACATGGACCCGGCCGACCTGGTCCAGTGCGGCGGCGTGGTGAGCGGTTTTTTGCTGCCGGCGAAGACCAAGGCCGGCGAGCAGTAACCCTCCCCGAGCACGTCGACGACGCCATGGCGGACCTCGCCATGGTGTTCCACTGGGGCCCGGCCGAGATGGACCCCATGGAGCTCGAGGAACTGATGGATTGGCGCGAGCGGGCCCGCCGCCGCGCCGAGCCGCCCAAGAAGTCCCGCTGACCGTATCCAAGACAGGAAGGAACGCCGATGGCCCGCGACCTCAAGCTGCAAGTCGTCCTGGATGCCGTGGACCGGGTCACTCGGCCCCTCAAACAGATCTCTCAGGGCAGCGGCCGTACCGCCGAGGCCCTGAAAGCCAGCCGCGAGCAGCTCAAGACCCTGGAGCGCGCCCAGCGCGACCTGCGCGGCTTCCGCGACCTCAAGCGCCAGAGCGAGAGCAGCAGCCGCGCCCTCGAGGAGCAGCAGCAGGAGATCCGCGAGCTCTCCCGCCAGATGAACAACGCCGAGGGCGACACCAGGGCCCTCGGCCGCCAGCGCGACAAGGCCGTTCGCCAGGCCCAGCGCCTCAAGGAGCAGTACCAGCAGGAGCAACGCCAGCTGGACTACCTGCGCCGCAACATGACCCGCGTCGAGGGCGTCACCGGCAGCCACGCCGACCAGCAGCGCGAACTGACCCGGCGCATCCGCGAGGCCAACGGCCAGCTCGAGGCCCAGCAGCGGCAGTTGCGCGAAACGGCACAGCGACAGCGCCAGGCGGCCGATGCGGCCAAGCGTTACCAGCGCGCCGCCGGCCGCGCCTCGAGCATCGCCGGCAACGGAGCGGCCGGTGCCGCCGCCGGCGGCGTGGCCCTCACCGCCATGACCCATCAGGCCTTCGGCAACCAGATGAGCGGCGCACGCCTAGCCGCGCAGTTCGGCGAAGGCGACCAGGAGGCGACGCGCTATCGCGAGGTGATCACCGAGGTCTATCGCGGCGGTCGCGGCGAAGGGCTCGACCAGGTCACCCAGGCGGTCGGCGCCATTGGGGCGTCGTTCGGCTCGCTGGAGTCCGTCTCGAACGAGACGCTGTCCTCGATCACCCGCCAGGCGCTCACGCTCTCCGATGTGTTCGGCATCGACATCACCGAGGCCGCGCAGACCGCCGGCATCATGGTGCAGAACGGCCTGGCCCGCGACGCCAGCGCCGCCTTCGACCTGATCGGCCGCAGCTTCCAGGAAGTGCCCGAGCAGATGCGCCAGGAGCTGCCCGAGATCCTCCACGAGTACAGCACCAACTTCCGCGCCCTCGGCTTCGATGGTCAGGAGGCCATGGGCCTGCTGGTGGCCGCCGCCGAGCAGGGCAAGTTCGCGCTCGACAAGACCGGCGACTCCCTCAAGGAGTTCACCATCCGCGGCTCGGACATGAGCAAGGCAAGCCGGGAGGCCTACGAGGCCGTCGGGCTGGATGCTCAGGCCATGGCCGACGCCATCGCCAGCGGCGGCGATCGCGCCCGCCAGGCCATGCACACCACCGCCCGGGCGATCCTCGACATCGAGGACCCAGCCCGGCGCGCCAACACCGCCATCGCGCTGTTCGGCACGCCCATCGAGGATCTCTCCGTCGACCAGATCCCGAAGTTCCTCCAGGCGCTCACCGGCACTCAGGGCGGCCTGGGCGACGTGACCGGCGCAGTCGACGATATGGCCACCACCCTGGACGACAACGCCGGCAAGGCATTGCAGCGCGTGCAGCGGGTCCTCGCCGGCGAGTTCATGGGCGTGCTGGACGAGGTCGACGACGACATCATCGCCATCAGCCGCGCAGTCACCGGCTGGATCGACGAGAACCCCGAACTGGCCCGCACCCTGGTCAAGGTCTCCGCCGGCCTGGCCGCCCTGGTCGCCGTGGGCGGCGGCTTCATGGTGCTGCTCGGTTCGGTGCTCGGCCCCATCGCCCTGGTCAACTACGCCCTGACCCTGCTGTCGCTCAACCCGGTGAGCCTGACCATCATGGGCATCGTCGCCGCTGTGGCCGCGCTGGCCGCCGGGGCCACACTCATCTACCGCAACTGGGACGGCATCAGCGCCTGGTTCGGCGAACACTGGGCCGACATCAAGAACGCCTTCGCCGGCGGCATCGGCAGCGTCATGCGGCTGCTGCTGGACTGGTCGCCCATCGGGCTGATCTGGCGCGGCGTCACCGCCGGCCTCGAGGCGCTGGGCGTCGAGATCCCGGGGAAGTTCGGCTCCCTGGGCAGCGCGATGATCGACGGCATGATCGACGGCCTCACCGGCAAGCTCGGCGAATTGCGCGACCGGGTCACCGGCATGGCCGGCAACGTGCGCGACTGGTTCGCCGACAAGCTCGACATCAACTCGCCCTCCCGTGTGTTCGCCCGGCTCGGCGGCCACACCGTCGACGGCCTGAATGCCGGGCTCGACGCCCAGCGCGACGAGCCCGCCCGCCGCGTGGGCGAGATCGCCCGGCGCGTGCGACAGGCCGGGGCCGGCCTGGCCATCGGCACCGCCAGCCTGCCCGCCGTGGCCGACGTGCCGATCGACAATCGCCCGCCGCTCCAGGCCCCCGGCGGTGGTGGCGACGTGCATATCACCATCGAGGGCGGCATCAACGTCCACGCCGCCCCGGGCATGGACGAGCAAGCGCTGGCCCGGATGGTCAACGCCGAGGTGAAGCGCGCCGTTGCCGACGCCGGCCGCGAGGCCGCCGCCCGCCGGCGCTCGTCCTTCTACGACATCGACTGACCCCCTCGCCCACCAGGAGCCCCGCCCATGATGATGACGTTCGGCATGTTCGTGTTCGGCCTCAGCACCGCCGCCTACCAGGAGCTGCAACGCCAGACCGCCTGGCGGCACCAGAGTCAGGGCCGCATCGGCCGGCGGCCCGCACGCCAGTTCCTTGGCCCAGGCGAGGATACCATCACCCTCACCGGCACTCTGCTGCCTCAGTTCACTGGCGGCCAGCAGAGCCTCGACCAGCTGCGCGAGATGGCCAACCAGGGCGCCGCCTGGCCGCTGATCGAAGGCTCTGGCACCTACTACGGCCTCTACGTCATCGTCTCGCTCAACGAGCGGAAGTCCGACTTCTTCCGCGACGGCGCCGCCCAGCAGATCGAATTCGACCTCAAGCTCGAGCGCATCGACGAAGACGACAGCGCCCAGCTCGCCAGCACCGCCGCCATGCGCGCCCTAGCCACCGGCCTGAATGGAGCACTGGCATGAGCCTGCTCAGCGAGCCGGGCCGCGCCGCCCGCACGCCGGACTACCGCCTCACCCTGATGGGCCAGCGCATCAGCCCCCAGGTCGGCGCCAGCCTGCAGCGCCTGCGCCTCACCGATCGCCGCGGCCTCGAGGCCGACCAGCTCGACCTCACCCTGGAAGACCACGACGGCCGCCTCGCCCTGCCGCCCCGCGGCGCCGAGCTGCACCTGGCCATGGGCTGGCGGGGCCAGTCACTGGTGGACCGCGGCACCTACATCGTCGACGAGGTGGAGCACTCCGGCGCGCCGGACGTGATCACCATCCGCGCCCGCTCGGCCGACATGCGCCAGGGCCTGCCCGGCAAGCGCACCCAGAGCTGGGACGCCATCACCCTAGGCGAGATCATCACCACCATCGCCGGCCGCCACAGCCTGGAGCCGAAGACCGGCCAGCACCTCCAGGGCATCTACCTCGAGCACATCGACCAGACCGAGGAATCGGACCTGCACTTCCTTACCCGCCTGGCCGAGCGCTATGACGCCATTGCCACCGTGAAGGCCGGGCGGCTGCTGTTCATCCCCGAGGGCGCGGGCCTGACCGCCGGCGGCACCGAGATCCCGCCGATCCGCCTCACCCGCCAGGCCGGCGACCAGCACCGCTACAGCGTCACCGACCGCGACGCCTACACCGGCGTCGTCGCCCAGTGGCACGACGAGGCCGCCGCCGAGCCCCGCGAAGTGATCGCCGGCAGCGACGACGAGCCCAAGCGCCTGCGCCCCACCTACGCCAGCGAGGACGACGCCCTCGCCGCCGCCCAGAGCGAATGGCAGCGCCTGCAGCGCGGCGGCGCCTCGTTCACCCTCGACCTCGCCGAAGGTCGCCCCGAGCTCTACCCTGAGACCCCGGTGATCGCAGACGGCTGGAAGCGCGAGATCGACGCCACCGCCTGGCTGATCACCGAGGTCAGCCACGACCTCAGCGACCGCGCGCTGACGAGCTCGGTGGAGATGGAGGTGAGTAATAACTCTGGTGCTCAAAGAGGTCTCTAAAATTGAGTGTTGCTAATTCATATCTACAAATTGCAAAATAAAAAGAGAACATGAGAACCAAGCTGCAATTTTTTAAAAAATATTGAGGAACTTATGGGAGTTATTTTTAGCGGTATAGGAGCAGCATTGTCAGCTGCATTGATTACGTTCTTAATGAACTATATCCATCACATAAGGAGAGATAGAAAATCTAGCGCTCTTAACCTGTACGAGGCCATTGAAACAGCTAGGCACGACATAGGAACAATCGCTATTTCTATGTCGCAAGTAGCGAGAAAATGGAGTAGCTACGAATCATCAATAGATTTTTTACTTCAATCTGGAGTGACGACCTCTCCTGCAGAATCAAGAATGGCTGCGATAGTTGCACTAGATTTTCCAGCACTCACCCAGCGACATCAAGAGATAGTCAAGAAGATTAAGGAAATAAATGAAATTGTAGGCCACCTATCTTTCAAAAACTCTGAATACCAGAACAATGAAACTGCAGAAAAACTCATTTCACTTAAAGACGAAGTTATGGATATATCAGATTTATTGCGAAATGAAGCCCTTGAGATTGCCAGAGAACCTCTTTGGAACTACATGACAAGAAGAGGAGTATGTATCCTTAAAAAAATCGACCCAAGAAAAACTCTTGAGAGACTTCAGCTTTAAGATACCCTCGCCTGATTCACTACCACGCCCCGCAGATCCGACTGCCGAGCCCAAGTCGATTCCTGCGGCCCGGCGGTCTGCATCAGCCGGAAGCGGCCGCCGATCCTATGGCTGCGACACAGTCGCAAGCTGTCCTCGCCCTGCACCGCCACCAGGTCGCCGTGCTGAACCGGGCGCGCCTCGTCGATCACCAGCACGTCGCCCTCGATGATCTCTCCGTCCACGCCGGCGTCCTCCCCCACTTCCACGAGGTAGCAGCTCGGAGGCAGTCGCCGAACGTCCAGGTCCTCGATCGCGGGATGATCATGGCCCGGCAATGCCGGGCCCAGGTAGCTAACTCGCATGTGTCCCTGCCAATTCCAATCCCTGCGTTCAGCCGCACCATGCCGGGCTCGGCCGCCTCCACCCCTGGCGTTTTTGCATATTTGTAGGATCCCGGATGATCAGATCGCCTATAGAAGTTATCCTCTGCTAGCAGCCAGAGAGCTTCTACAGCAATTCATTCGGGAGCAGGTTCATGGACATCAAGCTGCATAAGCAGGCTACGACGACACCGAAGATCCGTGCCGAGATCCAGGCAGCCCCCTCTAGCATCACGGATAGCGAGTTGGCCCGCCAATACGGCGTCGCCACCGCGACTATCCGGCGTTGGCGGTACCGTGACGATGTCCACGACCGACCGCACACGCGGCACAACCTGCTGGCCACGCTCACGCCCGAACAGGAAGAGGTGCTGATCGCGGCTCGTGAATTCCTTCGCCTTG
>NZ_FPAQ01000084.1 GCF_900116405.1 Halomonas saccharevitans | reverse complement strand
CTGGTATGGATTGACCTGTCAAGGGCTCGGTTGTCTCTTCAGTGCATGCGGTTGTCCTCAATGCCTACGGGTCAGGAAGCGAGGGGCTATCAGCGACGGTGGATCTCTCTGGTATTCGTGGGTTGGGTACCGACCTGTCATCACTTCGTCGCGGAGCTACCCTGCTCTACGCTCGAGGGTCACCCTGCCCCGGAGGGCGGGAGCCTCATAGGACCGCCAGGGGTTCTCCTACCGGCCCGACGCTCCCTGACCCGCAGGCACTGGGACACTGCCGTCATGTCGTGGCCCGGCTGCCGTGTGGCTTGCCCATTGCCTCGCAGGCGAGGGCCCACAGGAAGCCGGCCAGCTCTCGCGCCACCGCCGTGGTGACCTGCTGCTTGACCTTGCCCGTGGCCATCAGCCGGCGGTAGCGCCCACACAGGCGTTTCTGTGCCTCCCAGGCGATGGCCTGGACCGTCGGCGAGGTTCGTTCGGCCCGCTGCTGGATGATGCGCGTCTTGCGCGCCGGGAAGCGATAGCTCCAGGCGGCTTCCACCAGCACGCGCCGTACATGGCCGTTGCCGGTCTTGGTGATGCCACCCTGGCGTCGGCTGCCGCCACTGGAGTGCTCGCTGGGCACCAGGCCCAGGTAGGCCATCAGCTGTCGCGGCGAGTCGAAGCGACTGATGTCGCCGAGTTCGGCCAGCACCGTCATCGCCGTGATCAGTCCGATTCCGCGCATCGCCATCAGCGCCTCGACCACCGGGGCCAGCGACCAACTCGGCAGTGCCGCCTCCATCTGCTGTTCCAGGCCGGCGACGCGCCGCTGGGCCTCCTTCACGGCATCGACGTACTCCTCCAACACGATCTGCTGAACCGGGGTGTCGAAGCGGACCGTTTCGAGCCAGCGGAAGTGAACGGGGACCCACTTGCTCTTGCCGCCATAGACCTTGCCATGTCGCAGCAGGAAGGCGCTGAGCCGCTGTCGCGCCTTGAGTTCGATGGCCTTCATGTCCTCCCGGGCCCGCGTCAGATCGCGGATCGCCTCCTGCTCCGGGGTGGGCACCCACACCGGCGTCAACTCACCGGAACGCGATAGACGGGCCAGCATCTGCGCATCGCGGCGGTCGGTCTTGACGCGATCGCCGGCACGGCGGGGGATCAGCGACGGAGCGACGACGTCACAATCATGGCCGGTGGCCTGAATCTGGTGATAGACCCCGTAACCGCAAGGGCCGGCTTCGTAGCTGAACAGCAGAGGCTGCCCCGCGAAGCGCTGGCTCAGCTGGCGGATCAGCGTGTCGATGGCCGTGGGCTCATTGGCGATCTCACCACGAAACTCCGGCTCATGCCGTCCCGCCTCGGCGATGGATACCGCAATGCTGGCCTTATGCACATCCAGCCCGATATAGGCGGCATGGACGTCGCTGGCGGCGCTGAGCCGCTCGGCGGCAGTGCGCTCCACAACGACCTGCTGAGTTGCGTTAGACTGTGTCATGACCTGCCTCCCTCAATAGTGGCTCTGTGTTGTTGCCCAACCTCAACGTAACCCACGACGTTGAGGAGGGGCAGGTCAATCCATCATGTCTA
>NZ_FPAQ01000069.1 GCF_900116405.1 Halomonas saccharevitans | reverse complement strand
CAAGGTGCGCAGCTGACTGGCCAACGAGTGGCGGATACGCAGCGGGTGGCGTCGATCGACCAGATTGTCTTCGAGCGCCTCGATCACGCCACTGTTGTCGAGGGTTTCACGCAGCAGGAGAGCGCCGCTGTCGCTGGTGGTGCGGTGGCCGCTCAGCTCGACACGGACAGAGCCGTTGCACGAGGGCGACCAGGTCGTTAGGGTTTCACCCATGGCGAGTGGTCCTCTTGAATCGTGTTCTGGCAGGAACATCTTGATTCTACAAGAGAAAACCACTCGCCATCTTCGTTTTCAGGACGCCCTCATGAATAAGCCGGGTACATGGGATGATGGCGGGGTTCACGGCCACCCCGGTCATCTCATTGGCATTGGTGCTGCGGCCGGTGGCGGGCATCACCCCTTGAGGAGCACTGAGGGCCTGGCCCTTAATTTCCACGGATCATTAACAGTTTAGTGACCTCATGAATATTCCCATTGAAAACACGTCTTCCTCGGATGTGTCGTGTGCAAACTGCAAGGCGTGCTGCTGTCGCCTCGAGGTCATGATCATCTCCGATACGGGTGTGCCGGAGGAGTTCATCCTGCGTGACCAGTACGGCGGTGAGACGATGAGGCGACTCGACGATGGCTGGTGCGCGGCCCTGGATAGGGAAACCTATATGTGCACGATTTATGAGAACAGGCCGTGGATATGCCGGGAGTTCGAAATGGGTTCTTATGAGTGCCTGGATGAACGTGTGAAGTTTTTATAAGGCAGGGGTGAACATCTCGCGGGAATCCATTGGGGACAGCCCCCACGTCAGGCCCTGGACGTGGGCACGCTCTCAGGGGCTGCCGGCCTCGTCGCTGATGCCGGCCTCTCCACTGCCAATCAGGCGCTGGCGAGTCGTTGTCGAAGCCTGGGAAGGCGCCTGGCCACCGGCGGCAGGCGGGTTGCCATGATCAGGGCAGACGCTGTGGCGTACAGGAACCATTCCCCCAGATCGGCGCGCACCCCCCAGAAGAAGTGCAGCAGGATCAGCCCCAGGATGGGGTAGGAGAGCTTGTGCAGCGGCTTCCAGCGCTTGCCGAGCCGGCGCATCGACCAGCGGTTCGAGGTCGCGCCCAGGGCCGCCAGGCCGATCAGGGCGAGCATGCCGACGACGATGTAGGGGCGCTTGACCAGCTCGCTGCCGAGCATCGCCCAGTCGAGCCCCAGGATGAATAGCGCGTAGCTGAGCAGGTGCAGGGTGGCGTAGGCCAGCGTCCAGAGGCCGAGCTGCCGGCGGATCAGAGCAAAGCCCTTCCAGCGGGTGAGCTTGGTAAGTGGCGTCAGGCTCAGGGTAAGCAGCAGCATCCACAGCCCGCCCAGGCCGATATTCAGCAGCAGGTAGCGCCCCGGTTCGGGGCCGGCGGCGTTGCTGGCAACCTGCCAGCCCCACAGCATCAGGGGGGCCAGCGCCGCCAGGAAGACGCCGACGCGCCAGAGCTGCCATTTGCGCTGGGCGGCCATCAGAAGTGCTTCCGCAGATCCATGCCCGCGTACAGCTCGGCCACCTCGTCGGCGTAGCCGTTGAACATGCGGGTATCGAGGGTGTTGGGGTTGAACAGGCTGTTGGGCAGGCGCCGTTCGGTGGCCTGGCTCCAGCGCGGGTGGTCGACCTCGGGATTGACGTTGGCGTAGAAGCCGTACTCGTCCGGGGCGATCCGCTGCCAGGAGTTGACGGGCTGCTCTTCCACCAGCGAGATGCGCACGATCGACTTGATGCTCTTGAAGCCGTATTTCCAGGGCACCACCAGCCGCAGGGGCGCGCCGTTCTGGTTGGGCAGCTCGCGGCCGTACATGCCGAGTGCCAGCAGCGTCAGCGGGTGCATGGCCTCGTCCAGGCGCAGTCCCTCGACGTAGGGCCAGTCGATCAGCGAGAACGAGGAGCGCTGCCCGGGCATCTGCTCGGGGTCGACGAGGGTCTCGAAGCGCACGTACTTGGCCTTGCTGGTGGGCTCGGCGAGCTTGATGACGTCGGCCAGCGAGATGCCCAGCCAGGGAATCACCATCGACCACGCCTCGACGCAGCGCAGGCGGTAGATGCGCTCCTCGAACTGGGAGGGGCTGGCGAAGTCTTCCAGATTGAAGCGGCCGCCGTTGTTCACCTCGCCGTCGATCACCACGCTCCACGGCTGGGTCTCCAGGCTGTCGGCGTGGCGGGCCGGGTCAGACTTGCCGGTGCCGAACTCGTAGAAGTTGTTGTAGCCGCTGGCGTCGCCGAACGGGGCGATCGCGTCCTTTTCGGGGTCGGCCGGCACGATGGCGCGCCGGCGGGAGGCATCGATCTTGCCCTTGAGCCAGGCCGGGGCATCGCCGTTGGGTACGTCGGAGTAGTCGGCGCTGGCCTTGGCCCCGCCGGACAGGGCGAGCCCCGCTCCCAGGCCTGCCATGCCGCCTATGAAGCGGCGACGGGAGAGATAGGTGGATTCCGGTGTTACATCGGATTCGCGCAGATCGCTGGGCTTGGCGATTTTTATCAGCATGTGATGCCTCCACTGGCGCCAAACGTTGACGCGACGATGTGAGCATCGTGGCACGCGGGCCTCGTCAAACCGCTGACGCCAAGATGACAGCTTTGTAATGATGGCCAGAGTCCGGGCCCCGCATTGTGCCCTCCATCGTGTGGCTACACTGAAAGTCACACCGACATGCGGGAGGACGCCATGAGCAATCGCCTGTTACGCGGGTTGATGGCCGGGTTCACGGCCACCCTGGTCATCTCGCTGATCCTGATTCTGCGCCTGGCGGCGGGAATCATGCCCTGGTACAACCCCATCGAAGTCATGAACCTGGCCGCTCAGGACCTGCTCGGCTCGCCGGACAGCCGGATGCTGGCCTGGGGCATCCATTTCGCCGTGGGTACGCTGATCTGGGGGCTGCTGTTCGCGCTGCTGGTTCCCTACCTCCCCGGTCGCACGCCCACGCGGCGCGGGCTGGAGTTCGGCGTCGGCAGCTGGCTGGTGGTGATGGTCACGGTCTTTCCCCTGGCGGGCTCCGGCTTCTTCGGTCTGGGCCTCGGTCTGGTGGCGCCGCTCTCCATGCTGATTGCCCACCTCGTCTTCGGGGCGGTGATCGGGTCCGTCTACGGCTGGGGGAGGGGCGTGGTCTAGCCTCGGGAAGGGCGGTAATGCGTGGCAGGGCGACGCCGCTATCGCCCTCGGGTAGCGGCGCTGCAAATCGACGCCGTGCGGGCGGCCGCTTGCCTGCGGGAGTCTCGCGTGGCTACCAGCGAGCCGCCACGCAATTTCTGCCGTCGTCTTTAGCCTGGTACATGGCGGCGTCGGCGCGCTGGGTCACGGCCGAAATGTTCGCATCGCTCGGGCGAAAGCGGGTGACGCCGATGCTCACCGTGAAGTGGAAGGGGAGCTCCTGTGCGTCGACCGTTGCCTCGGCGATCCGGCGCAGCAGGCGCCAGGCGACGCTCTCGGCCTCTTCGTGGGCCATGTCGGGCATGATCACCATGAACTCCTCCCCGCCGGTGCGGCAGGGCAGGTCGCTGGGGCGCAGGTTGTCGCGCAGGGTGTTCGCCAACAGTTTCAGGCCCTTGTCGCCCTCGGCGTGGCCCAGGCTGTCGTTGATGGCCTTGAAGCGATCGATGTCGATCATCAGCAGGGCCGCCTCGAACTCCCCGCCCTCGACCGATCGGGCGACCCTCTGGGCGGCCTCCTCGAAGGAGCGGCGGTTGGCCAGCCCGGTCAAGGGATCGGTGCTGGCCTGGTGGGCCCAGAAGGCCTGCTGGCGTTTCTGCCGGGTAACGTCGCGATACGCCCAGAGGTGGCCGTGGTACTCGTCGGCGACGAACAGTGGCGTATAGGCGCGCTCGAGGAAGCGACCGTTGGCCATGGCCAGCAGGTCGCGGGTCTGCTTGCGCCGCGTTACGACGAGCTCCTCGATCCGCGCAACGAAGGCGTCCGGTTCCGTGAAATATCCCTTGGTGGACTGCGCCGCCTCGCGACAGTCCATCCCGGCGAGGCTCTCGGGAGGCGCCTCGATGCCAAAGAGGTCGCAGAAGGCCTGGTTGGCCACGATGACACGGCGATGCTCGTCCTCGAGCAGCAGCCCGAGATCCAGTCCCTCGATGACCACTTCCAGCTGACGGTGGGAAACGCGCTGTGCGCCCTCCAGCACCTTGCGCGAGGTGATGTCGAGTTCGCCCATCACGATCATCGGCCGGCCCGTCTCGGGATCGGTGGCATGGCACATGTCGACATGGTGCCAGCGCGCGCCATCGTTGTGGCGCATGATCGCTTCCAGCGAGCAGCGTGACTCCTGCTCCAGCTGGGGGAGCAGCCGCTCGGCCAGGTCGCGGTCGGTGAAGCAGTCGTGAAAGGAGGCGAGCGCCCCGCGTGCCTCGAGGGCGGCCGGGTTGCGCACCAGCAGGCGTCCCTTGTCATCGAACACGGAGACCATCATCGACGAGTGCCTGACGGCCTCTAGGGCGCGCAGGCTGGAGGCATCCAGTGAAACGGCGCTATCAACGCCCTCCACCAGCATGCCGCTACGCCCATCGCTCATCACCAGGTGGCTGCAGCGGCAGTGCAAGGAAACGGCCTGGCCACCGGGGTAGAAGCTCCAGTGTTCATCGATCACCTCGCCGCCGGTCAGGCGCGGCAGGTAATCCGCGAGGCGGCGTCGCGTCGCCTCGCTCATCGTCGGGGAGAAATCCCGGTTATAGAGTTCCTGCGGCGCCTCTGCCTCCCAGAATCTCAGCGCCGCGGCATTGGCGTAGCGCATCTTTTCCTGCTCGATATCGAAGATCCAGACGGGGGTATGGAGCCGATCGAGCAGGGCGTCGTCGCCGAAAACCACCGCTTGGGGCGCGTCTTGGAAGATGGTCATAGAAGCGGAAGGCCCTTGAAAGTTGCCGTGATTCTCCGCCACGGACGGTCCATCGTCGCGGATATTTTTCGATTAGCTAACTGTGACATTACCATCGAATGAGCAACGCGGCAGCCACACGCCGCCGCCGCTAACGCGACCCCGATCAACGTTATGGCGATGACTGACCCGGGCGACGGTCGCCGCGCTGGCGGGCCGATCCCGCCACCAGCGGCTAGGCTGGGTAGGAGTCGCGGCGGAGGAGACGACGATGCTCAAGGCGGTACTGCTCGATATCAGCGGGGTGTTGACCGAGGACGGCGAGGCCCTGCCCGGCGCCGTGGAGGCGGTGGCGCGGCTCGCGTCGAGCGGGCTTCGTTTGCGCTTTCTCACCAACACCTCGCGCAAGACCTCGGCGGCGGTCTGCGAGGAGCTCAAACGCCTGGGTTTCGACGTGGCGCCGGAGCAGGTCTTCACCGCGCCCGGGGCGATCCGCCGCCATCTCGAGCGCCATCGGCTCCGTCCCTATCTGCTGATCCACGAGAACCTCGAGCCGGAGTTCGCCGACCTGCCCGGGGACGCGCCCAACGCCGTGGTGCTCGGCGACGCCGAGCAGCGCCTGGACTACGCCCACCTCGATGAGGCCTTCCGGCTGCTGCTGGAGGGCGCACCGCTGATCGCCGTGGGCACCAATCGCTACTTTCGCGAAAATGGCACCCTGCATCTGGACGCGGGCCCCTTCGTGCGTGCCCTGGAGGTCGCCGCCGGCAGCGAGGCGCGGATTCTCGGCAAGCCGTCGGGCGACTTCTTTCGCGCCGTGCTCGAGGAGGCCGGGGTGGAACCCGGCGAGGCGCTGATGGTGGGCGATGACGTGGAGTGCGACGTGCTCGCGGCCATGGAGGTCGGCCTCGAGGCGTGTCTGGTGCGCTCGGGCAAGTATCGCCAGGGCGACGAGGCCCGGGCGCCCGAGGCCCGCTGCGAGGCGAGCCTGGCCGCGCTGGTCGAGGCGCTGCTCGACGCGCCCTGAGGCGCGCCGGATCGGGCCTAGAACTCCTCCCAATCGTCGGCTTGCGTCGCAGCCACGGGCCTGGCGGCCGGGCATGCCGCCGGGCGGGCTACGGGGCGTTGTTCGCTTCGAGGCGCGGCCATCTTCCGCTGCTCCTCGCCGAGCACGAAGGAGTCGACCAGCTGGCTGAGACGCTGGGCGTGATCCTTCATCTCGCCGGCAGACGACGAGGACTGCTGCACCATCGCCGCGTTCTGCTGAGTCATCGTATCCATCTCCGCCACGGCGGTATTGATCTGGCCGATACCGTTGCTCTGTTCCTTGGCGCCGGCACTGATCTCGGCGATGACGTCGGTCACCCGCGCCACGCTTGCCACGATGTCCTTCATGGTCTGCCCGGCGGAGCGCACCAGTTCGGCGCCCGAGTGGGTATGTGACGTCGAGGCATCGATCAGCTGGCGGATCTCCTGGGACGCCTCGCTGGAGCGGCTGGCCAGCGTGCGCACTTCCTCGGCGACCACGGCGAATCCGCGACCGTGCTCACCGGCGCGGGCGGCCTCGACCGAGGCGTTCAGGGCCAGGATGTTGGTCTGGAAGGCAATCGAGTCGATCATCGTGATGATGTCGCTGATCTTCGCCGACGACGCGTTGATGTCGCTCATCGTGCGCTCGACCTGATCCATCGCGGCCTTGCCCTGGCGGGCCACCTCCGCGGTGGACTGCACCAGCTGGTTCGCCTGGGAGGCCGACTCGGCGCTGTGATTGACGGTTGCGGTGATCTCCTCCATGGAGGCGGAGGTCTCCTGCAGGTTGGCGGCCGACTGCTCGGTGCGCGTCGCCAGCTCCTCGCTGCTCTGGCTGATTTCTCCGGCCGCCTGATAGACGCTGTAGGTGGTGCCGCGCACTTCGCGAAGGGTCTGCTGCATGCGCGCCACGAAGGCGTTGAACTGCGTGGCCAGCTCGCTCAGCTCGTCGCGGCCGCTGTCGTCGAGGCGGCGTGTCAGGTCGCCCTCGCCGGCGGCGATGTTTTCCATGGCGGTCACGGTGTTCTTGATCGGGCGGGTGATCGTGCGCGACAGCCAGTAGGCCACGATCATGCCGGCACCCAGCGTCAGCGCGGCGATCAGCAGCGCGGCGTTGCGGGCCAGATCCATGGCGGCGACGTAGTTGGTGCGATCCAGGGCGATCTCGACGACGCCGATGGGCGTTCCCGCGTAGTCCTTCACGACGTGGCCCATGACGGCCAGGGGCGTGCCGTCCCGCTCGGTGTAGTGCACCGCGCGCTCTCTTTCCCCCTCCCCCTCGAAGGCGCCCTGGAGCGTCGAGTCGGGCAGCAGGCCGCTGCCCTCCAGGCTCGAGGCGTAGGAGGTAAAGCCGCCGGTGGTCTTCAGGTGCAGCCCGGCCTCGACGCCATACTGATTGGCGAAGCTTTCGAAGAAGCCTTGTCCCAGGCTCATGCCGAATTCGAGCGATCCCACGTGCTCGTCGCGATGAAAGACCGGGACGATGCCGCGGATGCCCAGCCCCGCCACGCCCTGGTCGACGCCCGAGACGGGCGCTTGAGTGCGATTGGTCTCGACGATGGTCGGGCGCAGCACGCTGAGGTCGTCGCCGAACTTCTCGGGCTTGTGCACCCGGAGGAAGGAGGTGGCGGGCGGCAGGTGGAACTGGAACTGTCGTACCCCCCCTTCCTTCAGGGTGGCGAAGCCCGGCTCGAACAGCGCGGCGAGCCTGTCCCGGTCCTCGCCGGCGAGCGCCGCCTGTACGTCGGGGATGCCGGAGGCCAGGTGACTCATCGAGGTGGCGAGGCGCGCCTCGGCGGCCAGCTTGGCGCTGAAGCTTTCTTGCAGGGACTCGAGTTCACGCTGCTCGGCCTGCTCGATAACCCCGCCTCATTCATCAGGGCACAGAACGAGCGTGTTGAGTCCATCGATTGCCGGTACCGACCTGCTTCAACCTCATGCGGTCGCTTGGTAGACGGTTGGCATATACCCGATTCGGCTTTTGGCCGATCTTTTCATAACGATCAGGAATTGATGTCTGGCGCCGGCGCAGCCGTGGCCGTCGACCTCCGTTGTGGCCGCCTTACTTGGCGAGTCAATCTTGGTGACGCTGGGTGTCAGGCCAAGGCCGTCAGCCGAGGCAGCCCCTTCAGCAAGGTGGGCCACCATTTGTCGGCGGCATCGCCGAGGTGCACGGTGATGCG
>NZ_FPAQ01000070.1 GCF_900116405.1 Halomonas saccharevitans | reverse complement strand
CCGGCCTTGGAGCCCTGGTAGCCCAGCGGGCCGCACCACAGCGGGTGGCTGGCCGGGAAGGAGTCGTTGTGCTGGTAGCTGTTGACCACCGGCGCGCCGAGTCGCTCGGCCAGCGCCTGGCAGGCGTCGACACCGTCGGCCATCACCACGCCGCCGCCGGAGACGATCACCGGGAACTTGGCGTTGGCCAAGAGCTCGGCGGCCTCGTTGAGGGTCCGGGTGCCGCCCGGGCCGCGGTCGAGGCGCGCGGGCTCGGGGATCTCGCACTCGATCTCGCCGTAGAAGTAGTCGCGCGGGATGTTGAGCTGGGTCGGGCCCATCTCGGACATCGCCCGGTCGAAGCAGCGGCCGGTGTACTCGGCCATGCGCGACGGGTGTGTCACGTGGCCCTGGTACTTGGTGAACTCCTGGAACATCGGCAGCTGATGGCACTCCTGGAAGCCGCCCAGGCCGATGCCGGTGGTGCCCGTCTCGGGGGTGACGATGACCACCGGGGTGTGTGCCCAGTAGGCCGCGGCGATGCCGGTCACGGCGTTGGAAATGCCGGGGCCGTTCTGGCCGATCACCGTGCCGTGGCGGCCGGAGACGCGAGCATAGCCGTCGGCCATGTGCGCCGCGCCCTGCTCGTGGACCACCGGAATCAGGCGGATGCCGGCCGGGGCGAAGATATCCATGGCGTCCATGAAGGCCGAGCCCATGATGCCGAACATGTCGGTCACCCCGTTGGCGACCAGGGTCTCCACGAAGGCCTCCGAGGGCGTCATCGTCTGCTTGCCTTTCACGACCTGGCGGGTGTCTGCGGTGTCTTGGGTGCTCATGGGATGTCCTCCGAGCCCGTCATCCGGGTTGTTTTATATGAGATGATTTATTCCGGCTTTCGGAATACGGACAGACTCTAGGCAGTCACCCCACCCTCGTCAAGAACAAATTCCATAAAACGATACGATTTGATTCTTTTTACGAAACTGATCTATGCTCACCGAACACTCCGGCAGCGACGTCCCCTGCCAGCGGTATTGATCAGGGACGCCCAAGGTCAACGGTCCCCCGGGCCGAGGAGACGGTGATGACAGACCCCATGAATGCCCAGCCCGACATCCTGGTGTCGGTGCGTAAGCTCTTCGGCATCGACAGCGACCTCGAGGTCCCCGCCTTCAGCTGGCGCGACGAGTACGTGCCCGAGGTCGACGAGGCCTATCGCTTCAACCCCGACGTGACCCTGGCGATACTCGCCGGCTTCACCCGCAATCGCCGGGTGATGGTCCAGGGGCTGCACGGCACCGGCAAGTCGACCCATATCGAGCAGGTCGCGGCACGCCTCAACTGGCCCTGCATGCGGGTCAACCTGGACGGCCACATCAGCCGCCTCGACCTGGTGGGCAAGGACGCTATCGTGATCCGCGACGGGGTGCAGGTCACCGAGTTCCAAGAGGGCATCGTGCCCTGGTCGCTGCAGCGACCGGTGGCCCTGATCTTCGACGAGTACGATGCCGGCCGCCCGGATGTGATGTTCGTCATCCAGCGCATCCTCGAGCGCGACGGTCACTTCACGCTGCTCGACCAGAAACGGGTCATCCATCCCCACCCCTACTTCCGGCTGTTCGCCACCGCCAACACCGTGGGACTGGGTAACCTGTCCGGGCTCTACCAGGGCACCCAGGTGCTCAACCACGCCCAGATGGATCGCTGGAACATCGTCGCCAAGCTCGACTACCTGCCCCGCGAGGAAGAGGCGGCCATCGTGCTCGGCCGGGTGCCCAGCAAGGACACCGAGAAGGGACGCAAGCTGATCGCCTCGATGGTGGCGGTGGCCAACCTGACGCGTCAGGGCTTCGCCGCCGGCGACCTCTCTACCCTGATGTCGCCGCGCACGGTGATCACCTGGGCCGAGAACTGCGAGATCTTCCGCAACCCGGCGCTGGCCTTCCGGCTCTCCTTTCTCAACAAGTGCGACGAGGCCGAGCGGCCCACCGTCGCCGAGTACTACCAGCGCTGCTTCGGCGAGGAGCTCGACGAGTCGTGGATGCGGGAGGCGACCGCGTCATGACCCAAAGCGCCCAGCAGCAGGCGCGCCGTCAACAGCGGATCGAAGAGCTCTGCGCGGCCAGCCTGCGCGCCCTGACCGGCCGGGCCGACCTGCACTACCGCGGCCGGCGCCTCTATCAAGGCGAAAGCCGCCTGCCGACCCATGCGCCGCACCTGCGCATCGACCCCGAGCAGGACGACTTCGCCGACTGCCGGGCCGCCGCCGACGGCATGGCCCTGCGGCTGATCCACTCCGACCCGGCCCTGCACCGCGCGCGCTGCCCGGCGGATCCGGTCGAGCGCCTGGTCTTCGAGCTGCTCGAGCAGCTGCGCGTGGAGACCCGGGTCCCCGCCGACATGCCGGGCATGGCCGTCAACCTGAACCGGCGTTTCCGACACTGGTCTCGCGACTTCGTCGACTCGGGTCTCACCGAAGGCTCCCTCGGGATGCTCCTCTATACCGTCGCCGAAATCTGTTGGTCGCGCCTGATGAGCCGGCAACTTCCCGAGGAAATCGAAGACCATATCGAGATCATGCGCGGCTCACTGGTCGCCGAGCTCGGAGCATCGCTGCGCGGCATTCGACAGCACAGTCAAGACCAACGTCGCTATGCGGATCATGCCTTGGAAGTTGCCAGGATCGTCGGCGAACGGGTGCGCGCCGCTCGGGAACAGGCCGAGGGCGACGAGGACGAGGCGCCGGAGGAGGCGCCCAGCGATGCCTTCGCGCTGCTGCTCGACCTCGAAGACGGCGAGGGCAACGAGGACGGCATCTCGGCCGCCACCACCGGGCACAGCAAGACCTTCGAGGACGCCGCCCTGGCCTATCGAGTCTTCACCACCCGCTTCGACCGCGAAGTCGCCGCCGGCAGCCTGGTACGCCGCGCCCTGCTGCGCGAGAACCGCGAGAAGCTCGACCAGGCCACCGCCGAGCAGGCCATCAACCTGCCGCGCCTGGCCCGTCGGCTGGGCAGCGTGCTCTGGGAGCCGCGCGTCGACGGTCGCGCCTTCGGCGAGGAGGAGGGGCGCATCGACGGACGGCGCCTCGCCCAGCTGGTCAGCTCGCCCACCGAGCGACGCCTGTTCTATCGCGACCAGGTGAAGCTCGGCACCGACTGCGCCGTCAGCCTGCTGATCGACTGCTCGGGCTCGATGAAGCACCACATCATGCCGGTGGCGATGATGGCCGAGAGCCTGATCCGCGCCCTGGAGATGATCGGGGCGAGCGCCGAGCTGCTCGGCTTCACTACCGGCGCCTGGAACGGCGGCCGCGCCTACAAGGCGTGGATGAGCGGCGGGCGTCCCCGCGGCCCGGGACGCCTCAACGAAGTGTGCCATATGGTGTTCAAGGACGCCGAGCGCAGCTGGCGGCGCGCCCGCACCGACATCGCCGCCCTGCTCAAGCCCGACCTGTTCCGGGAGGGGATCGACGGCGAGGCGGTGGACTGGGCCTGCGAGCGACTGCTCGCCCGCCCCGAGAACCGCCGCATCCTGATCGTGATCTCGGACGGCTGCCCGGCAGACAGCGCCACCAACCTGGCCAACGACCCCTACTACCTGGACAACCACCTCAAGGAGGTCGTCGCCCGGCGCAGCCGCGAGGGCCAGGTGGAGGTGCTGGGCCTGGGCGTGGGCCTGGACCTGAGCCCCTTCTACCGCCGCTGCCTGGCCACCGACATGGCCCAGGCGCTGGACACCCATCTGTTCGACGAGATCGTCGAGCTGATCGGCGGCCGCCACCGGCGCTGATCCTCGACGCCTGACTTTCCAGAGGAGAGCCCCATGCCCGTCAAGGTCATCGACATCGGCCACGATCCCGAGACGCAAACCCACCGGCGCCTGGCCGACCTGCCGGACCGCGTGGTCGAGGGCGACCCGCACCACGACGCCACGCTGAACTTCGCAAGCCCCGATGGCCAGCTGATCGCCGGTACCTGGACCAGCACCCCCGGCAAGTGGCACGCCTTCACCGATCGCGACGAGTTCTGCTATATCCTCGAGGGCCACGTGCGGCTGATCGCCGAGGACGGCAGCGCCCAGACCTACCGCACTGGCGACGCCTTCCTGATCCCCGACGGCTTTCGTGGATACTGGGAGGTGATCGAGACGACCACCAAGCACTTCGTGATCCGCCACCACGGCCACGACTGACGACGGAGAGAGCGCATGGCCAAGACCCGCATGGTGACCCAGTTCGGCATGGGCACCTCGATCCGCAGCCGCGACTACACCGAGGCCGCCGCCCGGGCGATCCGCGATGCCCTGTGGCACAACTCGCTGAACGTCGCCGACGCCTTCGACTTCCCCAAGGAGGCGATGCTGATCGACGTCGAGATCGGAGTACAGGACCCCGCCGCCGTCGACCCGGCGGCCCTGCTTCGCATCTTCCCCTACGGCCAGCCATCGGTGCGCCTGGTCAAGGGGGGGCTTGACGTGGACAAACCCGACGGCAGCGGCACCAGCGTGATCGCCAACGCCGCCATCATCGTCTCCTTCGACATGGAGCCCGATCATGACTGAGCGTCGCATCATCCTGGAAATGGGCAGCGGCAACGACCTCTACGGCGAGGACTACACCAAGGCGGCCTGTCGCGCCGTGCACGACGCCCTGCACCACTCCTCCATCGTGCTGTTCAAGTCGCTGGGCATCGATCACCGCGAGATGCGGGTCCAGGTGACCATCGGCGTGCAGGAGCCTGACAAGATCGACGCCGCGGTGGTGGCGGCCGAGCTGCCTCGCGGCCGCGCCGAGGTGAGCGTGGTGCACGGCGGGCTCAACGTCCATGACCCCGTGCAGGAAACCACCCACGTGGTGGCCACCGCGGCCATCGCCGCCCTGCTGCCCCTCGAGGAAGGCGCCTGGCGGCTCTGCGACGGGGCCGAGTAGGAAGTAGAGATTAGAGCTTCTTACAGCATCTCCGAGAGGATCAGCCCGCCGCCGATCACCATCAGCGTGACGAAGGCGACCCGGCGCATGGCCAGGGGCGACAGCCGGGGCGGCCAGCGCCGCCCGGCATAGGTGACCAGCGCCACCACGGGAATCGCCCAGGCGGTAAGGGTGAGGATCTCGAGATTCAGCCCGCCCGTGGCGGCGACGAACAGGGTGCGCATGCCCGAGGTGGCCGCGAACATCAGGATCAGCATGTTGCGGATCGCCACCGGCGGCAGCGGCTGGCGATAGCACTGGTAAATCACCGGCGGCCCGGCGATGCCGAAGAGCCCGCCGCAGAGCCCCGAGAGCACGCCGCTGATGAAGAAGCTACCCCGCGAGGAGAGGGTCTCGCGCTGGCGGGGGCGCAGCACCAGGCTCAGCCCGCCGTAGCAGACCAGCAGGCCCAGGGCGATGCGCAGCACGCTCTCGGCGCTGCCGCTCATCACGTCGAGCAGCAGCACACCGATCACGGTCGCCGGTACGATGCCAAGCACCGTGGCCCCGATCACCGCCATGTCGAGATGCTTCAGCTTGCCGGGCAGCGCCACCGCACTGTTGGCCAGCATCATCAGGCTGACCACCGCCGCCACCGAGGCCACGGGCGCGACGGCAAGCCCGCTGGTCGCACCCATCACGATCATGCCCAGCCCGAAGCCGGTCACCGTCTGGAAGTAGCCGGCGATGGCGGCAATGGCGATAAATGAGAGGAGTACCTCGAGGGTCATTTCATCGGCTCTCCATCACTGGCTCTCCATCACTGGCTCTCCATCACCGGCTCTCCATCACCGGCTCTCCATCATCGGTTCGACCATCGACGTCGATCTCGATGACCGACGGCCCGGCGCTCACGGCACCTGATCGACCGCCGCGGCTCGCTCTGCACCGGCCGCCTGGGCCTGCACCGTGGTCACCGCGATCACGTGAAAGACATCATCGACGCCGCAGCCTCGGGAGAGGTCGTTGGCCGGCTTGGCCAGCCCTTGCAGCAGTGGGCCGATGGCCTCGGCGCCGCCGATCCGTTCGGCCAGCTTGTAGCCGATGTTGCCGGCCTCGAGGTCCGGAAAGATCAGCACGTTGGCGTTGCCCTTGACCTTCGAGTCGGGCAGCTTGCGCTCGGCGATCTCGGCCACGATGGCGGCGTCAAGCTGCACGTCCTCGTCGATGGCGAGCGCTGGCCGGGCGGCCTTCACCTCGCGGGCGGCCTGCACGACCTTCTCGACGCTACCGTGCCGGGCGCTGCCGCTGGTCGAGAACGACAGCATGGCCACCCGCGGCGCCTCATCGAGCAGCGCCTGGGCGCTGTCGGCGGCGGCCATGGCGATCTGGGCGAGCTTGCCGGCGTCGGGGTCGATGACCAGGCCGCAGTCGGAGAAGATCATGCCGCCCTTGAGGCTGTGGAAGGGCTGGCAGAGCATCATCAGAAAGAAGCTCGAGACCAGCTTGCTTCCCGGGGCCAGCCCCAGCAGCTGGATGGCGCTTCGCACCACATCGGCGGTAGTGTTCACCGCCCCCGCCACGGTGCCGTCGGCATGGCCCTCGCGGACCAGCATGTTGGCGAAGCAGAGCGGCTCGCGTATCGCCGTCGCGGCCTGCTCCGGGGTCATGCCCTTCTTCTCGCGCAGCGCCAGGAGCGCTTGGGCCAGGTCGTCGGTCAACGGCGAGTCAACCGGGTCGATGACTTCAACCGCGGCCAGGTCGACCCCAACGCGCTCGGCGGCCGCGCCGATCGCCGACCGGCTGCCCACCAGGAGGATCCGGGCGATGCCCTGCTCCGCCGCCTTGGCGGCCGCGCTCAAGATGCGCTCGTCCTCGCCTTCGCAGAGCACGATGCGCCGGGGATCGCGGCGCGCGCGCTCGAGAATCTGATTCAAGGCTTTCATGGGATGGCCTCTCGTGCCTGCCGCATGGCGCGGCAGTCGTCAGATAAAAAAGCCCCCGGCAGCGCCGGGGGAACCCTTGCAGCACATTCGACAATCGGTTCGATCAGACGTAGTCCTGGTACTTCTCGAGCAGGCGCACCGGCTTCTTCAGCGCGTCGCGGCGGAAGGGGTCGCCCAGCTCGCGGGTGCACATGATCTCGATGATGCAGGTCTTGCCCTCGTTCATCTGCAGGTCCACCGCCTTCTTCAGCGCCGGGCCCACGTCCTCGAGGCGATCCACGGTGATGCCCTCGGCGCCCATCGACCGGCCGATCTCGGCGAAGCTCTGATTGTCCAGCTCGCCGGCCACGAAGCGGCGGTTGTAGAACTCCACCTGGTTCTTCTTCTCGGCGCCCCACTGGCGGTTGTGGAACACCACCGCGGTCACCGGAATCTCGTGACGCACCGCGGTCATGGTCTCCATCAGGCTCATGCCCCAGGCGCCGTCGCCGGCGTAGGCGATCCCCGGACGCTCCGGTGCAGCCACCTTGGCCCCGATCATGGTGGGAAAGGCGTAGCCGCAGTTGCCGAAGCTCATCGGCGCGAAGAAGCTGCGCGGCTTCTCGAAGCGCAGGTA
>NZ_FPAQ01000071.1 GCF_900116405.1 Halomonas saccharevitans | reverse complement strand
TTGTCGGAGATCTCGTAGCGTCCTGCCATGGGTCACCTATGCTGCTGTGGCATAGGTGACATTAGCAAATTCAAGTTTTCGGACAAAGCCTAGGCCCATCGCCCGCGCGCCGTCCACCTTATAAATGAAGTGCCATGTAAATCGATGCGAAAGCACGCTAGATTAGGGAGCACTAAAGCGTGTTTCCCCCAAGGAAGGGGTGTGATCCACATCGGATCACGGCTGCCAGGAAGGTGGTGCCCGCCAGGGCCTCACCCGGCGGTAGCGTGGGGCGGCATTTATCGGCACGACATTTGTAGGGTTGTTGTCTGCTTTCGACCCAAAGCGGTCGTCTTGGCATGAGTGCTTCAGAGCTTTAAGAGGTCACTAAAATAAAATAATAGTGTTAACCGTTAAATTTAGGAGTTGGTAAAAATTGCGTATATGTTATCTACGAGTGGAGAATTTTCGCGGAATAAAGGAAGCAACAATCTTGCTTCCAAACCATGCTGTCTTGATTGGAGATAACAATACCGGAAAAACCACGTTACTTGAGGCGATCGACCTTGCTCTTGGTCCGGACCGTCTCAATCGAATGCCGCCGATTGACGAGCACGACTTTTTTCAGGGGCAATATCTTCCCACTCGAATCGAAGCCGAAGTGGTTGACGATAAAACAGAGCCCGAAGCGAATGGTGAAGTGAACACAGTTCCTGCGGAGGAGCTGATCGCCGTTGGCACGGAGGTTGAAGAGGCGCCGACCATTCGCATTGACGTAACAGTTGTCGACCTTAACGATGAACAAAAGGCTCACTTCGGAGACGTAATTGAATTTTGGGATAATGAACAGTGCAAACTCTATGAGCAACCGAATCCAGAAGGCGTAGATCCTGGGCATATCTCTGAGGCTATACGGGTAACTTTTCTCGGTTGGTACGAGCCTGAGGAAGACGACTTTCAGGCGAAGACTTTCTTTACGCGTAGCCTGACGGAAGCTGAAAGCGGCCAACCCTTCAGGAAAACAGACAAGCAGCGATGTGGCTTCCTCTATCTTCGCTCGCTCCGGACCGGATCGCGAGCTCTGAGCCTCGAACGGGGCAGTCTGCTTGACATCATCTTGCGGCTAAAAGAGCTTCGCCCGCAGATGTGGGAGGCGACACTCTCGCATCTGGCTGATTATGATGTTGCTAGTGACCCGGCGCTCGGCATCTCTGGTGTCCTAGATAGCATCAACGCCTCTCTCAAGAAATATGTCCCGAAGGAGTGGGGAATTCAGCCCCACCTCAAGGTGTCCAACCTCACACGAGACCATCTACGTAAGGTCATAACAGCGTTTATCGCGACGGGCGACGGAGATCACGCTGCCCCTTTTTATCGGCAGGGGACTGGAACGCTGAACATGCTTGTGCTGGCGATGCTCTCCCAGATCGCCGAAGACAAGCAGAACGTCATCTTTGCCATGGAAGAGCCCGAGACAGCGATACCGCCTTATGCGCAGAAACGTATTGTTCACGAAGTTCGAAAGCTCTCAGCCCAAACGATCTTTACGTCACACTCTCCGTACGTTCTTGAAGAGTTTCAGAATGAAGAAACTATCGTGCTTCGCCGTGAGGCGGATGGCGCTCTCAGCCAAGCTGAGATTACGTTGCCAGAAAGTGTCAAGCTCAAAAGATATCGACAAGAATTCCGTACCCGGTTCTGTGAGGGACTTCTTGCGCGTCGAATCCTGATTGCCGAGGGCGCGACAGAAACCCAGTCTTTTCCAGTAGTCTGTCGGCGACTCGCCGAGATTGACCCTGGAAAGTACGCCTCGCTTGAAGCTCTGGGTATATGCATCATCGATGCGGGGACTGACACGCAGATTGCCGATCTCGCCACGCTATATAAAAGCCTTGGAAAGCGCGTCTTCGGCTTATGCGACAATCAGGATGCGACAGCGGAGAAGGCGATCGCGGACAAAGTCGAAGTCCTATTCATGCACGATGAGCATGGATTTGAAGACTTGGTGCTTAAGAACACTACCGAAGATGCCCTCAAGCGCTATGCCGCAGCAGTGACTTGGCCGCAGCACCTTCAGCACAAGCATCCGAGTCCGGAAGATGACATTTATACGGCCCTGGGGGATTTGTTTAAATGGGGTAAAGCAAACTGGATAGCTGCGGACTTCTTGGCGCAGTGCACAGAGGCCGAAATTCCACAATGGCTTCGAGATAAAGCTGCAGAGCTTAAAGCTCTCTGTGATCCACCATCAGCAGCGGATGTAACCGCTGAAATTTGTGAAGACGCAGAGCAACAGCCTATCGAAGTGGAAGCGGATGGCGATGGAGCTAACTGAGAAGCAACGCGAGATACTAGCGGCAGACGGACATGTGCTGGTTACCGGAGGGCCGGGCTCTGGCAAGACCACAATCTCAATTCTAAAAGCAGCGAAAGCGGTTGACGAAGCGCTAAGCCCTGAGCAGCGTGTTCTTTTCCTCAGCTTCGCTCGTGCAACTGTTTCTCGCGTAGCGGAAGCCATACAACATGAACATCAATTGCCGCCCGAGCAACGCAAACGGATAGAGGTGGAAACCTATCATTCGTTCTTTTGGCGGACTATCAAGACTCACGGCTACCTGCTGGGTCTGCCACGTCGGCTCACACTTCTTCCGCCTCCTGCCGAAGCCATCGCTCTTTCTTCTATAAGGAGCGAACTGGGCGCTGATTCGAAGTTGGATGATGAGGGCATCACCGAGAAGAGGCAGCGAGAATACGCTGAAAGAGAGCGGTTAGCGATGGAAGATGGCCGTGTGTGCTTTGATCTCTTCGCTCGTTACACTGGTCGCATTCTTCACGATAGCGAGCGTATTTGCAAACTCGTCGCCAACATGTTTCCTGTGATCGTCCTTGACGAGTTTCAGGACACCAACGCTGATCAGTGGTACGTAGTGCAAGCCCTAGGTCAACATTGTAGGTTGGTTGCCCTGGCGGATCCAGAGCAGCGTATCTACGATTTTCAGGGGGCCGATCCCGAACGACTGGATCACTTCCGTGATGAGTTTTCCCCGACTGAAATCGATCTTAGCGACGATAATCACCGAAGTGCTGGGACCGAGATCGCGTTATTCGGAAATGAAATATTGCGTGGCAGATTCACGCAGGATAGGTATGCCGGTATTTACCGGTTATGCTACCCGCCGAATGGCGATAAAGCTATCACGGAACTCGTAAAATGCGTCTATAAGTCACGCGCCCGTCTGGTGAAGAGCGGTAAGAAGGATTGGTCCTTGGCTATCCTCGTTCCAACGAAAAAGATGACTCGTCTTGTTGCCGATAAGCTGCGGACACCCCCAGCCGGAATGACACCTGTACAGCATTCTTCGGTTTTAGAGATCGAAGGTGCCATTCTCGGGGCAGAACTCATTGCCTTCCTTATACAGCCACCCTCAGGTGATCAGCATCTTTCCCGTTTTGTCGATCTTTTCTGCAACTATTTCCAGGGGCGAGGCGGGGACAAACCTACTCAGGGCGACCTTAATACAGCCCAAAAAATTCGTGACGCGTACGCAGACTACTTGGAGCGTCTTTCTCAGGATAAGGCGATCCGAGGCAATAGCCTTCTCGTCGCTACTTTTGCCACTTACAACAAGGCGCGAGCCTTATATCTAACAGGAAATCCTGAAATTGATTGGCGTGCGATGCGCGCCCTACTTGAGAGTGGGAACTGCTCACGGCTTCAGGGGCTAGCTCACGAGGTTAGAAATTTGAGATTGCTGGATCGAGGTACCCAGCTTCGTCAGGGGTTGGCGGAAGACTGGCGGACGAATGGGGCTTACACCAACGCAACTTCAATTGTGCATCAAGCCTTCATTCAGGAGCATTTTTCTTCAAGTAAAAAGCCTGAGACTGGTGTTGTCGTGATGAACATGCACAAGGCAAAGGGAAAGCAATTTGATGAAGTTATCATTTTTGAAGGATGGCCTAGAATTGCAAAAAAGAAAATTGTTGCGAACCTGGACCGCATAGTGCGTTCCAATGCCTATGAATACGATGATGACCAAGCACGACAGAACTTCCGTGTCAGCGTGACACGCGGAAGGTCACGGACAATAATCCTCACTCCCAGTAATGATCCTTGCATTCTTTTGCTCAATCGAGAGTGAGCCTATGACGGAGGAAGTGCTCTAGCCCACAAGGACGATGGTTAGGCGATTTACCTCTACATGAAGAAGTGATAGATGAGCGGATATGCTGCGGATTACTGCTCAGAAAAGCTTTTAACTGAACCGGCGTTTCTGTCTGCGTCCAAAGTTGTTCGTTTAAGCTAGTCATTATATTAAAATGCGCTGAAAGTCCGCTCTTGGCCGAAAGTTTCCCTTGAGTAGGGCAGCTATCCCACTGATGGTGATTTTTGGTCTTGTACAATAATGAATATCCATTTTTTACTTTTTAGGTGCAGGCGTGTCGCGGCTCGAGTCTGATGGCGACGATCGGTTCTTCTGCGGAGGCAGCGGGAAGCTGCGAACCGTCCGCTGGCTCAGGTGAGTCTCCGCGGCCTAATCCCCCGTCGACGCCAAATGCCAGTCATCGATGTGGCCTCAGGGGCGAGGTTAGCCGAAGCCTTGCGTCCAGGGCGAGCATGAAGTGGACTACGCTATCTAATAGCCTGATCGCCGACCTCGACAGGACCGGCCGGACCACATCGAGCGCGGCGCAAGGGGGCGAATGTCGTTTTGGCATCCTACGTGTCGGGCCGTGCAGTGACGCAGGGAGGAACCATGGCTGCGATTGAGCACTACGACGTGATCTGCATCGGCGGCGGCTCTGGTCTGACTGCCGCCTATTTCGGGCAGCAGAACGGCAAGTCGATCGCGCTGGTCGATGACCGTCCCGACCAGCTCGGCGGCACCTGCTTGAATCGCGGCTGCATCCCGACGAAGGGCCTGATTCAGGCTGCCGAGGTGATGCAGACAATCCGGCACGCCGCGGATTTTGGTATCCACCTGGATCAGTCGTCGGTTCGCGTCGACTTCCAGGCCGTTCTCGACAAGGTCCGCCAGCGGCGCGTGGACGACGCCGCTGGAGTGCGCCGCTGGGTGGAGAGCGCCTTCACCCCTTACTATGGCCGGGCGCGTTTTGTGGGTGACAAGCTGATCGAGATGGAGGACGGGCGCCGGCTGACCGGCGAGCGGATCTTCATCGCTGCGGGCGCGCGCCCCGCGATCCCGCCGATCCCCGGGCTGGCGGAGAGCGGGTACCTCACCAACGAGTCCGTCATCTTCGACCTCACCGAACAGCCCGAACACCTGATCATCCTCGGCGGCGGCTACATCGGCTGCGAGTTTGCTCATTTTTTCTCCGCCTTGGGCACCCGCGTAACGGTGATCGACCATTCCGAATGCTTGCTGGCCGAAGACGACGACGTGCGGGCGTTGTTCACGCAGGAGCTTGCCAAGCGGGTGGAGCTCGTGCTGCAAGCCGAGGCACGCCAGGCGCTGGTGCGCGACGGGCAGTGTGGCCTGATCGTTGCCACCGACGACGGCGAACGTACCGTGCTGGGCGATCGGCTCCTGGTGGCCACCGGTCGGCGTCCCAACACCGATGGGCTCGCACTGGAGAAGACGGGGGTCGAGCTTAATGACCGCGGCTTCGTGGTGGTCGACGACGGGCTGCGGACCACGCACCCCGACATCTATGCCTATGGCGACGTCATCGGGCAGGGGATGTTCAAGCACACCTCGAGCTACGAAGGTGAGCTTGCCTACCGCAACGCGCACGGTGCCTCCCTTGCTGTCGACTACACCGCCAACCCGCACGCCGTGTTCAGCAATCCGCAGATCGGCTCGGTCGGGCTGACCGAGCGTGCCTGTCGCGACCAGGGCCTCGATTACACCGTGGCCAGGAAGCATTATGCTGATTTCGCCAAGGGCAAGATCGTCGGTTCACCACCGGGCTTTGCGAAACTCCTGGTCGAGAAGGGCAGTGACCGGATCCTGGGCTTCCATATGATCGGCCCCCAGGCAGCCGATCTGATTCACGAGGTGGTGGTCGCCATGAACACCCCGGGGGCCAAGGCGCAACGAGTGCGCGACAGTATCCACGTCCACCCGACGCTCGCCGAGTTGGTCAAGCAGGTGTTCGATGCCACCGCGTAGGAGCCAGTCAGCGCTGTGGTTCCCGGTAAAGTGCGATGAACTAAAAAATGAGGGGGAGACTCCCTAATTCTCTGATATCGAGAACTCTGTCGGGGCTGAACTTGAAATTATAAAAATATCAATAAATTCTGAATGGCTGCTCTTGGCCGAATGGGGAAAGTTATTCTATCCTGATGGTGAGGGTCAAGCAGCTTTACGCACCAAAGAGAACGCCTTGCAGGTTGTAATTCAGTTTTCCATTGACATAGGAGAAGTCCATGCAAGATATAAGCCGACTTGAAGTTGGCATGACCACAAAGATTGGCACGGATCAGGTGAAGAAGCCTGAGGTAGGCAGGGAGTATGTCCGGGCGCTCGACTCCAATACTTGGCTCCTGTTTACCGAAGATCCGGCCGAGGATCGACCAGTTGTTGTTCGCATCGATAGCATTGATGGTGATGTGTGCTACTGTACGGTTACTAGAAAGCTAAGTTGATAGTTGCTCTAATCTTTATTCCCGCTATCGCCTGGTCTGACTAGACTAGCGTGCCAGTCTTCGCAATGACGTCAGTTCTCGGCGGCGATACAATCTGCGCTCAGACCAACGACTGGCCGCCCTTCATTTGCATGCGGACGGCGCTTAAACGCGGTTAGCGTCATCCCGGCTTATTCATGAGGGCGTCCTGAAAACGAAGATGGCGAGTGGTTTTCTCTTGTAGAATCAAGATGTTCCTGCCAGAACACGATTCAAGAGGACCACTCGCCATGGGTGAAACCCTAACGACCTGGTCGCCCTCGTGCAACGGCTCTGTCCGTGTCGAGCTGAGCGGCCACCGCACCACCAGCGACAGCGGCGCTCTCCTGCTGCGTGAAACCCTCGACAACAGTGGCGTGATCGAGGCGCTCGAAGACAATCTGGTCGATCGACGCCACCCGCTGCGTATCCGCCACTCGTTGGCCAGTCAGCTGCGCACCTTGGTCATGCAGCGGGCGATGGGCTG
>NZ_FPAQ01000072.1 GCF_900116405.1 Halomonas saccharevitans | reverse complement strand
TGCCCCGCGAAGCGCTGGCTCAGCTGGCGGATCAGCGTGTCGATGGCCGTGGGCTCATTGGCGATCTCACCACGAAACTCCGGCTCATGCCGTCCCGCCTCGGCGATGGATACCGCAATGCTGGCCTTATGCACATCCAGCCCGATATAGGCGGCATGGACGTCGCTGGCGGCGCTGAGCCGCTCGGCGGCAGTGCGCTCCACAACGACCTGCTGAGTTGCGTTAGACTGTGTCATGACCTGCCTCCCTCAATAGTGGCTCTGTGTTGTTGCCCAACCTCAACGTAACCCACGACGTTGAGGAGGGGCAGGTCAATCCATCATGTCTACGCCATGGGTGAGGAGGACTCCTCTGAACGGGCTGGCCAGGGATGGCCAGCACCGGCCCTGCAAGCGGAGCAGGACGCCAGAGCGCAGCAGGGCGTCGGTAGCGCCCAGGGCGCGTTTACAGTTCCACCGGAGGGCCGGCCCCGCTCGTAGACCTGTCGACGGATCAGCCCCGAGCGGTAATGCCAACGGTGTGAGCCCTTACCCTCCAAGGATTAGTACCGCTGGTCACGCCGCGAGGCGAGCCGGTCGGCCAGCCGGGTCGGCTCCGGCAGCTTGGTGCGCCCCAGGCAGGCCACCACCCAGTCGAGCGCCGTGGCCAGCGCCACCCGATGCCCCGGCGAGACGAAGATCGGCTTCACCCTCGGCCGCGAGCGCAGCACCGCGCCGATCGTCTCGTCGTCCGGGCCGTCCACCAGCGGCACCCAGTCGCCCCGCGCGGGGCCGGGCTCCTCATGGCGGCCACAGAGCCGCGTCTTGGCGACCCCGATGGTCGGCAGGTCGAGCCACAGCCCCAGGTGGCTGGCCACCCCGACCCGCCGCGGATGGGCGATGCCCTGGCCGTCGACCATGACGAGCTGCGGCCGGGTGGTGAGCTTCTCGAAGGCGCCGAGCGCCGCCGGCACCTCGCGAAACGACAGGAGCCCGGGCACGTAGGGCATGCGCGTCGGCTCGCGGTGCACCACCCGCTCCACCACCGTGAAGGTGCCCTTGTCCTCCGGCGGCCAGGCCAGCACCACCACCGCCGCCCGGGTGATCGCGCCGTCCTGCTCGAAGCCGATATCCACCCCGGCGAGGTGGCGCACGGAATCCAGGCGATCCTCGCGCTCCACGCGCCCCGTCAGGCGCTTCTGCAGCGCGATGGCCTCTTTCGGGGCGAGGTTCCAGTCGTGCAAGGCGGTATCGGGCATCGGGGCTCCCTGAAGTGTCGGCGTCGCTCGGGTTAGACTACGGCTTTTGCCGCGTGACGGACCACCGGGGAGCCCACCTTGAGACTGATCCACACCGCCGACTGGCACCTCGGCCAGAGCTTCCACGGCCAGGAGCGCCACGCCGAGCACCGCGCCTTCCTTGCCTGGCTGCTCGACACCCTGGTGGAGCGCCAGGCCGACGCCCTGCTGGTGGCCGGCGACATCTTCGACGTGGTCAATCCGTCGCTGGCCGCCCAGGGGCTGCTCTACGACTTCATCGTCGACGCCCACCGGCGCCTGCCGGGCCTTCAGATCGTGCTGATCGCCGGCAACCACGACAGCGGCAATCGCATCGAGCTGCCCGCCCCGCTGATGCGCAGGCTCAACACTCACGCCCTGGGCCGGGTCTACTGGCGGGACGACGGCGACCTCGACGCCGAACGCCTGCTGGTGCCGCTCACCGATGCCGAGGGCGAAACCCGCGCCTGGTGCCTGGCGCTGCCCTTCCTGCGCCCCGCCGAGGTAACCGGCGCCGGCCTGCGCGCCGACCAGGGCGATAACGAGGACGACGACGCGCCCAACGACTACGTCGCCGGCATCAATCGCGTGCATACCCGGCTGATCGAGGCCGCCCGCGCCCGGCGCGAGCCCGGCCAGGCGCTGGTGGCGATGAGCCACGCCCACCTGCACGGCGCCGCCGTCTCCGAGGCCAGCGAGCGGCCCATCGTCATCGGCGGCGAGGAGTCGATCTCCGCCGCCCTCTTCCCGGACGACATCGCCTACGTGGCGCTCGGCCACCTGCATCGCGCCCAGCAGGTCGGCGAGGACCGCATCCGCTACAGCGGCAGCCCCCTGCCGCTGGACTTCAGCGAGGTGGCCTACCCCCATCAGGTGGTGGAGGTCCTCCTCGACGGCGAGGCGCTGGCCACCACCGAGGCGCTCCCCGTGCCCCGCCCGGTGGCCATGCACCGCGTAGGCCCGGCGCCGCTGGAGCGAGTGCTGGCCGAGCTCGCGGCCCTCGAGGACGATCCAGAGCAACCAAGAGACCGCTGGCCCTGGCTGGAGGTGCGCGTCGAGCTCGAGGCGCCGATCCCCGACCTGCGGGCCCGGGTGGAGTCGGCCCTCGAGGGCAAGGCGCTGCGCCTGCTGCGCCTCGAGCGTCGCCTGCCCCGGGTCAAGGGGGAAGATACTCCCGCCCGGATCGACCTGGAGAGCCTCGGCCCGCGCAAGCTCTTCGAGCGCACCTGGGCCGACCGCTGGGGCGAGCCGCCGGAGGCGGACGTGCTCGCCGACTTCGACCGGCTCTGCCAGGACGTGCTCGACGGGGACGAGGAGGTGACGTCATGAGGATCCTCGCCCTGCGCCTGGAGAACCTGGCCTCGCTGCCCGGCCCGCTCGAGCTGGACTTCACCGCCGCGCCGCTGTGCGATGCCGGGCTCTTCGCCATCACCGGCCCCACCGGCGCCGGCAAGAGCACCCTGCTCGATGCGCTCTGCCTGGCGCTCTACGGCGGCACGCCGCGGCTGCGCCAGGCGCCGGCCCGGGACAGCCGGATCGACGACACCCCGGACTCCACCCTGACCACCAGCGACCCGCGCACCCTGCTGCGCCGCGGCACGTCGAGCGGCTACGCCGAGGTCGACTTCGAGGGCCGCGATGGGCGCCGCTACCGCGCCCGCTGGGCGGTGCGCCGCGCCCGGGAGAAGGTGGCCGGCAAGCTGCAGAAGGCCGAACAGTCGCTGCGCGACCTCGACGACGACCGCCTGCTCACCACCCAGAAGCGCGAGTTCGACCGCCTGCTGCCGGAGCGCCTCGGGCTCACCTTCGACCAGTTCACCCGCGCCGTGCTGCTCGCCCAGAGCGAGTTCGCCGCCTTCCTCCAGGCCGACGACAACGAGCGCAGCGACCTGCTCGAGCGCCTCACCGGCACCGCCGAGTACTCGGCGATCTCCATGGCCGCCTACCAGCGCGCGAGCGCCGCCAGGAAGGCCGTCGAGGCCCTGGAGGCCAAACTCGCCGACGATCGGCCCGCCGAACCCGAGGCCCGCGGTGAACTGGAGCAGACGGCCAGGGTCACTCAGCAAGCGCTCACTGACCTGCAGCGCCAGGCAGAGTCGCTCCAGGCCCGGCGCCGCTGGCACGATGACGATGCCCGGCGGCACGAGGCCTATCGCCAGGGCCTGACCCGGCAGCAGAGCGCCGAGGCCGACTGGCAGTCCCTCGCCGGCGCGCGCGCCGACCGCGAGTGGCGACGGCTGATCGCCCCGCAGCGCCATGCGCTGGCCCGCAGGGCTGCCCTGCCCGACGAGATCGCCGCCCTGGAAGCGACCCACGCCGAGACCGTGAAGGCGCGAGACGCCGCCGCGGCCGAACAGCAGCAAGCCGAAAGCGCCCGCGCGCAGGCCGAGCAGGCCCTTGGCGAGGCCACCGAGGAACGCGGCCGGGCCGAGCCCGCCCTGCGCGAGGCACGGGACCAGGCCCAGCGCCTCGCCACTCAGGAGAAGCAGCTCGCCGACCGGGAGGCGGCCCGCACCCGGCAGCAGGCCCAGGCCGATGCCCTCGCCCGCGAGCAGCGCGAAGCCCAGCAGGCGCAGCAGGCCCGGCAGCGACAGCGCGACGACTGGCAGGCGACCCTCGAGCGGTTAGTGGGCACTCACCCTCGCCTCGATGCCGCGCGCCAGGCCGCTCAGCAAGAACACGACCAGGAGGCCCGGCGCCACCTGGCGCTGGGCGAACTCGCCAGCCGCTGGCAGGAATTCGGCCGCGCGGAGCAGACCTTCGCCCAGCTAACCCGCCGGATCGGCGACGACGAGACCCGCAGGAACACGCTGCTGACCGAGGGCCAGAGCGCCCGCCAGCAGCTGGACCGGGCCCAGGCGCATCTCGACAGCGTGAGCGCGCTGATCGATCGCAGCCGCGCCGTGCGCAGCGAGAGCGTGGCGCGACTGCGCGAGGCCCTCGTCGAGGGCGAGCCATGCCCGGTATGCGGCGGCCACGATCACCCTTGGCGGCAGGACCCGCCGGCCACGCCGGAGGCCGCCCAGCTCGAGGCCCAGGAGGCGGAGGAAACCCGTCAGCTCGATGCGGCCCGCGAGGCCCGCGACGCGGCCCAGCGGCGGCGCGACGAGCTTTTCGGCGAGTATCGCGCGGTAGAGGCCGCCCTCGCCCGCCACCGGCAGGATCATGAAACGGCCGAACGGCAGCGAGACGCCGCCCGCGAGGCACTCGAGGCGCATCCCCTGCAGCAAGAGCTCGCCGTCAATGATTCGAGCGAGCGGAAGGAATGGCTCAAGGCAGAGCGCGAGGTGAGCGAGACCCGCCGCCGCGAGGCGCGAGAGCGCCTGGACGAGCTGGCCCGGGCCGAGGCCGAACTGGCCCCACTGGAGCAGGCGCTGCAGGAGGGCCATGTCGCCCTGGCGCGCCTGGAGGCCGAGAAGCAGCACGCCGACACGGCCCTGGCCGAACTGGACGAGCGGCTGCCGCCGCTGCGCGAGGAACGCGAGGCACTCGCCCGGGACCTCGCCGCCCGGCTAGGTGAGCACGCCTCGCCGGACGCCTGGCAGCAGCACCTCGACGCCAGCCAGGAGCAGGCCCGCCAGGACCGCGACGCCGCCCAGGCGCGCTGGCACGCCGCCCAGCAGGCGCAGCAGCGCCTCGCCCAGCAAGTCGAGCACGAGGCCGAGCGCCTCGAGGGGCTGCGCCGGGAGCGCGACACCCTCGACCGCGAGCTCGCCGACTGGCGAGCGGCGCACCCCGAACTGACCGACGCCACCCTTGACCGGCTGCTCGCCCAATCCGAGGAGACGGCCCGCGACGAGGAGCGACAGATCGAGGCCGCCGACCAGGCCCGACAGCGCGCCGCCGCAACACTCAACGAGCGGCGCGACGCCCTGCTGCGCCACCGCCGCGACCAGGGCCTGATCGAGGAGACGGAGGAAGCGAGCCAAGAGGAGCGCGACGAGGCGCTGCTCGGCGACGCCGTGGCCGAGGCGCTGCGCCGCCGCCGGGAGGCGCTGGAGGAGGCCCAGGCCGAACTGACGCCGCGCCTGGACGAGGCCCAGCGGGCCCGGGACAAGGCCGCCTTCGCCCTGAGCGATGACGCTCGTAAGCGCGAGCGTCGCAAGGCCGGCCAGGCCGAGCTGGAGGCCGCCCAGGCCGAGTTCCGCCGCTGGGGCCAGATCAGCGAGCTGATCGGCTCCGCCGACGGCAAGGCCTTCCGGCGCATCGCCCAGGCCTACAACCTCGAGCAACTGCTGGAGCACGCCAACGCGCACCTGAGCGGCCTTTCCCGCCGCTATCGGCTGGTGCGCGGCGGCAGCCCCCTGGGCCTACTGGTGGTGGATGTCGACATGGGCGACGAGCGCCGCTCGGTGCACTCGCTCTCCGGCGGCGAGACCTTCCTGGTCTCGCTGGCCCTGGCGCTAGGGCTCGCCTCCATGGCCTCCGGCGAGCTCACCATCGAGTCGCTGTTCATCGACGAGGGCTTCGGCAGCCTCGACCCGCATTCCCTGGCGCTCGCCATGGAGGCTCTCGACGGCCTGCAGGCCCTGGGCCGCCGGGTCGGCGTGATCTCCCACGTGCAGGAGATGCACGAGCGCATCCCGGTGCAGATCCAGGTGGAACCGCTGGGCAACGGGACGAGTCGGGCGAAATTGGTCAGTCAGTAGGTCTGGGGATACGGCTCGTTGAGGAGGATGAAAACATCATCAGCGAGCCGGTTATTTCTACTACGATCCTTCAGCTGACGGCCATGAGCAGCCATTGAGATTTTCCTGATGTATAACGCTTGCAGCATGCGCGCCCACGGAATGGAGCCGGAGGCGCAATGTAGTTGGCGTCGTCGTACCTGCATTGGTTATGCGAGACCATCGTCAGCCTGATATTCAGGGAGGATTCTCCAATTATCCTCAAATTCGGCCACGTCCTTGATGTTGAGAATCGCCTGCGGAGAAGCGCCGCCTCCTGGACGGCGATAGTCGTGCCTCTCCATCCTGGATTCATAGAATAACTGCAGCGCTTTGGACCACACGGTAGAGGTAGGAGGGCCAGCGCCGATACCCTCCCTGCTTTACCGACCAAAGTGAAGCAGAGCATGGGATACCGACAGCTGACCCAGATCCAACGATACCAGATCCACGCCCGCTATGACTTGGGCATCAGCCAGCGCCAGATCGGCAGGGAGCTGGGCCTCCACGGCAGCACGATCAGTCGTGAACTGCGCCGCAACGCCACCTCAGGTGGCTATGATCCTGAACAGGCCCAGACGCTCAGTGATCACCGGCGCCGTACCGCGTGGAAGTGGACGAAGCGCCTGCCGAG
>NZ_FPAQ01000074.1 GCF_900116405.1 Halomonas saccharevitans | reverse complement strand
CTTCACGCCAAAATCTCCGATTGCCGGATGGACCGCTTGCACAAGCTGTCCCGCAGTATCGTCAACGAGAACCAAGTGATCTGCGTCGAATCCCTCAAGGTGAAGAACATGCTGCGCAACCGCTCGCTGGCTAAGTCGATCAGCGATGCAGGGTGGGGCGAATTTGTGCGCCAGGTGGAATACAAGGCGACCTGGGCGGATCGACAGGTATCGGCCATTGACCCGTGGTATCCGTCGAGCAAGCGATGCTCCGCCTGCGGGTACGTGATGCCCGAGATGCCGTTGCAGATTCGCGCCTGGACATGCCCCGAGTGCGCCGCAGAGCACGACCGTGACGTGAACGCTGCGGTCAACATTAAAGCCGCCGGGCTGGCGGTGTTAGCCCTTGGAGAGAATGTAAGCGGCATGGAGCCTGTCTCTGTGTCCAGTTCTTGGTGAATGGGGAATCCCCTTCCTTCAGAGAGGGGAGCAGTCAAGGTCGGCCCGGTTGGCAGAGGGAAGGGTTCGCCGGTGGCGCGTTTCGGAGGGTGAAACGCACCACGCCCGCCGGACCTCAAGGGCCCTGGCGGGCGTGCGTGCGAGCGTGGTGGGGATCAGACCGCAGAGTCGTCCTTCACGTATGCCTTTTGAATGATCACGTCCTCGGCGGGCACGTCGGCGTGCATGCCGCGACGGGTCGTGGAGACGTCCTTGATCTTCTCGACCACGTCCATGCCCTCGACCACTTCGCCGAACACGCAGTAGCCCCAGCCCTGGATGCTCTTGCCGCTGTGATTGAGGAAGTCGTTGTCGGCAATATTGATGAAGAACTGCGCGGTGGCCGAATGGGGATCCTGAGTGCGCGCCATGGCCAGGGTGCCCTTGGTGTTGGTCAGGCCGTTATCGGCTTCATTGTCGATCGGGTCCCGGGTCGGCTTCTGGTTGAAGTCGCTGTCAAAGCCGCCGCCCTGGACCATGAAGCCCGGGATCACGCGGTGGAAGAGGGTGCCGTCATAAAAGCCGTCGCGCACGTACTGCTCGAAGTTGGCGGCGGTCTTCGGGGCCTGGTCGTGATTGAGGGCGATGGTGATATCGCCGAAGTTGGTCTGAAGTACGATCATCGATGCGTTCCTGTGTGCGGTAAAGGGAGCAATGGGGGATGCGCCTTGGCGCTGCCCATGGGCGTGGCGCTATAATAGCGGTTTTGCTTCGATGCGCGAAGGCGGGAGAATGGCCTTCATGTCCTGTCCGTGCACCGAGCCAGGCCCGCGATTCAACCAGAGGTTGCCCCACCGACATGACCACCGAGACTACCAGCGCGCCGAACTTCATCCGCAACCAGATCCGCGAAGAGATCGAGGCCGGGCGTACCGGGAAGGTCGTCACGCGCTTTCCGCCGGAGCCCAACGGCTTCCTGCACATCGGCCACGCCAAGTCGATCTGTCTGAACTTCGGGCTTGCCGAACACTTCGGTGGCGACTGTCATCTGCGCTTCGACGACACCAACCCGGCCAAGGAAGAGCAGGCCTACATCGACGCCATCAAGGAGGACGTGAGCTGGCTGGGCTTCGAGTGGGCCGGCCCGGTGCGCTTCGCCTCGGACTACTTTGACCAGCTCTATGCCTGGGCTCAGCACCTGGTGCGTGAGGGCAAGGCCTACGTCGACGACCTCTCGCCGGACGAGATCCGCGAGTACCGCGGTACCCTGACCGAGGCGGGCAAGCCGAGCCCCTATAGAGAGCGCGACGCGGACGAGAACCTCGACCTGCTCGAGCGCATGCGCGTGGGCGAGTTCGCCGAGGGCGAGAAGGTGCTGCGGGCCAAGATCGACATGGCCTCGTCTAACATCAATCTGCGCGACCCGATCCTCTACCGCATCCGCCACGCCAGCCACCACCAGACCGGCGACACGTGGAAGATCTACCCCTCCTACGACTTCACCCACGGGCAGTCCGATGCCCTCGAGGGCGTGAGCCACTCCGTCTGCACCCTGGAGTTCGAGGATCACCGCCCGCTTTACGAGTGGTTTCTCGACAACCTGCCGGTACCGGTGACCCCGCGCCAGATCGAGTTCGCGCGGCTCAACCTCAACTACACCCTGACCTCCAAGCGCAAGCTCAAGCTGCTGGTGGACGAGCAGATCGTCGACGGCTGGGACGATCCGCGCCTGCCGACCATCTCCGGCATGCGGCGCCGCGGCTACACGCCGGGCTCGATTCGCAAGTTCTGCGACATGATCGGCGTGACCCGTGCCGACGGCGGCCTGGTGGACATCGCCATGCTCTATCACGCCATCCGCTCGGATCTCGAGGACAACGCCCCGCGGGCCATGGCCGTGCTCAAGCCGCTCAAGGTGGTGCTGACCAACGTGCCCGAGGGGCATGAAGAGGTCTACGAGGTGCCCGGTCACCCGGCACGCGAGGACATGGCAGTGCGCCGTGTGCCCCTGACCCGGGAGCTCTACATCGACGCCGACGACTTCATGGAAGAGCCGCCCAAGAAGTTTTTCCGGCTGGCGCCGGGCAAGGAGGTGCGCCTGCGCAACAGCTACGTGATCTGCTGCGACGAGGTGATCAAGGGTGAGAGCGGCGAGGTCGAGGAGCTGCGCTGCTCCGTGGACTTCGACACCCTCGGCAAGAACCCGGAAGGCCGCAAGGTCAAGGGCGTGATCCACTGGGTCAGCGCCGAGCACGGCGTGCCCATGGAGGTGCGTCTGTACGACAACCTCTTCCAGGTCGAGCAGCCCGACAAGGACAAGGATGCCGATTTCCTCGACCATCTCAATCCCGACTCGCTGATTACCGTGCAGGCGATCGGCGAGCCGAGCCTCGCCGAGGCCACGCCCGAGAGCCGTTTCCAGTTCGAACGCGTCGGTTACTTCTGCGCTGATCGCCACGCCTGCCGCGATGGCAAGCTGGTGTTCAACCGCACCGTGGGCCTCAAGGACGGCTGGGCCAAGGTGAAGAAGCAGGAAAGCCAGAAGACCGCGCAAGACAATAAAGGATGAGCATGAGCGCCATGCAGATCTACAACACGCTGACGCGCCGCAAGGAGCCGCTTACACCGCTCGAGCCCGGCAAGGTGCGCATGTACGTCTGCGGCATGACCGTCTACGACTACTGCCACCTGGGCCACGCCCGGGTGATGGTGGCCTTCGACGTCATCACCCGCTACCTGCGCGCGCGGGGCTTCGAGGTGACCTACGTGCGCAACGTCACCGACATCGACGACAAGATCCTCAAGCGGGCCGACGAGAACGGCGAAACCATCGCCGCGCTCACCGAGCGCATGATTGCCGCTATGCACGAGGACGAGGCACGACTTTCCGTGCTGCCGCCTGACAGCGAGCCTCGCGCCACCGGCCATATCGGCGAGATCATCGCCATGATCGAAACGCTGATCGACAAGGGCTTCGCCTACGCCGCCGACAACGGCGACGTCTATTACCGGGTGCGCCGCTTCTCAACCTACGGCGCGCTGAGCAATCGCGACCCGGACGAGATGCGTTCAGGTGCGCGCATCGAGGTGGACGAGCACAAGGAGGACCCGCTGGACTTCGTGCTCTGGAAGGCGGCCAAGCCCGCTGAGACGAGCTGGTCGTCGCCCTGGGGCGAGGGGCGCCCCGGCTGGCACATCGAGTGCTCGGCGATGTCTACCTGCTGCCTGGGGGAGACCTTCGATATCCATGGCGGCGGTCCGGATCTGATGTTCCCGCACCACGAGAACGAGATCGCCCAGAGCGAAGCCGCCACCGGCCAACGCTACGTCAATACCTGGATGCACGCCGGGGCGGTGCGGGTGAACCAGGAGAAGATGTCCAAGTCGCTGGGCAACTTCTTCACCATCCGCGACGTGCTCGAGCACCACGATCCGGAGGTGGTGCGCTACCTGCTGGTGGCGAGCCACTACCGCAGCCCGATCAACTACGCCCCCGAGTCGCTGGCCGACGCCCGCAAGTCGCTGGAGCGCTTTTACAATGCACTTGAAGGGCTGGCGCTCGACAGCACTGCCGCTGAGGCGACAACGCTCGATCAGCCGGGCGAGGGCGGCTACGACGCGCGCTTCATCGCCGCCATGGATGACGACTTCAACACTCCCGAGGCGCTCTCGGTGCTCTTTGACCTGGCCCGCGAGCTCAATCGCGCCAGGAAGGACGCGCCGGACCGGGCCCCGGCGCTGGCCGCCGAGCTAAAGCGCCTGGGCAGGGTGCTGGGGCTGCTGCAGCAGGACCCGGCGAGCTTCCTCAAGGCCGGTGCCGCTGACCTGCCGCTCTCGGAAGACGAGATCCAGGCGCAGATCGAGGCGCGTGCCGCGGCCAAGAAGGCCAAGGACTTCGCTCGCGCCGATGGGATCCGCGACGAGCTCGCCGCGCTGGGGATCATCCTCAAGGATTCCCGCGAGGGCACGACCTGGGTCTTCGAGACGCCTACCGGCTGAGTCTCCATGCGCGACAGCATGACCAAAACGCCCGGCTTAGTGCCGGGCGTTTTCGTTGATGTACCGCCGTTATGGTCTAGGCTTTGTCCGAAAACTTGAATTTGCTAATGTCACCTATGCCACAGCAGCATAGGTGACCCATGGCAGGACGCTACGAGATCTCCGACAACGGCTGGGCCATCATCGAGGACATCGTGTCACCGCCGCAGAGAACGGGGCGCCCCCGCCGCGATGACCGCCAGGTGCTGAACGGCATCTTCTGGATCCTCTGCTCGGGCGCCAAGTGGCGCGATCTGCCAGAACGCTACGGCCCGTGGAAGACCGTCTATGACCGGTTCCGCCAGTGGCGCGATGACGGCACCTTCGAGACCATCCTGGCGCGCCTCCAGCT
>NZ_FPAQ01000079.1 GCF_900116405.1 Halomonas saccharevitans | reverse complement strand
GTCTACCAAGCGACCGCATGAGGTTGAAGCAGGTCGGTACCGGCAATCGATGGACTCAACACGCTCGTTCTGTGCCCTGATGAATGAGGCGGGTTGACGACACCCAGGTCGTTGTCGCAGGGCCAGATCAGCGGCACCACCAGCACCTCGCCGTGGGCGCTGGCATCGCAGAGGGCCTGGAACTCACGTACCGCGACGAACACGTCCTCGGGCAGGTTGGAGAAGCCGTGGAGATAGATCAGCACCTGCCGGGCGTTGGATTCCTTGAGGCGGCGCAGAAACGCCTTGCTGCCGACCTCCTGATACTGCCCCAAACCGACCTCCTCGCAGTAGAAGACGGAGTTGCTGGCCGCGTTGTTCTTGAGATCGAAGGCGAAGGGGCGATTGGCCCGGGTGCGGATGCTCTGGGTGGGAAAGCGATTGGTGATGAACAGCATGAAGGGCCACCTCGCGGTGAGCGGCAGGTGGCCCTGCCCGGTCCCTTCAAGCTAGCACAGCGCACGCGCTCGGCCAGGCGGGGGCCCGGCCGAGCGCGTGGCTCTTGCGGCCTCAGGCCTTGAGGACGTAGCGCAGGATCTCGACCACCTGGTCGGTGGTGGTGGCCCAGGCCATGGCCGAGGCGTCGACCTCCTTCAGCGGGTGGATGATCGACTCGCCGTGGAGGGTGACGTAGGGCTTGCCCAGGGCGGCGCAGTAGCCGGCATCGAAGGCCGCGTTCCACTGCTTGTACTGGTCGCCGAAGCGCACCACCACCAGGTCGCTCTGCTCGATCAGCGTCTTGGTGCGGATGGCGTTCACCTTGGACGACTTGTGGTCGCGCCAGAAGCCCTCGCTCTGCGGGCCCAGGTGGTCGCCGGCGGCATCGCTGGCATCGTGATCGGTGACCGCCGAGGTGAAGACGACATCGAGGCCGGCGGCCTCGGCGCCGCGCTGGATCTCGTCGCGCCAGTCGGTGTGGATCTCGCCGGAGAGATAGACGTAAAAGCTCATGCGGGCTCCAGAACAGGGAATCGAGCCGACATGGTAGCCCAGCCGTGGCACCAGTGGAAATCCCTTCCATATATGAGAGGCGCCTCAACGAGCCCGCCTGTAAGGCCGGGAGCCGCATCGCGACAGAGCGCCATGAACGCAGGCTCTAAAGGAGACCGATCATGAATCGCAAACGCTGGTGGATGGCCCTCGCCCTGGCGATCGGCCTGGCCTGGTCGCTGGGCGCGGCCGCCGACGGGCGCATCTTCACCCGGGACGGCCTGGCCATCGGCGGCACCGATCCGGTGGCCTACTTTACCCAGGGCGAGCCGGTGGCGGGCTCGGCCGAGTTCCAGTGGGAGTGGCACGAGGCCACCTGGCAGTTCGCCTCGGCCGAGCATCGCGACCTCTTCCAGGCCGACCCCGAGGCCTATGCCCCGCAGTACGGCGGCTGGTGCGCCTGGGCGGCGGCCAACGGCGAGGCCGCCTCGACCGTGCCCGAGGCATGGAGGATCGTCGATGACCGGCTCTACCTGAACTACAGCAAGTGGATTCAGTGGCGCTGGGAGCGCGACATACCCGGCAAGATCGAGGCGGCCGACGCCCACTGGCCGGATATCTTCGGGGGGTGAGGCGACGGAAGCGCCGGGGGTGCATTTTTCGGTTGAGCGCCTCGCCATGGCTAAGGCAGGATGAAGGTTCAGGAGCACATGCCAGGGACGGATCCATGGCCTACCCCCGGAGAAGCCAAATGCAACCGCTGAGCTATTACTACTACAACGTGCTGGAAGGTCTCGAGAAGCCGAGCGACGTGCCGTCGACTCTCCTGCAGGAGGGCTACGACATCCTCTACCGCCACGGCGGTCGCGTCGAGATGGACCTCATCGCCAAGGCCGAGGACGGCGACGCGCGCGGCGAGCCCTTCCACTGGTACGAAGCCCTCGATGCCGAGCAGCGGGCAAAATTGCACAAGGCGCTGGAGGACAACAACCCGGCGAAGATCCTCAAGGTCATGCAGCGCAACGGCTACGCCGGCGTGCTCTACCACCACGCCAGAGAGCACTTCCAGAAGGCCGCCGACGTCGCCTAGGACGTTCCGGCAGCGCAATGAAAAGGGCCCGCGATATCGCGGGCCCTTTTGTGTAGATGTAGGATCCCGGATGATCAGATCGCCTATAGAAGTTATCCTCTGCTAGCAGCCAGAGAGCTTCTACAGCAATTCATTCGGGAGCAGGTTCATG
>NZ_FPAQ01000081.1 GCF_900116405.1 Halomonas saccharevitans | reverse complement strand
GTGAGGATCTCGACACACTGCTTCCCTGGCGCTGGAAAGAGACTCTACCGGTCTGACTCACGCCGCAACAGGTGGGGTTTGTGGACCGCTTACGAAACACCGACCGATTCGCGACAGCAGGAGGCACCCGATGAGCACCGTGGAAACCAACGTGCGCCCGGAGTATGACGAAGAGCTGCAGACCCTCGCCGACTACGTCCTCGAGTTCACGATCGACAGCGACGAAGCGCTGCAGACGGCACGCCACTGTCTGATGGATACCCTGGGCTGCGGCTTGCTGGCGCTGCGCTTTCCCGAGTGCACCAAACACCTGGGGCCGATCGTCGAGGGTACCGTGGTGCCTCACGGTGCGCGTGTGCCCGGCACCTCCTTCCGCCTCGATCCGGTCAAGGCGGCCTGGGACATCGGGGCCATCATTCGCTGGCTGGACTATAACGACACCTGGCTGGCCGCCGAATGGGGCCATCCCTCCGACAACCTGGGGGGTATCCTGGCCGTGGCCGATCATCTCTCCCAGCAGCGTGTCGCCGATGGGCGCGAGCCGTTGACCATGCGCCAGGTGCTCGAGGCGATGGTCATGGCTCACGAGATTCAGGGCGTGCTGGCGCTCGACAACTCCTTCAATCGGGTCGGGCTCGATCATGTGGTGCTGGTCAAGGTGGCCTCCACCGCCGTGGTGGCGAAGCTGATGGGAGCCGATCGCGAGCGCCTGCTCGCGGCCCTCTCCCATGCCTTCGTCGACGGCCAGAGCCTGCGTACTTACCGTCATGCGCCGAATGCGGGCTCGCGCAAGAGCTGGGCCGCCGGGGACGCCACCTCCCGCGCCGTGCGCCTGGCCGATATCGCCATGCGCGGCGAGATGGGCATCCCGGGCGTGCTGACAGCCCCGCAGTGGGGCTTCTACGACGTGCTCTTCAGCCATACCAATCGCGACCTGGCCACCAAGCCGGAGGAGGAGCGCCGGTTCACCTTCCAGCGCGAGCTCGGCAGCCACGTGATGGAGAACATCCTGTTCAAGATCTCCTTCCCGGCCGAGTTCCATGCCCAGACCGCCTGCGAGGCGGCGGTGACCCTGCACTCCCAGGTGAAGGACCGGCTGGATGAGATCGAGCGCATCGTGCTGACCACCCACGACTCGGCGATCCGCATCATCTCCAAGTCGGGCGACCTGGCCAATCCCGCCGACAGGGATCACTGCCTTCAATACATGACCGCCGTGCCGCTGATCTTCGGCAGCCTTACCGCCGAGCACTATGAGGATGCCTTCCACGAGGCCCATCCGCGGATCGATGAGCTGCGCGGGAAGATGGAGGTCGTCGAGGATCAGACGTATTCCCGGGACTACTACGATCCGCAGAAGCGCGCCATCGCCAACGCCGTCCAGGTCTTCTTCAAGGACGGCAGTGCCACGGAGAAGGTCGCGGTGGACTATCCCATCGGCCACCGTCGCCGGCGGGCGGAGGGCATTCCGCTGCTGGAAGAAAAGTTTGCGCACAACTTGGCCACGCGCTTTCCGGCCGGTCGCTGCGCGCAGATCGTCGAGCTCTGCGGTGATCAGGCGCGCCTGGAGCAGACCGCGGTGCATCGTTTCGTCGACCTCTTCGTGATCTGAGCCTGCGCATCTTTAATCGACCGTCCAGAGTCGGAGGGTCGTGAGCCGTGTCGTGGGATAGCGTTGCGGTGGGTCTCCGCAAGGGCTGTGGCCCTGTGTTGAGGCGTGTGGGCGGGGCGTGTACCCATGCTTCGGTCACGCTCATCACGCAGGGTAGAAGCGGCGTTGCGGGCCGATCTCGGCGTGGCCACGAACAAAGGCAACACAACGCATGGCGCTCCGAGTCGCAGTGAGCTATATTTTTCTGACGCACGGGGTTGCATGCGTCGGCTCCAAGCCGTAAAGTACGCATCCGCTGCCGGCAACGGGCAAACGTTGCAGGCGGTAATAGTGGT
>NZ_FPAQ01000083.1 GCF_900116405.1 Halomonas saccharevitans | reverse complement strand
CATGAACCTGCTCCCGAATGAATTGCTGTAGAAGCTCTCTGGCTGCTAGCAGAGGATAACTTCTATAGGCGATCTGATCATCCGGGATCCTACACCTACAGCCGTCCGGGAGCGTCAGTAGACCCCAGTGCCGCATTCCAACCCATTGATATTCAGTGGGTAACCGTATGCTGGTCTCTTTTTTTAGTATATGTTGATGGAAGGTTTTTGACAGCTTGTATGCCAAGGTCGAAATGCTTGAAATCCAACAAGAAGGCAATCGCTTATCTTACCTCCAATGTCACACATCGCTGATAAACCTTCGCGAGCATTGCCGTCTGGGTATCTTCATGCCACCGCGCGGCATGAGCCGGACCTCGGCGAACGAGCTCTTCGCGCAGTGTCGAGTCGCTTAGTATGCGGTTGACCTTGGCGGCGAAGTCGACGTGGGTCTCCTCAGCGATCAGGCAGCCTTGGCCATCCACCAGCACATCACAGGTGCCCATCACCGCGGTGGAAATCACCGGAGTGCCCAATGCCAGGGCTTCGAGCAGTACCAGGCCCTGAGTTTCGGTGCGCGAGGCGAAGACGAATGCGTCAGCGGCACGGTAGGCGGCCTGCAGAGGGCCGTCGCGATCCAGGTAGCCGAGAAAGTGAACGAACTGTTCGAGCCCCGCCTCTCTCGCTCGCCGGGCCAGCGCCGCCTGGGCGGGGCCTTCGCCCGTAATGATCAACCGAGCGTTGGGGTGGTGGGCTAGCACCTGCGGCAGCATATCAATCAGAAACCCGATGTTCTTCTCATGGGCGGCGCGTCCTACATAGAGAAGTAGCCTGGCTGTTGGTGGCAGGCCATAGGTGGTGCGAAAGTCGTGCTCTTCATGAGGGTGCGTAAAGGCTTCTAGATTCAGGCCGGTGGGAATCACCGCGATTGGCGTTGTCACCCCATAGTGTTCAAGGGCCTCGCGCATGGCGCGAGAGGGAGCGATGACAGCGCTTAGCTGGTGGCATTGGCGCACCGCAAGTCGCCTTGCAATGAAACACAGCCAAGGCCGCGGCAACCATCGCACATAGTGGTGCAGATACTCTTCGAAGAGGGTGTGGTAGGTCGCCACCACGGGAATATCCAGGCGCCTGCCCAAGGTGATGCCCGCATAGTGCGCGACAAAGGGCGTATGTACATGGATCAGGTCGAAAGAGTGGATGGCATACTGGGATGATGAGAGCGCCAACACATCGCGGTAGTGCATCATGCGATCCTCCGGATCACCGAGTACACCACGGGAAGATATACGCCATATCCCCGGTGTGTCCGTCTGACCTACCGGATAGGCGGGGCAGACCAGCGTCACCGAATGGCCCAGGCGCTTCAGGGCGGCGCAGAAGCTGGTAATGGAAGTCGAAACCCCGTTGACACGCGGGAAGTAGACATCCGAGATCATCAGGATCTTTAAGGTGTGGGAGTCTGTTGAAGAGGGTCTGGCAGCCTCCTGGGCGCTTGAGGCCCATGCCTGCAGTGCTCCACGTTCTGCCTGACGTCGCAAGACCAAGGCATTGCCGCGGGCCAGCCTCATGAGAAATTTTAGCTCCGCTGCGCTTAGCCCGCCTCATTCATCAGGGCACAGAACGAGCGTGTTGAGTCCATCGATTGCCGGTACCGACCTGCTTCAACCTCATGCGGTCGCTTGGTAG
>NZ_FPAQ01000085.1 GCF_900116405.1 Halomonas saccharevitans | reverse complement strand
GTCTACCAAGCGACCGCATGAGGTTGAAGCAGGTCGGTACCGGCAATCGATGGACTCAACACGCTCGTTCTGTGCCCTGATGAATGAGGCGGGTTCAGGGATAACAAGACACTCGTGCAAGTCCATTCTTGGGTGTTTTTCCCTTTTTCTGATTATGAGAAGGCAACGGTTATCCCTTTTGATGCTCGTGGCCTGAATACTTACACCGATCATATTTATACCATCAACCTTGTGCATGGCAATCCGAATACTATTGAAGATCAAATGAACGTTAGAATGCTTGAAATGATGGGCATTGATGTTGCTGAAGGTAAAGTAGCACTTCGATACGAGCGCTCAACCGAATCTATGGTTCAAAGCATTTGTAGAACTCCTATCAGACAGTTTGAAGATCAGGAAGAACCTACCGTTCATATCGTGCCAACTCTTGAAGATTCTAAAGAGATTGAAAGGGCATTGAAAAAGAAATGTATTATTGACGAAAGTATTATGATGGAAGCACCTTCTACACCTAAGAAGGCATCTAAAGAACAGCTTAAGAAGAAAGCTAAAGAGATGGCGGATAGTGGGGACACTCATAAAACAATCGCTAAAGAACTTGATGCCAGCACTAAGACAATCCAGCGCTGGCTTAAAGCATCTTAAACTACACAGACTCTTGTAAGGGGTATGTGGGGACGTGACATACAATGAAAAATAACAAGAGATAGTGTAAGTTCTTCATGGTCTGGGGTGAAGACGAAAAGAACGTTCCAAACACCTTCGGTGACGTTATTACGATCTACAAGAGAAACCCACCAGTGATAAGCCTTGTATCCAGGATTAAAACCGAATAGGGGATTTATTAGTACAAGAAAATCTTAAAAACTGTTTGAGGGCTTGCCCTAGGCAAGCGGGTAGGTTCCTTTTAATCAAAGTAAACAAGGTAAAAACCATATATAAACCTTAAGGAGATAAATCCAATGTCTAAGCAAGAGTGTCCTACCTGTAATCATATTGTCGATGAGGCTTACGAGCAGTACCGCAAAGAGTACAAGCAAAAATGGTATCAAAATAATAAAACCAAACAAAATTTTGTTAAATGGATTCGTGCTAACTATTATTTTCAGGAGGTGCCAGATGTTTACGAATTATACAAAATATATGGAGGTGCCAAGACAAAGCGGGTGTTAATAAAACGCCTTTATTGTAGCTAGAAAATCAGGGTGCTGTAGACTTAGCTATTCTCATAGTGTTTAGTCTCTCTTGCAACCTATAAATCTGAAATTTCAACCGTGGGTCAACGATAATGAAGGCCGGTGTTGACTGTCAGTCAGGGACAACAGCAAAGTTATATATTTTTTCTATTTTTTTGAGGTTTGTCGCATAGTAAGTTAGTGGTAAGTCTTTGATAAATCTAGCCTATGGGGATGCATAGTCAAGTAGTAGTGTATGATACACTAGACCCCGGCTTATTCATGAGGGCGTCCTGAAAACGAAGATGGCGAGTGGTTTTCTCTTGTAGAATCAAGATGTTCCTGCCAGAACACGATTCA
>NZ_FPAQ01000086.1 GCF_900116405.1 Halomonas saccharevitans | reverse complement strand
ACCTGGTTTGAGCCCCGTTACATCTTCCGCGCAGGCCGACTCGACTAGTGAGCTATTACGCTTTCTTTAAAGGATGGCTGCTTCTAAGCCAACCTCCTAGCTGTCTGAGCCTTCCCACATCGTTTCCCACTTAACCAGGATTTGGGGACCTTAGCTGACGGTCTGGGTTGTTTCCCTTTTCACAACGGACGTTAGCACCCGCTGTGTGTCTCCCACGCGTCACTCACCGGTATTCGGAGTTTGCCTCGGGTTGGTAAGTCGGGATGACCCCCTAGCCGAAACAGTGCTCTACCCCCGGCGGTGCTACGTGAGGCGCTACCTAAATAGCTTTCGAGGAGAACCAGCTATCTCCGGGCTTGATTAGCCTTTCACTCCGATCCACAAGTCATCCAAATCTTTTTCAACAGATCCTGGTTCGGTCCTCCAGTTGATGTTACTCAACCTTCAACCTGCTCATGGATAGATCGCCCGGTTTCGGGTCTATTCCCAGCGACTGGTCGCCCAGTTAAGACTCGGTTTCCCTACGCCTCCCCTATACGGTTAAGCTCGCCACTGAAAATAAGTCGCTGACCCATTATACAAAAGGTACGCGGTCACAGAACGAGTCTGCTCCCACTGCTTGTACGCACACGGTTTCAGGATCTATTTCACTCCCCTCTCCGGGGTTCTTTTCGCCTTTCCCTCACGGTACTGGTTCACTATCGGTCAGCCAGGAGTATTTAGCCTTGGAGGATGGTCCCCCCGTCTTCAGTCAAGGTTTCTCGTGCCCCGACCTACTCGATTTCACACCAATCAGATTTCGACTACGGGGCTATCACCCTGTATCGCGCGGCTTCCCAACCGCTTCGTCTATCAGTCATGGTGCTTAAGGGCTGGTCCCCGTTCGCTCGCCGCTACTAGGGGAATCTCGGTTGATTTCTTTTCCTCGGGGTAATGAGATGTTTCAGTTCCCCCGGTTCGCCTCCTGACACCTATGTATTCAGTGCAGGATACCCACGTTACCGTGGGTGGGTTTCCCCATTCAGAAATGCCCGGGTCGCAGGTTGTTTGCCACCTCGCCGAGCCTTATCGCAGGCTTCCACGTCTTTCATCGCCTCTGGCTGCCTAGGCATCCACCGTGTGCGCTTCATCGCTTGACCATATAACCCCAAGAGGTCTGGTCCGCGATGACAATCGACAATTGCCGGATACGCTTGAGACGTATCTCGTGTCTCTTCCTCTCGGAAGAAACGTTTGTCAGCATGATTCACATTGTTAAAGAGCACTGTTCAGAGAACAGTGGGAAGCCGTCTGGCTTGCCGCTGGTCTCTGTCTTGGACTGTTGTGGGAAGGATGGTGGAGCCTAGCGGGATCGAACCGCTGACCTCCTGCGTGCAAGGCAGGCGCTCTCCCAGCTGAGCTAAGGCCCCTCTGATCCTGCAAATGGTGGGTCTGGGCAGACTTGAATAAACCCCGCGACCTCACCCTTCTCTTTGCAGAACGTCCGGGGGTGCGCTCTAGCCAACTGAGCTTTC
>NZ_FPAQ01000088.1 GCF_900116405.1 Halomonas saccharevitans | reverse complement strand
TGGGTGCGCCAGGCATGGCGCGCAGCGCCTGACTGGCGCTGTTCCCGAGGGTGGTGCCTCGGGATGACTTGGGGGTGGAAGTCCCCTGCACGCCCGGCAAGGGGAAGTGCTAGCCGACGGCAAGGGTGTCTCCCGCGAGGGGGAATCTGAAGGAAGCCCGAGGCAAAACGCTGGCCTGACGAACAGGAAGCGGATACGAGGCGTCATGGCGGGGTGAGATGGCCCAATTCATCAAAGCCCGGTACTTGCACGGAACGTCATGACGTATATCCGACAGGCATAAGCAGGAAGGTCGCGCGTCTTACCCTGGGAGATCTGGTGGTCTGCCACGCTGCTACCGGCGTCGAGAGGCGACGGGATGGGCCACCAGACGTCAGCAGAGGCCATAGTAAGTGCCGGTTCACCGCGGCACCAAGGGCCGAACATGAAGAACCGCGAGTAGGCGATGACGTCTCGAGGATCGATCATGAAGACAGACCCTGGCGCTAATACCGTCACTCACCCAGAGGGGCAGGGGCAGTATCCTGAGTCCCGGCCGGTGAGCGTCGAGACGTTCCCGGCGTCGTCATCGTGGACGAAAGCGGAGCCCGCCCCGCTCATGGAGGCCGTGGTAGAGACGGCCAACATGGCGCGGGCTTACCGTAGGGTGGTCGCCAACAAGGGCGCACCGGGTGCCGACGGCATGACGGTGCACCAGCTGGCCGACTACCTGAAGCAACACTGGCCGACGCTGCGCGAGCGGCTGCTGACCGGTGAGTACCACCCCAGCCCGGTCCGAGCTGTTGAGATCCCCAAGCCCAAGGGCGGGACGCGACAGCTCGGCATCCCCACGGTCACAGACCGGTTGATCCAGCAGGCGTTGCTGCAGGTGCTGACGCCGATCTTTGATCCGGGGTTCTCCGCATCGAGCTACGGCTACCGCCCAGGGCGCAGCGCCCAACAGGCCGTTTCGGCCATGAAGGTCCACGTCACTGCCGGCCACCGCTGGGTGGTCGACCTTGACCTGAAAGCCTTCTTCGACCGGGTGAACCACGACCTGCTGATGGCGCGGGTCGCGCGCCGCATCCGCGACAAGCGCGCGTTGCGCTTGATCCGTCGCTATCTGGAAGCCGGGATGTTCCAGGACGGCTTGGCCGCGCCACGCCGGCAGGGGACGCCCCAGGGCGGACCGCTGAGTCCGCTGCTGGCGAATACCCTGCTGGATGACGTGGACAAGGAACTGGAACGTCGCGGCCACTGCTTCTGCCGCTACGCCGACGACATGCAGGTGTATGTCAGGAGTCGGCGAGCAGGCGAGCGCGTCATGACCAGCCTGAGTGATTTTCTCGAGAATTCGCTCAGGCTCACGGTCAATCGCGACAAGAGTGCGGTGGACCGGCCTTGGAACCGGGGGTATCTG